>JAQYPV010000013.1 GCA_028726605.1 Peptoniphilaceae bacterium | reverse complement strand
AGACGCAGGCATTGGGGAATTAAGCGCTGGAGTGAGAGGCGGCGGAGCGACCGGAGAAGTCGGTGCTGAAGCCTCAGACGATGGTGCTGGATAAGCCGGCGTGGCGACTTGATCGGACACGAGGGGCTTGTCTCAGCATATGAGGAAAGTCATTCTTCCTGGGAAGAAATGGCGAATAGGGGCCCAATGACAAAGCGAAAACCGCTTGGTCATTGGGCTTTTTTTGGTGGAGGCTCAGTGAGGGCGAGGGCGGGGTCGCAGTACATGGCAGGGATCGGCATCGGCCGAAAAGCCATGTATGGGCGGGGTTGCAGTACATGGCAGGGATCGGCATCGGTCAAAAAGCCATGTTCGGGGAGTGGCCGCAGTACATGGCAGGGCGCGGCATCGGCCGAAAAGCCATGTATGGGGCGGGGTCGCAGTACATGGCAGGGCGCGGCATCGCGCAAAAAGCCGTGTATGAGGAGTGGCCGCAGTACATGGAAGGTAACGGCATCGCCCGAAAAGCCATGTATAAGGAGTGGCCGCAGTACATGGCAGGAAGCGATATTGGCCGAAAAGCCATGTATGGGGCTGGTCCGCAGTACATGGCAGGGAACGAGAGTGGCCAAAAAGCTATGTATGGTGCGGGGTTGCAGTACATGGCAGGTAACGGCATCGGTCAAAAAGCCATGTTCGGGGAGTGGCCGCAGTACATGGCAGGAAGCGATATTGGCCGAAAAGCCATGTATGAGGCGGGGCCGCGGTACATGGCAGGGCGCGGCATCGGCCGAAAAGCCATGTATGGGGAGGGTCCGCAGTACATGGCAGGGATCGGCATCGCGCAAAAAGCCATGTATGAGGCGGGGCCGCAGTACATGGCAGGGAGCGAGATTGGCCCAAAAGCCATGTTCGGGGAGTGGCCGCAGTACATGGCAGGGAGCGGCATCGCGCAAAAAGCCATGTATGGGGCGGGGTTGCAGTACACGGCAGGGATCGGCATCGCCCGAAAAGCCATGTATGGGGCGGGGTCGCAGTACATGGCAGGGAGCGGCATCGCGCAAAAAGCCATGTTCGGGGAGTGGCCGCAGTACATGGCAGGGCGCGGCATCGCCCAAAAACCACGTTCGGGGAGGGTGTGTCACCAGCGGCTAATAAAAATTCCATTTTTGAGCGATTTTTCCATAGGGCAACCAATAGTTGACACGTGGTTGGTGGTTTGCGCCTCGCCGTCGCGTTACCATGAATCCGTAATGGGCTATCGTTAGAAGAGACGACTTGGGATCTGAGTATGGGATGACCAGCTTGCTCCGAGTCCTGAGAGGAGGACGACATGAATACCAACGAAAAGCTCAAACGGCGTAGACGGGAACTCAATCTGTCACAGGAATACGTGGCAGAACAGCTCGGAATCAGTCGGCAGGCCGTCTCAAAATGGGAGGCGGGCCAATCCACGCCCAGCATGCGAAATCTCATCGAATTGGCGGAGCTTTATCGGGTCGATATTTCCTATTTTACGAGCGATGCTGTGTTCTCAGGCGCGCCGTTGGGGACCGGCGATGCTGCGGCAGCTTCATCATCGGCATTATTTTATTCGTTGGCTATTACGCCATTGTCACCGAAGTGGTCCATGCTGACATCAAGCAAATGCCCTGGATCATTCTGACAATTTACTTTATCATTGCCGTGGTGACCTTTCCGTTCACCTACAGAAACGCGAGGAATCTAGAAAAAGTCGGCTACTTCGAATACAAAAACATCCTTTTGCCGTCGCTCTACGTCCTCTCGCCGATTTTGACCCTGAAGCGGATCATCCAAAATCACGCCTAAGGCCGCAGTGTACCGAATGATGCGGTACGTTATAGAAGAAGGAATGAATGATCGAACGATTGGACAATCACAGCGCACCACAACGCCCACCCATGACGACCAACCTGCCATGGGTGGGACTTTTGTTGGCCTTCGCCGGCGGGACGACGGATGCCTATTCCTACCTCATGCGAGACAAAGTCTTTGCCAACACCATCACTGGCAATGTCGTCATGCTCGCCTACTACACGCCGCAAGGCCGCTTCGACGTCTACCCGCGCTACCTCATCCCCATGCTCGCCTTCTTTCTGGGCGTGCTCTTCGGCGAATCCCTGCACATGCGCACGTGGCCGCAGTCCTCGCGACGCCGCGAAGCCGTGGCGTCCGGCCTCCTGGTGGCACTCCTTGCGGCCGTCGGCTTCATGCCCGCCACGTTGAACCTCCTTGCGACGTCGTGCATCGCGTTCGCCTGCGGCGTCCAAATTGTGACATACCCCCAAGTAAACGGCCTCGACGTCTCCACCACCATGTGCACCGCCAACCTGCGCCGCACGGGACACTGGTTTTTCTCCTACCTGCAAACGCGAGACGCCAGCGACTTTCGGCGCATGCTGTACTTTTTGGAACTCAACCTGAGCTTCGCACTGGGAGCGGTCGTCCAAGCGCTCATCGTGGGGACGCTCGGCACATTCTCCATTCTGCCCGCTGTCCTCGTTCACCTTTTTTTATGGGCCCGAGTTTTCTTCCCTCCTAAAACCCAATATTGACTTCATAAATCGCGGGTATACTGAACGATTGAGAAAAGGGGGAAGAGATGATACTTTTAATTGCCGTGGATCAAAACTACGCCATCGGGAAAGATGGCGATCTGCTCTACCATATTCCGGATGATTTGAAGCATTTTCGTAAGCTCACCGAGCACAACATCGTCGTCATGGGAAGAAAGACCTTGGAGGCGATGCCGGGGGGCCGGCCGCTACCGCATCGCGTGAACGTCGTGATGACGTCCCAAGATCTGCCCGAAGAGGAGGGCCTCATCGTCGTCCACGACGAGGCGCAATTGCTTGAAAAACTCGACGAGATCAATCCACAGCACGAAAAGCAGGTCTACCTCATCGGCGGCGGCGCGCTCACGAAAGCGCTCTATGAACACGTTGATACCGCCATTTTGACACACCTCGACAAGGCCTTTGATGACGCCGACACGTGGATTCCCGCGGTGGGGGACGATCCGGATTTTGAGTTAGTGTCCGAAAGCGAACCCAAGACGTTCGAAGGGCATTCGTGGACCATCCGCACCTATCGCCGCATGCGCTGAGGAGGAAAGATGGAAAAAGAAAAACAACAGGACACTCCAGAAAGTGCGTCCAAGCCTCTTCACGTGGACACCTTAGAGGATAGTGACGGCCGTGCGACAACAGAGCTCCACGGCAACACCGCACCCAATTCCCGCGCGAAGACGCGCCTGCCCAAGTTCACCACTCAAGCGCTCTTTCAGATGTTCGGACCGTTTCGCGAAACCGTACAGCGCGATGGGCTGCGCGTGGCGAAAGTCCTGCTCTCCGCATTCATGTTGGCCTTCTCGGTCAACGTCTTTTTGGTGCCCTCCGGGATGCTTTCGGCCGGCTTTGGCGGCGTATCCCTGCTCATCCAGAACATCGCCCGCTCCTTCTTCGGCGTGGAGATTCCTTTCTCCCTCCTGAACCTGGCCCTCAACGCCCTACCGGCCATTGCGGCGTTCTTCATCGTGGGGCGCAAGTTCTTCGTCTTTTCCATCATCAGCATCGTGGCGTTTTCGTTCTTCGTGGACCTCTTGCCGACCTTCCAACTGGTGGACGACATCTTCCTGAACACCGTGCTGGCGGCCGTCGTGGGCGGCATCGCCTCGGCCATCGCCTTAAACGCCAACGCCAGCGGCGGCGGGACGGACTTCATCGCCATGATCTTCTCCACCAAGTTCAACATCGCCGTCTGGAACTACGTGTTTCTCTTCAACGTCGTGATCTTGTCCATCTCCGGCATCCTCTTCGGCGTGGCGCCCGCGCTCTACTCCATCCTGTACCAGTTCGGATCCACCCAGATCCTAAACCGCCTACACAACCGCTATCAGAGAAAGACCGTGTTTCTCATCACCTACGACGTGGAACCCATCACAACGGACTTGCGGGAACTCACGCACCACGGCGTGACCGTGTTCGAAGGAATCGGCAGCTACAGCATGCAGACGCGCTACCTGCTCTACATGGTCGTGAGCAAGACCGACATCGCCCACATCAAAAAGTACCTCAAAGACACCCACCAGGAGGACCAAGTCTTCATGAACATCGGCCAGTCCGAGTCGCTCGAAGGCCGCTTCTACATGGAGCCGATGGAGTAAACGCATCGCAACGTGGCGATGCTGAACGTCAGACGTCACGACGCAATGCACGGCGGCGCACCGGAGAGAGTGCCACGCCGGGACCGGTTGACAAGCGGCGACGCAGTTCGTACAATACGACTGTTATCAGAAAAGACAAGGAGGGAATATGGACTATATCGAGCGCGTCATGGAGTTAATTGCAGAAAATCTGGATGTCCCCGTGGAGGACTTGTCGGAAGACACCGACATTGCCAACGACTTAGATGTCGATTCCCTCGACTTGGTGGAATTGGCCATGGCCATCGAGGACGAATTCGAGATTGAACTCGACGACGACGTCGTGCCGACGCTGCGCACGGTGCAGGATCTGGCCGAAGAAGTCAAGCGCCTGGTGGAGGCCAAGTAATATTTGCAAAAAACGCAGGCAGCGCTTGCAATCGCCTCCCGATTTTGGTAGTATATTGAGGTCAACTCATTCAGTGCTGGTTGAGAGGACCCTCTCACAAGCGTAGGGGTATAGTTCAGTTGGTAGAACGTCGGTCTCCAAAACCGGATGTCGGGGGTTCGAGTCCTCTTGCCCCTGTGAATGGGCCTGTAGCTCAGTTGGTTAGAGCGCACGCCTGATAAGCGTGAGGTCGCTGGTTCAAATCCATTCAGGCCCATCATTTCCTACACCGGACGGTGTAGGAATTTTTTTATGACTGAAAGTCCGCCGGGAGCAAATCCCGAAGGATCGCGTGCACCGCAGAAGCCACGTGACCCGCAGGCTCGTGGAGGGTCAAGAAGGGCGCGGGAAGCGGCGGAGTCGCCGGGTCCCTCTGGTATGACGGACTCACCGCGGCAATGCGCGTCTCGCCCTCAAAGGGAATGCGATGCACAGGCACGTCCACGATGAGCGCCTTTGCCCGCCACTCCACTGTGCCGAAGCTCGTGGTGAAAAACACCTCCGGCATGGCAGCTTCTTTCGTGAGGTAGGTGGCCGTGGCGTGATCGCCGTGGATGAGGAGTTCCTCCAGCATCGCGTCCGGCGCTGGGATGTGCAGCGTCTCCTGCCAGCGCGCGTAGGCAGGCAGGAGTGCCGCAGTGGCGCGCACGTCCGCCGCGTTGTGAGCCAAAAGCTTTTCGGCCACGTCCGCGTGGCGACGCTGGGACGCCCAGGCGGCGACCTCCGCACCAGAAGGCCCGTGATCCCTTAAAAGTCCTTCTTGCGCTTCGATGGTCTGCAATTTAAGATCAGGGTAGCGGAAAAACGCGCGATGCGCGCGCAAAAACGCGTAGAGATCGACAGACTCATACGGCGGGAGTGCGAGGCCGTGGCCGAGCGCCCGCGCGGATAAAAAAGGCAAATCGAAACCGTCGCCGTTAAACGTGACGACGCGTCTGTCGGAGAGGGTGGGAAGCGCGGCTTCGAGAAGCGCGCCTTCCTCGTCGTCGGTATCGCTCATCCACTGGACGAGTTCGCTCGCGCTCTGGGTGCCGATGAGAAAGACGTGCGAATGCTCGCGCGACAGTCCTGTCGTTTCGATATCTAAAATGAGGTCGTCCGCGCCGATGGGGGCGGCGACCGGGGTTCGGATGATTTGCATAGAGCCTCCTCGCTTCAGTATAGCGGAGAAAGGGAGAGATGATGATTTATTTTGACAACGCCGCAACCACGCCGGTCTTGCCCGAGGTGCGCCGGGTGATCGACGAGACGCTAGAGACGCTTTGGGGCAACCCCAGTTCGCTGCATCGCAAGGGCTTTGAGGCGGAGAAGATCCTGCGCAAGGCGCGCGAGACCGTGGCCGGCATTCTGCGCGTGGACCCGAAGAGCGTGATCTTCACCTCCGGTGCGACGGAGAGCATCAACACGGTGCTGCGCGGCGTGGCCGCCCGTCACCTCATGACTCGAAACGGCGCGCCCGCCAACGTCGTCATCTCGTCTGTAGAGCACGCCGCGGTGGAACAGACGGCGCGGGCGCTTAAAGACTTCGGCATTGACGTGAGGCGCGCTTCGGTGGATGAGGCGGGGCGAGTGGACGCCGCGGACATGGCGGCTCTCGTGGACGCACACACACTTCTCGTGGGCATGATGCACGTCAACAACGAATTGGGGACGATCTATCCGATTGCCGACATCGTGCGCGCGGTGAAGGCACGCAAGGCCGACGTCCCCGTGCTGGTGGATGGCACGCAGGCGCTGGGAAAACTCGTGGTCCATCCGGGGGAACTAGGTTGCGATTACTACGTTTCGAGTGGTCACAAAATCCACGCGCCGAAGGGGATCGGGCTCCTCTACGTGCGCCCGGGCGCCTTCTTCCGGCCGCTTTTGACGGGCGGACCCCAGGAAAATGGCCATCGCGCGGGGACGGAAAACGTGCCGTACATCGCCGGCTTTGCCGCGGCACTCGAGGCCATGGAAGCCTCTCGCGAGGGAGATTGGAATCCCACAATCGTGGCCATCAACCGCAGCGTGCGGGAGCGCCTTGCGGCGTCTGATGCACGCATCCTCTCGCCCGAGGAGGCCAGTCCCTACATTCTGACGGCGGCGTTTTCGGGCATCAAGGCCGAGGTGCTCCTGCACTTCATGGAACGCGAAGAGATGTACCTCTCGTCGGGGTCGGCCTGCAGCAAGGGCGCGCCCAGCCGGGTTTTGCAGGCCATTCGCGTGCCCGACGCCTACGCGGACGGGGCGGTGCGCCTCTCCTTCGGGCGGGAGAACACGCTCAATGAAGTGGATCCGTTTCTAGATCAACTGCTGGCTGCGGTCCGGCAAATCCAGTCGCTCACGGGAGGGCATAAGGCATGAACGTACAATGGGTGGTTTCCGTTTCGTACGGCGAACTGATTTTGAAGGGCAAAAACCGACGACAATTCACCAAGGCGGCGCTTCGGCATCTGCACAAAGCCCTCGCCGGCATTCCCGTCCAAGCGCAGTTTGAGCAGTTCGGGAAGGTATTTCTGGCCGTGGACGAGGCCGATGTCGAACGCACCGTTGCGGCGGCGCGGCGCGTCTTCGGTCTCATTTACGTGACGCCGTCGCTGCAAGTGCCGCGCGATGAGGCGGCGCTGCGAGAGGCGGCGGCCGCGTTGCTCTCGCACCGGGTGGCGACGCTGCGGGAGCAGGACGGCTCCGACTCTCGAATTGGGGACGCCGGCACGTCCGACGGCGGGACATCGCGAAATGCAGTTATGACGGGTTCGCCTGACGCCGCCCATCCTGTGACTTTCAAGGTGGACGTCAAACGCAGCGACAAGAGCTTTGCCGTGCCGTCCCCGGAATTTGCGGCGCGCGTGGGCAGCTGGATGCTGGAGGACGTGCCGGGTCTTGCCGTGGACGTGCACGCCCCCGACATCACGCTGCGCGTGGAGATTCGCGAGGACTTCTTCGTGTCCGTGGACCGCTATGCCGGGATGGGCGGGCTGCCGGCCGGTTCGGGCGGCCGCGGCCTCTTGCTCCTCTCGGGCGGCATCGATTCTCCCGCGGCGGGATTTGCGCTGGCGCGGCGCGGACTCAGCCTCTCCGCTGTGCACTTTCACTCGTATCCGTTCACGAGTGAGCGCGCGCAGGACAAAGCGCGCCGGCTGGCTGCGCAGATGGAGCGCACGGTGGGGCCGATGCGCCTGTTCATGGTGAACCTCACGGACATCTACACGGCCATTGCGCGGCACTGCTCCAAGCGCAACACCACGGTCTTGTCACGCCGCATGATGATGCGCATCGCCGATCGGATCGCCGATCAGGATCACGACGACTGCCTCATCACAGGAGAGAGCTTGGGACAAGTGGCGTCGCAGACCATCCAAGGCATTTCTGTGGTGAATGAAGCCGCGCGGCATCCCATTTTGCGGCCGTTCATCGCCACGGACAAGACCGCCATCATCGACATCGCGCGCGACATCGGCACGTTCGACATTTCGATTGAGCCGTTTGACGACTGCTGTTCCATTTTCGCGCCGGAG
Source organism: Peptoniphilaceae bacterium (assembly GCA_028726605.1). Classification (GTDB taxonomy): domain Bacteria; phylum Bacillota; class Clostridia; order Tissierellales; family Peptoniphilaceae; genus Murdochiella. Next base: position 64,471 of record JAQYPV010000013.1, on the reverse strand, counting down.
CATCCCAACACGCGCCCCTCGCTGGCGGAAATCGAGCGCGACGAGGCGAAGCTGGATGTGGAGGGATTGGTGGCTCAGGCACTGGAGACGCTCGAGCGCGTCGACATCGAGTCGCCGTGAGAAATATTTTGACAACAATGATTCAATAGGGATATTCTGGGATGGGAAACGTTGTCGACACGACGAGCCTCTCGCGTGAGGAGGGGCGGGGTCTGAGATGAGAAAGGAGGGTCGATTGGAGTTAGATGAGGCTTTGCAGGACGCCTATCAATATGGCTGTCAATTTACGGATCAAGGCGTGGTGGCCGATTACATTCCGGAGCTGGCCAAGGAAGATCCGCATCGCGTGGGCGCCGCGGCCATCGGACCGGATGACCGCCTGTTCACCATGGGCGACGCGGAGTACAAGTTCTCGGCGCAGAGCATTGCGAAGATCATGATCTACTTGGGCGTGCTGGAGAATTACGATTTGAGCTACGTGCGCAAGTTCATCGGCGTGACGCCGTCCTCCAAACCGTTCAACAGCATTTTGGAGTTGGAACTCAGCCATCACAAGGTGCCGGTGAACCCGTTCATCAACGCCGGAGCCATCGTGGCGACCTCGCTTTTGATGGAGAAGTACCGCAGCAACACCTTTGAGATGATTCGCAAACGTGCGCGCGAAATCATCGGCAACGATCATCTGGATTACAGTCATTCGCTCTACCTCTCGGAGAGCAATTCCGCTTTTGCCAATCGGGCGCTCACGTACATGCTCTTAAATGACGGCATCATCCAGAGTGACGTCAACGTGGAGGACCTCTTGAGCGCGTATTTCCGAGCGTGCTCGCTGATGGTGAACTCCATCGACTTGGCGCGCCTGGGGGCGGTGTTGGCGCACGAGGGCAAAGGGCCGGACGGAAAGCAACTCATCCGAAAGGAGCACGCGGCGACGATCCGCACGGTCATGGCCACCTGCGGGACGTACGATTACGCGGGCGATTTTGCTTTGCTCGTGGGCATCCCCGCCAAGAGCGGCGTGGGCGGCGGCTTTGTGGCCAGTACGAAGAACGGCTACGGCTTTGGCGTGTACTGTCCGGGTTTGGACTCTCATGGCAATTCTTATGTGGGCGTGAGAATTCTGCAGAAGCTCTCGCAGAATTTGAATCTGTCAATCTATTGACGGTTGTGGAACGAGTGACGGACTCTTCAATTTAATGGTAATTATGACGGAGGACATCTATGGACCAATTGATTAACAAGATTTTTGAAATTATTGGCCAGATCAATGGGGTGTTGTATTACCCGATCTTGATCATCTTGCTCTTGGGCGCAGGCATTTATTTCACCATTCGCACAAAGCTGCCGCAATTTCGTCTCTTCGGCGAGTCGATTCGTGTGGTGACGGAAAAACCGGATAATGAAAATTCCGTTTCGTCGTTTCAGGCGCTGATGGTCTCCACAGCATCGCGCGTGGGCACCGGCAACATCGTGGGCGTCTCGAGCGCTTTGTGCTTGGGCGGCTATGGCGCCATCTTTTGGATGTGGATTACGGCCATCATCGGCGGGGCGTCGGCGTTCGTAGAGTCCACGCTGGCGCAAATCTACAAGCGCCGCGGTTCGGACGGCAACAGCATGGGTGGCCCGTCGTACTACATGGAGCAGGCCTTACATAGCCGCACGTTTGGCGTCATCTTTGCGGTGAGCCTCATTGCCACCTACGCCATCGGCTTTAACATGCTGGCGGCGTTCAACCTGCAGACGAGCTTTGCGGCGTACGACTTCTACAACCCGAAGGTCACGCCGTGGATCATCGGCGGCGTCTTGGCGGCCATCACGGCGTTCTGCCTCTTCGGCGGCGGCAAGCGCATCATTCAGTTCACGTCCGCGCTCGTGCCGGTCATGGGCGTCATCTTCGTGATCGTCTCGCTCATCATGATCGTGAAGAACATCGGCTACATGCCGACTGTGTTTGCGCGCATTTTCTCGGATGCGTTCAACTTCAAAGCCATCTTCGGCGGCATTGCCGGTTCCAGTTTGATGTACGGCATCAAGCGCGGCCTCTACTCGAATGAGGCGGGCATCGGCTCGGCGCCGAACGCGGCGGCTTCGGCTTCCGTGAGCCACCCGGTGAAGCAGGGCCTTGTGCAGATGCTCTCGGTCTTCATCGATACGCTTCTCATCTGCACCGCTACGGCATTCATGTGCTTGAGCTCCGGCATCGAGCCGGCGGCGGAACTCGACGGCGTTCCCTACGTCCAACAAGCGCTCTCCACCTTCATGGGCGGCTTGGGCAATCCGTTCATCACGTTCTCGCTCTCGCTGTTCGCGTTTACGACGCTCATCGGCAACCTCTACTACGTGGACAGCAACCTGGCGTACATCAATCGCAAGGTGCCTGGCAAGACCTTCACCACGATCTACCGCATCATCGCGGTGCTCGTCATCTTCGTCGGTGCCGCCCAGGAGGCATCGCAGGCCTGGGCTCTCGCCGATCTCTTGATGGGCGTGATGGCGCTCCTGAACCTCCCGACCATCGTCATCTTGGGCAAAGCCGCCTTTGACGCCCTCCGCGATTACGAGCAACAGCGCAAGGCCGGCAAAGACCCCGTCTTCCTTGCACGCAACATCGGCCTCGATGAGAGCAAGCTGGATTACTGGAAATAAGAGCTATCTGCGGGTGTCGACGGTGGGCCTCAGTGCTCCCTGGCGAGTGCCCTTTGGGTTGGTATTGAAAAGAAAACGAACGGCACAGCTGTCTCTGCACGGCTGTGCCGTTTTTGCGATGTTGTGACGGTGGGCGATGCGGCGCTACGCGCGACGCCGGCTTAAGTGGGTTCTTTGGCGTGCTGGCTTAAGTGGGTTCTTTGGCGCGCCGGCCGTCAACGCACGCCTCATGAAGTCGAGGATGTACGTGACGGAGATTGTGACGCGGCTCTATCAGAGTCCGAAGATGAAGGCGCTTTTCCCGGACGACATCGCACGTTTGAATCACATCTTTGCGCATCAAGTTTACCGCTGCACGCCCACGGAGATCATCTATCGGATCTGTATGCGCTACATTCTCGGCTTCAGCGATGTTATCCACATCGATTAGCATCACATCGTCCTCTTCGACACGCTGCCCGATGCGAAGGCGGGGACGTTGGCGGAGCCTTTGGCTGAGCAATTTGCCATGTGGTAGACAGGTGTTGTGCGTGGATGCGGGTCCGACATGGTGGGGAGATGGCGCATGAGTACGGCGTTGGGGTCGGTGCGACCCATCATGGTTTCGCGTCGGCGTCAAGAGGCCTGATCCATCCGTGGCGGAAGTTCAAATTCGGACTTTTCAATAAAAAACTACTGATTTTCGCCATTTTGTAGTTTTTATATGATTTATAGCGATTCGAACTACCGTTTCGGGCCCGAATCCTAGTTCATTTCTAAATTAAATCGAAATGAACTGCGTTTTCGAGAAAAACGTGACGCTTTAAGCAAAAAAAAGGAAAGGAACCATCATGAAAAGGGTTTCACGAAGTTCCTTTCCTCAAAAATTAATTTTGAACTACGAAATTTGCAATTTCGCTAGTTCAAATTCAGTTTTTTATGAAAAAAAACTGAATTGCTCTGTGGCGATACCGTTTACGCGGCGTGCCATCGCGACGCTGTGACCACGAGAGACTACGGCACTTTGAAACCGACGCAACGCAGCAACCCTGCGGCTGCCACGCCGTAACGCCCCGGCAACGCGCTGCCGTGACCGCTAAATGGCGTCGCTGTCTCAGCACCGTGTCACCGCAACGTTGGCCTCGTTCTCTAGTGCCCGCCAGCGCCCGCCGTTTACAGCAGCTCTTTAGCTGCGGCCAGGGCGGCGTCGTAATTCGGATGCTCAGCGTTTTGCTTCACGTACTCGACGTAGACGATCTGGTTGTTTGCGTCCAGGACGAAGATGGAGCGGTTGAGAAGCTTCAGCTCGTTCATGAGGACGCCGTAGGCTTCGCCAAAGCTGTGATCCTGGTAGTCCGAGGCCACAATGGCGTTGTCGATGCCTTCGGCGGCACAGAAGCGGCTCTGAGCAAACGGCAGGTCCATCGAAACCGTCAAGACCACGATGCCGTCGCCCAACTTGCCGGCTTCGCTGTTGAAGCGAATGGTCTCCAGCTCGCAGACTTTTGTATCAATGGACGGCACTGGCGCGATGAGTTTCACTTTATCGCCCAAGTCCGCCAGCGTGAGCGGCGAGAGATCCTGTTTTGTCAGAGTGAAATCCGGGGCCTTATCGCCCACCTTGAGTTCTTCGCCAACCAAAGTCAGCGGCATATCGCCCATCTTGAATCCATCACGTGACATAAAATCCTCCTTTATTCGTATGGTTTTGTTTGACGATCTTCTTTTACCCATAATTGAATAAGTGACAGAAGAAAAAAGCCCGTTCGCCGGTCAGAGCCAGTCGAACGGGCAGGGAATCACACCGAGGATGACGTCGCCGCAAGGATGATGCCGATGCGAGGATGACGTCGCCGTAAGGATGATGCCGACGCGGGTTCACCGCCACAGATCTGACGCCGACCCGGCCGCGGGTGCGCCGCCATCGATGCGAGCAAAACGTCCCTCGCCAACGTGCCCTTTCAACATCTCAAAGCAAGTCACCTGTCGTGAGGCTCCCGCGCCAGCCTCAGAATGAATCCACTAGAACAGGAGCATCACCGCGAGTCCCGCCAGCAGAATGGACAGAATCGTGCGCTCCACCCAGATGACGAGATAATCCGTGAATTTGATGGGGATGTCCGTGGACATCATGACGGGGATGGACGCCGAGAAGAACATGATCTCCGAAACCGAGACGATGGCGACGACCATCTTTGTGGCGATGGCGACGCCGGGTCCCGCCACAACCGGCGCCGGCAAGAGCATTTCCGCAATGGAGAGCGCCAGCGCCTTGGCGGTGAGCTGCGCTTCCGGAATCTGTACGAGCGCCGTGAACGGATAGAAGATGTAGCCGATCCAGTCGAAGATCGGCGTGTACTCCGCCAGCAAGAGGCCCGTAAAGCCTACGCCCAACAGCGACGGCGCGATGTTGAGCGCCATCCCGAGGCCGTCCATGAAGTTCTGCGACACCACCTTCCCGAGCGACGGCGCCTTGTGCAGCGCCTCTATGCCGGCATCCATTGCGTTGGCAAACGTGACGTGCTTTTTCGGCTCCGGCACATAGGGCTTGCCCGAAAAGTACGTATCCTTCTTGCGACTCAACGGGAAGATGCGCACCGTGATGGCCGTTACGATGAACGTGATGAAGAACGTCAGCCAGAAGTACATCAGCCAGTAGTCCATGAGATCCAACGTATTCGCGACGATGATCATAAACGTCGCCGACACCGTCGAAAAGCCCGTGGCGATGATGGCCGCTTCCTTTGCGGTGTAGCCGTCATCGCGATAGACGCGGTTCGTGATGAGCAGCGCCAGCGAATAGCTGCCGACAAACGAAGCGACGGCATCCACGGCCGAGCGCCCTGGCGTCTTGAACACCGGCCGCATGACCGGTTCCATGAACACGCCGATGAATTCCATGAGACCAAATCCCGTGAGAAACGCCAAAAAGATGGAGCCGATCGGTACGATGGTGACGACCGCCACCATGATGCTGTTGAAGATCATCGGGAGCATGTCGCTGTCGTGAAAGCGCGCGGGCCCGATCTTGAATAAGTACAGAACCAAGTAGACGAGGGCCACCATCTTGAGCGCGAAGAAGATGGCTTTGATGGGACCGCCTTCCCACTCGCGCTTTTTAATGGCGAGAAACACGCCGACGAGGACCATGACCGTGCCCACGACGATGCCGTAGTTCGGAATGGACTTCAGGGCGTTGGTGATGTGATCGATGGGGATCGTGTTTGACCCATTGATCGTGATGGGCACGAAAAACATGAAAATGCCCAGCAGGGAGAATAGCACAAAACGTAGAATATCCGATGGATTCCATTTTTTAGTGGCCATACTTTTTCCTTTCTGTTCGACGGTGAAAGCCTCGCCATCCGCTCTGCCTGCGAAACGACTACCGCAAAATGTGTCGTCAGGCTACGACAATTTCTACTTTTATTAATTATAGCACTAGAAAGAGACCGAGAAAAGAAGAACGGACACAGTAAAAGCACAAGAGATGGGGGCGGTCGATACGCGCGGTGAGCAAGGCAACATTTCTTGTCATTTTCCGTTCAAGTTCGTTACAATAAGGCTACTGCGCAAGCAGAAAACGAATCGGGTCGTTGCCCGGGAAAGGAATGCCATTGAACCAAATTCAACTGCGCCAAATTTCGAAGTCGTTTGAGGAGACAGAGGTACTGGAACACTTCGATCTGGACATTGAAGAGGACGAATTCCTCACGCTATTAGGCCCGTCTGGTTGCGGAAAAACGACCATTTTGCGCTTAATCGGCGGGTTTGAAGAACCTGATTCCGGTCAGATCTTGTTCGAGGGCAGAGACGTCACTGCGATGCCCCCACATGAACGTCCGTTTAATACGGTGTTTCAGCAGTATTCACTCTTTCCGCACATGAATGTGGAAGAAAATGTCGGATTTGGTCTCAGAATGCGCGGCATCGATCCCAAAGAGATCCAAACGCGCGTGATGCGAATGTTGGATTTAGTCAACCTGAGAGGCTTTAACAAACGCCGCCCTGACCAGCTCTCAGGCGGGCAAAAGCAGCGCATCGCCATCGCTCGGGCGCTCGTCAACGAACCGGAAGTGTTGCTCCTCGACGAACCATTGGGCGCGCTGGACCTCAAGTTGCGCAAAGAAATGCAGTGGGAACTCAAACGGATGCAGCGCGAGCTCGGCATCACGTTTATTTTTGTGACGCACGACCAGGAAGAGGCGCTGACGATGTCGGACCGCATCGTGGTCCTGAACCACGGCATCATCCAGCAGCAGGGCGTGCCCAAGGACATCTACGACGAACCCGCCAACCGCTTTGTGGCGGACTTCATCGGCGATTCCAACATCCTGGACGGCGTCATGCTGGAGGACTACAAAGTGCGCTTCTCCCATCACGACTTCGTCTGCGTGGATCACGGCTTTGCGCCCAACGAGCCCGTGGACGTGGTGCTTCGCCCGGAAGACATCGAACTGGTGGCGCCGGAGAAGGGCATGCTCGTGGGCAAAGTCATGAGCTGCATGTTCCGCGGCGTGCACTACGCCATGGAAGTGGACGTGGACGGCGCCATCTACACCAGCCAGAGCACTCGATCTTTTGACGCGGGGCAGCCGGTGGGCATCGTGCTGGAGCCGGACCTCATCCACGTCATGCACAAGGAGGCACGCCCATGAAGCGCTATCGGACGTTAAGTGCGCCCTACATGGTGTGGGCGGTCATTTTCGTTTTGGTGCCGCTGGGCATGATCTTCTACTACGGCTTGACGTCGGCCGAAGGGGCGCTCACGCTGGAGAACTTTCAAAAGTTCTTTGCGGGTAACGCCGCGCACACCCTCGTCAAATCGCTGCGCATCGCCGTCATCTCCACGCTGATCTGTTTTCTCCTGGGCTATCCCATGGCCTACTTCATGGCAAAGGCCCATTTTCGCTTGCGTCCGGCGCTCTTGATGCTGGTCGTGATTCCCATGTGGATGAACTTCCTGCTGCGCACCTACGCCTGGATCACCATCCTCTCCCGCGAAGGGATCCTCAACACCTTCCTCACGGGACTGGGTCTTTCGCCCGTGGACCTCTTGTACACGGAGACGGCCGTCATCCTTGGGATGGTTTACAACTTCCTGCCGTTCATGATCCTGCCCATCTTCACGTCGCTGGAGAAGATGGACCACTCGCTCTTGGAAGCGGCCGCCGATCTCGGCGCAAACCACGCGCAGGCGTTTTTTCACGTCACGCTGCCGCTCTCCGTACCGGGAATCCTTTCAGGTCTCTCCATGGTCTTCATTCCCGCCATTGCGACCTTTGAAATCACCTCGCTGTTGGGCGGCAGCAAGACCAACCTCATCGGCAACGTCATCCAGCAGCAGTTCACCGTCACCGGTAACTGGCACTACGGCTCGGCCATGGCGATGGTACTTTTGGTCTTCCTCGTGCTGTCGTTGATCTTCGGCCGCGAGAAGGGCACGCACACGCAGGCCGCGCTCGCCACCCCCGGCGAGGTGGAGGCAGGCAAGGAGGAGGTGCATCATGACTAAGTGTCTCCGCCGTATCTTTCTCTTTCTGATCTACGCCTTTTTGTACGCGCCCATCATCGTACTGATCGTCTTTTCCTTCAATGAAGGGCAGACGCGCGGCGCGTGGGAAGGCTTCTCGTTGCGCTGGTACCAGTCGCTCGTCGAAAACGAGGAGATTTTGGCAGCGCTCAAAAACACGCTCTCCATCGCCTTCCTGGCGACGCTGATCGGCACCATCATCGGCACGTTCGGGACGCTCGGCGTGTACTACTTTGGCCGGCGCACGCGCCTCTTGATGAATGCCATCAACCAGGTCATCGTACTGAATCCCGACATTGTGACCGCCATCGGCTTCATGGCGCTGTTCGGCTTCTTCCAGCTGATTCCAGGTTACCTCACGATCCTCTTGGCGCACATCGCCTTCGTCATTCCCTATGTGGTGCTCTCCATCGTCCCGCGCCTGCAACAGATGCCGCGGGAACTGCCCGAGGCGGCCATGGATTTAGGTGCGACGCCGGCGCAGACGCTGCGCTACGTCATCCTGCCGTTCTTAAAGAGCGGCATCATCTCCGGCGCGCTCATGGGCTTTACCATGTCCATCGACGACTTCGTCATCACCTTCTTCAACACAGGAAACGGCGTGGAGACGGTCTCGACGATGGTCTACTCCATGGCGCGCCGCGGCATCAATCCCGAGGTGAACGCGCTCTCAACGCTGCTCTTTGTGGCCATGTTCGCGTTGCTGTTCTTAACCAACTGGCGCGCCGTGAAAGGGGAGGAAGTGCAATGAAGAAGTTTAGGAAACTGGCGATGCTCCTCTTCCTGGCCGTGGGGCTTGCGGGATGCGCATCGCAAGGCGAGGAAGCGTCGTCTGCCCAAAACGTCGTGAACGTCTACAACTGGGGCGAGTACATCGATCCGGAACTGGTGGACCGCTTTGAGCAGGAGACGGGCATCGACGTCATCTACTCCAACTACGCCACCAACGAGGACATGTACGTAAAACTCAAGAACGGTGGCGCCACCTACGACGTCGTCGTGCCGTCCGAGTACATGCTCCAGCGCATGATCCAAGAGGACATGGTGCTGCCCATCGACTTTGGGAACATCCCCAACATGGAAAACGTGGACGCCGCGTTTCAACACATGGCGTACGATCCGGAACAGAAGTACTCGGTGCCGTACTTCTGGGGAACGGTCGGCATCCTCTACAACAAGACCATGGTGGACGATCCGGTTGAAAGCTGGGACATCTTGTGGAATCCGAAGTACGCGCGCCAGATCATCATGCTGGACTCGTCGCGAGATTCGCTCATGGTGGGACTCGCGCGACAGGGGTATTCCGTGAACACGCAGAATTTGGAGGAGCTCACGGCCGCGCGCGATGACCTCATTCGCCAGTATCCGCTGGTCTACGCCTATCTCGTGGACGAGACGCGCGACCTCATGATCAACGGCGAAAATGCCATGGCCATCATGTACTCGGGCGATGCCTACGCGGCCATGAGTGAGAACGAGGACTTGGATTACGTGGTGCCTCCCGAGGGCGGAAATCTGTGGTTTGACGTCTTTGCCATCCCCAAGGGCGCCAAGCACAAGGAAAACGCGGAGAAGTTCATCAACTTCATGTTGCAGTCGGACGTGATGGCACAAAATGCGGAGTGGGTGGGTTACTCGCTCCCCAGTCAGGTGGGACGCGAACTGCTGCCGGATGAGATGAAGAATTCGCCTGTGGCCTATCCGGATCCGGCGGTGTACGCCAAAGCCGAAGTGTTCACTTACTTGGGGGACTTCGTGGAAGTGTACGACCAGATGTGGCAGGATGTGAAGAATCAGTGAGAGAGGCGTCATGCGCTATACGGAGTGGATCAAAAAGGTCGATGCGAAACAGCCGGGTCGCTTTCTGCTCGCCATCGTCGAGGAGCCGTTCCTGTGGGACACCATGCAGCGCGTATTGCAGGAGGACGTCCTAGGCGGAAAGACCGCGTTCAACTACGAAGCGCTGGACGGGAAGACGACCTCCCCGTCGCAATTTGAAGCGGCGGTGTCCACGCTTCCCCTGTTTGCGGAACAGCGCGTGGTCGTGTTGGACCACGCGCCGCTGGGTCGGGATGACGCCAAGGTCTATGACGCGCTCCTCTCGGCCATCGGCGCGTGCCTCAAAACGCATCCGGATCACTTGTTGTTGGTCTTGGGCTATCACGGCGCGCAGCCCTTTCGCGGCAAACAGTTTAAGACGTTTGAACAGGAACTCGCGCGCGTGGAACTTTCGCGCCTCGACGGGTCGGAACTTTTGGCCTTCATTCGGAAGCGCTATCGCGCCGCCGGCGTGACCCCCGAGCCGGGGGTGGTGGAGCGCGTGGCGGAGAGCAGCGAGTATCGCGACGCAAAGCTGAATCGCACGCTCTACGACGTGCAGAATCTCGTCGATCGCACCGCGGCACTCGCACAAGACGGCACGCTCACGCTGGAGTCCGCCGAGTCTGTGCTGGTCCCGCCAGCGGATCGCAATATCTTCGCATTGATGGATGCGGTCTCGGCACGGGACAGTCAGAAGGCGCTCTTGCTTTTTGATCAGTATCAAGCGCTGGGCGAGGAGACGTTTCGCCTGTTCTATCTCTTGGCTCGTCACGTTCGAAACCTTTTGGGTGTGAAGCGGGCCACGGAACAAAACGCGTCCGCACGCACGACCGAAGAGCGCCTCAAGATCAAGCCCTTTGAGTATGACAAGCTGCGTCGCGCCGTGGGGCATTTCTCGGAGGCAGAACTCCTCGCCATGCACGACGCACTCTACACGATGGAGACGCGGGTGAAGACGGAGCCTTTCCGCCTTGAGCCGGCGCTCGACGTGTTCTTCGCGCGCCTGGGGCAGAAACCGTACTGAGGGGGCGTGGGCGGCGTATCCGCGCCTGGGACGATACGTGCTGAGGGACTTGTGGGGGAGCGGAACAGGTGCGAGGCGCCGGCGCCGGATGCGGACGGCATCGCGCCGGCGAATGGCAATCCTCTGTGGGGCTTGCAGTGAGCACGACGGCGCTCATCGCGGAACGGTAACGCCCACGGCAGAATGTGCTCGTCAGGACTTGCAGGGTGAATGGCCTTTGTGGTATGATTGCCGGGTATCGTTAAACATTCTTACACGGGAGGTGAGGAGATTGGCAAATATTAAATCAGCAAAGAAACGGGTGATCATTGCGGAGCGGAACCGTCTGCACAACCGCAGCCGTCGTTCGGAGATCAAGACCTACATCAAGAAGTTCGACCAGGCTTTGGAGGCTAACTCACCTTCAGAGGCACAGGAGATCCTGAAAGTCATCGATCGCAAGGTGAAACGCGCGTCTTTGGGTAGCGCGATGTCCAAGAACAAAGCCAGCCGCACGATCAGTCGCTTGCAGAAGCGCCTGAATGCGCACGCAGAATAAAGAGTTCGAGCGGTTCCGCGAGGATCGCTCTTTTTTTGTGTCTCTTTATGGTCAAGTCCGTGCAGGGTTCGATTTTGTGCGCTTCATTCCGAATCCAGACCTCGTCAGAGGGTGCCTCTATGGTATACTAAGGGATGTGATTTTGACGAAAAGAGGCCTTTATGACGAACGACCGGAAAAAAGCAAAACGCGCTTCGCTTGACAACCTGTTCATGGGCGAAGCGGTGGAAAATGAGGACACACCCATTCATGAGGAAGCAGCGTCGGCAACACCTAAGCCTTCCCGCATGGAAGATCTTTTTTATGGCGATGCTGTGGAAGACGATGGCGATGCTGTGGAAGAATTAGGCAATACCGTGAAAGACGACGGCAATGCTGTGGAGGGCTTTGGCATTGCTGTGGCAGATGACGGCGATGCTGTAGAAGATGCCACGACGGTCTACATGCCGGTATCGGCACAGCTCCAACGCGATGACGAGGTCGAAACGACGGATGCCGCCTCCGTTCGCGAGCCATTAAGGCCGGCCACGCGCGCGGAGGCAATCAAAGATAAAATCAAGCGCCACGTGACGCCCGAGACGCGGTCTCGCTTGGAAGCGGAGGACGCGCAGCGTGAAGACTCGGCACAGCCAACAGAGGGCGCGCCCTTTGTGGTGACATCGGATTCGAATCTTTCGGAGAGTGATGACTTCACAGAAGACACAGAGCATGCGGCTTTTACGTCCGCTCCGAAGAGCGTGGACGCACCGGACATCTTTGCGATGGAGCAAGGCGAACTTCTAGACGTCGAGGAAGACGAGACGGAAGTGCTGACGACCGAGGAGTTGGCGGCGGCCTATTCCATCAATGACGAACTTGAAGATGAGACACCGTTTGAAGACGAAGTGCGGCCCGTGAGTCCCATCATCCACCGAGCGACGCCGAACGGCGCGGAATCCAACGCGGCCAACAAGAAAAAAGGAAAAAAGAAAAAGGATAGGAAGACAAAAGAGAAGCCTGAGTACAACGCGGCGGAGGGCGAGAAACCGGAGCGTTCCACTCTCAAGGAGGCCGTCTTCGGCTGGGTGCTGCCCATCCTCTCGGCCATCGTTTTGGCCTTCTTCATTCGCACCTTTATCTTCTCCGTGACCACGGTGCGCGGCACTTCCATGGAACCCACGTTCCAAGATGGCAACGTGCTCATCGTGAGCAAGATACCGACCTATTTCGACCGCTACGAGCGGGGCGATGTGCTCATCATCGACTCGCCGGACCAGGCCGAACTCTACATCAAGCGCCTGATCGGCCTGCCGGGTGAGACGGTCACCATCCAAGACGGTCGCGTGTTCATCGACGGCAAGTACGAAGTGCAGGAAGCCTACATCGACAGTCAGACGGCCACTTACGATCAAAAGGAGTGGACGCTCGGCGAGCACGAATACTTCGTCATGGGCGACAACCGCGCCGAGGGCGCGAGCAACGATTCACGCCTTTTCGGACCCATCGACAAATCCGAAATCGAAGCGGTCGCGCGCCTGCGCATTTGGCCGCTCACTGAGATCCAAAGCCTCTACTGATCGTTACTCGGCAGAATATAAGCATCTACTGAACAAGTGCAAAGCCGCCGGCTCACCGGCGGCTTTTCCATCAATGGGAAGGGAAGACGAAACCATGCAACGAGCTCACGCTCCTGAATCACGCGAAACGAAGCCGGAACGGGAAGAATTTCGCCCCATCGAGGCCATTCGCATCATCTTATCGGCGATTCTCATTGCTTTTCTGATCACACATTTTCTGGTCTCCAGCACCGTCGTCGAGGGAACGTCGATGCTGGACACCTTACACGATGGCGATCGCCTCTTTGTCCTGAAGCAGGGCATCGGCGTTTCCGACCTCTCTCGCGGCGACATCATCGTGTTCCACGCGCCCGATGAAAACCGCGACTACATCAAACGCGTGGTCGCCTTTCCGGGCGAGTACGTGCAGATCGAAAACGGGATGGTCTACATCAACGGCAAACGGCTGGAAGAGACGTACATCAACGCCGACCAGACGCTGACCTCCGGCGCCACCGACTGGCTTGTCCCAGAGGGAGAGCTATTCGTTCTGGGCGACAATCGCCTCGAAGGGGCCAGCAAGGACAGCCGCTTTTTCGGCACGATATCAGAAGACGCCATCGTCGGACGCGCCGCGTTTCGCTACTTTCCGTTTGACCGATTCGGCGGCATTTAGGAGGCGCTATGGCACAAGATCAGCATTTGATTCGCAACTTTTGCATCATCGCACACATCGATCACGGCAAGTCCACCTTGGCGGACCGACTCATCGAGAACACGGGCGCCATCACGAAGCGCGAAATGCAGGACCAACTGCTTGACTCCATGGACTTGGAGCGCGAGCGCGGCATCACCATCAAACTGAAGGCCGTGCGTCTGTTTTACGAGGCCGAGGACGGCAATCTCTATACCTTGAACTTGATCGACACGCCGGGACATGTGGACTTTCACTACGAGGTCTCGCGGTCGCTGGCGGCGTGCGAAGGGGCGCTGCTCATCGTGGACGCGTCCCAGGGCGTGGAAGCTCAGACGCTCGCCAACACCTATTTGGCGCTGGAAGAGGATTTGGAAATCCTGCCGGTCATCAACAAGATCGACCTGCCCAGCGCGAACGTCGAAATGGCGAAAAACGAAATCGAGACGGTGATCGGTTTGGACGCGGAATGCGCGCCGCTCATCTCGGCCAAAAACGGCACCAATATTAAGGATGTCTTAGAAGACATCGTGAAGAACGTACCGGCCCCCGCCGGCGACCCCGATGCGCCGCTTCAGGCGCTCATCTTCGACTCGTACTACGACCCGTATCTTGGAGTGGTGATGTTCGTCCGCGTCAAAGAGGGGTCCATGCGCAAGGGCATGATGATCCAGCTCATGGCCACGGGCAAGACCTACGAAGTGGATGAAGTGGGCTACGACATCGGCACGCACTACCCGACGGAAGAACTGGGGACGGGCGATGTCGGCTATGTGGTCTGTTCTATCAAAAAAGTGGGCGACGCCCGGGTGGGCGATACCATCACTGAAGCCGCGCGTCCGGCGGCACGGCCGCTTCCCGGATACAAAAAGGTCGTCCCGATGGTGTACGCGGGCATCTATCCCACGGCCAACGAAGACGTGAACAGCGTGCGCGAGGCGTTGGAGAAACTCCAGGTGAACGATGCCGCCCTCGTCTTTGAGAAAGAAAACTCGGTGGCGTTGGGCTTTGGCTTCCGGTGCGGCTTCCTCGGAATGCTCCACATGGAGATCATCGAGGAGCGGCTGGAGCGCGAGTTCGACTTGGACATCCTGGCCACGGCGCCCAGCGTCATCTACCGGATCACGCTCAACGACGGCTCGGCGATCGAAATTCAAAACCCGACGGATTTTCCGGATCCCACGGACATTCGCACCGTGGAGGAACCCGTCGTCACGGCCAACATCATGACGCCCAAAGACTACATCGGCACCATCATGGAACTGTGCCAGAATCGACGCGGCGTGTACCAGAACCTCACGTATCTCGACGAAAACCGCGTGACGCTCACGTATTTCATGCCGCTCAACGAAGTCATCTACGATTTCTTCGACGCCTTGAAGTCTAAGACGCGCGGCTATGCGAGCCTGGATTACGAACTCAAGGGCTATCAGAAGTCGGACCTCGTGAAGCTGGACATCCTGGTCAACGGCGAAGTCGTGGACGCGCTGTCCCTCATCGTCCATCGTGACAAGGCCTATGAACGCGGCCGTTCCATCTGCGAGCGCCTCAAGAAAGAGATCCCGCGCCACCAGTTTGCCGTGCCCATTCAGGCGTCCATCGGCGCCAAGATCATCGCTCGTGAGACGGTCTCGGCCCTGCGCAAGGACGTGCTCTCCAAGTGCTACGGCGGCGACATTTCGCGAAAGAAAAAACTGTTAGAGAAACAAAAAGAAGGCAAAAAGCGCATGCGTCAGGTGGGCAACGTCTCCATCCCGCAGAGCGCCTTCTTGAGTGTTTTGAAATACGACGAGGAAGGCTGAGTAGTTTGTAAGCGTCGCAGTTGGGCATCATGGATTGACCGTGGAAGGCTTCGTGATGCCACGCGGGCGAAGATGGAGGTAGCGGTGTGGGCAATTCTGTAAAAATGTTTAAAGCGTATACGCTGTGAAAAATGGTGTGGGCAAAATGAGTGAAAGGTCTTTTGCGTATAGATTTTGGACTCAAAAATAGACGCTTTGAAGGAAAAACTGAATTCGCGTCTACTTTCAGTGCCTAAAATATACGCTTTTGAGGAAAAAGTTGAATTTCCGGACACGGCGCTGTGACGCTGTGAAGAGAAATGGCGTTTTGCCCACACGTTTTTTTATAGGATAGACGGCAATGCGAAAAAAAGAAATTAGCCCATACGTGGCGTGCCGTCAAAATTAAGATGATTGATTTTCACGTCATGGCCACCGCCGTTCAGACCCAATCACCACGAAGGCTGAAAATTCACCTCACGCTTTATCGTCACCGCTTCGCCTCGTCACGTCGTCTCGCAAATTTTGATCGACTCTTACAACAACTTTCCTTTTTATTGGAAAGTGAGAAGGATATGCAGAAATCTTTGGGAATCTACCTTCACATTCCTTTTTGTCCTGCGCGCTGCAATTACTGTGATTTTTTGACTTTCCCACATGCGGAAGCGTACCACGCGCCATACCTGGAGGCGCTCGTGCGCGAAATGGACATTCCTTTTGTGCGCGACACGTTAAACGAGCGTATCGCGGATTCCATTTATGTGGGCGGAGGGACGCCGTCCATGATGTCGGCCGATGCCATCGCGCGGCTCTTCGATGTACTAAACGAAAGAACGACGGTATCGCCGGAGGCAGAAATCACGCTGGAGGCCAATCCGGGGACGTTTACGACGCGAGACGTTTCGATTTGGAAAAAAGCTGGCGTAAATCGCGTCTCGCTGGGCGTTCAGACATTTTCCGACGCGCTCCTTTCCCGCATCGCTCGCATGCATACAGCGGAAGACGCTCGAAAAGCTGTACAAACTCTTCGCGATGGCGGCATCTGCAATATCAACATCGACCTCATTCTGGCACTGCCGGAGCAGACGAAAGACGACATCGCCCGTGATTTGGAGGAAATAGAGCGAATCGAGCCAACCCATGTCTCCTGGTACGAACTGATCCTCGAGGAGAAGACGCTCTTGGGCTACCTCGTGCAGCGGGGCGAAATCGCGCTGCCGAGCGAGGAAACGTCGGTGGCGCTTTTCGTACAGGCGGCACAAGGCCTTCAAGCGATGGGCTTCTCTCGTTACGAAATTTCGAATTTTGCACGAGCGGGACGAGAATCGCGTCACAATTTGAAGTATTGGACGGGAAAGGAATATTTGGGCCTCGGTCTCGGCGCGAGCGGGTACGTCGGTGGCGAACGTCACGAGAATACGCGAAAGATCTCCTATTATATGGAGAGGGTAAAACGGGGTGAGGATCCCGGAGAGATTCTCCCTCGCACGCGTGCGGACGACCTCTTCGAACAGGTGATGATGGGGTTTCGCAAGATCCGTGGCATCGATCGGGCGCGCTTTTTAGAGAAGAATGGCGTGGATGTGGTGGATCTTGCCCCGGAGACCGTGGCGCGGGAAGTGGCGCGGGGGATGATGGGCGTGACGGCAGAACGGGTCTTCATGACGGAACAAGGGCTATGGGTTCAAAATGACATCCTCTCGGATCTTTGGCTGGAATGGGACGCGCGCGAGAGCTTTTTTTAAGCGACCATTTGACAAAGGCGGCCGCAGCGTGTAAGATGATGTTAGCACTCGATAAGAGCGAGTGATAATAAGGAGCGAAGGAGGATGCCGATGGATGATCGCAAAATCTTTATCCTGAGCGCCATCCTGCAATCCTACATTCAGGAAGGGCAACCGGTGGGATCGCGCACGTTGCAGCGAGACTACAACATGGAAGTGTCTGCGGCCACCATTCGCAACGAGATGAGCGATTTGGAACATCTGGGCTTTCTGGAAAAGGCACATACATCGTCGGGACGTATCCCGTCGGAAAAGGCCTTTCGATGGTACGTGGATGAACTCTTGACTCATGCGCCCAAGGCGGCAGGCATTCCGGCGCTAGGGGATCAGAGCCTCTTGAAGACCTCGCACGATCCCTTGACGCTGGTGAATCAGTCGCTTTCCATTCTCTCTGACCTCACGGACACCGTGGCCTTTGCGCTGGTGCCGGGTCGCGCGGACGACGTGTTGGAAACGGTGCGCGTGTTGGCGCTTTCGGAACGGGAAGTGATGATCGTGGTGGTGTTTCGGTCCAAGTTCATTCAGACCGAATTGATCCACCTGGATCGCCCGTACAGCGTACAGCGGCTGAACCGCCTGGGCGACATCATTCAGGAACTCTTCGAAGGGCGTTCTTTGGGCGCTGTCACCGATTTTCTGCGCAACGACTACTTCGGTGACGTCTACGTCAAGGGCAATCTCTTGAGCGAAGTGCTGCCGATCTTTTTGGAGCGCATCGCCCCGCACCGTAGTCCCATGGTGCTCTTTCAGGGCATCGGAAAGTGGCTTCGGGTCATGGGGGAGACGGACGGCGCGTCGGCCATTGAACACCTCAAGCGCCTCTTGGAGAGCACTGAGTTCGTGCAGATGTTGCAGTCGCTACCGATGGAGGAACTCTTGCACGTGCGCATCGGCCATGAGAACTCCATGGAGAGTCTTCAGGAGGCGACGGTCATTTCCATTCCGTACGTGTTGCATTCCAATGTGTACGGGCAGTTGGGGGTCATCGGACCGACGCGGATGCACTACGGGCGCGTCATCGACAGCGTAAAGCGGATGGGGCGCTATGTGAGTTCCATCACACGTCGCGCCTGACCGGCGCTGGAAAGGGGGAGACGTGAAAGAAAAGACGGTCTCAGATCAGACAAAAGACGATATAAAGAAGTCCGCGCCGGAAGACGAGGCGAAGAGCGAAGAGACGAAAGCGGAATCTTTCGAGACGGCGGCCGAAGAGACGGCGGAGGAAACCTCAACGAAGGAAACAGAGGAAGAATCTTCAGCTAAGACGGAGGAACCGCCGGCACAAGAGGCCGATGAGCCGCTGCGGTTGCAACTGGTGCGTCTACAGGCGGACTTTCAGAACTATCGCAAACGCGTGGAGCGCGACCGGGAATCCACGGTGCGCTTTGCGAATGAAAAACTCTTAAGACAATTACTCGAGGTCGTGGACAACTTCGAACGCGCCCTGGGCTCGGAGAAGGAGCACGATCAATTCTATCAGGGGATGGAACTCATCCATCAACAGTTTGTGAACCTGCTCACCAACAACGGCTTGGAGGAGATCGAATCGGATGGCGAAGCCTTCGATCCGAACTTGCATCAGGCGGTCTCGGCCGAGGAGAGTGACACCGTCGCATCGCATCACGTGATTGCGACATTACAAAAGGGTTATCGGCTCAATGGCAAAGTGATTCGACCGGCAATGGTCAAGGTAGCGAAATAGCGACGGGGTCGCAGAACAGGGAGGATATTATGGCCAAATTAATCGGCATTGACTTAGGAACGACAAACTCGGCGGTCGCCGTCATGGAAGGCGGACAGGCCACCATTATTCCGAACATCGAAGGCAATCGCACCACGCCGTCCGTGGTGGCGTTTACGAAAGACGGCGAGCGCTTGGTGGGTGAGACGGCGAAGCGTCAGGCGATCATGAACCCGGATCGCACCATTTCGTCGATCAAGCGCGACATGGGCGCGGACCGCAAGGTCACCATCGACGGCAAGGCATACACGCCGCAGGAGATCTCGGCGATGATCCTGCAGAAACTCAAGGCGGACGCGGAGAACTACTTGGGCGAGTCGGTTTCGGAGGCAGTCATTACGGTGCCGGCCTATTTCACGGACGCACAGCGTCAAGCGACCAAGGACGCCGGAAAGATCGCCGGTCTCGAGGTGAAGCGCATCATCAACGAGCCGACGGCGGCGGCACTGGCGTACGGCGTGGATAAAGACGAAGAATCATCCAAAATCATGGTCTACGATCTGGGCGGCGGCACCTTTGATGTGTCCATTTTGGAAGTCGGCGACGGCGTCTTCGAAGTGCTCGCTACGCGCGGCAACAACCGCTTGGGCGGCGACGACTTCGACAACAAGCTGATGGACTACATCGCAGAAGAATTCAAGAAGGAAAACGGCGTGGATCTGCGCTTGGATCCCACGAGCGATCAGCGCCTGAAGGATGCGGCGGAGAAGGCGAAGAAGGAACTCTCCAGCGCCATGACGACCAACATCAACCTGCCGTTCATCACCGCGGTAAACGGTCAGCCGGTGCACCTCAACATGGACCTCACACGGGCCAAGTTTGAAGAGCTCATCTCGGATCTCGTGAAGAAGACGGAACAGCCGGTGCGCGATGCGTTGAAAGACGCGGGTCTCTCGGCTTCGGAACTCAACAAGGTGCTCTTGGTCGGTGGTTCGACGCGCGTGCCCATGGTGCAGAACATGGTGAAACAGATCACGGGAAAAGATCCGCAGAAGGACATCAACCCGGATGAGTGCGTGGCGCTGGGCGCGGCCATTCAGGGCGGCGTCTTGACCGGCGAGGTGAAAGACTTGCTCTTGCTCGACGTGACCCCGCTTTCGCTGGGCCTGGAGACGCTCGGCGGCGTGACCACGGTGCTCATCCCGCGCAACACTACCATCCCGACGAAGAAGAGCCAGGTGTTCACCACGGCGGCGGACAATCAGACGTCGGTGGACATCCACGTTCTGCAAGGCGAACGCGAGATGGCGGCAGATAACACGACGCTTGGTCGCTTCCAGCTCACGGGCATTCCGGCGGCGCGCCGAGGCGTCCCGCAGATCGAAGTGACGTTTGACATCGACGCCAACGGCATCGTCAATGTCTCGGCGAAAGACCAGGGAACGGGCAAGGAGCAGAAGATCACGATCACGTCGTCGACGCACCTGTCCGATGACGAGATCGATCGCCGCGTGAAGGAAGCGGAGCAGTTCGCCGAGGAAGACAAGAAGAAGAAGGCACTCATCGAAGCCAAGAACCAGGCCGAATCGCTCATCTACCAGACCGAGAGCATGCTCAAGGAACTGGGCGACAAGATCGGCGAAGATGAGAAGAACGCTGTCAACGAAAAGATCACGCAGCTGCGCGATGTCAAGGACAGCGACGATCTGGAGACCATCCAGAAGCGTACGGAGCAGCTGACGAACGAGCTTAACAACTTGTCGCAGAAACTCTATCAGCAGGCGAGCGCGGGCGCTCAGAATGCGGATCAGGGCGGTGCGAAGCCGGACGACGTGGTGGATGCCGACTACGAGGTCGTCGACGACGACAACGACAATCCGAACGCGTAACGCAATCGGGGGCATAGGACAAAGGGCGCTTCGGTGCCCTTTTCTTTATGTCCGCCTTTCGATAAAATATAGATTCGTAAACGAAAGGAGCGGTGTTTGAAGGATCCGTATCAAGTGCTCGGCGTGGAAAAAGAGGCGGAGCTGAGCGACATCAAGAAGGCCTACCGCCGCAAGGCCAAAAAGTATCATCCGGATTTGAACCCGGGCGATGAGGAAGCGGCAAAGAAATTCAACGAATTGTCTGAGGCCTACGACATTCTGCAAGATCCGGAGAAGCGCCGGCTCTACGACACCTACGGAGCGGCCGCGTTTGAACAGGGCGGCATGGGCGGCGGCTTTGGCGGTTTCGGCTTCGATATGAACGACATCTTCGGCGATCTCTTTTCCGATCTATTCGGCGGCGGCCGCGCATCGCACAATGTCTCGCGGGCGCGTCGGGGCGCCGATATTCGCAAAGAAGTGACGCTCACGTTTAAAGAGGCCTACGAGGGCGTGTCCAAAACCATCACTGTGAAGCGCGACCATGAGTGCAGTCACTGTCACGGCACGGGGGCCAAAGACGGGACGGCCAAAAAGACCTGTCCCACTTGCCATGGCTCGGGCGTCATCAACCACGAAGTGCATTCGCCCTTTGGACGGATGATTCAGCAGACCACGTGCAACACGTGCGCAGGTACGGGAGAAGTCATCGAGGAAGTCTGCCCGCACTGCGACGGCAAGGGGCGCGAGAGCGAGACCGTGGGTCTGACCGTGCAGATTCCGGCCGGCGTCGCCGACGGGAACATATTACCCATGCGCGGCCAAGGTCACGGCGGCGAGAACGGCGGCGCGGCGGGCGATGTCTACGTCATCGTGCGCGTGAAGCCATCGGAACTCTTTGACCGCCACGGAAACGACCTCTATTTGGACCTGCCGCTCTCCTTCGTACAGGCGACGTTGGGCGACGAGATCGACGTGCCCACCATGGAAGGTCGAGAGAAGTTCCGCATCCCGGCGGGGACGCAGACGGATACGGAGTTCACGCTTGAGGGAAAGGGCGTGCCCGACGTACGCTCGAAAAAACCAGGCGACCTCAAATTCCGCGTCCGCGTGCAGGTGCCGCGCGAGTTGACGAAGGAGCAGACGGACGCGCTGCGCGCCTATGCGGCCACGATGAACGACCACGTGGACGTGCCGGAGAAGAACTTCTGGGACAAAGTTAAGGATCTGTTTGACTGATGGAAACGGACTTCTTACAATTGACGATCGCCTATGCGCGGGACCGCGAGGATGCGGTGGACGCCGTGCTCGTGGACAGCGGGATGCTGGGCGCCGAAGTGGTGGATCACAGCCTGATCGACGCCTACGAAGCGCACCATCCGGAGTGGGAGCTGGCGGATCACGAGGCGCTGGAAGCGCAGCTAGCGAAGTCCGCTTCGGCGCCACTTGATGCGAGCGAGCAACTGCAGCACGTCTACTTTCCGGCGACTCCGGAGGGAGAGGCGGAGCGCAGAGCACTTTCCGAGACGCTCGCCTCCATGGACATTCGCGTGCTCCAGGAGCAGCAGGTGGACAACGCCCACTGGGGTGACTCGTGGAAGCAATACTACCAGCCGCTTCCCATCGGCCAGACCATCGAAGTCGTGCCGGCGTGGATGGCGCCCACAGCTCCGTCGCGCGAGGCGCTCTTCATCGATCCTGGCATGGCCTTCGGCACCGGAAGCCACGAGACGACCGCCCTCTGTCTGGAAGCACTGGAGCGCTTAGACCTCACCGGAAAACGCGGCCTCGACCTCGGCACGGGGTCAGGGATTCTCGCCATTTTCATGAAGCGTCGCGGGATGGCGCGCGTGTTGGCGACGGACATCGACCGGGATGCCATCCGAGCGCTGGAGCACAACGCCGCGCTCAATCACGTGACGATCGAGGGACGGGAGAGCGATCTCATGGATGAGGTAGACGGCGTGTTCGACGTCATGACGGCGAACTTGCTCGCACCGCTCATCTTGCGCCTCATTCCGACGATGGGAGAGCACTTGGCGGCTGCGGCACACCTGATCTTCTCCGGACTCCTCCACGAGCACGTGCCGGCGGTGCGAGAGGCGCTGGAGCGTCAAGGGTACGCAGTCCTCGACGTTCATCGGCAAGGCGAGTGGGCGGTCGTAGAAGCGGAAAGGTCTGACCATGCCCACCTATGAATTTCACACGCTGGGCTGCAAGGTCAATCAATACGAAAGTGAGGCCATGGAGGCGCTCTTGCGACAACACGGTTACCGCGAGGCGGCAGGTGAACCGGCGGACCTCTACGTCATCAACACTTGCACGGTCACGCACGTGTCCGACCGCAAGAGTCGCCAGCAGATTCGCCGCATGAAGCGGGAGAATCCCGATGCCGTGGTGGCCGTGGTCGGCTGCTATTCGCAGGTGGCTCCTGAGGCCGTGGAGGCGCTGGACGAAGTTGACGTCTTGATGGGCACCAAGGGGCGCGCGAAGTTGCCGGAACTCGTGGAGGCATTTCAACAGACGGGAGAGCGGCAAGTGCTCCTCACCGATCTCGACCAAGACCGCGCCTTCGACGCGCTAGAGATTTCGGGTGGACTTGAGACGACGCGGGCGGCCATCAAAATTCAGGAGGGGTGCGACCGCTACTGCACCTACTGCATCATCCCGTATGCGAGGGGACACATCGCCTCGCGTCCGCTGGACGACATCGTGCGCGAAGCCGAACGCCTCGTGCAGAATGGCTTTAAAGAGCTGGTCTTGACGGGGATTCACGTGGCAAGCTACGGCAAGGAGGAGCGAGACGCGTCCCGCCGCCACGATCTGTTGGACGTCATCGAGGCTGTTGGGCGCGTGGCTGGCGTGGAGCGCATCCGGTTGTCCAGCATGGAGCCGCGCTGGGTGACTCCGGAGCGCCTGGAGCGGCTTCGGGCGATCCCGGCGTTTTGTCCCCATTTTCACCTCTCGCTTCAAAGCGGCTCTGACCGCATTCTGGAGAAGATGAATCGCGCGTATACGACGGAACTCTATCGAGAGAAGGTGGCCGAGATTCGCCGGGTCTTCCCCGAAGCGGGGCTGACGACGGATGTCATTGTGGGCTTTCCGGAAGAGACGGAGGCCGATTTTCGCGACACGATGGACTTTTGCCAGGAGATCGGCTTTTCGCGCATGCACATCTTTCCGTTTTCGCCGCGCGAGGGCACGCCGGCCGCGCTTTTTGAGGGCCAAGTCGATCCGTGGGTAAAAAAGGAAAGGGCGCGTCGCCTTGCGGAAGTGGAAGAGGCGTTGCGCTACGGCTTTATGGACCGCGCGGTGGGACAGGTGGAAGAAGTGCTCATCGAAGGCGGGGAGGAAGAGCGTCGCGAGGGCTATACGCGCAATTACTTGCGTGTGGCCGTGCCGGGCGATGTGTCGCTGGTCAACACGGTACAGTGGGTGTGCATCGTTGCACGTGAAGGAGATGTTTTGAAAGGAGAAATTCTCGAAGCGACTCAGCTTTGAGAGCCCAGGAAAGGAATGAGAAGGCTAAAATGGCAAATCGTGAAGCGCAGAGTTTGAGGGTGGCGGACCAAAAGGGATTCTCGGGACGGATGCTCGCTGAGGCGGGCGTGATGTTGGCACTGGCGAAGGTATTGAGCTTTGTGAAACTCTTCGAAGCGCCGTTTGGCGGGAGCGTGACGTTGGCGTCCATGGCGCCCATTTTGTTCTTTGCCATTCGTTGGGGCGTCGGCCGCGGCATGATCGTGGGTGCAGTCTACGGATTGTTGGATTTCATTTTGGATCCTTTTGTCTATCACCCCATTCAGGTCATTTTGGACTATCCTCTGGCCTATGCGATGTTGGGACTTGCGGGGTTGGTGCTCATCTCGCATGAGAATCCCTTCATCCGCCATTTGCCGGGCATCGTGCTGGCCGTCTTCATGCGCTTTGTGATGCACGTCATCTCAGGTTGCATCTTCTTCTCGTCTGTCGACTTCACACAGCCCGGGGCGTCGCTCACTGAGGCCTTGAGCTGGGCTAACCTCTCCGGCGGCTTCGTGTACAGTGTCACGTATAACGCCGGCTACCTCGTGCCGGATCTCGTGATCTGCCTCGTGGTGATCGCCTTGGTGTGGCGTCCGTTGGGCCGTTTTCTCAACCGCCGCGGCAACGCGTAATGAATGGTATTACAAATACGAAAAATAGAATCATAGGAAGCGAATGATGGTTTTGAATCACAAAAATTGGTTGAGCGCATTGTTTCTGACGTTGGTCTTGGTGTTGGCGGCGTGTGGGCCGGCCGCGCCGACGCCGAGCGAGGGGGAGACTCAGGGCGAAACGTCCGCTCCGGCGGAGAGTGTGGAGACGAGTGTGCAGGCGGAGACCTCTCAAGTGTCGCAGAGCGAGGCGGTGTCCACGACGGCGCAACAGCCGCTCAAGGTGGCGGCGCTCAAGGGGCCGACGTCGATGGGGCTGGCGAAGTTGTTCAAGGACAACGAGACTTCGGGTCAGTACGAGACGTCCATCCTGGGCGCGCCGGATCAGATCGTGCCGCAGATCGTGAAGGGCGCGGTCGACATCGCGGCGGTGCCGTCCAATGTGGCGGCGGTGTTGTACAACAAGACGGAGGGCCAGGTACAGGTGCTGAACGTCAACACGTTGGGCGTGCTGTATCTGGTGGGTCGGGAGGATCTTCCGGATCTTTCGGCGCTCAAAGGCCGCACGATTGTGGCGGCGGGAAAGGGCGCGGCGCCGGAATACGTCCTGCGCTACTTGTTGTTTGAAAACGGACTGACGGACGATGACGTGACGGTAGAATGGAAGAGCGAGCACGCGGAAGTGGTCGCCGCCATGAGCGAGGATCCGTCGCTCGTGGGGCTGCTGCCCGAGCCCTTCGTGACGACGGCACAGACGAAGTTACCGGACGCGACGTCGCTCATCGACCTCACGAAGATCTGGAATGAGACGGAGAGTGCCGGCGATTCGGCCCTCGTGATGGGCGTATTGGTGGCGCGCAAAGAGGTCGTCGCGTCACGCAAAGCGGACGTGGACGCCTTCCTCGCGCAGGCGAAAGCTTCGGTTGAGGCGGTCAACGCCGATCCGAAAGCGGCGTCTCAGTGGATTGGCGAGCTCGGTATCGTGCCGCAGGCAGTGGCTGAGAAGGCCATTCCTCGGGCCAACTTGGTCGATGTCGAGGGAGAGGACATGCGCGAGATGCTTTCGGGGTACCTCACTGTGCTCTTTGAGCAAGACGTCAAGGCTGTGGGCGGCGCCTTGCCCGCTGACGATTTCTACTACGTACCGGATATGAAGTGATGGGCAAGAAGACGTCCATCGCCCTTTGGATTCTGATTTGGAGCGGCGCCGCTGTGCTCTTTGGCCGGCCGCTCTTTTTCCCCGCGCCCTGGGATGTGGCGCGGGCTTTTTTCGATGCGCTGACGGATTCCCAGTTTTTTGTGCGCTCGGGGTTTTCGCTGTTGCGCATCGTCGGGGGCTTTGCGCCGGCGTACGCGCTGGGCGTTGGGCTCGGAGTGTGCGCCTGTTTTCACGCGCGATTTGCGACTTTTTTAGCGCCTCTGATGCACCTCCTGCGGGCCATCCCGGTGGCCTCTTTCGTCCTGTTGACTCTGTTTTTCGTTCCGGCAAATGGGCTTTCTGCCGTCGTCATCTTCGTCATCGTGCTTCCGCTTGCGTATCAGAACACGCTCTCGGCCGGAAGGGCGCGCAGCCGCCAACTGGATGAGATGGCGCAGGTCTTCCGCCTTCCTGCCTCGCGGTATCTGCGTCACGTTTTGCTGCCTCAGATGACCGAAACGCTCGACGCGACGCTCGTGAACGCTTACGGGCTGGCGTGGAAAGCCGGCATCGCCGCTGAAGTCATCGCGCCCACGGCACTCTCCATCGGCGGGGCGCTGTACGACGCCAAAATCGTGCTGGACATGCCGGCCGTCTTTGCGTGGACGTTGTGGTTGGTAGCGTTGAGCGCGCTCAGCGGGCGACTGTTGCGCCTGTTCGTCCTGAGCGTCGTCCGGCGGGCGCAGCGGCCGGGGCCACAGAAGGTGGCTGTGAGGGAACCGGTGAAGCGAATGGCGCGCGGCCAACGTGAGGCGGTGGATTCGCCCTTGGAGACGGAGGGCGCGTCTTTCGCGTCGGATGCACACGAGAGGGCCATTCTTAAGCCGGTGGCTCGAGTTTCTGCGACGGCTTCTCTTGACACCGTGAAGTCGCCGTATGTGACGCTCGACGGCGTGAGCGTCACCTATGGGAATCGAACGGTGCTTTCAGATCTGTCGCTTGTCCTCGGCGCGGAACGCCTCGCGCTGCGCGGGCCGTCAGGAGAAGGGAAGACGACGCTCCTTCGCGTGCTGGCCGGCCTCGTTCCGCCCACACGCGGGCGTCGCATCGCGTCCTCCGCGCTTCGCCTGTCGATGGTCTTTCAGGAAGAACGCCTCGTCGAAACCCTGAGCGTGCGCGATAATCTGAGGCTCATCGGGGCGAGCGACGGCGCCATCGATCGGGGACTCTCGGCCGTGGGCATGGAGGACGATGGAGACTTGATGGTCCAAGCGTGTTCCGGTGGCATGAAGCGTCGCGTGGCGCTCCTTCGGGCGTTGCTCTTTGAGGGCGATGTGCTGCTCTTGGATGAACCGACGGAGGGCCTCGACGCGGAGCGTCGCGCCGGAGTCATCCGCGTGGCATCCGACGCCGCCCAGCGCTTCGGTGCCCTCGTGGTGGTCACGCACGACGACGAGGAAGAAGCGGCATGGGGTGTCACGCGGCGAGTGGTGATTTAGATCATGATCGTATAAATCTGGGATGATTGATGGTACACTATTAGCGAGAACGGTTATACAAACTAAAGAATAAAACCATTTATCTTGACGAAAATTCTTATTGCTTTGAAAGACGAGGAGCAATGTTATTACGCAGGGGATGCATGTGGCGCTAAAAGGCGCTGATACTCGTTCGACATCGTAAAATACTCGCCATTCTCTAACAAAAAAAGCCGGACGGCCGACGCATTTCGTTAGCCATTCAGCTTCGCTTTTCCGTTTTTTAGATGATCGTTTGAGGCTTAAGGCCCACGTCAGGTCTCGGACCCGGTGAATACGAGGTCCGAGACACCACGAGGGTCGCGCTGTGGACGCTGGACTCAGTCGATGGAGATGGCCTTCTTCTTTTCCACTTCGTTGACGAACGGCAGCTCGACGCGCAGCACGCCGTCTTCGAGCGTTGCCTTGATGTTTTCCTCGTCGACGGCGCCGACGTCGATTTGACGTTCCGCATTGATCTCACGACGCTCGCGATGCAGGTAGTGCTTCTCTTCCTGTTTTTCTTCTCTCTCTTCGACTTTGTGCACGCCGATGGTCATCACGCCGTCCTCGACATCCAAATTGATGTCCTCTTTCTTAAGTCCCGGCAGTTCCGCCGTGACGATGTAGCGGTCGTCGGCTTTTTCCAAGTCGAGGCGGAAGGACACCGTGTTGCTTGAGCGCATTCCCATCATCTCGTCCATCAAGTCATTCATCAAGTGCATGTTGCGGTAGAGCGGGCTTTCTGTATAAGGAACTAATTTCATATTGTTCTCCCTTCGTTTGTGATATTGGCTTGAGGTTTTCTCACCTCGCAATAGTATTATACCATCTCTGACTTATATGTCAAGAGATTTTAGCACTCGTATACATAGAGTGATAACAATTCGGCTGAATCGACCTTAAAATTGACTCGACTTTGGGAAAACGCCGACGCTCAGCATCGCCAATGCGACGGAGGCAATTCCGAAGGGGGCACAAACCGGCCAGAGCGGGTATAATATACAGAACGGCCTGAGGGCCGAAACTGCCTTTGACCAAGGAGGTACTTCATGCACAATATTCACGATGCAGAAGAAAACTATCTGGAAGCAATCGTCGTGTTGCACCGCACGCAGGGCGAAGTCCGCTCCATCGATCTGGCGCATCACCTTTCTCTGAGCCGCGCTTCCGTGTCCAATGCCATCAAGAAGCTGGAAAAAGAGGGTCACGTCATCATGCAGCACGACGGGATCTTGAAGTTGACGCCGTCGGGGGAGGCCATCGGGCGAGAGATTGACGACCGCCACCAGACGATCAAAAGGTGGTTTTTGTCTCTGGGCATTTCCGAAGAGAATGCCGAGAACGACGCCTGCCGCATTGAGCATGCCATCTCTCAGGAGACTTACGATCGCGTGAAAGCGGCCGTCATCCCAGACGCCTCAGCACAGGAGTGATGAGAAAAGACGGCAGGTGACAGAGCGTCGCGGGAGGATCGCGATAACACACGCTTGCGAAGAAACGTGACGAGACGATGAGGAGACTTCATGCAGCAGTTCTTTCTCGACATTTCATTAAACGAAGATCAGACGGTGCCTCTTTCCGATGTCGTCGCCCGGCAGCTCACGAGAGTGTTGCGCTATCGGGGCGGGGAGAGCATCCGCCTCGTCGATGCTGAAGGCACGGCGTTTTTGTGCACGGTTCACCTGCGCGGCAAGTTCGTGGAGGCCGTGGTCGGTCCGGAACTCGATGAGACGCGGGA
This sequence comes from Peptoniphilaceae bacterium, assembly GCA_028726605.1. Lineage (GTDB taxonomy): Bacteria > Bacillota > Clostridia > Tissierellales > Peptoniphilaceae > Murdochiella. The sequence goes on along the minus strand of JAQYPV010000013.1, from coordinate 35,055 downwards.
GGTTCAGGCGCCGCTGATCCTGGCCTTGGCGCGCATCAAACGCGACAAGTGGGAGTGGGCGCTCCAAAAGACGTGCGAACTCGGCGTCACTGCCATCGTGCCTTTGGAGACGACGCGCGTCAACGAGCCGCCGGCGACGCCCCACCGCATCGTGCGCGATGAACGCATTTTGCGCGAAGCCGCCGAGCAGAGCGAACGGCATCGCATCCCGATACTGGAGAGACCGCGGCGTCTCGAAGACATGCTACAGTCGAGCGTTGTGGAGTGTCCTGCGTCGTGTGGTGATCTGAAGCGCGATGTGCTCCAAGGTGACGTTCAGCGGATCGTGCTCGCGGAGCGTCATGAGGGGACGTCGCGTCTGCGGGAAGTCCTGGAGGGCTTGGATCAGACGCGGCCTGTCATCCTCTTCGTCGGCCCGGAGGGCGGTTTCACCGAAGGCGAATTTCAGGCGATGCAGGAGGCCGGGGTCGCTTTCGCCAGCTTAGGATCTCGCATCTTGCGCGCCGAAACCGCTGCTGTGTTCGCTGTGGGCACGGTCGCGCAGTGGATGGGCGAAAGATGATCACCTGCTTTGATGATAAAGGCGCAAGCATCATCGGATGAAATGGGAAAAAAGGGCGCAGGCCGATAGACGGCTTGCGCCCTTTTGCGTATACTTTGAGAGGAATTTTGAAGCAATAATGAAGGAGGGGAGAATGGAACAGTTTTTCCATTTGAAAGAACACGGCACCACCGTGTCTACGGAGTTGATGGCGGGGATCACGACATTCTTTGCAATGAGCTACATCCTCTTTGTCAACCCGAGCATTCTGTCGCTGGCCGGCATGCCGTGGGGCGGCGTGTACCTGGCGACCATCATCGCCGCCATCGTGGGCACGCTCATCATGGCGCTCTTCGCCAACGTGCCCTACGCCGTCGCGCCGGGTATGGGCATGAACGCGTTCTTCACGTATACCGTCGTCATGCAGCTGGGCTTTACCTGGCAACAGGCTCTCGCCATGGTGTTCGTCTGCGGTCTCATCAATGTGCTCATCACCGTCACTAAGATCCGCAAGCTCTTGATCGAATCCATTCCGGATTCCCTGCAAAAAGCCATCGGCGGCGGCATCGGCATCTTCATCTCCTACATCGGCCTCAAGAACGCAGGCCTCTTGCAGTTCACCTTTGATCCCGGGACGTACACGATGGCGGGCGAGACGGTCATCGGTTCCTCTGCTGCGGTGCCGGGCCTCGTCTCGCTGACTTCCGCCGGCGTCATTTTAGCCCTCATCGGCCTCGCCCTCACGGTCGTGCTCGTCGTGAAAAACGTGAAAGGCGCCATCTTGCTGGGCATCGTCGGCACGACGCTCATCGGCATCCCCATGGGGATTGTAGACCTGGGCGCTTTCGGCGCCAGCGCGGTTTCGGTCAACGAAGCTTTCAGCGAACTGGGTGCCACGTTCATGGCGGCCTTCGGCCCCGAAGGACTGGGCTCGCTGTTCAACGATCCGGGAAAACTGCCCCTGCTCTTCGTGACGATTTTCGCGTTCTCCATCACTGATACCTTCGACACAATCGGCACTTTCATCGGGACGGGCCAGCGCGCCGGCATCTTCACGGCAGAAGAAGTCCAGAAGATGGAGCACGAAGCGGGATTCTCCACGCGCCTCGACAAGGCGCTCTTCGCCGATTCCGTGGCGACGTCGATCGGTGCCGTCTTCGGCACGTCCAACACCACCACCTTCGTGGAATCCGCCGCCGGCATCGGCTCGGGTGCGCGCACGGGCCTCGCGTCCGTCTTCACCGCGGCGATGTTCGCGCTGAGCATTTTAGTGACGCCTATCGCCTCCATCGTGCCGGCACAGGCCACCAGCGCCGCTCTCATCATCGTGGGCGTGATGATGCTCACCTCGTTTACGGACATCCACTGGGGCGACTTAGAAGAAGCCATTCCCGCCTTCTTCGCCAGCATCTTCATGGGTCTCACCTACAGCGTCTCGAACGGCATCGCCTTCGGGTTCTTCGCCTACATTATCGTGAAGATCGTGCGCGGCAAAGCGCAGGACGTGAAACCGCTCATCTGGATCTGCAGTTTGTTGTTCATCTTGAACTTGGTCTTGATCGCACAGTTCTAAGGCGCCGTTTGAAGAGACAGACAAGGATCAAACACATTTGGGATGAAAATACCAAAGGAGAGCGCCATCAGGTCGGCATCGTTTGATGGACAGTCGAAGGCCCCGCGTTGCTACGTGACGGACAGTCGGAGGCCCCGCGTTGCTACGTGACGGACAGTCGGAGGCCCCGTGTTGGCACGAGGACAGACAGTCGGAGGCCCCGTGTTGGCACGAGGACAAAGTGGGTCAGGCAGCGGTGTGGGCAATTATGAAAAAAGGCTAAAAGCGTATACGATCTAAAAAATGGTGTGGGCAATATGAGAAAAAGTGTTTGAGCGTATAGTTTTTGGACGCCAAAATAGACGCTTAATAAGAAAGAAACAATTACCGTCTACTTTCAGCGCCCCAAATATACGCATATGAGGGAATAATTGAATTTGCCCACACGTCAAGGTGACGCTGTGAAGAGAAATATCGTTTTGCCCACACGTTTTTTCAAAGACGAGACGGCAATGCGAAAAAAAGCGATTTGCCCATACGTGGCGTGCCGGCAAAATGATGATAATTGATTTTCCCGTTATGGCCATCGCCATTAAGGCCAACCGGGTCACCTCACGCTCGTAGATCACCTCACGCTCGAACGCCACCTCACGCTTGCACGCCGCCTCACGCTCGCTCGCCGCCTCACGCTTGTATGTCACCTCACGCTCGCTCGTGACCTCATACGACTCAATACGTCGTCTCACATGCACTGCTTGACCATTCCACTAGAGCCGGTTGCGACGCTGACGTTACATCGGCTCCGGCTTAGATGCACTTTAGAAGCAAAAAAACGGCCGCCTTTTTCCGGCGGCCGTTTTTTTGTTGGTCAGTGGAAGAGATTTCCCAAACGCTCCCAGAACGAGGGTTCTTCGGTGGACTCTTCCGGTGCGGGCGACTCTTCCTCGGGCACTTGGATGGCCTCTGTCATGAAGACGAACTGCACGCGGTCCACCGTGCCGTTCTGCACATCGGCAAACGAGGGCAGTTTAGCCTCTGACGGATTCATGTCGTCCACGATCTCTTGGATCTTTTCGTCGATGCGCTCCTCAATGGACGATGTTCCATCCGCAAGCGCCTGCGTGCCATCGGCCAACTCTGCCGCGCCATCCGCAGCCGAACCCAGTCCCTGGCCAAACGCCGCAAAGCCGTCCTGCCAAGTGCTGACCCCGTCCGCCACCTGCGCGACGCCGTCCGTGTACTGCCCGAGCCCGGAGACGAGCGCGTCGCCCGACGTGCCCAGCAAGGATACGCCGTCAAGGTAGGCCTTCATGCCTTCGCTCATTCGGCTCAATCCGCCGGTGAGCGCAAACACGCCCTGCCCGATCGCTTCTTGACCTTTGAGGAGCGATGCCGTGGTCGCGGAATCCGTGAGGGCGTTCGACCCACTCGAGAGTTCGGACGCGCCGGCGGCCACCTGTTTTACGCCGGACGCCCACTGCACAAAACCGTCATAGAAGTTGGGCTCGTCGGGAACCGCCGCCTCTGGCGCTGGCGTTGTTGCGTCGCCAACGTCCGCACCGACCACCTCTGTGCCGCCGAAGCGCGCCGAAAGCGCCTTCACTCCTTCGACGTACTGGTCGAGCCCCTTGTGGAAAGACACATACTGCTCATCCAGCTTGACCACGCCATCCACGAGCTGCTGCGCCGCCGGATTCGACGCGGAGGACGCGCCCAGCGCACCGAGCGTCTCTCGGAGAGCCAGTAGTTGATCGAGAGAGGTGCTCATCTCCGCGCTCGTCGTCTCCCACGCCGACACCAGTTGATCCACGCCCGCCTTTAACGAGGCGACGGGCGCGCCGGGGCCATCGTAGAGCGCGTGCAATTTCTTTAACTGTGCCGCAGTCTCGGCTTGATGCGTCTCGCTCACATAGGCCAAAATCTGCTGCACATCTTCATTTTCCAGTCCCTCGGCGGAAATACCGGCCGCAGAAGCGATGGCCGAAGCGTCAAGCGACGCGCGACCTTCGAGCGCTTCAATCTGTTCGCCCAGCGCCTCGGAAAGTCCGTCGACGGCAGTTTTTAATTTTTCTACGGCGGCGCCCTGCGTTTTTAAGGCCTCTTTTTTGGCCAACAACGCCTCACGAGAGGGAAGGGAGGACGAGACGCTCACTGTTGTCGGGTTTATGGAACTCGTCGTATCAAAGGCGCTCCCCGTGGACGGCGTGTTTTCTGAATGGGGTGGCGTTGACGACGTTGTGCTTTCGGAATGGGGTAGCGTTGACGATGCTGTGCTTTCGGAGTGGGACGTCGCTGAGGACGCCGCGCCAGCTGAATGAGGCGTCGCCGCAGACCCCGTCCCGGACGGCTTGGGGTTCGCCTCCGGCTTCAGCGCCTGCCGCAAGAGGGCGATGCCTTGCTGAATCTCTTCTGACCCCTTCACCAAGCCACTTCCCGACTGCGCCACGCCACGCAAGCCGTCTCTGAGGGCATCGGCCCCCGCGATGAGTGCGTCCGCGCTGTCCGCGAGCTGTCCCACGCCGGAAAGCCCTTGATTCACCCCTTGGACGTACTGATTCACGCCGTTCGCGTATGCCGACCACCCGTCGTTCACACGCGTCATGGCCTCGTTCAGCGATTGCGCGCCATCGAAAGACGCACTCGCACCTTCCCGAAGCGGCGCACTCGCCGCACTGAGTTCGTTGACGCCGCCGACGTAGCGGCTCACGCCGTCCGCAAGCGTCGCCCCATTCTGGCGCAGAGTCGTGAGACCGTCGCCCAGCCGTCCCATCCCAAGGGACAGCTCGCGATACCCGTCGTCCGCCTGACCCAAGCCGTCGGCCAGGCGACGAGTGGCATCGCGCAGCGCGCCCGTGCCGTCCTGCAGTTCCCTCAGATCCGGGTCGTCGGCGAAATCCGGCCAGTCGATGGCGGAGAGATCCGTCGTCATCCTGACTGCCGCGATGGTGATGGACGGCAAGTGGAAGTCCTGGACATCCGCTGAGAGCGTGTGTGTCACGACGTCGCTCTTGGGTAGGATGACGAAGTCCACGCGCTGGCTGCTGCCGACGGCGGCCACCGATCCCGTCTCGGTCTCCACCGTGTGTGCGACGTCTCCCGGCAGCGTGACGCTGGCTTGGAGCATCATGGCCTCGGTATAGGCTTTCGCCGCCGCGTCATTTCGTGGGCGCACGGTGAGGGACAGTTCCAAATGACCGCTTTTTCCCGCCAATTCCGCTCCGTCGACGGGCGAACCGTCCAGCGTGTAGGCGAGTTCGACTTCCCACGGGAGCGCCTTTTCCGCAAGGGTCCCCTGGTAGTAGAGCGGTTCGTCACCCGTTTTAATGGCGAATTGTCCCGCGGTCTCAGATTTGACTTCTCCCGACGTCGACAACATCTCGGTTTGGGTGTAGTTTCCACGATCGGTGAGCGGCTGGGACGTGGGCGCGAAGCGGTTCACCACGTACAGAGACTTGCTCTGTCCCGCGGCGTCGAGCAGCGCGTAGACGGTCTCGCTCTTCTCTGGAAAATCGGCCACCGCCGTTTTTGTTTCCTCTTGCGATGCTTGCGTCTCAGTCTCTGCGTTCGCTTGGCGGGCCCAGGTGACCTGCGGTTGCATCGCCATGAGGGCGCCAGCCAGTAAAAGACTCGTGATGCGTCGTGTTTGTGTTTTCATGCGTTGGCCTCCTTCGGGTCATGGATGGGAGAGGATTCTTTCGATTGGAAGTGCAGTCCTCGGGTCGTCTTTTGGATGAAGCGGTCGCAGAGCGCCAAAAGCCCCGGCAGCACGAAGACCACCATGCCGAGCGACAAGAGCGCGCCGCGCGCCAGCACCGTCCCCAATTCACTCACGATGGCGATGGACGAGGTGAGGGAAAGCACCGTCCCGGCCGAGGTGAGAATGAGAGCGGGTGGCAGCAGCGAGGGCACCGTCTGGCGTGAGGCCTCCACCACGGCGTCCCGGCGGCCGAGGCGCTCGCGCAGGTCGAGGTAGTGCTGGGAGTACAGGATGGCGTAGTCCACGGTTGCGCCCAGCTGCACCGTGGAGATGATGAGATAGCCGATGTAACTCAGCGAATTGCCGGAAAAGTACGGGACAGAGAGGTTCAGCCAAATCGCAATTTCGATGGTGAGCACCAAGAGAATGGGAAGAGACAGCGATCGGAACGCCAGCAGGATGGTGAGCGCAATGGTCAGGATGGCGAGCCCGTTCACGATGCTGTTGTCCTGCTGCACGGTCTTTCTCATGTCGTCGGTGACCGCCGGATAGCCAGTCAGGTGGAAGGAGTCGTAGTAACGCCCCGCCGCCTCGTCCACTTGACGTACGGTCTCAAAGGCCACATCCCCTTCGGTCGGCATCGCGGCGGAGAGGATGAACTGGCTGTAGTTTTCCGAAACCAGCTGTTTCATCCCCTCGTTCGTCGCGGCGATCTCCTGCGGGATGGCGGCGTCCGCCATGCTGACGTAGGAGACGACGGCGTCGATGGTGGGGATCTCTTCCAAGTCCACCTGCAGCTTTTGCTCCTTCACGAGGTCCCCGCGCGGCACCATCAGCACCAACTGTTGCATTTCGCCGAAGTGCTCCGTGATGACGGCTTCATCGTGAGCCACGACGCTTCCCTCGGGGTAGTTGCCCATGCCGTAGATGAACTTGTTGCGCTGAGAGGCGAGAAACGATGGCACCGCCACCACGAGCGCGAGGAGCAAAAAGACGAGACGTCCTTTGTAGGCCAGACGGCCGAAGATCTCAAAATCCGGAAGCAACGGACGGTGGGAGAGGCGGTCCAGTGGCTTTTGGCAGGTGAGGATGAGGGCCGGCAGGAAGAAGAGAACGGTGATAAAGGAACACACGATGCCTTTGGCCATCACAATCCCAAGATCCGCGCCCAGGCGAAACTGCATGAAGAGCAGCGCCAAGAAGCCGAAGAACGTGGTAGCGGCCGACGACGAGATGGCCGTGGACGACGTGCGCACTGCGCTCACCATCGCCTCTTCATTGGTCATGCCTTCCAGGCGATTGGCGTTGTAGCGGTTCAGAAGAAAGATGGCGTAGTCCATCGACACGGCCAGTTGCAACACGCCGGATACGGCTTGCGTGATGAACGACACTTCGCCCAGGATGAGGTTGGACCCCATGTTGAGCAGGACGGAGACGCCGATCGTGACCAAAAAGAGCACGGGGTCCAAAAAGGATTTGGTGCTCAAAAGCAGGATCATGAACACGATGGGCACGACTTTGAGGACGATGGAGTAGACTTCCGACTGCACCGACTTTTGGGCGTTGGCGAGTTCCACGATTTCACCGGTCAAGACCCCGTCCGGGGCGACACCCCGAAGTGCGGCGACGGATTCCTGCGCGTTGATGTCGTCCGCCGTCACCTGAAACAGCGCCATGCCGTTCTGGTAATAGGTCTGAACCGTCTTCGGATCGGCCTGTTCGAGCGGCTTCTGGACGTCGATGACGTCGTCCAACCAGAGCACCTGTGTGACGCCGGGCAGGGCTTCAATATTGCTCTTCAGAATGAGCGCCTCGCCCACGGACGAGACCGGATAGGCCACGCGCGCGTTCGGCAAGGTGATGGGGAACTCCTCGCCCATGACGCGGAGCGCCTCGGTAGAAGGCGCGTCCGCCGGCAGGTAGTCGGCCATGTTGTTGTTGACGACGACGTGACTTGCCGCATAGGCGCTCACGAGGGTGAGGACGAGAAAGAAGACGAGGATCAGCCGTCGATGGGTGGGTATTCTTTCAGCAATTGTTTTCACGATGTGCTCCGCTCTAATTCGTTTAAGGTCTTGTCTCTATTGTACGCCATCGCGCGGCAGTTGGGTGGACGAAATGTGAATCCGCCTCCGCGATGCCGACGGGGAAACCTTCACACGGGAAAACAAATGCAATACAATAGATGCGTAAATGAACTTTTGGTGATTTTCATCACGAAACCACTTCGGAGGAATGGAGAAAATGAATTCACTAGAACGTGTCGCTTCCTGTGTGGCGCAGGTTGAACCACGACTCAAAGAAATGCCTCGCATAGGAATCGTTTTGGGTTCTGGATTGGGCGCACTCGCGGAGGCACTCAATGATGCCGTCGTCATTCCCTATGCCGACATCGAGGGCTTTCCCGTGTCTACGGCGCCCGGCCATGTGGGCCGTTACCTTTTCGGCCGTCTGGAAGATGTACCCGTCGTGCTCATGCAAGGACGCGTGCACCTCTACGAAGGCGTGACGGTGGAAGAGGCGGTCTTGCCCGTGCGCGTGATGGCCGCACTGGGCGTGGAGGCCATTCTGCTCACGAATGCCGCCGGCGCCATTGCTGATGCCATCGACGTGGGCCACTTCTGCGCACTTAAAGACCACATTGCACAATTTGTGCCTTCGCCGCTCATCGGAGCGAATGTGGACGCTTGGGGCCCGCGGTTTCCGGACATGTCCGAGGTCTACGATCCCGCGCTGCGGGCGATGCTCGTGGAGGCCGGACGCGAAGCGGGTTGTGTGATGCACGAAGGCGTGTACATTCAGTTCACCGGTCCCGCCTACGAGACGCCGGCGGAAATCCGTATGGCGCGGACGTTGGGAGCCGATGTCGTGGGCATGTCGACGGTCATCGAAGCCGTGGCGGCGCGCCACATGGGCGTTCGACTGTGCGGCGTGTCACTTGCGACGAACAAAGCCGCCGGCTTGGGCGGGACGCTCAGTGAAGAGGAAGTCATCGAGGAAGGGCAACGTGCGGCGCAGCGCTTTCAGACCATGGTGCGCGGCTTTCTGCGCAGCTTTCACGAAGTGGAGGGAGAACGATGAGACCGCGAATCAAAAAAGTGAGACTGGACGGCAAGGGCAAGGAACTGTACGAAGAAGAAACACTTTCGGAACAAGTGTACCTGCGCCTTTTGGATGAACTCAAAAGCGGCACGTGGGAGATCGGCCAGCACTTGAACGAAAAGCGCATTGCCGAATCTCTTCACGTCTCCCGCACTCCGGTGCGATGGGCGCTCAAGCGCATCGCCGATTCGGGACTTTTGGAGTACGACAAAAACTTGGGCTATCGCGTAAAGCTCATCACAGAAAAAGACGTGCGCGAAATCTACAAGATCCGAAAAGCGTTGGAGATCTTGGCCTTTCAGGAGGCGGCGCTGCACATGACGGATGAGGACTATCGCCAGATTCGAGCCATTGTGGAGGCCTCTCGTCAGGCCGTGGCCGAGGAAGATCTCGGGCGGCTCATGATGCTGGCCACACGCTTTAATAAGCGCGTGTACGAAGCGGCGCGTATGCCGCGCCTCGTGTTAGTGCAAATGGAGCTGCAGAGCGTGCTCTGGAGTTTCCGCTCCCTCTCGTTTGAGGCGGCCATCAGCCGTCGAGAACTCGCCGTGGAGGAGCACGCGCAGTTGCTGGAGGCCATGCACCGTCAAGAAGTGGATCGCATTCCCGAACTCATCTCCATTCACTTGTCCCGCTCACAGAGCTACATCTTGCAGGTGTTACAGGAAAAGTTCGACGCGGCCACGGAAGCGAGTACGAATGCGTTGATCTCCTTCGCGCAGGCGCAGGAGAAAGGGAAGGGAGGCTTGAGTGGAAATTAAGCATTTCGCAACGGCGGGGACGCTGGAGTCCTCGGATTGCTTGGTGACGCTGGACGCGCAGGACGCGCCCACGGAGATCACCATTAAGAGTTCCGTCATTCAGCAGTACGGGGAGGACATCCGAAAGACCATTGAGGAAGTCTTATCCCAGTTGGACGTCTCTCACGTGAAGCTGGAGATCGAAGACAAGGGCGCGCTGGACTGCACCATTCGTTCGCGCGTGGAGACGGCCGTGTTCCGCGCGGCCGATACATTTGAAGGTTTGCCATGGGGGTCCAAGCTATGATCGTCAATCGTCCCAGAAGAACCATGATGTTCTTAAACGGTCAGAGGGCGTCGCTCGTGAAGGACGCCTACATCTACGCGCCGGACTGCGTCTTGTTGGACCTCGAAGACGCCGTGAGTCCCTCCGAGAAAGACTCAGCTCGCATTCAACTCTACAATACGCTGAAATACGTCAACTACGGCACGGTCGAGCGCTGGGTCCGCATCAACGGCACGAACACGCCTTATTATAGGGAAGACATTCGCATGGCGGTGGCCGGCGGCGTGGAGGGCATTCGCCTCCCCATGACCGAGACCGTGGAAGAAGTGCGCGAGGTCGACCGTTTGATCGGCGAGGCGGAAGCGGAATTCGGCGTGGAACACGGCCGCACCATGATGATGTCGGCCATCGAGTCTCCGTTGGGCCTCATCCACTGCTACGACATCTGCACGGCTTCTCCTCGCATGATGGGCGTGGCGCTCTCGGCCGGCGACTTCCGCCGCACGATGCACGCCCAGAACACCAAGACGGGGGAAGAGCTCTTCGTGGCCCGTTCGCAACTCTTGATCGCCGCGCGCGCGGCGGGAGTCATGGCATTTGACACGGTCTACACCGACCTCAAGGATGAAGAGGGCTTGCGCCGCGAGACGGAACTCATCTACAAGATGGGCTTCGACGGAAAGTCACTCATCAACCCTAGGCAGATCAAGACGATTCACGAGGTGTTCACACCGAGCGAAAAGGAGATTCGCCACGCCGAGCATATCATCGCCGCGGTCCGCGAAAATGAAAAGCGGGGCGTCGGCGTCATGGTGGTGGACGACCAGATGATCGACGTCGCCCACGTGGAAGGTGCGAAGCGCATCTTGCAGTTGGCGAAGGCGGCGAAGCGCTATGAGGGAGATTTGGCATGAAAAATCAAGTTGGTCGGGAGATCCCTGACGCACTCCTGACGGAGGGACTCGAGGCCTATCAGGGGCCGTTTTATCGTGAGAATTACGAATACACGCGGGCGGCGGCGAAGGTGAGACCCATGGTCACGCCGAAGGCATCCAAGGTGGTGGACTCGCTGGAGGAAGCGATTCGTCAGTCGGGGCTAAAGGACGGCATGACGGTGTCGTTCCACCATCACTTCCGCAACGGCGACCGGGTGATCGCCATGGTCTTCGACGTCATCCATCGAATGGGCATCAAGGATCTGTACCTCTGCGCATCATCGCTGGGAAAGGCGCAGGCGTCGCTCGTGCCCATGATCGAGGATGGCACGATCACGCGCATTTCAAGCTCTGGCGTGCGCGATGAGATCGGCGAGGCGCTCTCCGCGGGCAAACTCGCGCATCCCGCTTGGATTCGCTCACACGGCGGCCGCGTTCGCGCCATCGAGACGGGCGAAGTGCATGTGGACGTGGCGTTCATCGGTGCGCCGACGGCGGATGCGTATGGCAACGCGTCAGGCAAGGGCGGCAAGAGCGATTGCGGCGTCTTGTCCTATGCGGCGGTGGATGCGCAGTACGCGGATCACGTAATCGTGGTGACGGACACGCTGGTGCCGTTCCCGAACGATCCGTACAGCATCGACGGGATCAACGTGGACGCCGTCGTGGTCGTGGATCAGGTCGGCGAGGCGGAAAAAATAGCCGGCAATGCCGTGCGGCAGACGTCGGATCCGCGGGAGCTCATGATCGCGGAGTACGCGGCGGAGTGCGTCATGAACACGGAGTGGTTCAGAGACGGATTCTCGTTCCAGACGGGCGCGGGCGGGGCGTCTCTCGCTGTGACGCAGTTCCTGGCGCCCACCATGCGGGAGAAGGACATCCACATGGGCTTTGCGTTGGGTGGCATCACCGCGCCCATGGTCGCCATGCTCAAAGAGGGCCTGATCCGCAAGATCGCCGACACACAGGACTTCGACATCCCCTCTGTGGAATCCGTGCACGAGACGCCGGGGCATTTTGAAATCACGACATCGGAATACGCCAACCCGCTCAACAAGGGGGCCTATGTCAACTTGTTGGATTACGTCATCTTGGGAGCGCTGGAGATTGACACGGATTTCAACGTGAACGTTGTGGTGGGTTCGGATGGCAAGATTCAGGGAGCGCCGGGTGGACACGTCGATACGGCGGCCGGCGCCAAGTGCACCATCATCGTGACGCCGCTCATCCGGGGGCGTCTGGCGAGCGTGCGGGATCAGGTGACGTCGGTCACAACGCCGGGCGAGACGGTGGACATCGTGGCGACGGATTACGGCGTGGCGGTGAACCCACGGCGTCAGGACTTGGTCGAGCAACTCCAAAAGACCGATCTGCCGCTCAAGAGCATTGAAGAATTGCGCGACATCGCCTATGGCATCGTGGGCGAGCCCAAGCCCATCGAATTTACGGATCAGGTGGTGGCGCTGGTGGAATACCGCGATGGCACCATCATCGACGTGATTCGAAAGCCCCAGGTGTGAGGCGCGTTCAAACGCTCGGAAGAGGTCGGGGGTGTCGCGCATTGAAAGGGCGAGCGAACGCCTGAGTTCACGGCAGTTTCGAGGGGGCGGCGAATGACGGCATCGCCATGCGCTGGCGGGCCGTTTGACGGTGGGCGAGCCATTTCTTGCACAATATGAGATGTCGGGCGAAAGGCGGGGCATTCCTCCGCTTTTCGCTTTTTTTAGGGCTTTGCAACGTTTGCCCGTCGTGTTATAGTCAAACTGAATGGTGGCGTCGGCCACGGGGTTGGAAACAGGAAGGAGAAAGTATGCGGAAAAAGAAAGGGTTGGCGGCAATTGCTCTCGCTCTGGCTCTCACGATGGGCTTAGTGGAACCGGTTGCGGCGTGCACGGGCGTGCTCGTGGGCTCGAATCTGACCGAAAACGGGAGTTTCATTTTCGGGCGTACCGAGGATCTGGAGACGAATCACAACAAGTCGTATGTGATTCACGAGGCCGGGACGTACAAAAAGGGTGAGACGATTGAGGACACGTCCTATGGGACGGGCAACGGCTTCAAGCACACCTTTACGAAGGATTCGTATCGCTTTTCGGCCGTGAACGACACCACGCCGGAATACGGCATCTACGATGAGGCGGGCTTCAACGAAATGGGCCTCATGGTGGACATGACCGTTTCGGCTACGGCGAATGCAGACGTCTTGAACCAGGATCCGCTTTTGAACGGCTCTGGTGCGCATGAGAAGGATGCGGTGGGATTGACGGAAGCCATCATGCCGACGATCATCCTCTCGGAATGTGCCACGGCGGATGAGGCCGTGAAGATGATTGCCGACATCGTGGCGACGAAAGGCTCTGCGGAGGGCAACGGTCTCGTGGTGGCGGATGCCGAAAACGTCTGGTACATGGAGATCTACACGGGCCATCAGTTCCTCGCCATGCGCTATCCGAAGGACCGCTTCTCGGTGTTTCCGAACACGTTCTGGATCAACGAAGTGACGCTGACGCCGGGCGAGACGAAGGACAACTACATCGTGTCGAAGGACGACCAGTACATCTACTCCAAGGGTCTGTTCGAGACGGCGGAAAAGGCCAAAACCTTAAACGGCGACAAGGCGACGTACGTGATCAAGGCGCGTGAATCCTATGCGGAGCCGGAAGTTGAGCCACGCAATGCGTCACGTGCGGCCTCCGGCATCAAAGCGCTCAATCCGAAGGCGGAGGTAAAGGTGGACGATACTGCGTTTGCGTTTTTGCAGACGGCGGACGAAAAGAGCATTTCGGTACAGGACGTCATGGGCGCCATGCGCAATCGCTTTGAGAACATGGGCGATCTGCCGGCGAATGACGCGGGAGGCGAAGGCTATTATCCAATCGGCAACCGCAACGTGATGGAAGCGCACGTGTTTGAACTCCCGCCGACCCGCACGGCGAAATTCCCGGGCGTAGAATACCTCGCCATCGGTTCGCCGTTGACGTCGGTCTTCGTACCTTACTACAAGGACATCACGAGCGGCGAAGCGTCGGCGGTGAAGGCGTCGAACGAGTACACGAATGAGTCCATGTATTGGACGGCGATGGATATTCTGCACATGGTGGAACTGGATCGGGAGAAGTACCAGCCCATGGTGGATGCCGTCTTGAATCCGGTGCAAGAAGAGATCTTGAAGTCGGTGTCGCTGTCGCCGGCAAGCGCGGCCATCCAAACGACGCTCAACAATGACGCGTCGAGGAAGAGCCACGAGGCGCAACTCCAGGTGCAGAAGACGCTTCACGAAGAACTCATGAAGAACGGCTACACGTCGTCTTCGGAGAGCCTTTACCGCGAGGAAATTCCGGCGGGCGCGTTCAAGCTCACGGTGCCGTCGAACACGACGGATCAGGTCTGGAAAGTCACATATGATAGTGAAAAGAAGAATCTCTTCTTAGTGGACGCCTATGGCAACTCCGTGGAGCGCTTTAACGGTACGCTCACGGTTTCAGTGGACGCAACGGTCTTGGAAAAGATCGATGATGTGACCTTCATGGGTCAGCCGATTCAGGCGAAGACGGAGAATGGCGCACACGTGTTTACGGTCGTGATGCAATCGCCGGTGGCGCGTCTTTCGGGTCAGAATCGCCAGGAAGTGGCGGTCAACGTCGCCAATGCGTATTTTCCGGAGGCCAAGACGGTCATTTTGGTGAACACGATGGCCTCGGGCGATGCCATCAGCGCGGCGAACCTCTCTCAGGGCGAAAGTCCGATCTTCTACACGGATGCGACGAAATTGACGGATGTGACGAAGGATGCCCTCGTGAAACGCCAACCGGAGAAGGTCATTTTGATGGGTGGTCTCAAGTCCATCAGCAAAGAGACTGAAGATGCCGTGAAGGCGGCGCTGCCGCAAGTGAAGGTCGAGCGCGTGGACGGCGCGGATCGCTATGAAGTGAATGCCAAGACGGTGAAGGAAGTGAAGGCGAGTGGCAATTTGGTCGTGACGACGGGTCAGGTCTTCTCGGATGCCTTGATGGCCGTGCCGTATGCGAAGGGCTTGGATGCGCCGGTGTTGCTCACGAAGGAAGCCTCCATTCCGTCCGTGACCGAAAAGGCCATTCAGGGCATGAAGGACCTCAAGACGGTCGTCCTCATCGGCGGGCCGAAGAGCGTCTCTGACGAGACGAAGGCGGCGCTCGCGAAACTCACGAAAGTCGACGTGACGCGTCTCTCTGATGCGGACCGCTACAGCTTGAGCGCGATAGTGGCGTCGAAGTTTGAAAAGCCCGAGCAGGCACTGCTCGTGAGTGGCCAGGTGGCCTCTGATGCCTTGACGGCTGGACCTGTGGCACAGAAGCTGGGCTTGCCGCTGCTGTTGACGCGTCCGGCCACCTTGGATCCGAAGGTGTCAGACTTCTTCGACAAGACGGAAACCTTAAAGTCGGTCGTCATCGTCGGCGGCCCCAAGTCCGTCAGCGAAGATGTGGAAGCGAAAGTGGAGAGTTTGGTGAAGTAAGCAAAACATTTGTTCAGCGTGGTCGTTATGTAGCGTTAAAATGCAAGAGAAGAATGTTGCAACACTTTTTTCTGAGCCGTCAGGAAAAAGGCGAGAAAGGAGGAAGGCATGGGTAGGCACAAAAGTCAATGGCTTTTGAGCTTTGCCGTGGCGTCGTTACTCACATTGACGCCAATGACGTCCTATGCGGACAAGGCGGATGCGGACGCATCCCAGGCCACAGAAGCGTCAAAAACGGCGCTGTCTTTTGCCGACGGCGTCGGCGCTGTGACGGAATCGAAAGAAACGGTTTCGACCGCACGCTTGGATTCCCCAGCGTCCGAGCAGACGGACGAGACGGCGAACTTCGCTTCGGATGAACCAGACCTCGTCGTGGAACCAGATCCCGAAGTGGGAACGCCAGAACGCACCGCAGGTCCACAGCGCGGCGAGAACCTGCCGTCACAGCCGGGCGCGACTGCGCCTCAGGTGAATGTACCGGCCGAGACAGCGGAAGAGACGACAAGCGTGCCCACAGAAGCGTGGCGCGCGACGGCGACGCCGCAAAAACAGATGATCCTTTCGCGGACCGATGCGAAGGCGAAACCGGACGAAAAAGTCCAGCTCTCGATGACGGAAGAGCGCAGCTATCGCGTGGTCGTGCCGTTTGACGACATGACACAAGAACAGCTCGAAAAAGCACAGGTCCAATGGGCTATGTTCCGCGCAAGCGACGAACTCCCCAACGACCCCAAACTGTTCCCGAATCAGTACTTAGGCGGCGCGTTGGAAGATTGGAAGACCGTGCACACGGCCGATCGCTATCTGGAAGAAGACTATCCGTCCATCCCGCTCTTCAAGGATGTGAAGACGACTGTGGAGATGGTCGACGGCAAGCCGAGCCTCGTCTTGACGTTTGCCAACGAGAAGCTCTTGGGCTTCGACGGCATCGACGTCCGCGACCGCGGAAATGTGCGCGCGGCGATGATGGACTACTTCGGCACCTACCACCTCTCGCTCATCTTGGACGGCGAGGCCGTTGCGCAGACGGACATTGACTACCGTCCGTATGACGCCTACCGTTCGCAGGCCGAAGTGGATGCAGAGATTCCGGTGGCGGTGCAGGAAGCCAAGGACAACGGCATCTACGCCGAGTCCGTGGAAATTGGAAAATCTGCACAGAACCGGCCCATTCAAGCGGTCTTCGTCTCCGAATCGCAAAAAGATTTGGAAGACTATCAGGCCCTGCGCAAGCGCATGATGGAAGATCCTCAAGCTGTGCTCAAGGAACTGCGCGAGGGGACACTTCAGTACAAAGTGCCCGTCATGTATTCCAACGTCCACGCCGATGAAATCGTCGGCACCGACGCGGTGATGGAATTCTTGCGCACGCTGACGCGCAACGAGACCTTCACCTATCGGCAGCTCACGGGACTCACCGAAGCCGGAAAAGCAGAGCTCGCCATCGAGATGGAGAAAGACGGCTCCGTGTGGTCGGAACTCATCGCCGATAAGGTCCAAGGCATCGGCTACATCCGCGGCAATGGTGGCATCAGTAACGGCGTGAATTACGACGGCGGCATCGACGCCTCCGCGGATCTCACCGAAGAAGAGTTCCAGAAGTACTACACATCCGAAATTCGCACGTTCGATCCACGGCAGATTCTGTCGAAGATGTTCTTTATCTTGGTGCCGTCGGAGAACGTGGACGCCCGCGTCGTCAACTCGCGGACGAACGGCAACGGCTTTGACCTGAACCGTGACAACACTTATCAGACGCAGCCGGAAACGCAGGCGATGACGTCGCTCATCAGCCAATGGAACCCGATTTCGTTCCATGAATTCCACGGCTACTATCAGTATTACCAGGTGGAACCGTGCAGCCCGACGCACGATCCGAACAACGAATACGACCTCTTCATCGACACGGCCATGGCACAGGGCGAGGCCTTTGCCGGCGCCTCCGTGGCGAACAATGAGACCATGAACAGCGCTAAGATCCCGATGCGGGATTACCTCATGAAACAGGAAGACGGCACGCGCTTCTGGCAGTACCCGTTTGACGATATGTCCACGAGCTACACACCGCAGTACGCGATGATGCACGGCACGAACGCCTTTACGGTGGAATCGGCCTACGCTCACGCAGATGCCGTCACGGCACTGCAGTACGGCTCCATCGGCAACGCCGACTTCGTCGCGCAGAACCGCGATAAGATGTTCGAGAATCAACTGTTGCGCTTTGTGCGCGGCATGGAGAACATCGATGCCGAGACCATTCGTCCCTGGTACGTGGATCAGCAGGACAACCCGGGCGCGAACGCACAGAACTTCCGTCCGAACGACAACGAAAACCACAACTTCTTCCCGGAGTACTACGTCATTCCCATGGACGCAAAGCATCAGGAAGACCGCAAAGCTGCGCAGGACACCATCGCGCTGCTGTTGCGTAACGACGTCAAAGTGAGCCGTCTCAATCAGGCGGTCACCCTCGAAGGCAAGACCTACGAAGCGGGCACCATCGTCGTCAACATGCACCAAGCCAAGCGCAACATGGCGAACACCGTGCTCTATCCCAACCTCGTCATCTCGGATTGGACCGAAGGGTCGCTCTACTCCGAACCGGTCACCAATTTTGCGCAGCTGCGCGGTTTCGACATGGACACCATCCGCAAGGTCGGCGTCTTCGACGGCGCACTGGAAGAAATCACCGAGGTTCCGAAGCTTCAAAGCGCTGTGACGGGAAAGGGACCGATCAGCGTCATCGCGAACAACTCGACCGAAGCCATCCGTGCCGTGAATGACATCTTGCTGCACGGCGGAAAAGTCGGCCTCATCACTGAAGGGAAAAACCGCGGCAACTTCGTCACGCTCTCGTCGGCGGTCCAGTCGCTGGGCGGTCGCTACGTCCTGGACGTGGTGAAAGGTCAGGATGTCCCCAAAGCCGCTCTCATTCAGAACGCCATTACGCTCTTCGTGCCGAAGGCGGATCCGGACGAGTCGGTGGCGGACAAAGACGGCAACCCCGTCGGCATGTTGGGATACTACAATCGCCTCAACACCAACGGAAACTGGGATTTCTTCGCGCTCGACAAACAGATGGGCTTCCATCTGACGGATGATCTGGGTCAGGCGTCCCTCGTGGTGGGCAGCCAGTACCCGTCCAACACCGAAGACGTGGTGGCCAAAGTCGAAGCTGGCACGCCGTACATCGGCTACACGACAGATGCCCTGCAATTCGTGAAAGATGAGAAACTAGCAGACATCGCGTTCAAGCTCGACAACAACTGGTCTGGCTTCGACGCACTGAGCGTGGTGAACTATCCGACGGCGGATCTCACCACGGCGACGTATGAAAACGAAAAAGACTACATCATGTACGGCTACGGCGGCGACTACTTCCTGTCCGTTCCGGATGGGGCCAAGGTGCTCATTCAGACGTCCGCCGATGACGAACTGCTCGAAGGCTTCATGACGGAAGACTACATGAATGACTACAAGGGCAGCGTTCAGGCCATTTTGCTGGAACAGGACGGCAAGACCCTGCGTCTGTTCGCCAACACCTTGACGAACAAGGCCCACCAGCAGGATGACTACCGCTACCTGGCGAATGCCATCTACGCAGAAAGCCTCACCGGCGATGAACTCGTCATCGAGATCAACGCGCCGACGACGGAAGCCATTCAGGATCGCGACGGCCTCACGCTTTCGGATATCCGCCAAAACGGCGGCGCCATCCTCGTGAACGGCGAACGCATCCAAGGCCATTTTGTCTGGGCGACGCCGAACGTCTCGCCGTCCGTCGGCAAGGGCGTGTATCGCGCGCTGTTTGTCCCCGATGACGGCAGCGATCCGTACAACGTCGAGGTAGAAGTGACAGTGAACGCCAAGGCGAATGCGAAGCCGCAACAGGGCGACGTTACGGTTCATGTGAACGTGACTAAGACCTCCACCGTCGCCCCGGCGACGTCGGACATCAGCCTTTCGGCTTCCGTGGCACTGGGCCTCGTGGCAGGTGCGCTGTTCGTCATGACGACGAAAAAGCGCTCACAGCATCAGTAAAAGGGAAGCGTGAACGTCCGGCCACAAGGCGTTCCGCAAAAAACGGCCTGCCGGAGGGATCTGGCGGGCCATTTTATTTGTCATTTGTCGCGATTCCTGATAAGGTAAGGGAGATAATTCTGTGGTGAGAGGGAGAGGGAACATGCAACCCATTAAGGTCTATTTGAGTCTCTTGCGTCGCTCCGGCGCGCAGCGGGCCGCGGCTAAAATTGACGGTCATATCTACGTGCTGGACGAACCGGCGGAAAAACGCTATCGCATCGTGGCAGTGGCGCATCTCGTCGTCGCCATCGTCCTGAGTTTTCTGCTGCTCTTTCTCTTTCCCCAAGTGCTGTCGGTCCCGGGGCACGCCATTGTGGATTACCTGCTGAAATTGGTCTTCTTCGTGATGGTCTACTTTGCCTTGGCGCCCGCGTGCAGCCGCTTTTTGCTCATGCCCATCGAAGATCACCTCATGGAGCCGAGCGGCGCGCGCGCCAATGACAAACGCCCCAAGGGACGCCGCAAGAAAAACAAATACCGCAAGCAGTGACGTTAGAGACGACGCGCATCAGCAGGCTTTTGCTCGTGGAGCGGGTCGTTTTTTAGTGCCTTTAAAATGGGCTTGGCGCGGTCGGAGCGCAGAAAGGCCAGGGTCGTCGGGGGGACGAGCGCGGCCACGTCGTCCATCTTCCCCTCGGCAAGCAACTGGCGTACGGTGGAGGCCGAAATGGGAGCACCGTCTGCTTCGAGACGCGGCAGAATCATGAGTTTGAGTGGCGGGGCCGCATCGGGAGCGGAGAAGACCTCGGCCATCACGGCATTGTACGTAGCCGTGATCGGGCTCAACGGTTCTTCACCGACAAAGCGATGCGTGAGGTTGAGGACCGGGGCGATGTGGCGGCGGAAGAGGCGCGCGTCGAGGCGCGCCTGGACGCGCGTGACATCGGCGCGTTCGGGGAGAAAGTACGACGGAAACGTCGCCGCGGAGACGAGGTAAGACGCCGTCTCGTGCAGTGATATTTCCGGCCGATTGCCCACGGCGGCGGCGACGAGCTCCTGGCGGATTATTGCGGGAAAAACTGACGCGTCTTCAGACACGACGAAGACGTGGAGAGAGTTGACGTCGTGGAGGGCGCGTTCGATGAGCGACAGGTGCCCATTCGTGAAGGGGTTGGCGTTCATGACGATGGCCCCGCTCGGCCCTTCAGTGGCGGGCGAGAGTTGATGCAGATACTTCTGAAAGCGACCGGCTGGACGCTCCATGAAGACGAGCGTCTCGTCGACGCGTTCCAGTTCGGAAAATCCCAATGCTTCAAAGCTGCGCGCAGCGTCGGGCTTGGTGTAGACGAACATGTGCGTGATGCCCCGTTGATACAAGACGCTCAGCACGCCGGAGAGGAGTTCGTGAAAGGCGGCGCCTCCCTGATAGGCCTCGTCGATGGCCACGCATTTGATGATGTTGTGGTCGAGGGACGCCGTGGCGATCAAGGCGTCATCCACTTCCAGACCGTAGACGTCTTCCACGCTGGTTTCGGGTCGAATGCCCGATCGTTTGAGCAGCGCGCTCCAGCGCTTGTAATCCGACGCCAGGCGATGGGGGTAGAGGGTGATCATGTCCAGTCCTTTCTGAGCCATTCCAACGTGCGCACCGTGGTGAAGAGATCCGCCACGCCACCTGATGAAATGCGACGGGCGATGTACGTGGCGTCGAGCGCTGCCGGCGAATCCCAAGTGGCGTCGGCAGCGCCGTTTGCACGAGGGCTTTTTTGAAAGCGCGTTGGTCGGCGTTCGGCTTGAAACAGGCGCATGGCCCGCCGTTGCAGGGCGCGGAGTGTCTCCACGCTGGAGCGCTTGATGGTGGTGGTGTCGTCCGTGGTGGCGATGAGGTAAAGCGTCAAACGTTCATCGTCGAGCGATTCCGTGATGGCTTTGTACAAAGTCATCAACAGGGGGTGAAAGCCCTGGAGCGGGTAGGTGCGGATGTCCGCAATGTGGTGGGTTCGGCGCAGCGTACTCTGCGGCATCTCGTGCCGCTCGTAGTCCCGAAGCAAGGGCTGAGAAAACTGACGGATGCTCTCTTCCAACGCGTTCCACGCCACGTCGTGCGTCCACGCCCACAGCAGAAAGAGGTGCAGAAAGAGCAGCCCCTTGTGGGTGTTGACCCCGCCTGTGGCGCGGAACATCCCCCTTTCGATTTCGATGCCGCGCGCGCGAAGGGCGTCGAAATCCGACATTGCCGCCCAATCGGTTGCCAAGAACCCGCGCACAAGGGCATCGCGAGAGGCCAGAAAATGGGTGAAATCCATATCGTCGTGCGCCCCGTTCGACGTGTAGGTCACGCAGCCGAAGCCGTGCGTGCGGGAGAGTTCGAAGTCAATGGCCGCGACAAACGCGGAGCAGTATCGAGCAAGGGGACGCTTGGACATGGGGGCCTTCATTTCATCGCAATTGAAAACATTTCCGTCAAATCTGGAAAAGATGTGTTGACTTTTATTATAATGAATCAGATATGAATTGCGAAGGATTCGCAACGACACGGAAACTGAAGGAGGGGTATTTTGTCAGAAGTCTTCATTCAAGATCTCACCGTGCGCGATGGCAACCAGTCGCTCTTGGCGACGCGCATGCAGCGCGAGGATATTTTGACGTTGGTGGAAGCGTTGGATAAAGTGGGCTTTCACTCACTGGAAGTCTGGGGCGGCGCGACCTTTGATTCCGCGTTTCGCTTTCTGAAACAAAGTTCGTGGGAGAATCTCAGAGAGATTCGCAAGGCCGCGCCCCACACGAAACTCTCCATGCTATTGCGCGGCCAAAACGTGGTGGGCTACAGGCATTACGACAACGACACGCTGGAACGCTTTATCCGTCTCACGTTGGAAAACGGTATCGACATCATCCGCTGCTTCGACGCGTTGAACGACACGAACAACCTCAAAAACGCGTTTCGCTTCGTCAAAAAACACGGCGGCCACCTGCAAGGCGCCATTGCTTACACGGTGAGCCCCGTCCACAACAACTCGTTTTACGTCAACCTGGCCAAAGAGTTCGTGGAGATGGGCGCGGATTCCATCTGCATCAAGGACATGGCGGGGATCATCACGCCGCAGAATGCCTATGAACTCGTGAGCGCCCTGAAGGACGCGCTGGACGTGCCCATCGAGATGCACACGCACACCACGGCCAACGCCACGCCGCTCGTGATGCTGGAAGCCATGCGCGCCGGCGTCGACGTGGTGGATGGCGCCATTTCGCCGTTCTCCGGTGGCACCTCGCACCTCGCGGATGAGACGCTCGTGGAAGTGGCGAAGCTCGCCGGGCGCGAGACGCACCTCAACATGGAGGCTTTGAGCGATGCCTACGAGATCGCCGACAAGATGGCTACGAAGTACATCGCCTCAGGCGATCTGCGCGCACGTTCCCTGGTGCCCAATCCCAAGATCTTGACCTATCAGGTGCCGGGCGGCATGCTCTCCAACCTCTTGAGCCAGCTGGAAAGCCAAGGCAAGGGAGATCGCTTTAACGACGTCCTGCAGGAAGTACCGCACGTACGCAAGGACATGGGCTATCCGCCGCTGGTCACGCCGCTGTCGCAGATGGTGGGCACGCAGGCCGTCATGAACGTCATCTTCGGCGAGCGCTACAAACTCGTGCCGAAGGAGATCAAAGACTACGTACAGGGCTTCTACGGCCGCTCGCCGGCGCCGCTGGACCCGGAGGCCGTCCAGATGGTCATGAAGGGCGCGAAGCCCAAGACGCCGACCGATCCGGACGATCTGGAACCGGTCTACGACGACATGAAGCAGAAGTTGGAAGCCAAACTGGGACGTGAGGCCAAAGAAGAAGAGGTGGTGGCGTACATCTTGTTCCCGCAACAAGTGCTGGACTTCTTGACGGGTAAGACCGACGAACCCGCGCCGAAAGCGGCGCCCAAGGCAGCGGAGGCTCAGGCGGCGACGGGTGTGTCCGGTGAGAGCTACAAGCCGATGAGCCACCAGGAGGCGGGAAAAGTGCAAGCGGGAAAGCACGTGGATCCGATGGTCGTGCCGAAGCTTGCGGCGATGGCCGTGTCGCGCTTCCTGAATGACGAAAAACGGGGCATAAACTGAGTGTCATGGCTCGAAGAGGGGGACCGGCCGACGCTGGAAGCCGTGCTCTTGCGGCGGGAAGAACGCCGAGCGGTGATGGAGGCGGCGTTTGCCGCGTCGCCTGATCTCCGGGAGACGCTCATTTCAGCGAAGCTCAACATCCCGGGTCCCGTGAAGCGCAATGAAACGCTCGAAGCAGTCTTCGCTCGCGCCGAGGCGGCGATTGCCGCGGCGCTGGAGGCGGCCGACATCGCCATTCGGCGTCATGAGGCGTGGTCATTTCCCACGGGCCCGGAGTCTCTGTGGATGGTGGCGGCTGAGCCGCTCGAGGTCAAGCGGCAGATGGTCGCCATCGAGGAGGGCCATCCCTGGGGCCGCCTGTTCGATCTGGACGTCGAGGGACGAAGCGGCGCGGTGTCACGAGAAGAGCTCGGGCTGCCCGAGCGGCGCTGTTTTCTCTGTGGACGGCCTGCCCGGCTCTGTGCCCGTGCGCGCACTCACTCTGTGGACGAGATGGTCGCTTGGATTGAACAGTTGATTGAAGACGAAGGAGGTCGAGATGGACTATCGCCGTTTTGGCAAGACGCTGGTCTGCCGTATTGACAGAGGGGAAGAAGTGTTAGAGTGCCTGGAGAAGCTTGCGGCGTCTGAGCACATCCACCTGGCGGAAGTGCGCGGTCTGGGCGCCGTGGACGACTTCGTGGTGGGCCTCTACGACGTCGAAAAGCAGGAATACCTGAAGAACCACTTCACATTCCCCGCGGAAATCACGAATCTCTGGGGCACCATCAACACCATGGACGGGAACTATTACGCGCATCTTCACATGTCGGTGGCCGATGCCGAAGGGCACGTCTTCGGGGGCCATCTCAACGAAGCACACGTCGCCGCCACTTGTGAGATGCTGATCACGGAAATCGACGGCACGGTGGACCGCTATCACGACGACAGCATCGGTCTCAACCTCTTCCGGTTTGTGGATTAGTGTGCCGAAACCGTTCACAAAACGACGCCCGGAGATCCTCGCACCGGAAGCAGTGCTTTCTCGAGAAGGCGGAGACTTTCGACTGGTGAAAGCGGCGACCATTCCGGGCGTTCCGCTCTTGTCGATGCGCGACTTCGACGCACAAAACCACTGCACCATCACGGGACTGACGTCCATTTTTTCGTACTATCGGGCAGAGGGTTTTGTCGCCATTCCGGTGGATCGTCAGGCGCTCTTTGAGACCGTTCGTGAGATTGCACGAGAGGGACTGCGCTATCATCCCCGATATGGCACCTTTCCCTGGGCCATGCCGTCCATTGCGCGCGACGTTTGGGCGCACTACGGTTACGCTGGAGGCGCGACGGGTCACTTTTTCTTCACCGGTCGCCCATCCATTGTCGTCACCCTGGCGCGTGAAATCGAGGCCGGACGTCCCGGACTCATCAACTTCACGCACAATCAATATCGCGACCACTCCGTGACGTTTACTGGTTACCGATGCTACGTGCGCGCTTCAGACCTTAAAAAGTGCGAAACGTTGGAAAGCGGGCGTCCCGTGGAGGAGTGGCTCAAGTCTTACCCCCGGATGCGCGTCTTTTTGCAAGTGAACAATCACTGGACGCGTGCGGCCCGCTATGTGGACCTGGAGCACATCGGCGAGGGGAAGGAGACGTATTTCAGTCTGTGTCTCGTCCACGTCTGAACTCTCGCGGACACCCCCCTCAACTGGCGTTCTCACCTTGAAAGGAAGACTATGGCAGGTTTTTTCAAACTCTTTCGTTACGGTTCGCGCGCCGTGGACGCGGTGCGCCACAAAGAAAAGTATCAGGACTTGCTCAAGAAATCAGTGGCGCTGTTGCAGGGGCGCGCGGGGCTGCACAAAATACGCGAGGACGCCCTCTTATTGCTCAATTTGTTCAAAGACACCGTGACTCTCAAGTACCGGGGACTGGGCAAGGGCAATGTGCTCTTGATCGCCGCGAGCTTTTTGTATCTCATCAACCCCATGGATCTCATTCCGGACTTTTTAGGCGTGTTCGGCTTTGCGGATGACATCTCCGTCCTCAGCTACATCATCAACAAGTTGAGCGAGGAAATCCACAAATACGAGTCGTGGAAAGCGACGCAAGGTTCGGATGGCGTCGCGGACGACTGGGCGGAACTCGTGAAGGACGAGATCCAGGACGAGCCGCGGTATACGGTGACGAAGGAAGATACGGATGCCTTTCGCGCGGCCGTGACGGAGGATTTGGAGGAGTGAGCGTGAACATTCAGGGACTGCAAGAGATGACGCTGGTCGACGTGCCGGGCCACGTGGCGGCGACGGTGTTTTTGAGCGGCTGCGATCTGCGCTGTCCCTACTGTCACAATGCAGAACTCTGGGATGGGGATGCTCCGGCCGTCATGGATGACGCCGCTTTTTTCGACTTTTTGGAACGGCGTCGCGGGTTCTTGGACGCCGTATGCATCACTGGAGGCGAACCGCTCCTGCGCGCGGATTTGGCAGATTTTCTCCGCGGCATTCAAGACCGCGGCTACTTTGTCAAACTGGACACGAACGGCACGCATCCGGAGAAACTCGCCGCGCTCATCGACCAGGGACTCGTGGATAGCGTGGCCATGGACATCAAAAACAGCCCCTCGCGCTATGCTGAGACCGCAGGCCGGGCCATTGACGTCAACGCCATCTTCAAGAGCGTGGCGCTTTTGCGCCAGAAGATGCCACAGGTGATCTTTCGCACGACGGTCACGGGCCGCCTGCATGACGACGAGAGCTTTGAGGAAATCGGCCAGTGGCTTGCCGGTGCCTCGCTCTTTCATTTGCAGCCCTTCCGCATTTCGGCGCATGTGCCCGATCCGACGCTCGGCGAGCCGCAATCGGAGGACCTCCTTCGGTATCAGCGGATTCTCCGGCGTACCATTGCACAGGTGGAAATACGAGGATGACGCCCTTTTGAAATTCAGTGCAAAAAACTCATATATAGTATTCATATTTCAAAAATTGCTTTTCAATACACTACATATTGATTTCTCTTCGCGGTTCCTCTACAATAGGGGCAGATCATGAAGCAAGGATGACCGGCCATCGTCTTTGATTCTTTTTTTCTGAATGGGGAGGCAAAGATGAAATCAGACGCCACATTGCTCGACTATAAAAAACTGGTCAACGACTATCTCATGTGTAACGACTGGCGCGTCAAAGAAAACGCCACGGTGACGTATTCGGTGGGTGGACTCATCCTGTCTAACTCCGGCGCCGTTACCGCCAACTACTGGCTCTCTGAAGTCTACGACGACGAGATCGCTGAGGCGCACCGCTCGGGCGCCATGCACATTCACGACCTTTCGATGCTCACCGGCTACTGCGCCGGCTGGAGCCTGAAACAGCTCATCGACGAGGGATTGGGCGGCATCCCCGGCAAGATCTCTTCCGCGCCGGCCAAACACCTCTCGACGCTCTGCAATCAGATGGTGAACTTCCTCGGCATCATGCAGAACGAATGGGCGGGCGCACAGGCCTTTTCTTCGTTTGACACGTATTTGGCGCCGTTCGTCAAAGTCGATGCCCTTTCCCTGGACGACGTGAAACAGTGCATCCAGTCCTTCGTGTTCGGCGTCAACACGCCGAGCCGATGGGGGACACAGGCGCCGTTTTCCAACATCACGCTGGACTGGACCATTCCAGAAGATCTGAAGCATCTGCCGGCCGTGGTCGGCGGCCGTCCCATGGACTTCACGTATGGCGACTGCCAAGCCGAAGCCGACCTCGTCAATCGGGCGTTTCTGGAGATCATGCTGGAGGGCGATGCCGAGGGCCGCGGGTTTCAATACCCCATCCCCACGTACTCCATCACGCGGGATTTCGACTGGTCTCCGAGCCTCAACAATAAGCTCTTGTTCGAGATGACCGCGAAGTACGGCACGCCGTATTTTTCCAACTACGTGAACTCGGACATGGATCCGTCCGACGTGCGCAGCATGTGTTGCCGTCTGCGCCTCGATCTACGCGAGTTGCGCAAAAAAGGCGGCGGGTTCTTCGGCGCAGGGGAGTCGACGGGTTCCGTCGGCGTCGTCACGCTCAACTTGCCGCGCATCGCCTACCTTTCGGATTCGTCTCAGGCCTTCTATGAACGGCTGGATCACCTGATGGACGTGGCTGCGCGCTCCTTAAAGCAGAAGCGCGACGTCATGAACAAGTGGCTCGACGCGGGACTCTATCCTTACACCAAACGCTATCTCGGCACCTTCGCCAATCACTTCTCCACCATCGGCATCATCGGCATGAACGAAGTGGGCCTAAACGCTCCGTGGCTGGGCGGCGACATGACGGATTCCAAGACGCAGGCGTTTGCAAAGGACGTCCTGTTGCACATGCGCGAGCGCTTGGGCGATTACCAGGAGCAGTACGGCGATCTCTACAATCTGGAGGCGACGCCGGCAGAGTCCACGTCGTACCGCTTTGCGCGTCACGATCGCGAAGAGTTTCCGGACATCCGGACGGCGAACGACAGTGGCACGCCGTATTACACCAATTCGACCCACTTGCCGGTGGGCGCGACGACGGATGTGTTTGAGGCCCTCAAAGCGCAAGACGAGTTGCAGACGCTTTACACTTCGGGCACCGTCTTTCACACCTTCATTGGCGAAAAGCTCCCGGATTGGAAGAGCGCCATGGCTCTGGTCCGCGCCATTGCGACGAACTTCCGCTTGCCCTACTACACGATTTCGCCGACCTATTCTATCTGCCCCAACCACGGCTATCTGGCGGGGGAGGAGACGACGTGTCCGCACTGTGGCGCCAAGACCGAGGTTTACAGTCGCATCACGGGCTACTATCGCCCCGTGCAGCATTGGAACGACGGGAAACAACAGGAATACCGAGACCGCAAGACGTACACGAATGCACTAAAAAACAGCGCCGACCTTTGAGTCGACGCTGTTTTTTATTCAATTTTTAATCAATGGAAGAGGGAATTGAAGAAGTCGCCGATGGCGCTGAAGATGCGCTGGAAAAACCCGCCAATCTCCTGCTTGGTTTCCGGCGAGATGGCATCCCACTGGGATTTGACGTTTTCGAGGAGTTTGCCGCCGGATTCCATGAGGCGCGAACCCAGCGCCTTCAGGTTTTCGACTTGCTCATCGGTCAAGCGAATTTGTGAGAACTTGCCCATCAGATCGGATAACGCGTCCATTTGATCCTGTGTCAGCACGTCGCCCAAGTTGTAGTTGTTTACGACGTTGTTGACGATGTTGATGATCTGCCCGCTGTTGATCTGTCCGTCGTTTTCTTCTTTGACGGTGATGATCTGCGCCTTGATCTCGGCGATGGCGGCGTTCAGAAGATCGTCTGAGAACCCTTCTTTATCTTTGTTCTCTTCGGAAATCTTCGACGTCGTCGAGAGCTCCTCTTGCGCGACTTGGACGTTTTCCTTCGGAAGCTCTCCGGTGGTGCCGCTGAACGCCTTGTAGACGCCGGCGAGCGCGCCTGAGCCGTCGACGGCTTTCACCGAGGCGACGCGAATGGTCATATCGGTGGCTCCGGCGGTGATGGCGGCGTTTTCGTACTGCGAGGGGG
This sequence comes from Peptoniphilaceae bacterium, assembly GCA_028726605.1. Taxonomy (GTDB): domain Bacteria; phylum Bacillota; class Clostridia; order Tissierellales; family Peptoniphilaceae; genus Murdochiella. The sequence continues at coordinate 6,041 of JAQYPV010000013.1, read as the reverse complement.
TGATCTCGGTGATGGTCTTGGGCGTCACGATCTTGACGGAGACGCCCGTCCCCTTTTCACGCGGCTCCAAATAGACCGATGAATAGACCTGATAGTAGTCATAGTCGTCATGCAAGAGGCCGTTCATCTCATCGATGTTGACCTGCATTTCCAACGCGGAATCACTCACACCCAGCCACTGGGCCGTCTCCTGTTTTTGCTCATCCGTCAAACTCTGCCCGTAGGCGAAGACCGGCTGTTTCAGATTGTCCGCCCGTGCCACGCGACCGAAAGGCATGAGGAGCAAGAGCAGGGCCAAGGTGAATGCCGTGAGGCGCTGTGCCATGACGAAACGAGGGGTTTCTTTCATGTCGTCTTCCTTTCTTTCACTTTGCGGCCGCAAGCCGCTGTGATTGCCCTTATCTTAAGAAATGCATTTGTCTTTAATGTGTAGCGTCCTCATGGCATGATGGGAGCTGTTTTTGTGAATGAGATTAGATGAATGTAGAGAAAAAACAATAGCGAAACAATTTACACGTTCCTCACGTAAAAAAAGGTTTTTTTTACAAATTCATGTGACACTTTTCTATAAGAGAAGGTATCATAGAGGTGGAGTTTATGTACTGACGTCTTTTGAAGATGCTCGGACGCTCGAAGGAAAAGGAGGAAGGCGATGAAGAAGAGGACACGCTTGGTCTTGGCCATCGCGCTCAGTGTGGGTCTGATCTTCCCACACGCGGCGTATGCTGAGAGCGGCGAAGCAACCCCGCTGGCGACGTTCGTGGAGAATGTCCGCGAAACCGAAGCGGCCGTGACCGAAGAGAGTGAAGTGACGGAAGCCGATTTGGTCGTCGAAGCAGATGAAGAGACGACAGAAGCGGCCGTCGCGCCTCAAGAGAAGGAAGCCGCGCTGGCCGTGGCGAACGAAGCTGTGGCCAACAAGGAAATCACCATTCTGCACACGAATGACGTGCATGGCAACGTGGAAGCAGAAGCGAATGAGGACGGGGAGACCGGCAAAATCGGCTATGCCAAGTACGCCGGCGTCATCGAAAAGACGAAGGCCGATGGCCCGACGCTCGTGTTGGATATGGGCGACGCCACGCAGGGTACGAATTTCGTGACGCTGTCTCAAGGCGAATCGATGATTGAACTCATGAACAAAGCCGGCGTGCAGTTCTTCGTGCCGGGCAATCACGAGTTCGACTACAGTAAAGAGCAGGCGCTGAAACTGCACGAGATGTCTGATTTCCCGTGGCTGGCGTCAAACGTCTTCGACGAGAACGGCAATCTCGTCTTCGATGAAGGCCAGTTGGTGGACGTGGACGGCGTGAAGTTGGGCATCTTCGGCATGGCGACGCCGGAGACCAAGTACAAGGCCAATCCGAACAACACGAAGGGCTTGAACTTCACGGAGACGCTCGATGAGACGGTGAAAATCGCCCAGGGTGAGATCGACAGACTGCTCTCCCGCGGCGCCAACTACACCATCATGATGAGCCATCTGGGAAGCGACAAGGCATCGGAGATCAACACCTTGAAGGTGGTCGAACAGCTGAAGAATCTGGATCTGATGCTCGACGGTCACAGCCACACCGTCTGGACGGACGGGCATGTTTTTGAAAACGGCACACTGGGCGCTTCCACGGGTTCAGCGCTGGAGAACATCGGCGTGGTGACCATCGCGTTCAACGACAAAGGCGAAGCGACGACGACGGCACGCCTCATGAACTTCAAAGAGGCGCAGGACTACGACGACAACGAAGACATCAAGGCGACCATCGAAGCCTTCAACAAGGACAACGAGAAGGTGTTGGGCCAGGTGGTCGGCACGCTCTCTGAGACTTTGGATGGCGTGCGCGAGCACGTGCGTGCCGGAGAGACGGCCATGGGCGATCTCATCACTGATGCCATGCTCAAAGAGTCTGGCGCCGATGTCGTCATCACCAATGGCGGCGGCATCCGCGCTTCCATCGATGCCGGTGAGGTGACGGTGGGCGACGTCTTCACGGTCTTGCCGTTTGGCAACGCCATGACGGTCATTGAAGTGACGGGTCAGGACATCATCGACGCTCTGAACTTCGGCGTTTCGGATTATCCGGAGCCGGCCGGCAAGTTCCCGCACGTGGCGGGCATGACATTTGAAATCGTCAAGGGCGAAGGCGAAACGCCGTCGACGGCGACCAACATCAAGATCAACGGACAAGCGGTGGATCCGTCGAAGACCTACAAATTGGCCACGAATGACTTTATGGCTGTGGGCGGCGACGGCTACACGATGTTCGAGAATCACAAATTGTTGGCGACGCATGGGTCCCTCGCGCAGGTCGTGGAGGACTACATGACGTCGCTCACCAAAGAGAATAACGGCACCTTCACGTACAAGGCGGACGGCCGCGTGACGGAAGCCGTGGCGATGAACGTTCCGTTGACTCCGCCGACGAAGGATCCGCAACAAGATCCGACTCAGGTGGAACCGCAGCAAGAAGAGCCGGGCAAGAAGCCGGCAGAGCAGCACGAGAAGCCGCAAAATGTTGCGCCGAAAAAGGACGACACGAAGAAGTCGTCTGCGCCGAAGACAGGCGATATGGCAATGGCTGCGCCGCTGTTCCTCGTGGCAGCGGGAAGTGCGCTTTACCTTCTCAAGAAAAAGGAAGAGATGACGAAGTAAACTGCGCATCGTAAAAAGGGTTCCACGCCGGGAGCGAAAGCTCCCGGTTTTTTGTTATACTGGGGAAAAAAAGGGGGGCCTATGACGAAAGTGATCGGCATTGCGGGCGGAACCGCATCAGGAAAGACTTCAATCATCCATCAGTTAGAACAAGACCTCGGCGGTCGAGGCATGGTCATCACAATGGATGCGTACTACAAGCCCTATCAGGAGTACTCGTTCGAAGAACGGGTAAGGTTCAACTACGATCATCCGGATGCGTTCGACATCGACCGCCTCATCGCTGACTTGAACATGTTGCTGTCAGGGCAGACGGTGGAGATTCCCGTCTACGACTACGTGAATTATACCCGCAGCGAGGAGACGATCGCGGCGGAGCCGAAGCCTGTCATCTTACTCGAAGGGCTTTTTGTCCTGTACTTTCCCGCATTGCAGCCCTTGCTGGACCTCAAGGTCTTCATCGATGCCGATGCCGATACGCGGCTCATCCGGCGCATTCGCCGCGACCAGCTGGAGCGGGGACGATCGCTGGCGTCCATCCTCGATCAATACGAGGAGACCATCAAGCCCATGCACGAGGCTTTCGTGTTGCCCACGAAGTCTCACGCGGATCTCATCATTCCCCGTGGGGCAGAGAACATCCAGGGCGTGACCATCCTGCGCAATCACGTGAAGCGTCTGGCCGAGGCGGAGGAAGAGCGATAAAAAGAGGCGATCGGGCATTAAATGTGGTATCATGAAATCAACCTAACCCGCCACACCTCTCGTTGACGTGCAAAACGGCGGGATTTTTTGTATCGTTTTGAAGGAGGCGTCGTGGAATTCTTTGATCACAGCGGCATTTCATATGACGCAAAGTTAAAGGGCATGATGAAAAACGGCCTCATCGTGCAAGACGAAGGGGTGGCGCAGGACATCTTTCAAGACTTAAGCCCCTTTCACTTGGAAAACTACGGTCTCTATTGGATCGACCGCCAAACGGGAAGGTACCGGGAAGGCACGACCATTGAACTCCTTTACGAGGCGTATCACTGCGATCGCGCCCTTAAAAACTGCATTTTTGACTTCCTCGCGGACATGGAAGTGCAACTTCGAAACGTCGTGGGATACGTGTTGAATGAGCACTTTGGGGCGTTCGGCTATTTGGATTCTGAGAATTTCAAAAATGAAGACTATCACCATCACTTTTTGAATGACGTGGAAAATGAGTTGACGCGCGCCAACGAGCCTTTCGTCAAGGCGTTTCGAAACCGTGACGATCCTGACGACAGCCGCGATGTGCCGGTCTACGTGGCGCTTGAAGTGGTCACCATGGGGACGCTCTCCAAAGTCGTCTCCAATCTCAAGCGCCCGCAGCAGAAAGAGCTGGCCATGTACTACCACATTCGAAGCGAGCAGGTCCTCAATTCGTTTCTCAAGGTCTTGACTACCATTCGTAACACCTGCGCGCATCACGGGCGCCTCTTGTATCGCAATTTCCCCGACGGCTGCGCCGTCTTAAATGAGGACCGCGCGTGGATCCAAAAGTGCGATCCCGACTACGTCCTCAATCCCAACGCCCTCTTTGTGGCGATGCTGGCGCTCGTGCATCTGCTGGATTCTCGAAAGGGCGATGCGATGCTGGACACGTTCGTGCAGATTTTTGAACGGCATCCGGACATTCCGCCGGCGTTGGGCAACTTTCCGGATCACTGGGAAGACGTCTTGCGCCATCCGATGCGCACGCCGCGCGAATAAAGGGGGACATCGAGAGACGATGATTTTGATCCGCCTTGAAACGCTTCGTCTAGTATATCCGGTATAGCCCGCAGACGACGCCCAAAATGCGGCAGTCGCGCACGCGAATCGGGCGGTAATTGGGATTTTCGGGGCGCAACTCGATGTGATCGGGATGGCGATAAAAGGTCTTGACGGTGGCTTCGTCCTCGATGAGCGCTACCACTTGTTGACCGTTTCGGGCGGTCTCTTGACGCCTGACGATGACGTGATCGCCGTCGAAGATGCCGGCGTCGATCATGGACTCGCCGTGAATCTCCAGAAGAAAGTAGTCTCCGCCGTCGTTAGGGAAAAACGACGCCGGGAGGGGCAGCGTGGTTTCACAGATGTCGTCGGCGTAGATGGGACTGCCGGCGGCGACCGCGCCGTACACGGGAATGTCGTAGATGTCATCGCGCGTCGCTGTAGCAGGGGCTGAGGGCTGCTGTATGGCATCGACCAGTTGCATGGAGCGGTAGTTGCCTTCAGTCATCTTAATCAGGCCGTGCGTCTCCAATATGTGGAGGTCCTTCGACACCGTCGAGGTGGAAGCGATACCCACACCATCGCAGATCTGGCGGTAGGAAGGCGCCATTCCCTGCTCTTCAAAAAACTGTCGGATAAATCGATAGACATCGCGTCTTCGTTGGGTGGCATCCATGGTCATCATCGGCTCCTTTTCTCGACGAACAATCGTTCTTTTTCAGTATAGCATAGCCAAATCGAATTGGGGTATCAATAGAACGAAGGTCCACGAGAGGCCAGGATCCAAGTGAAGGAGGAATCATGAAAGTCTACTATTGCGAAGAGTGTGGTGCGTTGTATTTCAAGGCCAATGATCATGGCGATGCCGTCCCGTCCTGCTGCGGTCAGAAGACGAAGCTTTTGGAAGCCAATACGACGGATGCGGCGCAGGAAAAGCACGTCCCCGTCATCGAACGCGACGGCAACAAGGTCACCGTGACAGTCGGCGAAGTTCCGCATCCGATGGAAGAAGATCACTGGATCACGATGATCGCTCTGGTGCAGAACGACGTCGTCATGACCAAGGCCCTGAAGCCGGGCGACGCGCCGAAGGCCGAATTCGTCGTCGGCGAAGGCAAAGTCGAAGCTTACGAACACTGCAACAAGCACGGCCTCTGGAAGGCTGAGGCGTAACTTTAGCGACATCACGAGTTTCAAACGAAGCGGCAGTCAGGCTTTACACCCGGCGGCCGCTTTGGTATTGTGAGCTACCGCCGTTCGGCTACCCTTTTGTCAAGCTAGACCCCCACGATGCGATTCTCTAGGCACGCTGACGACCTAAATATATTTCAATCTTTATTCATAATCTATTTTTATTGAATACTTTTTATAAACAATATTACCCCGGGTTATCAATACCGTTCAATTGACCTTCCCAAATTCAAAAACACTTTAGAACAATTAATATGTCATTCAGCCTGTATATCTCTACTTTTTTTCGACAAAAGAGGTTAAAATGAGAGCACCCTCATGAGGAAAGGCGAGGCGGCGTCGACGCCGAAAGGGCCGGCGCAATGGAATTGTCCTGAAAAGGTTTCGAAAGGTTGAAAAGGAGGCAGTAATGGCATTGACGATTTTAGCCTGGCTCATGATCATCGTATTCATGTTCATG
>JAQYPV010000012.1 GCA_028726605.1 Peptoniphilaceae bacterium | reverse complement strand
ACCCTGTCGTACACGGCACATCGCATTTTTCACTTCTAGACGTGTACTGGGGAGCCCCCGCCGTACATGGCACATCGCGCTTTTTCGCTTCCAGCCGTGTACTGGGACACCCTGCCGTACACGGCACATCGCGCTTTTTCGCTTCCAGCCGTGTACTGGGGATCCCTGCCGTACACGGCACATCGCATTTTTCACTTCTAGACGTGTACTGGGGACCCCCACTAAACATGGCTTTTCACACGATCTCGCTTTTATCCGTGTACTGGGACACCCCGCCGCACACGGCACATCGCGCTTTTTCACTCCCAGCCGTGTACTGGGGCACCCCGCCGCACCAAAAAACCGCCGTAAACACGGCGGTTGGGGGAGAACCATTTTACCAAATTTCGTCGCGCTCAATGGCGTCGATCACTTCTGCCCGTAATTCTCAAAGCGCACGGCCATCTCCGCCATCTCCTCATCGCTCAAGATGACCGGGTCGCCCAACACGGAGGCGTACAGCGTCGTGCGGGCGCAATACTCGCACTCTTCAATGATGTTAAAGGCATTGGCCACCGAGTAGCTTCCGGCCAAAATGCCGTGGTTGGCCAAGAGCACGGCGTAGCGATCTTTCATGGCCTCATAGGCGTTTTTCGCCAGCTCCTCCGTGCCGAACGGCGCATATTCCGCCACCCGCACGTCCTTACCCGTGACCGCGATCATGTAATGACTCGCCTGGATGGGCTTGCGCGCAATGGCAAAGCCCGTGGCATACGCCGTGTGCGCATGAATGACCGCCCTGATGTCATCGCGATTCTCATACTGAATTGCGTGCATCCGCCACTCACTGGACTGCTTCCACTTTCCCTCGACGATCGTCCCGTCGAGCTTCATCAAGACCAGATCCTCGGGCCCAATCTCCAGAAAACTGAGCTGCGTCGGCGTGATGAGCATCAGCCCCGTCTCCGGATCATAGACACTCAAGTTGCCCCCAGTCCCCTTGGTGAGATCATTGTCCACCAGCGCCCGAGCATACTTGAGGATCTCCTGCCTCTGTTCTTCCATTATCATTGGCTACTCTCTTCCAATCTTAGATGATCTGACCCTGGCGATGCCGAACGCCGGACGTTTCCCATCCGGCGCGGCAACACCACAGCCTGCATTCTTTTCACGACCACGACGGCCCAACTTCTGCGACACCGTCGCTCTAGCGATGCCGTGAGCCGATAGGTATCCCTTGGCGACACAGGCGCCACCGCGACCGTCATCATCGCCACGTCGACCGCCACTTGCGCCCCGCGGCGCTGACTCAGCGATCACTTGACTCGACCCGGCCGCCCAGCTCGGGTTTACTCGTACAGCAACGGCTTCACTTCTTCACTGTCGACGTTCGTGGAATCGTACCAAACGGCGCCCGTATCCACATCCTCGACCGTCTCGCCATTCGACGCCTTGATGGCCATCTCCACGGCGTTGAATCCGATGGACACAGGATCCTGCGTCACCGAGCCGAACAAGGTCTTGTTCTTGATGGCGTCGATCTGAATCTTGCCGGAGTCAAAGCCCACCGCGACGATCTTGCCTTCACCAACCACGCCGCCCAGCGCGTTATTCGCATTGATGATGGCCTTCGCGCCGAACTCATTCGACCCGAAGATGCCGATCAGATCCTGCTTGTTTAAGAGCGTCTGCGCCTGCGTCTGACCTTCCGCGTCCGTCACCTGCGCCGGAACCGCCAAATCGATGACGACCACCGCCGTCGCCTCATCGCCCGCCTTGAACTTGTCGTTGCCAACCACGGCCACCTTGTCGCCCACGTTCGGGAGCGCCTTCGACAGCTCGACGTATTTGTCGATGAAGCCCTTCGTACGGCCCGAAATGGACGCCGAGTTCACTTCCTGCGAGACCACGCCGATGCGCACCGGCTGGCCCTCCGCCGCCGCTTCCATCTTCGACTTCAGCGCTTCAAACATCTTCTCCGCGCCAATGGCCGCCGCCGCCTCATTGTCCGTCGCCGCAGTGGCCACAACCAGACCTTCCGGCGCATCCGGAATTCCCGAGTCAAACCCGATCACGGGGATATTCGCATCCTTCGCCTGGTTCAACAGGTCGAGCGACGCCTTCGTGTCCAACGCCGCTAACGCCACGGCATCCGGCTTCTTGTTGATGGCGTTCGCCAACATCTGCACCTGCTCCTGAATGGCCGTCTCATTCTTCGGACCCTGGAACGTCATAGTCGCCCCATACTGATCCGCCGCCTGCTGCGCGCCCTGGTACACAGCCTTCCAGAACTGATGCTGGAAGCCCTTCGCCACGACCTCGATGACCTTGCCCTCACCCGTCGTCGGCTGGGCATCGCCCTGCTCCGAACCTTCCGCCTGCGACACCGCCTCCGTGGACTCCGCACTCTCAGCCGGCGCCTCCGTCGTCTCGCCACCGCCGTTGCCGCACCCGCCCAGCAAGAGCGCGAAGGCCAACATGACGGCCATGCTCTTCAACGTCTTCGTCTTCTTCATTTCCTTTTCCTCCTGTAACGAAATTCTTCCCACATCCAACCGTTCTCATGCGTCCCAAACAGACGCCAGTTGCCATAATTCTCCGTCGTTTCGATGCCGATCGCCGAAAGGCACGGCCCGCCGCAAAACAGCCATCACGTCACTACCGCACGTCCTCAACCGCTCAGCTCACCGCCACAGACGGAACACCCAACACGCTTACGCTCTCCTCCGATTGCGGATGACGTCCAAGTACACCGCCACCAAGAGCACCACGCCCGTGATGAAGATCTGATAATGCGACTGTAGCCCGATGAACGGCAGACCCACGCGCAAGATCGTCATGATGAACATCCCGATCATGGTGCCGCCGATGCCGGCCACGCCGCCGTTCAAAGACGAACCGCCGATGACGGCCGCCGCAATGGCATCCAGCTCGAAGCCGACGCCCTCGCCCGGCATGAGCGTCGTGTACGTCGCCGCATAGGCCACGCCCGCGAGACCCGCAAACGCGCCGCAGAGCGTGTAGGCCAAGAACATGTACTTGTCCGTGTTGATACCGGACAGACGCGCCGCCTCTTCATTCGAACCCAACGCCAACAAGAAGCGCCCGAATTTGGTTTTCTTCAAGATGATCGCCATGATGATGGCTACCACCGCCAGCACAATGATGCCCACAGGGAAGCCGCTCGCCAGCTTAAAGATGGACTTGTACCAGCCCTCCGGCGATTCACGCAACGGATAAGTAATGGTCTGCACCTGCGTGATGATGGAGCCGAGGCCCTTGGCCAGCATCTGCGTGGCCAGCGTCGTCACGAACGGATTGATGCGCGCCTTGGTGATCAGAAAGCCATTCAGCATACCAAACAGCGCGCCGATGCCGACGGTGATGAGGAGCGCCACGCCCACCGGCAGCCCGGCATTCTGCGTCACATAGCCCGCGATCAGCGCCGACGCGTTCATGACGGCGCCCACGGACATATCGAAGCCGCCCGTCGCGATGGTGAATGTCTCACCGATGGCCAAGAGGCCCGCATAGTAGCTGGAGTCGAAGATACTCGCCAGCGTCGACCCCGAGCGGAACGGCTCACTCCTCGCGTAGAAGAACCCGTAGAGCACCACCATCACGATGAAGGCAATGCCCTGCTGTGACGCGAATATTTTCTTAAACGAATTGACGTTCCCGCCTTTCGGCTGAAGGGAAGCATCAGCCATTTTCAAATCACTCATGCTGAGACCTCCTCTTGAGATGCATAAGTCATGATTTTCTCCTGCGTCGCTTCAGCGATGTCGAGCTCCGCCGTCTTTCGTCCCTCCGCCATGACCAAAATGCGGTCACTCATGCGCAGAATTTCTTCCATTTCCGACGAAATCATGATGACGGCCTTGCCCGCATCCGCCAGCTTTTGAATGATACTGTAGATCTCGCTCTTCGCCCCCACGTCGATGCCCTTCGTCGGCTCATCAAAGATGAGGATGTCCGAATCGCGCATCAGCCACTTGGCGATGACGACCTTCTGTTGGTTGCCGCCCGAAAGCGTCTTGGCGGCCTGCTCCGTGGACGCGCACTTGATGTTGAGTGCGCCGACGAAGTCCTCCGCCGCCTTTTGAATCTCGCCGTCGTCGATCAAAAGCCCCTTGATGAACGAGTCGATCGAGACGATGGCGATGTTGTTCTGGATGGAGAAGTCGGTGATCATGCCGTCGATGCGGCGGTCTTCCGACAAGTAGCCAATCCCGTGCGTGACGGCATCTTCCGTGTTCTTGATGTCCACCTTCTCGCCGTTGATGTAGATTTCCCCGGCGTCGATGGGATCTGCCCCGAAGATGGCCCGCGCCGTCTCCGTGCGACCCGCGCCCATGAGCCCGGCAAAGCCCAACACCTCGCCACGATGCAGCGTGAAACTCACATCCTTCACGCGGTCGCCGCTCGTGAGGTGCTTCACCTCGAGCACCACCGGCGCATCCGCCGCCACCAGCGAATGCTCCTTCGGCTCCACGTAGACCACGCGCCCGACCATCATCTTGATGAGATCCTCGCGCGTCGTGTCCTTGGTGTTGACCGTGCCCACGTAGCCGCCATCGCGCAAGACCGTGATGCGGTCCGTGATCTTCCCAATTTCGTCCATGCGGTGAGAAATGTAGATGATGCCGATGCCCTCCGCCTTCAGCTGGCGGATGATCTTGAAGAGCTGCTCGATTTCGTCGTCCGTAAGCGACGTCGTCGGCTCGTCGAAGATGATGACCTTCGCGTCCTCCGAAATCGCGCGGGCAATTTCCGACATCTGCTGCATGCCGACGGGGATGTCACGCACCACGGCCGCCGGATTGAGGCTGATGTGCAGGGCGTCGAAAATCTTCTTCGCCTCGCGATTCATGGCCGCGTCGTTGATGAACGGCCCGTTCATGCTCTCGCGCCCCAAAAAGATGTTCTGAGCCACCGTCAAGTCCTGCATCATGGACAGTTCCTGGTGCACAATGGCGATGCCGGCCGCCTGAGCTTCCTTCGGCGTCTTGAAGTTGACGTCCTGTCCGAAGTAAGTGATGGACCCTTCGTCGAGCGAGTACACGCCCGTCAAGATCTTCATCAGCGTGGACTTGCCCGCGCCGTTTTCACCCAAGAGGGCCATGACCTCGCCGCTGCGAAGTTCCAGCTCCACATCGTGAAGCGCGCGAACCGGACCGAAGGACTTGCCGATACCCGTCATTCTGAGAATTTCTTCATTCATAAACCCTCCTAACGGACGACTCCCTTTTTCAAAATGACGTTAGCGTACAACGCCTCCTCACTCGTCGCAATGATGCAGTAGGCGTCTTTCGCCCGCTCGTAGAACGCGAAGCGCTCAATATAGCCCGTGGTGGACGTGCCGTCCTGCGTCTCTTGCAACACTTTGTCGTATTCTTTCCAGATCACCGGATCGTAGTCGTCACCCGGCGTCACTTCCATCAGGAAGACCTGCTCCTCGCTGTACTCGATGTCCAGCGGGAACAGTTCGAGGATGGCGCGGAGCACCGCCACGCCACCCTGCCCGTCAAGCCGAATCACGCGCTGACCCAGGCGGTGCGTGGGGAAATTGCCGTCGGCGATGACGAGCTCATCGCCGTGGCCCATTTCCATGAGGGTCTTCACGAGTTCGGGAGGCAGATTTTTGGGAATGTGTTTCAGCATAACCGCTCCCTCAGCCTTTGTACAACGGGCCGTAGAACGCGCAGGCGCGGAAATCCGAACCTTCCAGGTCCTTCGTGCCGAAGCCTTTGAAGCTGTGCGGACGGAAGATCTGCTCGTCCGGAACGTTGTGCATGGCCACTGGGATGCGCAGCATGGACGCCAGCGTGATGAGGTCAGCGCCCACGTGTCCGTAAACCGAAGCACCGTGGTTAGCGCCCCAGTTGGCCATCACATCGTAGACCGTCTCAAAGCCCTTCATGCCGATGCGCGGCGCAAACCACGTGGTCGGCCACGTCGGATCCGTGCGGTCTTCGAGTTTCTTGGAGACGTCTTTCGGGAGTTGTGCGGTGTAGCCTTCGGCGATCTGCAGCACCGGCCCCACGCCTTCCACGATGTTCAGGCGCAGCATGGTGATGGGCATTTCGGCGTCCGTGTAGAAGTGCGAGGAGAAGCCGCCTCCGCGGAAATACTGATGATCTGCCGGCGCCCAGTCGGTGGCCTTGAGGATGGCATCCATATCTTCGTCCGTGAGATCCCAGAAGTGCTTCAAGGTCGGATTGCCGTTCTCATCGCGCGCTGCGCCGTTAAAGTCGAGCGCCGACGCGCCGGAGTTGATGAGGTGCATGATGCCGTTTTCGGCCACGCCTTCCAGCTTGTAGCCCGTGACGCGTTCCACGGATTCCGGCGACCAGAAGGTGCGTACGTCGGAGAACATCGCCGCGCGATTGGTGAGCAGCGTCCCAAACAGGAGGCTCAAACCGTTCAACGTGTCATTCTCGGTGGCGAAGGCAATGGGTTGACGCGGGCCGCGCCAATCGAAGGTCGAGTTGATGATGGCTTCGGCGAAATCCGCATTCGGCAGCCAGTCCGTCCACTGACGCTGTCCCTGGAAGCCGCCGCAGATGGCGTTGCGTCCCCGCGCCTCTTCGTGCCAGCCCAAGTCGTCCAATTTCGGGTTGCCCAAGAGGATGTCGCGGATGATCATGGTGTGCTTCACGACGAAATCCCACTCCTCGTCGTCCGGGACGACTTTGGACTTCTTCACGATGTCCATGAGGTCCACGCCTTTGTTCTTGTCGAAGCCCAGGGTCATGTTCTTCTCCACCCACGCGCGGGCGGTCTTAAACTCTTCTTCGTCGTAGATGCCGAGCTTCATGCGGCGCAGAATCTCCACCATCGAGACCCATTCCGAGCGAATCCCGAGGTACTGCTGCATGAACAGTGCGTCGGCGTCGGAGCCGGCGATGCCCATGGCGATGGCGCCGATGTTGACGTAGGACTTGTCGCGCATCTCACCGACGGCGATGGCGCCGCGCGCAAAGCGCAGGATCTTCTCTTCCACGTCTTCCGGAATCGCCTCGTCGTCGGCGTCTTGGACGTCTTTGCCGTAGATAGAGAACGCCGGCAGGCCGCGCTGTGCATAGGCCGCCATGACCGCCGCGAGGTACACAGCGCCCGGACGCTCCGTGCCGTTGAAGCCCCAGACGGCCTTTACCGTCAGCGGGTCGAGATCCATGGTCTCTGTGCCGTAGCACCAGCACGGCGTCACGGTCAGCGTGCCGACCACGTTCTCTGTGGAGAACTTCTCGGCGCAAGCCGCGGACTCCGCGCCGCCACCGATGGTCGTGTCGGCGATCACGCACTGCGCCGGCGTGCCGTCCGCATAGAACAGATGTGATTCGATGAGCTCCTTAGCGCGGCGGGCCATGCCCATGGTCTGCTCTTCGAGACTTTCACGCACTCCGCCCCATCGACCGTCGATCACCGGGCGGATGCCGATTTTGGGATAATTCATTCCTTCCTCCTTTTTGCTTCAAACACTTCCAATTCCACACTTCTCATGGCCATTTCCCTGAGAGGAGCGATGTCCTCTTCTTCGCTCTGCGCTTCAAATTGGGCGAGCACGTTGCCGAGCGCCGTGGCCTCGGAGGGACCGGCCAACACCGGAATCCCCATGCCGTCCGCGATCATCTGGTTGAAGAGCTTGGAGCGCGATCCGCCGCCCATGACGTGAATGCGCTTGAATTTCCGTCCCGTGACGGCTTCCAAGTCGTCTCGCAGTTGGACGTACGCCTTCACCAGCGATAAGTAAATGATCTTAAAGTAATCCGTCTTCTGTTTCGGCACGCGCTGGCCCGTGGCGCGCAAGTGCTGTTCCAGGTCGTCGAAATAGTGGTCGGATTCCTGTCCCAACAACGGGTCGTCCACGTCGATGCGGATGTCCGTCTCCGGCGTGTCGTCCACGAGCGCGGTGATGTCGTCGAAGCTGTAGGTCCGGCCCGTCTCTCGCTCGAAGGCGTGACGCAGTTTTTCGATGAGGTAGAGGCCCGTGATGTTCTTAAAGACCATGTTGCGGCCGCCGTACCCGGTCTCGTTGGTGAGGCCATTTTGGTAGGCCGCCTCGGTGAGTACAGGCGGCTCGGAGAAGCAGCCCATGAGCGACCACGTGCCGCTGGAGAGAAAGAGCGTCTCGGGGTCGTCGTACGCCTTGGTGACGTAGACGGCGCTCGCCGTGTCATGGCTCGCCACGGATAACACCGCGATGTCGGTCTCTCGCAGCGCCTCAATGCGGGCGTTTTTCGTGGTGCCGATCACGGTCTTGCTGTCCACGGGTTCGGCCAGGATATCGGCGGGAAGCCCCAGCGACGTCAGCAGTTCGGTGTTCCAGCGCTGCGCCGTGAGGTCCACCATCTGCGTCGTCGAGGCAATGGTGCGTTCCGCGCGCCTGGCTCCGCACAGGAAGTAGTTCACAAGGTCCGGTGTGAGGAGCAGCGATCTCGCTCGGTCCGTGACCTCAGGTTCCAGCATTTGCAAAGTCTTCCACTGAAACAGGGAGTTGATCGGCATCAGCTGATTGCCCGTCTGGCGAAACAGATCGTATCCGTCGATCTCTTTCAAGACGGCGTGATAGCCCTGTTCGAAGCGGGGGTCGCGGTAGCTGTGCGGCGGCTGAATGAGCGCGCCATCTTCGTCCAGGAGACCGAAGTCCACGCCCCACGTGTCCACGCCGATGCTCGCGACGTCCGGGTGTTCCAGAATGACCCCCACGATTTCCCGCATCAGTCCGTCCCAGTCCCAAAAGCTCTTGCCGTCTTTTTCGACGATGCTGTGCGAAAAGCGCATGACTTCCTGCATCTGAATGCGATCGTCTTCCATGCTGCCCAGAATGCCTCGAATGGATGTGGCGCCCATGTCGATGGCGAGTACTTTTTTCACACAACCTCCTTTCTGCGCCGTTTCGTTTGAGTTTCCCAAGCGTCCAACATGTGCTAACGTTTTCCTCAATCGCTACACAACTGCCTGTGTGGGTCAGTTCATGGCGTTGTCACATGAATTGGGCTGTTGGAAAGCGCATCCTTATACAATCAAAATATAGTTATAATCGCATTTTCTTCAAGAGTGAACGCCGATGTTGGCGTTCGTTCAAAAAACTGAAGGGATATGTCTAATCCTATTCATTTTCGTTCAACTTTTTGGAGCGATCGGGCCAGTACATCTTGTCTTGAACCTCGGGCGCAAAGTCGTCCCAGTTGTCCGGCTTGCGATCCGTGAGGATGGCTTCCAATTGGCTGAAATCCATGACGCGGATGAAGGCGTCGGACTGAAATTTGGTGTGGTCCACCATCAGAATGGCGCGGCGGGCGTTGCGAATCATCGTGGACTTGATGGCCGCCTGTTGCTCGTCGGCCTCAAACAGACCGTCCGGTCCCAATCCCATGCACGAGAAGAAGCAGAGTTCGGCGCGATACTGGCTCATGAACGCGATGGTCTCGGATCCGATGAGGGAATGCGAGTTGAACTTGAGCTGTCCCCCGGAGCAGAAGATGCGCACCGAGTCCACATTCATCAGCGAGAACGGCACCATGATCGAGTTGGTGATGACGACCATGTTGCGGTGTTCGCTGAGCCAGTTGCAGAGGTAGTAGGTCGTGGAGGATGAATCCAGGAAGACCGCCTGGCCGTCTTTGAGGTAGGTGGCGGCCAAGGCGGCAATGCTCTGTTTCTCGGCTTTTTGCTGTTGGAAGCGCACGAATCCCGAAACTTCGGCCGTCGTGGAGCTCGCGAGCATCGCCCCGCCTTTGATGCGGCGGACGACGCCCGCTTTCTCCAGGTCGATCAAATCGCGACGAATGGTCGAAAGAGACGCATAGACGGTATCCATGATCTCTTTGTTGGATACGGCTTTGCGCTGTTTCAGAAGCGCTGTGATTTTTTGCATTCTCTCTTCGGGAATCATGGTCTTCACCTGTTGGGGAGGGTTCGCTTCGGTGGTCGGTACCGGGCGGGGCAACCGTCACGGACGTAGCGCAGCGTCCACACCGCCGTCAGCGGCGGATTTACTGGATTTCGCGCGCCCATGGGCGGCGCAGGCCCTGCCGTACCGACCTGCCTTCAGCATCGCAACGATCAGGCCATCAGCTGGCGGAACATGGCGATGACTTCTTCTTTGGTGGCTTCGCGCGGGTTGCCGGGATAGCAGGCGTCGTTCAAAGCGTCGGTGGCCAGCTGATCCAGGTCTTCTTCGCGGATCTTCTCGTTGACGGTCGGGATGCCGACGTCGACGGAGAGCTGCTTGACAGCGGCGATGGCGGCGTCGCGGTATTCTTCCTGGCTCATGTCGTCCACGCCTTCGACGCCCATAGCGCGCGCGATCTCGCGGTAGCGCTCGCCGGTGGCGTCGCGGTTGAAGGCCATGGCGATCGGGAGGAACATCGCGCAGGCGACGCCGTGCGGCGTGTCATAGTGCGCGGAGAGGGTGTGCGCCATGGAGTGGTCGATGCCGAGACCCACGTTCGAGAAGCCCATGCCGGCCACGTACTGGGCGAGCGCCATGGCTTCGCGGCCTTCGGGGTCGTTCTCGACGGCTTTGCGCAAATTCTTGGAGATGAGTTCAATCGCCTTGAGGTGGAACATGTCGGTCAGTTCCCAGGCGCCGTTGGTGATGTAGCCTTCGATGGCGTGCGTCAGGGCGTCCATGCCGGTGGCGGCGGTCAGGCCCTTGGGCATGGAACTCATCATGTCCGGGTCCACCACGGCGTACGCCGGGATGTCGTGCGGGTCCACGCAGACGAACTTGCGTTCTTTCTCGAGGTCTGTGATGACGTAGTTGATGGTCACTTCAGCTGCGGTCCCTGCGGTGGTCGGCACGGCAATGGTCGGCACGGCGTGATTCTTCGTGCCCACTTCGCCTTCCAGCGAGCGCACGTCTTCGTGTTCCGGATTCGTGATGATGATGCCGATGGCCTTGGCGGTGTCCATGGATGAGCCACCGCCGATGGCGATGATGGAATCCGCGCCGGCTTCTTTGAACGCCTTCACGCCGTTTTGGACGTTTTCGATGGTCGGATTCGGTTTGATGTCCGAGTAGACCGTGTAATCGATTTGCGCCTGATCCAGGAGATCCGTGACTTTGCCCGTCACGCCGAACTGGATCAAATCCGGATCCGAAGCCACGAACACCTTTTTAAACCCTTCGCGTTGTGCGATGCCGGGAATCTCCTCAATCGCACCCTTTCCATGATACGATACCGCATTCAACACGATACGCTTGGCTGCCATAATAACCTCCTTTTATGAAATCCTTTTTTCTACGGCTTTACTCTAGCATATGAATGATTCCGTTAAAAGTGTGACGAGATAGAATGGTTTTTATTCAAAACCGTTCACAAAACGGAGCGTTTTGGGCAGGATTAAAGTATGACTAACATGGGG
>JAQYPV010000011.1 GCA_028726605.1 Peptoniphilaceae bacterium | reverse complement strand
TGACGGGACATATTTGACATCGAGCTGCCATTTTACGCCCAATTTTTTCGGTGTATCGTAGGGCTTCGGTACATAAAGCTTTTTTTCACAAGTTTTTCTTTATAAAAGCCCTGTTTGCGAAGAAAACGGAACAAAGAACACGGATGCCGTTGGTAGCCACGTTGAAACTTCAGTTTTGCGTAGAGTTCCATGAGCGAGATGCCGGGATTGCGTCGGAGGAGGTTTCGAATCCAGGTCTGTTCTTGCGGCGTATGTGCATTGGGATGCGGACTTTTCGGTTTATGAGAGCGGTCTCGTAAAGAATCCTTTGTGCCGTCAAACCGCTGATTCCAACGCATCAGGGACGCTTTGGAGATCTTGTATCGTTGGAAAACGAAAGCGAGGGAAAACCCTGCACGATACGTTTTAACCGCATGAAATCTAGTTTCAAAAGTGTGTGGCAAATACCGTTGTGTTTTTGCTATACTGGCTGTCATAGAGAGAATCCTTTCTTTGTTTGGTTGATGCTTTCATTGTATCGGATTTCTCTCTTTTTTTTCTTCTCGGTCTCACATCAATTGTATCTCTACAGTTGGTGGAAGTGAAATTAAAGATGCCTCTAGCGCAGAGACCACACTTGTGCTAGACTTAGCGCTATAAGCGCGGCTGTAGTTCAATGGTAGAACACCGGCTTCCCAAGCCGGATGCGCGGGTTCGATTCCCGTCAGCCGCTTTTTGTTGCTTGTTTTTTCTCGTTTACTGAGTTTCGCGTCCACGATACAGTTTTACCAACGTGCCGTAAAGCCCCTGCCTTTCGACATGGGGATTTAAGGCACACTTTATCCGTCATCAAGCAGTATATAGAGAACCAGAAGAATGTCTGAAGGAGGGTGAGACAGTGGAATATTCCTATAAATTTCGCCTGTATCCGACAGCGGCGCAACAGGAGCAGATGTCCCGGAATTTTGGTTGCTGCCGATGTGTGTTCAACCACTTTCTCGCCCACCAGAGTAGGAAGCGTCGAACTATTCTTCTTTCGGAATGAGTTCGCGCTTGTTTATAGATTCGGGGGCACCCGGTAAGGGTGCTCCCGTTTCGGCTGTCATCATGTGGACGCCGTATTTGGCGTTTTAAGACGTTTTAAGCCCTTCAGGGTACTCGTTGCCCTGGAGGGCTTTTTCGTGCCTTAAAACGGCTCTGAGGGCGTCAGACGGAGCGCAGGTGCGCATCTCGCTGTCGCTCGATGCTGGGGACGGCCGCCCTGCGGGCGGCGGCTCGGGTCATGGTGCCGACGACACGGAAGGGGTGCTTTTTCTTCTACTTCCAGGGGCCGGCGTGTCCGTGGTCGAGTTCGACCGACGCGGCAAGGCTGCGAAGGCGACGCGCGAGCTGGTGGACACGGTGCGCGAGGCCGCAGGGTTCCCGAAGGAGTAACCGCAGGTCAGAGCCGTGTTGCGTATGGACAAATGTGACTCCGTGATGCATAATTGTACAAATGTTTAAATGATTAAAGGAGGCCGAGCCATGGCGAACATGTTCGAGAAGTACGCTGCCGACCGCGAGGCCGAGCAGAGAAAGATAGAGAAGACGGTCGCCGCGCCTGCGGATGCCGACGACGAGAAGCGCACCACGCTCTCGCTGTCGCTTACGGTGAGCGACAAGAAAGCGCTGAAGATGATGGCAGCGGAGCGCGAGACGACGATTGCCGCGATTATTCACGAGTGGGTGAAGGAGCATATCGAGGGGGTGGATGAGTAGATGGCGAAGAATATGACGGAGGATGCGGTACGCGATTTGGCACGTAATATCCTCGGACTTGCCGACAGCGACGCAGCGCGTGCGGGTGTCGGTCAGCTTACGACGTTCAATCAGCTGGGGTTCGCAGGTGTGGCGGACAAGCCGGACGGCTGGTATCTGCCGAAGAACAAGGCAGATGTAGCGCTGGTGTTGGAGACGAAGGCGACGCGCATTGCCCTTGGCAAGGCGCAGGTGGACGAGGTGCTGAAGAATGTCCGCATTGTACAAACGCAGTACGAAAAGGCTGTCGGTGTTCTGTACAACGGCGAGGACGTGCGCGTGTTCAAGGGCGAGGAGGAAGTCAAGACGCCCGATCAGTTGCAGCATGTCGGTTATTACCTGTCGCTCTATACCGTCGATAGCATCGACAAGGAGCGCATCTACCAGCTGACAGCGCGTATTAACAACTACCTGCATTTCGAGTTCGGCATCAAGAACCTGTATCATCGCATGATTTTCACGGCATGCGCGTTGGTCGCCGAGCGGTACGGTGCCGGATTGAAGCGCCTGAAGAATCTGGGATATGCGACGTTCCACACCGCGATTTACTCGACGCTCTCCAAGTCGCTGGAGGACAGCCGCAAGCAGAATGCGAAGATTGACATTTTGCTGGAAGAATATTCCGACATCAAGATGAACACGACCGATAACCAGAAGGCAATCAACGACTTCATCGACTGGGTTGTCGAGATTTCCGAGTGCGTCAACTCGAACGAGTGGCGCGGCGAGGACGTGATGGGCATCTTCTTTAACGAGTTCAATCGGTACAAGAAGAAGTCCGAGTCAGGACAGATATTCACGCCGGAGCACATCACTGACTTTATGTACAAGATCCTCGAAGTGAACATGGACGATTGTATCCTGGACGCCACATGTGGCTCTGGCGGCTTCCTCGTGAAGGCAATGGCAAACATGATTCGCGAGGCTGGCGGTATGGAGACGAAGAAGGCCGGCGAGATTAAGTCCAAACAGCTCTATGGCATCGAGTTCGACCGCGAGATTTACGCACTGGCGTGCGCGAACATGCTAATTCATAAGGATGGCAAGACGAACCTCGAGCAGATGGATACTCGCTCGGAGGCGGCCTGCGAGTGGATGCAGTCCAAACCGATTACGAAAGTGCTAATGAACCCGCCGTACGAGAACAAGTACGGCTGCATGACCATCGTCGAGAACGTGCTTGACAACGTTCCGAAGCATACGCAGTGCGCGTTCATTCTGCCAGACAAGAAGCTGGAGAAAGCATCGAAGAAGCAGATGAAACGGATTCTGAAGAATCACCGCCTGCGCAAGGTCATAAAGTTGCCGGAGGACTTGTTCTTCGGCGTGGGCGTCACTACGAGCATTTTCGTGTTTGAGGCTGGCGTGGCGCAGGAAGGCAAGGAGTTTTTCGCTTGCTACATGGAGTCCGACGGGTTAGCAACGGTCAAGAACAAGGGGCGCCATGACGTATACGGCAAGTGGGCGGCCATTGAGGCTTATTGGGTCGATGTGGTTGAGAAGCAGTCCGGTGACGACACGTGTCAGTGGGTAAGTCCTGCCGAGCACCTGTCCTATCAGATGCCGCAGAAGCCGTTCGAGATATTCGAGGAGGATTTTCGTAAGACAGCGATGGACTATCTGATGTTCCAGCAGGGCATTGATGCGAAGGCATTCGGTGAGAAGCTGTTGGATACGGCGATGTATTCGAGCCGTGTAAGCGCCGATGACGAGTCCGTGACCTTGACCATGAGGAAAGGCGGTGACGGCAATGGCGAAGATTGATACAAGTGGATGGAAGCCGTTTATCGTCGGAGAACTGTTTGATATTCATCCAACAAAAGCGTATAAGATGACAAACGCACAGTTAATGGATGATGGCGATAACCCAGTTGTTGTCAATTCGAGTTACAACAATGGCATCGGTGGATATTCATCACAAGTTGCTACCGAAAAAGGCGGAATGATTACGTTCAGCGATACGACGACAGTTGATGCGATTTTCTATCAGCCCAATGATTTTGTTGGTTATCCACATGTGCAGGGGATGTACCCAAAGGGTGCATACGCTGCGAATTGGAAAAAACCGCAGTTGTTGTTTTTTGTGGCGGCGTTCAGAAAAGCCGCTGTGATTCGCGGTTTTGATTATGTCTATAAATTTACTCGCGAAATCGCATCTCGTATGGAAGTTCTACTTCCTGTCGATACATCTGGCGAACCGGATTGGGCATACATGGACGAGTACATGTCAGCAGTCATGAGAGAATCTGAGGCAAGCCTTGAGAATCTGAGGCAAGCTGATGAAGAAAAGCATGTTGTTGATACATGTGATTGGAAAGAGTTTGTCGTTGGGGAGCTTTTCCCGTCTATGGTAAAGCCGCCTGTACTTCATACTCGTCAAGTGGTCGAGGCTGAGGAAGGCATTCCTTATGTGGTGCGCACGAAATTTAACAATGGTATTAAGTGCCGTGTGCATCCAGTAAGTGATGTGATTCCGAGTCCTGCTGGTGTAATCACATGGGGTGCAGAAAACGCGACTTTTTTCTATCAGACGGAAGAGTTTCTTTCTGGACGCGATATTTACTTTGTTGATACACGAGCGTATAGCGCTAATGCTTGCGTGTTTCTTGCGGCTTGTTTGCAGACAGTGACTCATAAGTATCCGTATAATTACGGCCTGTTTCCTGACCTTCTGAAGGAAGAACGTATCAAACTTCCTGTCGATACGTCTGGTGAACCTGATTGGGTGTATATGGATAAGTACATGCAAGCGGTAATGAACAACACGCAAGATGATTTGTCTGTCATGCAGGCAATCGGTTAAAGATAAGCAAAGCCCGCTGCTCTTTTGGACGGCGGGCTTATTTCCGACGGAGCGCAGGTGCGCATCTCGCTGCCGCTCGATGCTGGGGACGGCCGCTCTGCGGGCGGCGGATCGGGTCATGGTGCCGACGACACGGAAGGGGTGCTTTTTCTTCTACTTCCCGGGGGCGGCGTGTCCGTGGTCGAGTTCGACCGACGCGGCAAGGCTGCGAAGGCGACGCGCGAGCTGGTGGACACGGTGCGCGATGCCGCAGGATTCCCGAAGGAGTAACCGCAGGTCAGAGCCGTATTGCGTATGGACAAATGCGACTCCGTGATGCATAATTGTACAAATGTGTAAATGATTAAAGGAGGCCGAGCCATGGCGAACATGTTCGAGAAGTACGCTGCCGACCGCGAGGCCGAGCAGAGAAAGATAGAGAAGACGGTGGCTGAACCTGCCGCCGACGACGAGAAGCGCACGACGCTCTCGCTGTCGCTCACGGTGAGCGACAAGAAAGCGCTGAAGATGATGGCAGCGGAGCGCGAGACGACGATTGCGGCGATTATTCACGAGTGGGTGCAGGAGCATCTTGAGGTTGAGAGGGTGAGCGAGTAATGGCGGGTAATTCGAATCTTGGCGCTGCGAAAGTTCAAAAGAAAGATGAGTTCTATACGCAGTACAGCGATATTGAAGCAGAGATGAACGCCTACGTGGAGTTCAATCCCGACGTATTCCGTGACAAAACGATTCTGCTTCCGTGCGATGACCCGGAGTGGTCGAATTTCACGAAGTATTTTGCCGCAAACTTCGAGCGTTTCGGTCTGAAAAAGCTGATTAGTACGTCGTATGCGAAGAGTGCTGGAAGCAAGCAGCTCACGCTGTTTGAACAGGAATCCCCGCTGTTCGATGTCGACAAACATGATACGCATGGAAAATTGTTCACGCTCACGCGCGATAAGGACGGTTCCGGGCATGTTGACACGGATGACATCGAGTTTTCCGGCTATTTGGAAGGTGATGGTGATTTCCGTTCCGCCGAGGTGAAGGTGCTTCGCGACGAGGCAGACATCATCATCACGAATCCGCCGTTTTCATTGTTTCGCGAGTTCTTGATGTGGATTATGGAGGCTGAAAAGAAATTCATCATCATCGGCAATCAGAATGCGATTTCCTACAAAGAAGTCTTTCCTTTACTCAAAGACAATAAAATATGGCTGGGCAATGGGTTCAAGGGTAATGTTGGATTTTTTGCCAGTCCGTATGAGGATACGGCCTCTTCCTCCAACCATCGAGATGGATTTATTCGAGTGTCAGGGGTTATGTGGTTTACCAATCTTGACTTATACAAACGACATCAACCGTTATTGCTTGATACGATGGAACACAACTTGAAGTTTAACAAGAAGCTTCGTAAGAAGTTTGAAACAGACTTCGGTGCAATCGAGTATCCGCGTTATGGCAATTATGATGCGATTGAAGTGCCGTTCGTTGAGGCAATTCCATCTGATTACGACGGAATTATGGGCGTTCCCCGTACATTTCTTAGTCGATACAACCCTGAACAGTTTGAAATTGTAGGTCGAGATGGTGACCTTGATTGGGCGGTAACAACAGGGGATTTTTTCACTCCACCATCCCTAGAAAAACAGCAAGAGTACAAGCGTGGTAATCGTACATGGCGTGTACAAAATTCTTATGTGTTAAAGGACGGGGTACCAAAAACCATCTTTGCTCGCATTTTTATTCGCCCAAAGAAAGGAGGTAACGCTTAATGAAGACAATTCTGCATACTGATTGGACGGTCGGCGATGTTTGCAAAGGCTTCGTATTCGACCGCAACGAGGGCAAGGGGCTGTTCGGCCTTGATGGTCAGCTCATCATCCAGCCCGAGTATCAGCGCAACTATATTTACGGCGACGGTAAGCGCGATGTTGCCGTGGTTGAGTCCCTATTGAAGGGCTATCCCCTCGGCCTGATTTACTTCGTGAAGAACGCCGACGGGATGTACGAGGTTCTGGACGGACAGCAGCGCATCACGTCATTTGCCCGCTACGTGAATAAGTCATGGCCGTTCGCCGTTGAGCTGGACGGCAAGCCCCGCTATTTCGACAGTCTGGATGCTGACCAGCAGAAGCTCATTATTGACGCGCCTTTGACGATTTACGTCTGCGAGGGTGAGCCGTCGGAGATTCAGGCGTGGTTCGAGACTATCAACATCGCAGGCGTTCCGTTGGTGAAGCAAGAACTGCGCAACGCGGCGTACCATGGGCCGTTCGTGACGAAGGCGCGCGAGGTGTTCTCCAACACGGGTAACGCCAACATGAATCGCTGGCAGACATACGTTTCGGGAGACCCGAAGCGTCAGGCAATTCTCGAAACCGCGCTTGAGTGGGTCAGCGATGGCAATATCGACGACTATATGGCGCAGCACCGCTATGACGCCGATATTGACGAGCTGAAGAATCATTTTGACACGGTTATCGACTGGGTGGATTCAGTATTCGAGTACACGGGAAGCGAGATGTGTGGGCGCGAATGGGGTCGGTTGTACCGCGAGTATCACAAGAACGCTTACTCGAAGGACAAGGTAGCCGAACGCGTGAACGCCCTGCTCGATGACTCGCAAGTCGGCGATAAAAAGGGCATCTTCGAGTACGTGTTGGGCGGCGAGGCAGACTCACGCTTGCTGAACATCCGAGTGTTTGACAAGAAGACCATCAAGGCGGTCTATCGCAAGCAGACAGCTGAGGCGGAAGCCCAAGGCGTGTCGAATTGCCCGCTGTGTGCCATCGGGCGCGATGCAAATGCGAAGCGCATCTACAAGGAGTCCGAGATGGACGCCGACCATGTGACCGCGTGGAGCAAGGGTGGCGCTACGGATGAGACGAACTGTCAGATGCTTTGTAAGACGCATAACCGTGCGAAGGGCAATCGGTAGCCAGAGTGTGAAAGCCCGCCGTTCCGTTTCGGGCGCGACAAGTACGTGCTGTCGATGGCGAAGCGCACCATACGAGAGGCGGGCTGCGAGATACGCCTGCTGGCGGAGCCTACATATGGTAGGGCGGGACACGCCTGAACCGATACGCTCGAACGACACCGTGTAAGACCTCGCTGGTGCAGGCAGTGGTGGTTGAGCCGAGAATCCCCCGGCTTTAGCCGTGGGGAGTGTCAATGCCGTCTGCCATAGAGCACGCCATCTGTCGGCGCATGAGAGCTGTTTGTTCCCCGTCATTTTACCGGTTGTGTTACTATGAGGGCGAAAAGAAGAGAATGTGACACGAGGCGAAGGCGGCCGGACAGATTGTGCCGCCAGGGGCGGATGGCCGGGAGGAACGATGCAGCGATTATTGGTCATGATTTTGGGAACGGACAGCAACAGCTATACGGCGGCGCGCGCCATTCATGAGGCGTACGGCGAAACGCCGTTGGTGCTGGGCGCAGGGGTGCTGTTGCCTTTTGTGCATTCGCGCATTGCGAAGGTGATGACGCGTCCGGGATTTTCCAAAGAGAAGGCGACGTTTGTGGAGCTCGTGAAAGAGGCTTATGAAAAAGAGGCCAACGAGGGCGATGCGGCGTTTTTCTTAGTGCCCAATGAAGATTACTTGTTCATGCTCTACGCCGCGGAGGATCAGCTGGACTTTCCCATCGTGATCTCATATCCCAACGAAGCCCTCGCCCACATCATGACGGAGAAGGGCAAGTTCTACAAAAAGATGAACGAATTGGGCCTTCCCGTGCCGGAGACGGTGCGCGTGTCGCCGGATGACTACGAGTTCTTGATGGACGACTGGAAAGCAACGGGCAGCATATTCATGAAAGCGGAAGATTATACCCGCTTTGAGGCGTTCGACCTGCCGGATCGACAGAAGGGGTATCACGTGGCGGACGTTGAAGAGGCGTGCCACGCCTTGGAGCACATCTATCAGGCAGGGTACAAAGGTGACTTCCTCGTGCAGCAGTTCATCGAAGGCGGTGCGGGAAGCGAGTACTCCGTGACGGGATACTGCACGGCGGACGGGCAGATTTCTATGGTGCAGGCTCGGGCCATTTTGTCGGACATGCGGCCCAAGTGGGTGGGGAACCACCTCATCCTCATCGACTCGGATGACGAGGAAGTGTTCGCGCTGGCCCAAGAGTTGATTCAAAAGACGGACTATTACGGTTTTTTCAACGTGGATCTCAAGCGTGACAGCAATACGGGAAAACTATACATATTGGAGTGCAATCCGCGGCTCGGGCGCAGCTTTGAGTACACGTCGCTCGCAGGTGTGAACATGATCGAACTGGCCATCGAGGCGGAGACAAAGGGCATTTACCAGAGTTTGCGCCAACAGCACCCGTTCGCTTGGTACGACGTGGTGCCCGAAGAGGTCGCGCGGGTCCACGTGGAAGAAAAGTTCTTGCCGCTTTTGGATGATCCCGAGCGTCGCGCGCACAGTGGGAGCAGTTTGTATTACGAGAAAGATCTGGGTGTCTTGCGGCGTTACAAGTTGCAGGCTGCTGATTGGAAGACCAATCGGGAGCGATTCGGAGAATAGGAGGGAGCATGTCTAAAGAGTTACCGCGTCTTTCCATCGTCATTCCGTGTTACAACGAGGAGGAAGTGTTGCCGGTGACCGTTCCGCTGTTTCGTGCGCAGCTGCAGAAAATGGTGCAAAACGGCTCCATCGCGGCGGACAGCCGGATTCTGTTTGTGAATGACGGGAGTAAGGACGGCACGTGGCCGCTCATCGAGGATCTGGCGGCGCGCTACGTCGACGTTGAGGGTCTGTCGCTGTCGCGCAACCGCGGTCATCAGAATGCGCTCTTGGCGGGGCTCATGGAGGCGCGATCGGCGTTCGACATCACCATTTCCATTGACTGTGACGGGCAGGATGACATTGCCGTCATGCAGGATATGGTGGATGCGTACCACAATGGTAACGACATCGTGTACGGCGTTCGCAAAGACCGCTCGAGTGACACGTGGTTTAAGCGCACGACGGCGCAAGGCTATTACAAATTTTTGCACGCCATGGGTGCCGAAGTGGTCTACAATCACGCGGACTACCGGCTGGTGTCGGCGCGCGTCTTAAACGCCTTTTCGGATTTTCACGAAGTGAATATTTACCTGCGCGGGATGTTTCCGCTGGTCGGATTCTCGTCGACGAGTGTGAGCTACGATCGCCACGAACGCCTCGCCGGGGAGAGCCATTACCCGCTCAAAAAGATGCTGGCCCTGGCGTTTAACGGCATTACGAGCCTCAGCATCAAGCCCATCCGCATCATCACGTCGCTCGGCCTCTTCATCTCCGCGTTGAGTTTTTTGCTCATCGTGTGGGTGTTCATCTCGTATTTTACGGGAAACAGCGTTCCTGGCTGGTCCAGCAGCGTGCTGGCAACGGCGCTCCTGGGCGGCATCCAACTGCTTTCGCTGGGAGTGATCGGCGAATACGTCGGGAAGATTTACCTCGAGACGAAACAGCGCCCGCGTTTCATCATTAGCGAAAGGACGTGGGAGGATGCGAATGTCTGAACGAAAAGGACCGAGCAAAGGGCAATCCCGCGGTGCGGCTTTGGGGGCCGCCCTCTTTATATTTGTGGCGGCGACGCTGATCGTGACGCTCTGTTCCAAGTCCTCGCCCCTTTATCCGCTGAACGACTGGGTGGATTCCAATTGCTTTTTCACCGTGGGGAAGTCCGTCTTAAGCGGCGTCGTGCCGTATCGCGACCTCATCGAACAGAAGGGGCCGGTGCTGTACTTCATCCACACGTTGGCGGCGCTCGTGTCGTATCACACGTTCTTTGGGGTCTACCTCATCGAGATCGTCACGGCGTTCGTGTTTTTGTGGTACAGCTTCAAGACGGTTCGTCTCTTGACGGATGGGCGCTACGTTCTGGTGACGCTCCCGATTCTGGCGGCATTCGTGTTCACCTCTAGCGCCTTTGCACATGGGGACAGCGTGGAAGAATTCACACTTGCGCCGTGGGCCTATGCCATCTACGTGGGCTTTAAGACGTTGAAGACCAAACGCCCGCCCAGCGCGTGGGAGGCCGTGCTGATCGGCATCACGTCAGGGCTCGTCTTTTGGAGCAAGTACACCTTGGTCGGACTCTACGTGGGGTGGTTTGTGCTCGTGGCGTGGACGACGGTCGAGGCCGAAGGCCTCGGCGCCTTGGGTCGGCTCATCGCGCAGATACTGGGAGGAGTTCTCATCGTGACGCTTCCCGTCCTCTTCTATTTTGCGCTGCACGGCGCCTTGGATGACCTCTTTCAAGTCTACTTCGTCAGCAATCTCGCCGTGTACAGCCGCGGGCAGGAGCACGGAAAGCTGTTGAACATCGTCAATGGTTTCAAGAATTCGTTCCAGTTCCTGCGCGCGGCCGGTTTTGCCACGGCGATGGGCCTTGTGCTCATGGCGTTTTTGGAGCCGGTGAAGGACGTGCTCCATTGGGTGTTGCAATACGGCATGGCGGTGGCCTTCATCTTCGTCGGCGGGCGTTCGTACGTCTACTATCCGCTGGCGCTCGGCGCGTTTATCGCGATGCCGGCGATTGCGGTGGAGAGGCTGATGGCGGTTCGCGTGCGCAAGCATCGCCGGGCAGGAGGACTCAATCCCCTGGCATCTTTGGCGTCTCTGCTCTTGTGTTTAAGCCTCTGCTGGCAGTTTTCAGGGAACGCCTACCTGCGCTTTGAAGAACCTCAGAACATGCCGCAGTTTCAATTTGCGGAGATCATCAACAAGAAGCCGAATGCGACGCTGCTCAACATGGGCTTTTTAGATGGCGGGTTTTATACGACCACGGGCATCGTGCCGTCGGAACGCGCTTTTGTGCTGTTGAATCTGCCGGATGACCGCATCTGGAACATGCAGGTGGAGGCGGCACTTGCGGGACGTCCGGATTTCATCGTCACGCGCAATTCTGAGCCGGAGCTTCCCCGGTACGACATCGTTGCGCGCGCGAGTTACTTTTTTGAAGCCGATCAGAATTACACGCTATATCAAAAGAAGGAAGATGAGGGAGCGAAGCGATGAGCCGGAATGGAGTGATGCGATGAGGCGGAATGGACGAGCAAGCGAACGGCATCCCCGTGAGCGGGGGCGTGACGCAGATGCTTTGCTGCGAGCACGCCCGTTGGAGCCCCGGCGAATTGCTGCGGGCGCATGGCCTCAGGCGTCATGGCGAAAGGGCGTTAGGGCAAAGCCCATGACGCGGGCGTCGATTTGTGGCCACATTGCGTAGGGGCAAATACCATTTATTGCGGAAAGCGTCTATCATCTTGAAAAGCGTGTGGGCAAATCGGCTTTTCTTATTCTCAGCGTCGATCCGTTGTGCAGGGAATTCCACCGTTTTCTACAGAAGCGTATATTTTTGGCCTTTGAACTAGACGCAATTTCGGCATTTCGGCTCATAGCGTCTATTTTTGCGACGAAAACATAGACGCATCGGCCGCGTTTGTCCATATTGCCCACACCGTTTTTGATCTTGTGTACGCAATGATGCTTTTCAGAAATTGCCCACACCAAACTCTGACCGTCTTTGCCAACTTGGCGCCGCGGCAACAGGGCAACGCGGAACCTTTGACAGTTCACGAGGGGATGCTCATCTTTTGACGTTTCAATTCAATCGCATGAAACGGAATGGACGAACTGAGATTAAGGACTGACACAATTTCAACAAAAAGGCCGGCCGTCACTTTCATGACGGTCGGCCCTTCATCATTGAGGGATAGTGGCTGACACCGCGTAAACGTCGCGGAGTGGTTGACGCAGAGTGGCGACGTCGGGTGGTTGGCCCCGCGTGGACCACGCGGAGTAGTTGAAACCGAGTGGCTGGCGCCGCGTGGGCGACGCTGATCGAATGGTTCGCCGACAAGGCGTTTCATCGATGATCGGTTCACGCCCTGGGTGCGCCGCCGATCGCTCGGCCCGCCGACGGCATTGTGACGCCGTTCGCGTCAACCGGTCACTGTTACTGGAGGTCGATCTGAACCTTTTCTTCGACGGCTTTCAGGAGCGAGCCGTCCACAAGGAGGTTCGTGATCTTTTCGAGCTCGTCGTACATCTCAATTTCGCTGTCATCGGCGATGAAGTTGAGTTTCTCGCGGACGGCGTCGTAGGCGGCCTGGGTGCCGACGCCGAGCTTGCCGTCGGTCATCTCCTTGCGGAAGTCGATGGCCTGCACCGCGGCGAGGATCTCCGTCGCCACGCAGCGCAGCGAGTTCTTGACGATGTCACGCGCCTTGCGCGCGGCAAGCGTGCCCATGGAGACGAAGTCTTCCTGGTTCTCGCAGGACGGGATGGAGTCGACGCTGGCCGGATGAGCGAGCACTTTGTTCTCGGAGACCAGCGACGCGGCCGAATACTGCGTGATCATGAAGCCGGAGTTGAGGCCCGGGTTCTTCACCAAGAACGACGGGAAGTCGGAAAGCTGATGGTTCACGAGGCGCTCGATGCGGCGCTCGGAGACGTTGCCGATCTCGGCCGCGCCGATGCCCAGGAAGTCAAACGGCTGCGCCATCGGCTCGCCGTGGAAGTTGCCACCCGAGATGACGTCGCCATCCACCGTGATGATGGGGTTATCCGTGGCGGCGTTGAGCTCAATGGCCACTTTTTCCGCCACATAGGAGATGGTGTCCTTGCTGGCGCCGTGAATCTGCGGCATGCAGCGCAACGTGTACGCATCCTGCGTGCGCAATTCCGCCGTGTGCGTGAGGTAGGTCGACCCCTCGGTGAGGTTACGAATGTTGCGCGCCGTAGCGAGCGCGCCCACGTGCGGACGAATGGTGTGCAATTTCTCATAGAACGCGTCGATGATGCCGCGATGCGCTTCGAGCGACAACGCGCCGGCGATGTCGGAGAGCTTTAAGAGCTGCATCGCGTCATACGTGGCCAGCGCGCCGATGGCGGTCAGGACCGACGTGCCGTTGTTGAGCGCGAGACCTTCCTTCGCGTCCAACTGGATGCAGGGGATGCCGGCCTTTTCCATGGCCTCACGGCCCGGAAGCAGTTCGCCCTCGTAGTAAGCGCGGCCCAGGCCCAGCATCGGGAGCACCATGTGCGAAATGGGAGCGAGGTCGCCCGAAGCGCCCAACGAACCCTGCTGCGGAATGAACGGCAGCACGTTCTTGTTCAGCATGTTGATGAGCGTCTCGATCATGAGCGGACGCACACCCGAGACGCCTTTGACCAGCGAGTTCACGCGGATGGTCATGACGGCGCGCACTTCATCTTCCTTCAGCGGTTCGCCCGCGCCGGCGGCGTGCGTGCGGATGAGGTTCTCCTGCAACTGCACGGTGTCTTCTTTAGAAATGTGCACGTTGTGCAGCGAGCCGAAGCCCGTCGTGATGCCGTAGACCACACGCTCGTTTTCGACGATGTCGTCCACGATGGCGCGGGAGCGCTTCACTTTTTCCACCGTCTCCGGCGAGAGCTCCACTTCCGCATGCTCGCGCGCTACGGCGACCAGCTGATCCAGCGTCAGGTCTTCACCCGTTAAAATGACTTTCATAATCTGTCCTTTCTGATTCTCCATGGAATCGGTTTCGTGTCGATGGTAGAGGTACATTCACCTGAGCTCAGTGTAGAAGGTACCCGTCCATAACGTGACACATTTCACGCGAAAATTCAAAGGGAAAGCGCCTCCTGGGGACTGGGAAAAACGCGCTCGTAGAAAGGCTTAACGCCGAAACCTTGACGTTTTTTCGACGTAAGGGGTAAAATGTGTCGAATTCAGTCGAATTCAAAAGAAAAAAATTGACGTTACCACAGCTTCGATGTCCGGGAGTCGCCGGATGCGGCCTGTGGCATCGAGAGGGTGGAGAAGGAGCGTGTATGACGATCCACATCAAATTGTTCGGGATGCCGCATGTGAAGTGCGATGGGAAAACGATTCTTTTTCCGTACAATAAAATCAATGCCATGATCTACTATCTGGCCGTCAACGGGTGCATCACGCGTTCGGAGATCGCGGGACTGTTGTGGCCCGAAGAAGAAGACGGCGTGGCCAAGAAGAACCTCCGAAATGCCATCTACCAAGCCAAACGTTCGGTGGGGGAAGACTTCATCTTGTCGCCCAAAAAATCGCTGTTGGAATTGAACCCGGCGCTCTCCATTACCTGTGATGCGACGCTGTTTGCTGAAGACCCGGCGGCGCACTTGGCACTCTACGACGGCCCGTTTTTGCAAGGATTCTACGTGAAAGAGGCGGAACAGTTCGACTATTGGGTCACACGCATGCGCGGATTCTACGAAGAGAAGTACATGGCGCACGCCTACCAACAATTGGAAGAAGCCATTGAGGCGGAACGCTTTGAAAACGTGGAGCGGCAGATCAAGACCCTCATCGCCATGGACGAATACGACGAGCGAAACGTGCGGCTGCTCATGCACTTTTACGCCAAGACCGGACGTACGGGCAAAGTCATCGAGACCTATTACGCGTTGAAAAAACTCTTGCGCGATGAACTGGGCGTGCGGCCGGATGCGGAGACGCAGCGGCTCTACGAGACGGCCATCAACCGCATTGAACTGTCCTCGCGAAAAGAGCGGACGCACGAGACGTTCTTCTTCGGTCGCTACGCCGAGCGCGCCAAGATCCTGCAGCAGATTCAGCGCATTCCGGATGGTAAGGCCACATCCATCGTGCTGCAAGGGGAAGCCGGCATCGGCAAGAGCGCGCTGGTGCGAAAAGTCTTGGACGAGGCGGAGGACGACGTCGTCGTGCTTCAGGCGTTTTGCTATCGCGCGGAGCAGCAGTATGCGCTTCGCCCCATTGCGGTGTTGATGGAGCGCCTCGCCGAGACGCTCACGGACTTAAATGTACCGCGTCCGGCCAACTGGGAGTCGACCATGAAGCGCCTGTTCCCGCCGCTAGAGTCCTCGGTGCGAGAGGCGTTACTCCCGGAGGCGCTGGAGACGGTGAATTCGGATACGCTTTCGAAAATCCTCGTGGAGGCCATCAGCAGGATTGCCGAGAAGCGCGCGCTCGTCATTCTCCTCGAAGACGTGCACTGGATGGACGAACTGTCGTTTCAGGTGCTGACGACCGTCGCGCTGCGCATCCAGCACAAGGCCATGTTCCTCGTGACGGCGCGCTTAGAGAAGAATCGGGAGTTGGAGAATGCGCTGGCCATCCTCACTCAGTACAAACTCGTGGAAGTGATTCCGCTTTCGCGATTCACGGAAGAAGAGTCGGCGCGCTTCATCAACGAAGCAGTGGGCGAGGAAGTGGACGCCCGGACGCAGGCGCATATTTTTGCAGAAACCGAAGGCAATCCGTTCTTCCTGGCGGAATACGTGCAGCTGATCAACACGCACGAGATGGATCGGCTGATGACGGACGAGATGATGGACGCCATGAAGGCGCGATTTGCGTACCTGTCGAAGGCCGAGCAGGACTTGGTAGATCTGGTCTCTTTCTTTTACGACGAGGCCCCGCTCTCGGTTTTGGTTACGCTCACCGGACAGGACGAACTCGCCATCATCGGCCTCTTGGACCGATTGGAACAAATCAACATCTTGACGGAACGCCCGCACCAAAACGACATCGGCATTCGCTTCACACACGTCAAACTCCGCGAGTACACCTACATGGTGCAGCCGGAGTCCAAGCGGCGCTTCATTCACAAGCGCATTGCGCAGATCATCGAAGAGTCGCTGGAAGAAAAACGCTCGTTCTACTCGTTCTCCAAACTCGTGTACCACTACTCGCGGGCGGATGAGCCGCTCAAAGCCATGCACTACGAGCTGGAGACGCTCAACTACTATTTGAATTTCACGCACGAACTCTTCCCCATTTTGCGCACGCGCGCGGCGGAGGATCCGGAGGAGACGTACATCTCGCGGGAAAAGTTACAGGCGCTGTTTGAGACTTTGGAAGAAAAACTCGACGCGTTGCGCAAGGCGTGGCGCGGCGATGAACTCAACAAGCTGGAGATGGCTTTCTACTATATGAAAGGGCGCTACCTCATTCGCGAGGGCGTTTACGCCGAGGGGCTGTCGCAGATGCGCCAGGCCATTGGCAAGGCCAAAGAGGTGAACGACAGAGATTACATGCTCGAAGGCTACAAGCAGTTCATCTATTACAATATTCAAACCAATCACGCGGACGAGATGATCTCCTACATCGAAGGGGCGCTGGACTTGGCGGTGCAGTGCAACTATCATAAAGAAATTGGCATTTTGCTGCGCTTGAAGGGCCTCTACAACATTATGATCGGTCAGTACGAGACGGCGGAACGACTCCTCAACGAATCCATCCGCACGTTCCGCGTGACGGACGAAGTGGCCAGACGCTATGCCATCAACATCGCCGCGGCGATGAACTACATCGGGGAAATCCGCTTTCAGATGGGCCAGTACGAGGAGGCACTTGCGCAGTTTGAGAGCGCGCTGGAACTCACGCGGGATAAAAAGGCGCTTTCGGCGCTGTCCGTGTTCTACATCAACAAAGGGAAGGCGCTCTACGCCATGGGCGAAAAGGGCGCAGCGCGCGAGACGTTTTTGGCAGCCGAAGGGCTCTATGCGCACTTTGACGCGTATTGGAAGCGTCCGGTGCTGGAATCCTATCTCGCGCTCATGGACATCGACGACGGGTCGTTTGCGCAGGCGGCCGAGCGCCTGACGAGCGCCATCGCCATTGCGAAACAGATGAACGACCCGCGCGCCGAGGGCGCGGCCTACTTTGCGGCGACGCGCTTCATGACGGAGGCGCCGGAGAAGGCCAAGCGGGACGCGGAGGCGCTCAATGGGCGCACCGCGCTCGAATACCGTCGTGCGGCGCTCGCCCTGTTGGATCCGAATCGGGATCACTACGAGATCCAGCGCTTGAGCGAAGCGCAGGCGTGATGTTTCACATGAAACCTTTTGCGCCGCTTTAGTGAGACGGCGAGTGTCAGAAGAGAGTTTCGGCGACGTCTTTGTGAGCGTGAAAGGGTCACGAGTGTCCTGGCGATATCTTTGTCAGCGTGCGAGGGTCACGAGAGGCCCAGCGACGTCTTTGTGAGCGTGAGCGCGGCCTCCGGGTCGATGGCGGAGAGCAGGCCCATGGCCGAAAGGATGTACTCCCGGTCCACGTAAAGTGCCGGGTGTGCGGGGTAGAGAAGTTCTGGTTCCGGCGCGAGGATGCGTTCGGGGTGGGCGTTGTGCACCAAGACGCCGCCCGTTCCGATCAGCGTCGGGAAGTCCGTCAGATCCTTGCCGCTCAAATAGTACACGGAGCGACCGGGGAGATTGCCGCCGATTTCGTAGTCCCGTCTCAGTGTCCCCATGTGGCGGCCGAGCGCCGTCTGGACGCAGGCGCGCGCCATGGCCGTGTCGACAGCACGTTCGGCGTCGGTCTGCGGGACGAAGGTGGTGTCCTGTGTGCGCTTCTCCATTTCGGCCGGGTAGTCGGCGGGGTAGAGTGCGTTGAGGGCGTCTTCGCCGACGCTTTCGAGGAGGCTCTGTGCGGAGTAGCGCATCCCGAGATCGCCTTCGACGGTGCGTTTGGCCCACGGTTCCGCAAGCCCTTCGTATCGCAGTTCCGAGCGCTTGCCGTCGATGGTGATGGTGGTGCGGTCGTCGTTGCCCCTGCCGATGGAGTGAATGTCCGTCGTGGCGCCGCCCACATCCGCCAGGATGAGGTCGCCGATGCCGGACGTCTGGGCGGTGCCTCGGGCGAGCAATTTCATCGCCTCCAACACCGCGTCCGGCGTGGGCATGACGACGGGGCCGATGATCCGGACGACGTCGTCCAATCCCTTCGCGTGGGTGATGCGGCGCATGAAGAGGTCGCGGATGGCCGCACGGGCGGGTTGCGCGTTTAGGACGTTCACCTGCGGCATGACGTTGTCCACGATGGTGGCGTCGAAGTCCGAGAGGATCGCCGCCGCTTCTGGCGCAACGGCGGAATTCCCGGAGATGACGATGGGGATGCGAAGAGGCAGCGTCGCCAAAGCGCGTGCGTTTTGCACGAGATTCACGCGGTTGCCGCCGTCGGTTCCGCCCGAGAGGAGCAGCATGTCCGGGTTCAAGGCCGTGATGGCCTCCAGATCCTTAGCCGTGAGCGATCCGGAGAACGTGCGCAAAATGCGTGCGCCGGCGCCCAGCGCCGCGCGGGTGGCAGCTTCGGCGGTGAGGCGCTTGGCAAGGCCCACGGCCACCATCTTGAGACCGCCGGCGGCCGAAGAACAGACGCGCGCCTCGTCCCAGAACGGGCGCGTGGCCGAGGGCGAGAGAAAGCCCCGTGCGACGCCATCGGCCTCAAGCGCGTCGAGCATGGCGTTCACGCCGTGCATGACACCGGTGTCAATGGTGGTCTTGGACTGTCCCCGCGCCAGGAGGGTCGGGGGAGTGGTGTCGACAAGTGTGCCTTTTGTAAATGTGGAGCCGATGTCCACGAGTAAAATTCGCATGGGTTCCGCCTTTCTTTTTCGTCATCCTATTGCCGTGACGTCGAAAAAGGGACAAAAAAGCGCGCCGGGAAGGCGCGCTCAAACGAACAGACAGGTAAAATCAGGCAAGCGAGGTTTCGACTTTTTGAAGCAGTGTGTCCACCGTCCGCTCCATCTCTTCGAGGGCCTCGGCCATCTGCGCGCGCTTTTCCGCGACGAAGGCTTCGTCCTTGATGGAGCCCAAATTGATTTTCACATTGTAGAAGGCGCCGATGACGGCCAGGCGCAGCGCCAGGAGGCCCACGCCCACGTCCGTCACGGCACTCTGATTGCCGCGCTCGAGGAGCGGCTCCGCGTAGGGCAAGAGTTTTAACGTGTCCATGCCGACGCTGAAGGGCACGTTGGCGGCCTTCTTGTACTCTTCTTGGATCTTCGCCGAACGGGCTTTCTTCTCTTCGTCGGTCTCTTTCGGCATTTTGAACGCCGCAAAGACGCCGTTAAACGCGTTGGCGTCCTTGTCGATCATATCGGTAAAGTGCTTCTGGTACTCCTGAAGCTCGGCGATGTAGCCCTTCATTTCTTCATGTGCAGCTTCGTACTTCTGGTTGCCTACGGTGAGCGTGGCCACCATGCCGAAGAGCGCCGCTGCCTGTGCGGCGTTGAGCGCCGCCACCGAGCCTCCGCCCGGCGCCGGGGAGTTGGAGCCCAGTTCTTCGATGAAC
Source organism: Peptoniphilaceae bacterium (assembly GCA_028726605.1). Taxonomy (GTDB): domain Bacteria; phylum Bacillota; class Clostridia; order Tissierellales; family Peptoniphilaceae; genus Murdochiella. Next base: position 104,772 of record JAQYPV010000011.1, on the reverse strand, counting down.
GCCGTCACTGTCATCTCTTTGAGTTGCATCATTTCCTCCGTGAAAAGGGTCAACGCCCGGGAAGAGGCCGCCCGGGCAAAGGGGTTAGAATAAGCCGGTCATGTTCCCGTCGCCGTCGACGTCCATGTTGTTGGCCGCCGGTTCTTTCGGCAGGCCCGGCATGACCATGATGTCGCCCGTCTCGCAGACGATGAAGCCCGCACCGGCCGACACGCGCACGTTCTGGACGGTGATTTCGAAGTCCGTCGGCGCGCCCACGGCATTTTTGTCATCCGAGAACGAGAATTGCGTCTTGGCGATGCAGATGGGCATCTTGTCGAGGCCATATTTTTCGAGCGTCTTCACCTGCTTCTTGGCGGCCGGCGTCAGCGTGACCTTGGCGCCACGGTAGATCTCCTTGACGATGGTCTCCAGTTTTTCGACGATGGAGGCCTGTTCGTCGTAGAGGAAGTGGAAGTGGTTCTCTTTTTCCGTCGCTTCGACGACCTTTTCGGCCAGGTCGAGCATCCCGTCGCCGCCCTTTTCCCAACCTTCGGACAGGGCGAACTCCGCGCCGTAGTCATTGCAGAGCTTGGTGAGCGTCTCAATCTCGGCATCGGTGTCGAAGATGAAGCGGTTCAAGGCCACGACCACGGGCACGCCGTACTTCTGCATGTTTTCAATGTGACGTCCGAGGTTGGCAAAGCCGGCTTTGAGCGCGTCGACGTTCTCTTCTTTGAGGTTCTTCTTGTCCACGCCGCCGTGCATCTTGAGCGCCTTGATAGTGGCGACGATGACGACCGCATCCGGATGCAGCCCGCCCAAGCGGCACTTGATGTCGAAGAACTTCTCAGCGCCCAGATCAGCGCCGAAGCCAGCTTCCGTCACGACGTAGTCCGAGAGTTTGAGCCCCAGTTTCGTCGCGATGAGGGAGTTGCACCCGTGGGCGATGTTGGCGAACGGGCCGCCGTGGATGAGCGCCGGAGTGTGCTCCAGCGTCTGCACGAGGTTCGGTTTCACCGCATCGGCGAGCAGCATCGCCATGGCGCCCTGCGCGTTCAAGTCACCGGCCGTCACCGGCGAGCCGTCGTACTTGTAGGCGACGATCATGCGGGAGAGGCGATCTTTGAGGTCTTCCAGATCCGAGGCCAGGCACAGCGCGGCCATGACTTCCGACGCCACGGTGATCATGAAGTGATCTTCGCGCGGCACGCCGTTGGTCTTGCCGCCGAGGCCCACGACCACGTTGCGCAGCGCGCGGTCGTTCATGTCCAGGACGCGCTTCCAGACGATCTGACGCGGGTCGATGTCGAGGGCGTTTCCCTGTTGGAGGTGGTTGTCGATCAAGGCAGAGAGCAAGTTGTTGGCCGCCGTCATCGCGTGCAGGTCACCCGTGAAGTGGAGGTTGATGTCTTCCATGGGCACGACCTGGGCGTAGCCGCCGCCAGCCGCACCGCCCTTGACGCCGAACACCGGTCCCAGCGAGGGTTCACGCAGGCAGACGATGGACTTCTTGCCCAGCTTGTTGAGCCCCATGGTGAGGCCCACCGACGTGGTGGTCTTGCCTTCACCGGCGGGGGTCGGGGTGATGGCCGTCACGAGGATGAGCTTGCCGTCCTCGTTCTTCGCAAAGCGGTTGATGGCCTCCTGTGAGATCTTGGCCTTGTACTTGCCATAGAATTCCAGGTCGTCTTCTTCAAAGCCGGCGCGTTTGGCCACGTCGACGATGGGTTCCATTTCTACGGAACGGGCGATTTCGATATCGGATTTGACTTCAGTCATGATTATTCCTCGATTAACAGCGTTTCAATGATCTGGTCGGCGGAGAAGTTCTCAATTTGCATGTAGTACGCCGCGGATTCCACGAGCGCGGCCAGCGGAACCATGCCGATGATTTCCGTGCCGTAGACGCTGACTCCGTAACGGCGCGCTTCGGCTTTGATGAACTCGAGCGCCTGGTAGATGCGGGTCTTTTCGAAGTTCACGAGGTTCATGGACACCTGCACTTGATGTCTCTCTTCGAGCGGCAGGCCGATGGCCTTGACGAAGCGCAGGCCGCCGCCGATGAAGCGCACCTTCTTGGCGATGGCGTCGGCGATCTCCACCTTGTCGGTGTTGAGATTGACGTTGAACGCCACGAGGTGGAAGCGCGCGCCCACGGCCGTGGCGCCGCTCTTGGCGTTCATCTCACGCGGGCCGAAGTCCGGTTCCCAGCCGTCTTCTTTGATCTTTTCGAAGAAACCTTCGTACTGGCCTTTGCGAACTTTGGCGAGATTCTGACGCTCCGGCTTGGTGGCGGCGTCTTCGTAGAGGTAGACGGGGATGCCCAGGTCGCCAATGGCCTTGCCGACCTGTTTGGCGTACTCCACACAGTCTTCGGTGGTGACTTCCGTGATGGGCACGAACGGCACCACGTCCACCGCGCCCATGCGCGGATGCGCGCCTTCATGCTCTCTCATGTCGATGACTTCTTGCGCCACCTTGACGGATTCGATGACCGCCGCCATGACCTTTTCCGGATCGCCGATGACTTCCACGACGGTGCGGTTGTGGTCCTTGTCCGGCTGGTAGTCCACCAATTTCATGCCTTCTTTGGCGCGGAAGCATTCGACGATCTTGTCGATTTTTTCGGCGTCACGTCCTTCCGAATAGTTCGGGATGCACATTACACGTTTCATGGTTCCTCCTTTTTTTCGTCATGGCGCTCTGGCCATTTTGACGCTCTGTGGACGAAGGTTTCGCTTGCGACTCTGGGGCAGTTTTCACGTCAAGCGCGCAGGAATCGCTTCATTTCGCTCAGTATACGGTGGGCTTATCTACAAATCGTCAAAAGGAAAAATGATTTTTGACGATTTTTCATTGGATGTTCTGTGGACGCTGGGCCGATCTCCGTCTGAGATGCTCCCGTTTCGCGGCTGTTCTGCTGATGACAGGATCTGCGAAGAGGCCGCAGCCACGCTCATTCCGTGACGAGCTGGCGATCCCGGACGACGCAGGCGCCGTTTTTGTAGACGGCCACGGCGTGGTTCGTCGCGAAGTAGTAGAGCAGGTAGTCGAGGCTCGGGCAGTCGAACACGGTGAGGTCGGCTTTTTTGCCTGGGTCAAGCGAGCCGACGTCCGCGGCGCGATTGATGGAGTAGGCGGCGTTGACGGTGACGGCGTTGAGAACCTCGATGGGCGTCATTCTGAGGTAGAGGCAGCCCAACTGCATCGCAAATTGGAGGTTCGCTGTGGGGCAGGAGCCGGGATTGGAGTCAGTGGTCACGGTGATGGCCATGCCGGCGTCCATCATCTTGCGCGCCGGCGCGTAGGTGTCCTCCATGAGGGAGAAGGTTGTGGCCGGCAGGAGGTTGCCGATGACGTGCGCCTTGGCGAGTTTCTGGATGTCCTCATCCGTGATCATCATGAGATGTTCGGCACTCACCGCGCCGACTTCGGCGGCCACGGCAGATCCGCCGATGGACGCAATTTCGTCCGCGTGAATGCGCGTTCCAAAGCCCAGGTCCTTGGCAGCTTCCAGCAGGCGCTTAGACTGCTGGGCGTTGTAGACGCCGTCATCGCAGAAGACGTCGACGAATTCGGCCAAGCCTTCTTCTTTCACCTGCGGCAGCATGGCGATGATCTGGTCGATCAGCGGATCCGGGTTTGCTTTGTATTCGGGCGGAATGACGTGCGCTCCCATGAACGTGGAGACGAGGTCGACGGGGAGGTCTTCGTTGAGCTTTCGCACCACTTCCATTTGACGTCTTTCCGTCTCCCAGTTGAGGCCGTAGCCGCTCTTGGCTTCGACCGACGTCACGCCGTGGATCATCATCTGCTCCAGGAGCTTGCGGGATTTATCGTAGAGTTCATCGAAACTCGAGGCGCGCGTGGCGTTGAGCGTGGAGAGGATGCCGCCGCCTTCGGCTAGGATGTCGAGGTAGCTCATGCCTGAAAGTTTTTTGGCGAATTCGTGGGCGCGGTTGCCGCCGTAGACTAAGTGGGTGTGGCAGTCGATGAGGCCGGGCGTGGCGACTTTGCCGCTGTAGTCTTCGATGACGGTATGTTCGTCCACATAGGCGCTGGGGTCGCCTTCGCCGATGGCTTGAATTTTGCCGTCGGCAAAGGCCACGTAGGCGTCTTTTAAGACGGTCGCCTCGTTCATTTCACTGCCGTAGAGCGGGTGACCGGGGTCGTGGGGACAAAAGAGTTCATTGAAGTGGGTTAGGATGCGATCGGCTGCCATGGTTCCTCCTTTTCGGCTTTTTATGGACGTTGGGTTGGGCTGTATCGCTGCGGCGTCCGGTTTGCCCTTTTCTATTGAAGCAAAGGCGGCGGACGGCCGCGGAGTTTCTCTTCTACAGTCTGTCTTAGTATCGTCTAACTTATGCCCATTCTGAAGACGCAGCGACGCACGGATGCCCTGCGGATTTGACGGCGAAGCGTCTTCAGCCTCGAAGGTCAATAGACACGGTGTAGACGGCGTTCGACTATTTTTAGTGCAGTGACGAAATGAATCAGCGGACTTTGGGGTCCGTTTGAGCGATTTTGAGGAGGAATGTATGAATAATGCACAAATCGAAGAGGCGATGACGATACGCCTGGAAATGGACGAACTGCCGCCCCGTCCGACGTTTGAGCCGGGCATTCGTCGCGCGCCGGACCGCGGCTTCCGCCTTTCGCAGGATCAGACGGAAATCGCGCTGAAGAACGCCCTGCGCTACATCCCGGAGAAATTCCATCAGGAACTCATCCCGGAATTCTTGGAGGAATTAAAGACGCGCGGCCGTATCTATGGCTACCGGTTCCGCCCGCAAGGCCGCATCTACGGCAAGCCCATCGACGAGTACGAGGGCAAGTGCCTGGAGGGCAAGGCGTTCCAGGTCATGATCGACAACAACTTGGACTTCGACGTCGCGCTCTATCCGTATGAGCTCGTCACCTACGGTGAAACCGGTTCGGTCTGCCACGACTGGATGCAGTATCGCCTCATTAAGAAATACCTCGAGAATTTGACGGATGAGACCACGCTCGTCATGGAGTCGGGTCACCCGCTGGGTCTCTTCAAGTCTCGCAAGAACAGCCCGCGTGTGGTCATCACGAACGGCCTCTTGGTCGGCGAATACGACAACCACGAGGACTGGGAAATCGCCGAGGAGATGGGTGTGACGAACTACGGCCAGATGACGGCCGGCGGTTGGATGTACATCGGACCGCAGGGCATCGTGCACGGAACGTTCAACACCATCCTCAATGCGGGCCGTCTGAAACTGGGCTTGTCGGCGGAAGACGATCTGTCGGGTAAGTTGTTCGTGACGTCCGGTTTGGGCGGTATGTCGGGCGCACAGGGCAAAGCGGCAGAGATTGCACATGCCGTGGGCGTCGTCGCAGAAGTGGACATCAGCCGCATCGAGACGCGCTTGGAGCAGGGTTGGATTTCGAAACTCGCCGAGTCCCCGGAAGAAGCGGTAGCCATGGCGCAGGAATCGCTCGAAAAGAAGGAAGCGATGTCCATTGCCTACCACGGCAACATCGTGGACCTCTTGGAATACATGTACGACCATGACATCCACATCGACCTTTTGTCGGATCAGACGTCTTGCCACAACGTGTATGACGGCGGCTACTGCCCGGTCGGCATTTCGTTTGAAGAGCGCACGCGCCTCTTGGCCGAAGACCATGACACGTTTGTGAAGCTCGTCAACGAGACGCTGCATCGCCACTTCGACATCATCAAGAAGCTCACGGCGAAGGGCACTTACTTCTTCGACTACGGTAACTCGTTCATGAAGGCCATCTTCGACTCGGGTGTGAAGGAGATCTCCAAGAACGGCGTGGACGATAAAGACGGCTTCATCTGGCCGAGCTACGTCGAAGACATCATGGGACCGCTGCTGTTCGACTACGGTTACGGCCCGTTCCGTTGGGTCTGCCTCTCGGGCAAACACGAGGACCTGGTGGCCACGGACCACGCGGCGATGGACGCCATCGATCCGAACCGTCGTTATCAGGACCGTGACAACTACAACTGGATCCGCGACGCGGAAAAGAATCAGCTGGTCGTCGGGACGCAGGCGCGCATTCTCTACCAGGATGAAGAGGGCCGCGTGGCCATCGCGTTGGCGTTCAACAAACTCGTTCGGGAAGGCAAGATTGGCCCCGTCATGATCGGCCGCGACCATCACGATGTCTCGGGGACGGACTCGCCGTTCCGCGAAACGTCGAACATCTACGACGGTTCGAAGGTCTGCGCGGACATGGCAGTCCAGACGTACGCCGGAAACGCGGCGCGCGGCATGAGCCTCATCGCCCTGCACAATGGCGGCGGTGTGGGCGTCGGCAAGGCTATCAACGGCGGCTTCGGCTTGGTGTTGGACGGCTCGGAGCGCGTGGATGAGATCATCCGCCTGTCGCTCTCGTGGGACGTCATCGGCGGCGTGGCGCGTCGTAACTGGGCGCGTAACGAGCATGCAATGGAAGTGGCAGTAGAGTATAATAAGAAGCACAACGGCGAGGGATCGCACATCACGATTCCGTATCTCGCCGATGAAACGGTCGTCAAAGAAGCTGTTGCGAATCTCTTTTCGTAAGGCTCAGGGGTGAATACGGAGGGTGAGAGATTCACTTTCGCCAAGACGGGTCGTAGTGCGGATGGCGCGCCGCGATCCGTCGGCCGTATACATATTAATGAAGTTTGCATTATAGGAAAACCTTATCTTCATGAACAGCATTGATGGACAACTCTTTGGCCGGCCATTCCCGTCCAAAAACTGCAATGAAAGGAAAGTATTATGAAAGACGCAACGAAGCGACAACTCCGTTTGCCCAGCGTCGTCGAGGCCCTCTTGCCCGTCATCACCATGGTCGTGCTGATGGTCTACGTCTACGGCTTCAGCAATGAAGCGTACGACGCCGCGCACCTGCCGCTGATCATCGGCATCGTCGTGGCGTTTGCCGTGGGCATCTTCTGCGGTCACTCCTTCCAGGACATGATGGACGGCATCATCGAACGCATCACCGCCACGATGGAGGCCATCCTGATCCTCCTCACGGTCGGCTTGCTCGTGTCTTCGTTTATGATTTCGGGCACCATTCCGACGCTCATCTACTACGGATTGGATCTGCTCTCGCCGCAGTTCTTCTTGCCGGCCGGCTGCTTATTGACGGCCATCGTCGGCTTGGCGTGTGGCTCTTCCTGGACCGCGACGGCGACCATCGGCATCGCCTTCATGACCATCGGCTCTGGCTTGGGCATGAACCCGGCTATCACCGCCGGCATGGTCATCTCGGGCGCGTACGTGGGCGACAAGTTTTCGCCGCTGTCGGATACGACGAACCTCGCCGCGGGCGTCTCGGAAACGGGCCTGTTTGACCACGTCACCGCCATGGTCTCCACGACGGCTCCGGTCTTTGTGATCTCGCTCGTGCTCTACACCATCATCGGCTTTGTATTCTCGAATGGCGCCGGCTATCAGCCGGAAATTGCCGATGGCATTCGCACGGCCATCGCCGAAAACTTCAACACGAACCCGCTGGTTCTCCTGCCGGTTCTCGTCATCGTAGTCGTCTGCGTCATGCGCGTGCCGGGCATCCCGGGCGTCTTGATCTCGGTCTTGACCGGTGTCGTGTTCTCGCTGATCTTCCAAGAGACCCGTTCGTTGGGCGACATCTTCTCGATTTTGCACTATGGTCCGACGATTGAGACGGGCAACGAGTTCCTCGATGCCGCGCTGGCTAAGGGCGGCATGGAAAACCAGATGTGGACCATCAACCTCATCATCCTCGCCGTGGCGTTCGGCGGCGCGCTGGAGCGCGCGGGCGTCATCGAGCGTCTGTTCGGCAAACTGAAGCGCAGCATCCACACGGTGCGCGGCCTCGTTTTGGCCACCATGGCGACGTCGATCTTCTGCGACGCGGCGATGTGCGACCAGTTCTTGGGCATTGGCGTTCCGGCGCCGCTCTATGCGGATAAGTACGATGAATTGGGCCTCGCCCGCAACATGATGTCTCGTACGTTGGAAGATGCCGGCACGCTCTGGGCCGTCATGTTCCCGTGGACGGCTTGCGGCGCGTATCAGGCGAGAACTTTGGGCATCAGCCCGCTGCAGTTCTTCCCGTTTGCGTTTGTGAACCTCCTGAACCCGATTTATGCGCTGGCGACGGCGTGGTTTGGTCGCAACATCTTCTGGGCGGACGGCGCCTATACCAACATCTTGGGCAAGACCAAGTTGAAGACGCCGGCTGAAGCGCCGGAGGACGTGCACGAGGTCGCCATGGCTAACCTCAAGGCGATGCGTGCGGATGGCCGTGCCCCGCAGGTTGAGGCGTGACCGTTAAGCCATGAAGGCTTTGTTTGACAAAACACCGCCCTGGCGCGGAAAGGGGGAGGTCATCGAGGGGGCACACAACGTGCCCCTCTCGGGATGGAAACTCATCTACGCCTACGCACTGACCTTTTTCCTCATCGGGCTGGGGATATTCACCAAGTTCAAACTGACGTTGCTCTTGGCCGTATTGCTGCTCTTCGCGCTCGTCACCAAGCGCTATGCCGCCGTGACGTCGTATGGGTTGGAGACGTTCGCCAACATGATCGTGACGACGAATCATCGTCGCGTTCCGTGGGCGGACATCGACACGCTCACTTATGAGAAGGTCGCCAAAATGCCGGAAAAGACGGTGATTTACTTTACGATGGGCGATGTCACCCGTCGCGTTCTCTTCCCCACGAGCGAACGTAGGCGCGTCGTGAAGTTTGCACAGAAGTACCGTCCGGACATCAAAGTCTACGACGGCAACGCCTTCCGCGCCGAAGCGACCGAGAAGTACCTGCGGCGTAAGAAAAAGAAAGACCAGGAGAACGAAGTGACCGTCGACGCAAAATGAGCGGCGGAGCCTTGAATGCCGCGACGCATGATTCGCGGGGAAGTCTTGGACGCGTGCTGCACGATTCGCGGGGAAGTCTTGGATGCCGCGATGCATGATTCGCGGGGTGGTCTTGGATGCCGCGATGCATGATTCGCGGGGAAGTCTTAGATGCCGCGACGCACAATGATTGGCGTCGGAGACGCAAGCGTCGACGCCTGACGCGGACGCCTATTGGCTCTGCGGCAGAGAGAAACAACTGAACAAAGTGGAAAATATCCCTCCCTTTGGATCGTGATTTGGTTCAGAGGGAGGGATATTCTGTTTTATAAATAAATATGCAGAAGTGAGATGAAATACTTTCCTTGAGGGCGCAGTAACTGGCGAGATGAAGCAATGGCAAAAGTTTATCACTGTCACAAGATTTCCGAAGGCTGTGTGGAAGCTGACGTGTCGATTTTCTAAGATTGGAAAAACCCAGTTTGAATGGATGAAGCCTACAGCCTACATCATCAATACGGCGCGTGGGAAGATCATCAATGAACGGGATCTCATCGATGCCGTTTCAAGTGGCAAAATTGCAGGAGCCTTCTTAGATGTGATTCGCAATGAACCGGCAATTGTGGATGACCCCATGCTTCAAACACCGGGCATCTTCGTCACACCTCATGTTTCCTATCTTTCTGTCGAATCGATGCGGGCGCTTAATGAGTACGCTGTGGGTAATCTGGTCTCAGTACTACGAGGAGAAGAACCGCTCAATCCGGTTGTTTAATTTCGGGTTTTATTGCGCGGAGAAAACCGACCTGAACTGTGACGCAACTAGAGGCTGATAATGCATGAGATTCTGTGAATGGTATGGATTAAAGATGTAGGAGTCCTGTGGAAGATATAGAATGATCGAGGACTGTGTTGTGCTGTTTTGAAGACGCTACAAAGAGCGGAGCATCGAGCACTATGCCCGTACTCTCATAGAAATGGCGGAAGTGCATTCCCCAAAACCGCGCAGGTATCTCAACGAGATCTTTAGTCATTGGGTCAAAGAGGAGATAGTTTCCAAAGCCTGAATCCGATGGTCTAACTGTAGCGGTGGCCAGATAAAGTCTAAAATCAGTGCAGATGAGAAGCAAACCGGGAGGCGATTATCGACTTCCGGCTTTTTTGATTTCGTCTTTGCGTTATGAGTTAGATTCATGCTTCCCTCTTTCAGCAGACAGGTATGTCGGAAAGGTCCAGTACACGGCTAAGGGATATTTCGGCATCCTAGCCACGTACGATGAGCGATCCCGGTACACGGCAGGCGGGCCCATCGCCATTCTAGCCGTGTACGGTGAGCGGCCCCAGTACACGGCAGGTTGGCCCATCGCCATTCAAGCCATGTACGGTGAGCGGCCCCTGTACACGGCAGGCTGGCCTATTGCCATTCCAGCCATGTACGGGAAGCGGTTCCAGTACACGGCAGGCGGGCCTATTGCCATTCTATCCATGTACGGTGAGCGGTCCCAGTACACGGCAGGCGGGCCTATCGCCATTTCAGCCATGTACGGTGAGCGGTCCCAGTACACGGCAGGCTGGCCTATTGCCATTCTAGCCATGTACGGTGAGCGGTCCCAGTACACGGCAGGCGGGCCCATCGCCATTCTAGCCGTGTACGGGAAGCAATCCCAGTACACGGCAGGTTGGCCTATCGCCATTTCAGCCATGTAAGGAGCGCGATCCGAGGACACGTTGAGACATAGAATGTGAGGTCTAACGTATCTTTTGTCACGAGGGTTTGCGCCCGTCGATTGGCTTACGAAACTGAGTCAGATGAATAGTGACGCGTACGTTTAAGTGCTTAAGCCGGTAAAGAGAATACTTCCCTAAATGGTTGCCTCGGGAAGGCGAACGAGTTCTGGTCAATCGTCCTTCACGGTGTCGTAGATGACTTTCAAATCGACATTGCCGTACTCATGAACCATTCGATTGTGAAGCCCTCGGATGGTGTGCCAACGAATTTCCGAATGCTGGTCCTTAAACGCCTCGGTTAAGCGTTCCGAATTCTCAGAAATTTGTTTAAGTCGAACCATGACGAAATCTGAAAGCACCTTTTCCTTTCCGGGCCGGTTTTTTTCGGTAGCAGTGCCCTCGGCATAGGAAAAGAAGAGATAGCCGTATTCGTATCCAATTGAATGGGATTGCATTGAAGTTGCCTGTTCTGTTCACCTTACGCCGTTGGTTTCAATACAACTTCTAATAAAAATCGGTATTTAATTATTGAACTCGCAATCGTTTGCGAATAGAGTGATGGTAACAGGAAGCTGAAGGATTCGATACAAAGGATTTTGGTTCTATCGTAACTTCAGCGGGCACGAAGTAAGGGAAAACGATAACAATAAGGTGAAGGAGGGGGAGTATGAAAAGGAAATGGACGAAACGATGGGCCGTGTTGATGGCGCTTCTCATGGTGTTCTTCACGGCGTGTGGGTCTCAGCCGTCGAACACGGAGACGAGCGGAGCGGACGGTGAGGCATCGTCGGCGGGCACAGAATCGAACACGGAAACGGGCGTTGAAGACGGAGAGAAGATCAAGATTGGGGTCTCGATTTGGTCGTCGACGGATGTGCTGGGCTCGCAGAGTAAGCGCATGTTGGACGCGGCAGCGGAGGCACTGGGTGTGGAAATCCAGTATGTCGACCAAGGACACGTCTCGGAAAAAGTGACGGCGTCGGTGGATCAGCTGATCGCAGCGGATTGCCAGGGCATCATCATCTGCAATTCGTCGGATACGGAAATGACGTCGGCCATCAAATCGGCGAACAATGCGGGCGTCTACCTGGCGCAGTTCTACCGCATCATCAATCAGGAGACGAATCCGGACATCTTCAAGATGGCGACAGAGTCTCCGTACTATGTCGGCGCGGTGCACGAGAATGAACCGGAAAACGGCGAAAAGCTGGTCAACATCCTACTCGAAAAGGGCGATCGCAACATCGGCCTCATCGGTTGGGAGCAGGGAGATGCCACGTGGCTGGGCCGTTGGGAAGGTTATAAGGCCGGCATCGAGAAGTGGAACGAAGCGCATGCGGATGATCCGGCGACGCTCTCAGAACCGCAATACGCAGGTACATCGTCGGAAGGCGGATCCAAGGCGGCAGAAGCGCTGATGGCGGCAGATCCCGAGTTGGATGCCATCATTCCGGCGGGCGGCGGCGGTGACCCGCTCCAGGGAGCCATTGCGGCAATCGAGCGCGCAGGAAAGACGGATCAGATCGATGTAGTGTCCACGGACTTTTTGCCGGATCTCGGCGAACGCCTCGCCAATGGATCCATGGCCGGCGAATCGGGCGGCCACTACGCGGATCCGCTCTACGCGTTCATGCTGGTCTACAACGCCATCAAGGGCAACATCGCCGACGTGGAAGGGAACTTCATCGACATTCAGTTCCCGTATCTCTACGTGGCGTCGCCGGATGACTACACCGACTACAACACGTACTTTGTCGATCAACTGCCGTATACGGCGGATGAGCTGAAAGAAATGGCGGGCCTCTCGGTGGACGAACTCTCGCAATGGGCGGCCAAGCTCTCCGTGGAAGATGCGAAGGCGCGCGCCGCGAAGTGAAGTTGAGTTGGCGCGGCTGCGGTAACGGGGATACCTTCTGCCGATGACGAGCGTAGCGGAGGGGCCCCTGAAACGCTCGTCATGAAGGCATCCCATCACGAGCACGCAGGGGCCCCTTCACTGCATACCGCGAGGCTTTTGAAAGGAAACGTGTATGAATCGAGAAATGGTAAAGAAGAGGTCGCTCCCGGCGTCGATCAAGGGGTATCTCATCCTCTCCGCGATGCTGGTGGTCTCGTGGGCCTTCTTCCGCATTCTGACGCCACACAATTTCGGCTCGCTGGAGAACTTGGTCAACTACTTTGAGGCGAGCCTCATTACGACGGTCGGGGCGCTGGGCTTCTACTTCGTCATGGTGATGGGCATGTTCGACTTTTCGATTGGTGCGAACATCATGACGTCGGCCATCGTGGGGTGCCTTCTGGCCGGCCCCATGGGTCTGGGCTACGTGGGTCTCGTGCTCGGATGCCTCCTCACGGGGACGCTCATCGGCTGCATCAACGGCGGCCTCTACATCGCACTGAAGATTCCGTCCATGATCGTGACGACGGGCCTGGCACTCATCTATGAATCCATCGCCAACTACCTCGGCGGAAGCGTCGTGCAGACGCTGCCCTCGAATCTGCGCGCCTTCGGACAGGCCCCGGCCAATATGCTCCTCGCCCTCGTGGCGATTTTGCTCTCTTATTTTCTATTGAACTACACCAAGATCGGAACGTACACCTATGCCATCGGCAGCAATGAGCGCATCGCACAGAACATGGGCGTCAATGTGGACCGCTACAAATGGCTGGCGTTTCTGATTTCCGGCTTTTTCTTTGGCCTCATGGCCATTCTCACCATCAGCTACGGCTCGTCCATGGTGGCCGTCACGGGCATGGCGTCCATGAGCCGCAACTTCATTCCCACCATGGGGTGTTTTTTCGGCGTCGCCTTCAAGAAATACGGCATCCCCATTCAGGCCATCATCATCGGCGAATTCTTCGTCAATCTGATCTTCTTTGGCTTTATCGCACTGGGCGCGCCGACGGCAGTACAGGACGTCATCACCGGATTGGCGCTTCTGATCATCATCACACTCACGGTGCGCAATCAACCGGACGAAATTGTGAAATAGAAAGGAGACAAACGTGAAACGATTGGTCGTCGATGACGTCAGTAAATCCTTTGGCCTCACGCAAGCGTTGCGGCACGTCTCCTTTGACGTGAACGCCGGCGAAGTGCACGCGCTGATCGGCGAAAACGGGTCAGGAAAATCCACTCTCACCAACATGCTCTCGGGCATTTACGAGAAGGGCGAAGGACGGTTTTTTGTGGACGGCGAGGAGCTGAAAGCGCAAAACCAAGTGGACGCCAACCGACAGGGCGTCTCGATCATCGTCCAGGAACTGGGAACGCTGTCCGGCCTGACTGTGGCAGAGAATATCTTTTTGGGACACGAAGCGACCTTCACGCGCTACGGCGTGAAGAACGCCAAGGCGATGATGCGCAAGGCCAAGGAACTCTTGGAGTCGTACGGGTTTACGCACATCAAGCCGGGGGACATGATCGAACACTACAGTTTTGAAGACCGCAAACTCGTGGAACTCATCAAGGCGACGTACCAGAAGCCCAAGATTTTGATTGTGGACGAGACGACGACGGCGCTCTCCCACGAGTACCGCCAGTCGCTCTACGAGTGGATGCAGAAGACGGTGGAATGGGGCGGTTCCGTCATCTTCATTTCCCACGATTTGAACGAAGTGCTGCACGTTGCGGATGCCATCACGGTGCTGCGCGATGGCGCCTACATCGACACGGTGCGCGCCGAGAACGTGACCGAAGAAGATTTGAAACAGCTCATGGTGGGACGACAACTGAGCGGCAATTACTACCGAACGGATCCCGATGCCGCTCCTGCGGGTGACGCTGCGCTTCAGGTGTCCGGCGTCGCCGTGGCGGGCCAGATTCACGACATCTCGTTCACCTTGCATCGCGGTGAGATTTTGGGCATCGGCGGACTGTCCGAATCCGGAATGCACGAAATCGGCCGGGCCGTCTTCGGCGCGTCGCGCGGACGGACGGGCGAGGTGACCGTCTCGGATGGCACGCCCATCGACGCCATTCCGACGGCGATCCAGAAGGGCATCGCCTACGCGTCCAAAGATCGCGATGTGGAGTCCATCATCTTAGGCAGCTCGATAGAAGAGAACATCACGTTGCCGTCGCTCGATCGTCTGAAAGCGTTCGGCCCGCTCATCGACGGACGCCAAGGACGCAAAATGGCCGTGGAAAATGCAGAGCGCATGTCCGTCAAAATGAATTCAGTGGATCAGCTGGTCTCCACGCTCTCCGGCGGCAACAAGCAAAAAGTCGTGCTGGCGCGCTGGATTGCCCGAGATTCCGACATCCTCGTGCTGGACAGCCCGACGCGCGGCATCGACATCAAGGTGAAACAGGACATCTACAACCGCATGGACGCCATGCGCAAAGAGGGAAAGGCCATTCTGATGATCTCGGAGGAGCTCATGGAGCTCATCGGGATGTGCGACCGCATCCTCATGATTAAAGACGGCACGATCAATGGTGAAATCCAGCGTAGCCCGGAAGTGAATGAAAATTCACTGATCCGGATGATGGTTTAGGAGGACAGTATGGAAGCGAGAAAAGAAAAAGCGGAAGCGGCGCGTCGCGGGGACGCGCTGCGTCAAATTCTGCCCATCGTGGGCTTGATCGCCATCTTTCTGCTGTTCAACCTCTTGACCGATTGGGGGATGGTGAAGAATCTGTCTATCGTCTTCTCGTCCGTCTACCCGCTGTTCATCGCCTCGGTGGGCGTGTTTTTCATCATGACCATGGGCGGATTGGACTTTTCCCAAGGCTCCATTTTGGGCCTGTCGTCCATCGTCATCGCGGCGCTCTCTTCGAAGAGCATCCCGCTGGCCATCGTGTGCGGCGTGCTCACGGGCGCTCTTGTGGGCGCACTCAACGGGTTTTTCCACGTCAAGCGCAAAATCCCGTCGTTCATTGTGACGATCTGCACGATGTTCTTCCTGCGTGGGGTCATCAAATTTCTGACCACCAATTCGCCCGTGAATGCATCGGCGGCGCTCGTGATGATGGATACGCTCCCGCTCAAAGTGGGCGTGACGCTCGCCGTGGTGCTCCTCGGGTTTGTGGCGTTTCGCTTCACGAAATTCGGCCCCCAGATTCGGGCCATTGGCGCGGGGGAACGCGCGGCGTGGTTTGCCGGCGTGTCCACGGATCGCGTGAAATTCTTCGTCTACGTGCTCGCCGGCGCCATCACCGGACTGGCGGCGCTCATCAGCCTCGTCAAAGTCGGCTCCGTCACCTCGTCGGGCGGCAACCAGTTTGAGACGCAGATCTTAATTGCCCTCGTCTTGGGCGGCATGCCCATCTCGGGTGGTTCGCAGGCGCGGTTTCGCAATGTCGTCATCGGCTGTCTGCTCTTTTCCATCTTGAACGCGGGGCTCACCATGCTGGGGCTTGCGACGCAGACGATGCAACTCATTGAAGGGGCCGTGTTCTTGGCCTTTGTGGCGGTATTTGCCGATCGAAATGCGGCAAGTGTCGTCAAGTGACAGGAAGGGATTCGAATGAAAAAACTCTATTTTTTGGTGGGTAGCCAGGATTTATACGGCGAGGAAGCGCTTGAAAACGTGAAAAAACAGACGGAGGAAATGGTCGCTTTCCTGAATGAGGCGATGCAGGATCTACTCGCCGTGGAGCTGCTTCCCGCCGTCATCGACTCGGCGCAGTGCATCCAGAATATGCAGAAGGCCAATGTCGATGCCGATTGTGTGGGCGTCATCACGTGGATGCACACCTTCTCCCCAGCCAAGATGTGGATCAAGGGACTGCAGAAACTGCAGAAGCCGTTGCTGCACTTCCACACGCAGGCGGGCGAAAAGCTGCCGTACGACGCCATCGACATGGATTTCATGAATTTGAACCAGTCCGCGCATGGCGACCGCGAATATGCGTTCATTTTGGCGCGCATGCATATTGCACATGCCACAGTTTCCGGATACTATCGTCATGAGCGGGTCATCAGGGAACTGCGCCGCTTTGCCGAAGTGGCGCTGGCCGTGGACTATTCGCGAAACCTGAACGTGGCCACATTTGGCAACAACATGCGTCAAGTGGCCGTGACGGACGGCGACCGCGTGGAGAGTCAGATCCAGTACGGCTGGGAAGTGAACTACTACGGGATTGGCGAACTGGTGGAGCGCATGGAGGACGTGACGGCGGACGAAATCGACGCCAAGATACGCGAATACGCCGACGCATACGAGATGCCGGAAAAGACGCCCGCGGCAACGGAGGCCATCCGGGAACAGGCCAAGATGGAGGTGGCGCTCGATCACTTCCTCGAGGCGGAATGCATCGGCGCGTTTACGGATAATTTTCAGGATCTGTATCAGTTGAAGCAATTGCCCGGTCTGGCGACGCAGCACCTCATGGCGCGTGGCATCGGGTTCGGCCCGGAGGGCGATTACAAGACGAGCGCGTTTTCGGCCGTGCTCATGAAGATGGCCGAGCGTCGCGAAGGCGGGACGGGGTTCATCGAAGATTACACGTATGATTTGACCGAAGGCGAGGAGTTGGAGCTGGCAGCCCACATGCTGGAGGTGTCGCCGTCCTTTGCCGCATCCACGCCCAAGGTGGAAGTGCATCCGCTGGACATTGGCGACAAAGAGGCGCCGGCGCGTCTGGTCTTTGACGGGATTCAGGGCGACGGCATTCAGGTGACGATGTCGGACATGGGAGATCACTTCCGCATCGTCTGCGCGGATATCGAACTCGTGGCGCAGCCGCAGGAAATGCCGCATCTTCCGGTGGCGCGCATCATGTATCGGCATAAACCGAATTTTTCCGAAGGGACGGCGGCTTGGCTGGAGGCGGGCGGCGGACACCATTCCGTCGTGTCGACGGCGCTTTCGCGCGAGGACATCGTCCTGTTTGCGCGGTTGACGCGCACGGAACTCGTGACGATCGGCGATGACGGCGTGAAGACGTTCGACTTTCGCCACTGAGGCAATGTCCCGGGCGTCACGCCATCGCGGCAAAGCGGCAACGAAAGGAGGACATCGTGCTTGAGTCATTAAAAAAGGAAGTCTATGAAGCGAATCTGCAGTTGCCGGCGCTGGGGCTTGTGACGTTCACGTGGGGCAATGTGTCTGGCATCGACCGAGAGACGGGGCTTGTGGTCATCAAACCGAGCGGGGTTGCGTATGAGGAGCTGTCGCCGGAGCAGATGGTGGTGGTCAACCTCGCGGGCGAGGTCGTGGAGGGGACGCTTAGGCCGTCGTCGGACACGAAGACGCACGTGCGCCTCTATCAGGCGTTCCCGGAGATTCGTGGCATCGTGCACACGCATTCGCTGCACGCGGTGGCGTTCGCCCAAGCCATGCGGCCGATTGCCTGCCTCGGGACGACGCACTGTGATACATTCGCCGGGACGGTGCCCTGCATTCGAGAACTCACCGCAGAGGAAATTGAAGAGGACTACGAAGGCAACACCGGGCACGTCATCGTGGAGGAGTTTCAGAAGGCCGGCATCGACCCGATGGCCATCCCGGGCTGTGTGTGCGCGCATCATGGGCCATTCACGTGGGGGACGTCTCCCATGGAGGCGGTCGTGCACGCGAAGGTGCTGGAGGAGGTGGCGCACATGAACGCGCTCACGGTGGCGTTAAATCCAGACGTGTCCGACATTCCGGCGGCGTATCTCAACAAGCACTTTTCGCGCAAGCATGGGAAAGAGGCGTACTATGGACAAAACTGAGACGGCCCGGGTGCTTTTTTCGGTGGACTGGACGCAGGTGACGCTGGGGGTGGAATTCGGCTCCACGCGCGTGAAGGCCGTGGCGGTGGACCCGGAGGGCGCCATCGTGGCGGTGGGTGGCTACACGTGGGAGAATCAGCTCGTGAATGGCGTCTGGACGTATGCGCTGGACGAGATTTTGCATGCGCTGCAGGCGGCCTATGCGGCGCTCGCGGGCGATGTGAAGAAGCGCTACGGCGCGGCGCCCTCCACGTTTGCGGCCATCGGCATCAGCGGCATGATGCACGGCTTTTTGGCGCTCGACGCCGACGATACCTTGCTCACACCGTTTCAGACGTGGCGCAATTCCAACACCGAAGAGGCAGCGGATCAACTGACGGAAGCGCTCCACTTTGCCATGCCGCTGCGCTGGACGGGCTCACACCTCTTTCAGCGCGTACTGGACGGGGCGGAGTATGTCAAGGACCTCGCGTTCGTGACGACGCTCTCGTCCTACATCCACTACCGTTTGACGGGCGAAAAAGTGGTCGGCGCGGGCGAAGCGTCCGGCATTTTCCCGCTTGCCGCGGATGGGGGCGATTACGATGCGGATCGCCTGGCGACGTTTGACGCCTTGCTTGCGTCTTACGATGTGCCTTGGACGGCCCGGGAACTCTTCCCCGTCGTGCATCGCGCGGGCGAGGAGGCGGGACGCCTCACGGCAGAGGGGGCGCTGCTGCTGGATCCTTCGGGGGCATTGCACGAGGGCATTCCCTTCTGTCCGCCGGAGGGCGACGCCGGTACGGGCATGGTCGCGACGAACGCCGTGAAGCCCGGTACGGGCAATTGCAGTGCGGGGACGAGCGCGTTTGCCATGCTGGTGTTGGAGCGCCCGTTGGCGCACGTCATGCGGGAGATCGACCTCGTAGCCACGCCGGAGGGGCTCCCCGTGGCCATGGCGCACGCCAACAACGGCACCACGGACATCAACCACTGGGCGGCGTTGTTTTCTGACTTTGCGCGGCGCATTCACGCCGACGTGGACATGGATCAGGTGTTCGAGACGCTGTTTGAGGCGGCGGGAGAAGGCGACCGCGATGCAGGCGGCTTACTGAGCTACGGCTATTATTCGGGCGAGGGCATCACGCACGTGAACGAGGGACGTCCGCTGTTTGCACAGGAGGAAAACGCGAGGTTTACGTTGGCGAATGTGTTCCGCGCGCATCTCTACAGTGTGCTCGCCTGCGTCAAGATGGGACTCGACCAGCTGAAGGAGAGCGAAGGCATCGCCATTCAGTCCATGTTGGGGCACGGCGGCCTCTTCCGCACGAAAGGCGTGGCGCAGCAGGCGTTGGCCGACGCCATCGAGGCGCCGGTGACGGTCTTGGCGCACGCCACGGAGGGTGGCGCGTGGGGAAGCGCGCTCTTGGCGCGCTACATGCTGGAGCGCGCGCATTACGCGGATCTCGGCGACTTTTTAGCGCACGTCTTTGAGCATTTGGAGGCGGACACGCTGGAGCCGCAGGCGGACGGCATCGCCGGATGGAAGGCGTACATGGAGCGCTACGAAAAGGGGCTTCGCATCGAAGAGGAGGCCATTGCGGCGCTGGATTGAGCCGGCGGCGACGCGGCGGGTTCGGCATCGCGGCGTTGTGAATGATTGGCCGGCGATGCTGCGCACAGCATCGCGACGCGGCGGTTGGAAATGGTGCGTAGGAAGGGCAAAGCCATGGGAAGTCAGGCCAATTACAAGTACTTGGAGATCTACCATTGGGCCAAGACGCTCATCCTCTCGGGCATCATGCGTCACGGCGATGCGTTTCCCAGCGAGCACATGCTGCAAAACAAGTTCGGCTTCTCGCGGCAGACGGTGCGTACGGCGCTGCAAAAGTTAGTGGTCGAGGGGCTGCTGGTGGCCCGACGCGGCAGCGGGTATTACGTGTCCTATCAGTGGCAGTCGCCGGGCGCCCGGCAGAAGTCCGTGGGGCTCATCATGAGTTACTTTGCGGATTACTTATTTCCACAGATTTACGCCGGCATCCAGTCGGTCCTGGACGAGAACGTCTACAGTCTTGACGTGGGCGTCACGCGCAATGATCTGAACGAAGAAGCGCTGTTCTTGCAGCGCTTTTTGAATCACAACGTCAACGGCTTAATTGTCGAGGGGACGCGTTCGGCGTTTCCCAATCCCAACCTTTGGATTTACAAAGAATACCTCGCCCGTCACATCCCCATCGTGTTCATTCACAGCCACTACGCGGAACTGCCCGTCGATGGGGTGGAGATGGACGATTATCAATGCGGCTATGAGCTCATGCGCATTTTGGTGGAGAAGGGGCACGAGAAGATCTGCGGTATCTTCAAATACGACGACCAGCAGGGCGTGGAGCGCTATCGCGGGTTCATCCACGCCGCTCAGGACTTTCACATCCCCATCGACGACCATCACATTCTGTGGTTTTCCACGAAGGACCGCAGTTACGCGCTCTCGAAGGCACAGCTGCGGAAATTTCGCCAGCGCAGCCGCCACTGCACGGCGCTTATGGCCTATAACGACGAGACCGCCTATCAATTTCTGAACGCCTTTCAGCCCAGAATCCGCGTGCCGGACGAGCTGTCCATCGTGTCGTTCGACCACGCGCAGATCGTGTCCGACGCCACCCTCAAACTCTGTACCGCGGAGCACCCGCAGTTCGAGCTGGGCCGCGTGGCCGCCGCGCGCCTCGTCAAGCGCCTGCAATCCCCCAGCAAAGTGAAGACGCCCCACCTGTACCGCTTTCCGGTGTCCATTGTGGAGGGCAACTCGGTGAAAGACCTCCGCGCCGGGCGATGCTGAGGCCTGGCGGCGCGGTGTTGCGAGCGGATGGCACGATGCTGAGGGCCAGCGGTTGT
Source organism: Peptoniphilaceae bacterium (assembly GCA_028726605.1). Lineage (GTDB taxonomy): Bacteria > Bacillota > Clostridia > Tissierellales > Peptoniphilaceae > Murdochiella. Next base: position 83,689 of record JAQYPV010000011.1, on the reverse strand, counting down.
GGCGAAGCGACGAAAAAAAGCGATGACAATGACGCCGCCGCTGGCGGAACCGTCGGAATCGAGAGGTCGTCATCGCGCTTAACTATTGAAATCAAGCCATTTTTAAGCAAATCGATCGTTAAGAAAGCGTTTTTTTTGGGAATCGTTTTACTTTAATTTCACTTATGCTATAATTAAATCCATCAAAGGGTGCGTCTCGAAGGAGCCACCCATTTGACCCCAAGTGCAATCGCAGAAAATCACTATTGCGCCCAATGGGAATTGGTCGAACGTGGCTTGTTCATGGATGCTTTGAACGTAGCACGAAGGGTTATGGAAGAAACATTTGTTTTAAGCCATAAGGGGGAGATTCCAATGAAAATGAAAGTCATGGCAAGTTTGCTGCTTGCTGGCATGCTGACACTGACGGCATGCGGCGGCGGAACAGACAGCACAGAAGCGACGACGGGTGCGGATGGCGGCGCCGAGACAACGGCTGCTGTTGAAGCTGAATCGACGGAAGCGGCACAGGGTGGCGAGGCCGTTGCCAACAAGGATAAGCCGCTGGTCTGGTTCAACCGTCAGCCGTCCAACTCGTCCACGGGTGAACTGGACAAAGAGGCGTTGAGCTTCAACGACAAGACGTACTACGTTGGCTTCGATGCCAACCAGGGTGCTGAGGTTCAGGGCCAGATGGTCGCGGACTACATCACCAAGAACGCGGCGACCATCGACCGTAATGGCGATGGCATCATCGGTTACGTTCTGGCCATCGGCGACGTCGGCCACAACGACTCCATCGCGCGTACGCGTGGTGTGCGCAAAGCGTTGGGCACCGCCGTTGAGGTAGATGGCGCCATCGATTCGAGCCCGGTCGGCACGAACGCTGAAGGCGCAAGCACGAACGTCAAAGACGGCGAACTGGATGTCAACGGCACGAAGATGAAGGTTCGTGAGCTGGCCAGCCAGGAAATGAAGAACACCGCTGGTGCGACGTGGGATGCTCCGACGGCGGGCAACGCCATCGGGACGTGGTCTTCGTCGTTGGGCGACCAGATCGACATCGTCGTCTCCAACAACGACGGCATGGGCATGGCCATGTTCAACGCCTGGTCGAAAGAGAACAAAGTTCCGACGTTTGGCTATGACGCCAACTCGGATGCCGTTGCGGCCATTGCCGACGGTTACGGCGGAACCATCAGCCAGCATGCTGACGTTCAGGCATATCTGACGCTGCGCGTGCTGCGCAACCTGTTGGACGGCGTGGATGTCAACACCGGCATCGCGACGGCGGATGAAGCCGGCAACGTCCTCACGGAAAATGAATACAAGTACGTTGACGAAGACCGTTCGTTCTACGCCTTGAACGTGGCTGTGACCGCGGACAACTATCAAGACTTCATGGATTCCACGAAGCCGTTTGATCCGGTCGCGAAGCAGCTCGACGCGGCGAAGAGCCCGGAGAAAAAGGTGTGGCTGAACATCTACAACTCGTCGGATAACTTCCTGTCTTCGACCTATCAGCCGTTGCTGCAGAAGTACGACAAGCTGCTCAACCTGAACGTCGAGTACATCGGCGGCGATGGTCAGACGGAATCCAACATCACGAACCGTCTGGGCAACCCGGGTGCGTACGATGCGTTCGCCATCAACATGGTGAAGACGGACAACGCCAGCTCCTATACGTCGATTCTGAATCAGTAAGATGGCAATAGCCACGTGATTTGAAGCGGGGGGGACCAAGCTATCGGGGAAACCCGATAGCTTTTTTTGAGAGTTCGCACGGTCTACGGGCCACTGGGCCGGCCGGGCCTCTCAGGATTTAGAAATGAGGAAGGATTATGACAGAAGTGAGCGAAGTGAAAGATGACATCGTTCTGTCCATCCGGGGAATGTCAAAATCATTCGGACGCAACCGCGTGCTGGATCACATTGACCTCGACGTCAAGCGCGGCTCAGTCATGGGCCTCATGGGTGAAAACGGCGCCGGCAAATCCACGATGATGAAATGCCTGTTCGGCACGTATCAAAAGGACGAGGGTGAAATCTACTTAGACGGGCGCGAGGTGGTCTTCGCCAATCCGAAGGACGCGCTGGAGAACGGCATCGCCATGGTGCACCAGGAACTCAACCAAGCCCTGGATCGCACGGTGGTGGATAACCTGTTCTTAGGCCGCTATCCCACCAACGCCATGGGCATCATCGACGAAGCGCGCATGCACAAGGAAGCGTCGGAACTCTTCCGTCGCTTGGGCATCATGGTGCCGCTCAATGCGCCCATGCGCAAGTTGTCCGTCTCCACGCGCCAGATGTGCGAGATCGCCAAGGCCATTTCGTATCGCGCTAAGCTCATCGTGTTGGATGAGCCTACGTCGTCCTTGACCGAGCCGGAAGTGCGCAAGCTCTTCAAGATGATGAACCAGCTGCGCGATCAGGGCATTTCGCTGATTTACATCTCGCATAAGATGGATGAGATCTTCGAGATCTGCGACCAGGTGTCGGTCTTGCGCGATGGCAAACTCATCGAGACGAAGAACACGAGCGACACGAATATGAACGAACTCATTTCTGCCATGGTCGGTCGTTCGCTGGACAACCGCTTCCCGGATGTGGACAACGAGCCGGGCGAAGTGGTCCTCTCCATTCGGAGTCTGTCGACGAAGTTCAAGCCGCATCTGCAAGACATCACGTTCGACGTCCGCAAGGGTGAGATCTTCGGCCTCTACGGGCTGGTGGGCGCCGGACGCACGGAACTCCTGGAGACCATCTTCGGCGTGCGGACACGTGCGGCCGGTTCGGTGTTCTACCGCGGCAAGCGCATGAACTTCACCAACTCCAAAGAGGCCATGGAACACGGCTTCTCCATGATCACCGAGGAGCGCAAGTCCAGCGGTATCTTCCCGAAGAGCGACTTGGTCTTCAACACCACCATCGCGAACATCAACCACTACAAGAAGGGCTTTGCCCTGTCGAAGTCCAAGATGATGCGCGCCACGATGGGTGAGTTACAGACGATGCACACGAAGGCCATGGGGCCGGAGGACAGCATCATGAGCCTGTCGGGTGGTAACCAGCAGAAGGTCATCTTTGGCAAATGGTTGGAGCGCGACCCGAACATCTTCTTGATGGACGAGCCGACGCGCGGCATCGACGTGGGCGCCAAGTTCGAGATCTATCAGCTGATCATCGACATGGCGAAACAGGGCAAGACGATCATCGTGGTGTCGTCGGAAATGCCGGAGATCTTGGGCATTACCAACCGCATCGGCGTCATGTCCAACGGTCGGTTGGCGGGCATCGTCAATACGAAGGAGACCGACCAGGAAGAGCTGCTTCGCTTGAGCGCGAAGTATCTGTAATAGGAAGGAAGAAGGTCCTATGAACGATTTGAATACCAAGGCCAATAGCGATATTCTCTCGCCGGAGCGCGAAGCAGAACTTCTGAAGCCCATTCAGGATCATCTCGCCGAGATCCAACATCAGATCGACGTCCTGCGTCTGGACGGCTCGGCGAAGGCCGAGGAATTGCAGGATTCCATTCAGCTCTTGAAGGAAGACCGCAATTACACGGATGCGGAAAAGGCACCGAAAATTGAGGAATACAAGCGGGAGCGGGAAGCGGCGCTCAAAGTGGCGCAGCAGCGCAAGCCGCAGATCGACAAGCTCATCAAAGAGGGCGAAGATTATTTGAACGCTCACTTTGACAAAGATTACTTCCAGCACGTTGAGAAGAGCGTGGCAGCGCAGTACAAATTGGCGGAAGAAGAGCACCAACAGGCGCTCAAGGAATTGGAAGAGACGCATCAGGCGCGCATCAATGAGATCAAGGCGGATTCGACAGTGGATCAGGCGCAGGAACTCAAGGATGAGGACTACGTCCACAAGAACAGAATCTTCGATGCCAAGGTCAACTATGACATTCAGCGTCAGCTGATCAAGGACCGTCGCCATGAAGCGTTCATGGAAAAATATCACATGATCGACCAGCTGCGCGCCTCGCGCTTCACGTTCGGTCAATCGCTCCAGCAGCGCTTGGAGAACTACCGCTACCAGTTCAACCTGAAGCAGTTCTTGTTGAAGAATGGTCTGTTTATCGCCATCATTTTGGTCTTTATCTTGCTGGGCATTCTGGCGCCACGTTTGAAAGGCACACAGCTCTTCACCGTGAACAACTTCCTGACGATTCTGCAACAGGCGTCGCCGCGTATGTTCCTCGCCTTGGGCGTGGCCGGCCTCATCTTGCTCACCGGCACTGACCTCTCCATTGGTCGTATCGTCGGTCTGGGCATGGTGGCGTCCACCATCATCATGCACAACGGCCCGAACACGGGTTCGGTCTTCGGCGTGGTCTTCAACTTCGACACGATGCCGGTGTTGGCGCGCATCTTTCTGGCTCTCGTGGCCTGCGTGCTGTTGAGCGTGCTGTTCTCGGCCCTCGCCGGGTTCTTCACGGCGCGGTTTAAGATCCATCCGTTCATTTCCACCATGTCCAACATGCTCATCATCTTCGGCCTCTTGACCTACGCCACGAAGGGCGTGTCGTTCGGTTCGATCGCACCGGAGATCCCGGGCATGATCATTCCGAAGATCAACGGCTTCCCGACCATCATCCTGTGGGCGGTCGCCGCGGTGATCGTGGTGTGGTTCATCTGGAATAAGACGACGTTCGGGAAAAACCTCTACGCCGTGGGTGGCAACCCGGAGGCGGCTTCGGTTTCCGGTATCTCGGTCTTCAAGATCACGATGGGCGCGTTCATCCTGGCCGGCGTGCTGTACGGCTTCGGTTCCTGGCTGGAGAACATCCGCATGGTGGGTTCCGGTTCGGCGGCCTATGGTCAAGGTTGGGAAATGGAAGCCATCGCGGCCTGCGTCGTGGGTGGCGTCTCCTTCACCGGTGGTATTGGTAAGATCTCCGGCGTCGTCGTCGGCGTGCTGATCTTTACGGCCCTGACGTACTCGCTCACGATCCTGGGCATCGATACGAACCTCCAGTTCGTGCTCCAGGGCGTCATCATCATGATCGCCGTCACGCTCGACTCGTTGAAGTACGTCCAGAAGAAATAAGTGAGAAGACAGGGGAAAATCCCCACGAAGAACGACCGGAGAAGGGAGACTTTGACGGTCGTTCTTCTTTTATCCGAACCGATGAAGGTAAAATCGATGAGGTCGAAAAGGAGGCCGATATGAATCGTGAGGAAGCCCTGGCGAAGCTCGTGGGCTATGCGCTGGACAAGAAACTCATTGCGCCCTGTGAAAAGATCTGGGCGACGAATGCGCTTTTGGAGGTCCTGGAGGTGGACGACGTCCATCTGCCGGAGGTCGAATCGGCGACGGAGGAGAATCTCCACGAGGTGTTGGATGTGCTCGTGGACGACGCGTTTGCGCGCGGCGTGCTGACGGAGAATTCCATCGTCTACCGCGATCTCTTCGACACGAAGATCATGGGCGCGCTCACGCCCCGCCCGGCACAGGTGATTGAACACTTTGAACGCCTGCGCAAGGAAGATCCGCAGCTGGCCACGGATTGGTTTTACGCCTTTTCTCAGGATACGAACTACATTCGTCGAGATCGCATCCAAAAGGACGTGCGCTGGAAGACGGCCACGGAGTACGGCGATCTGGACATCACGATCAACTTGTCCAAGCCGGAAAAGGACCCCAAGGCCATTGCAGCGGCGCGCAATCTGCCGGCATCGGCTTATCCCAAGTGCCAGCTCTGTGCGGAAAATGAGGGGTACGCCGGTCGCGTGAACCATCCGGCGCGTCAGAACCATCGCATCGTCCCCATCACCATCAACAACTCGCCGTGGTTTTTGCAGTATTCACCCTACGTCTACTACAACGAGCACTGCATCTGCTTGAATCGGGAGCACGTGCCAATGAAGATCGACCGCGCGTGCTTTGCGAAGCTCTTGGATTTCGTGGGGCAGTTCCCGCACTACTTTGTGGGCTCGAATGCGGACTTGCCCATCGTGGGCGGGTCCATTTTGGCGCACGATCACTTCCAAGGGGGCCATTACACGTTTGCCATGGCGAAGGCGCCGGTGGAGACGCCGTTTGCGTTTCCCGGCTTTTCTGACGTCGAATCGGGCATCGTGAAGTGGCCGATGTCGGTCATTCGTCTGCGGGCGGCTGAGCCGGAGCGCCTCGTGGAGCTCGCGGATCGGATTTTGATGTCGTGGCGCGGGTACACCGATGAGGACGCGGTGATCTACGCTGAGACAGACGGGGAGCCGCACAACACCATAACGCCCATCGCACGGCGTCGCGGCGAGGACTACGAGTTGGATCTCGTGTTGCGCAACAATCTGACTACGCCGGAGCACCCGCTGGGACTCTACCATCCGCACGCGGAGTTGCACCACATCAAGAAGGAAAACATCGGCCTCATCGAGGTGATGGGCCTTGCGGTGTTGCCGGCGCGCCTCAAGGCGGAACTCGCCGCCGTGGGCGAAAAACTCGTGAAGGGCGAGGATCTCCACGCGGACCCGCTGACGGCGCCTCACGCCGACTGGGCGGAGGAGCTTCAGTCGCGCCACAGCATCACGGCGGAAAACGTGGAAGAGGTCTTGAAGACGGAGACGGGGCTCGTGTTCGCCAAGGTTTTGGAGCATGCGGGCGTCTACGCGCGCACGGATGCGGGGAAACAGGCGTTTTTGCGGTTCCTGGAGCAGGTGTGAGGGAGTCGTTGCGTTAATAGGGAAGCACGGCGCGCCGGAGGTGAGAGTCTCTTTCGGCGCGCTCGTTTCATCCGGTTCGACATTTCCGGGTGTTCGGGTGTCGACATCGCAAATGAAAAGAAGGAAAGGAGCGGGCGATGGCCACGCTACACAAGACGGTTTTTGGCACGACATCGCGGGGCGAGGTCGTGGATCTCTGGACGCTGGAGGCGGGCGACTACGTCGCCGAAATCCTGACGCGTGGGGGGACGCTGCGCTCGTTTCGCGTGCCGATCGCTGAGGGAACGCGGGACATCGTGCTCGGTTCCGAGACGCTTCAAGAACTTGAGGCGCAGGACAAGTATTTTGGCGCCATCGTGGGTCGCGTGGCGAACCGCATCGGCGGGGCGTCGTTCGATCTGAATGGCCAGCACTATCCGCTGGCCGCCAATAGTGGGGCAAACAGTATTCACGGCGGCGTCGTGGGTTTCGACCAGGTCATCTGGAAGGCGTCGGAGCGCGATGGCGCGCTCGTGTTGTCGTACGACAGTCCGGATGGCGACGAGGGTTTTCCCGGGAATCTGTCCGTTGAGGTAATGTATTCGCTCGGCGATGACGGCCGCCTCTCTCTCGACTACGTGGCCGAAAGCGACGCTGACACGCTGTGCAATCTCACGTGCCACGCGTATTTCAATCTCTTGGGTCACGATGCCGGCACTTTGGGCGATCAGGCCATTCAGATTTTGGCCGACGCCTTCACGGCGTGTGATGCGAGTAGCTTGCCGACGGGCGAGGTGTTGCCTGTCGAAGGTCCCTTTGATCTGCGTGCGCCGGTGCGCTTCGTGGACGGCTTGGCGCAGGAGCATCCACAGATTACGCTTGGCCATGGCTATGACCACAATTTCGTGCTGGGACACGAACCCTATGTGCCAGGGCGCCTCGCCGCACGGGTGACGGGTGGCGGACTCGTTTTGGAGTGCTCCACCACTGCGCCCGGCGTGCAACTCTACACTGCCAACTATCTGGACGGTACTCCAGGCAAAAATGGCGCGCACTACCCGGCTCGGTCGGCATTTTGTCTGGAGACACAGGCGTGGCCGGACGCCATTCATCACGACAACTTCCCATCGGTGGTGCTCAAAAAAGGCGAAATCTATCGCCAGCGCACGACGTATCGCGTGTTCGAAGCAAAGTGAGGCGAGGGCGGGACAGCGCTCGGAGGATCTTGGCGGGAAAGCTCTCGGAGGATCTCGGCGGGACAGCTCTCGGAGGATCTCGGCGGGGCAGCGGTTTTGATGGAAAAAGGCGAGACCTGCCGCGAAGAGACGACGAATGGGGTGTTCGAGAAAGTGTGAAGCATGGCGGTGTGGGCATTTTTGAAGAAACGCCTCAAAGCGTATACACCGTGAAAAATGGTGTGGGGAAAATGAGCAAAAGCGTCCTGACCGTCTATCGTTTCGGCGCAAAAATAGACGCTATGAGAGAAAAAGTTCATTTGCGTATACACAAGGGCCTGAAAATATACGCATATGAAGAAAATGATGACTTTGCCGGCACGCCGCGTAGACGCTGGAGAACGTAAACTGGATTTGCCCATACGATTTTCGATAGGCTATACTGCTTTGCGAAAAAATGGATAATTGCCCCTACGCGATGTGCCGACTTAACAATCAATACCGAGTCTTCATCCCGGCTTAACAATCAATATCGAGTCTTCGAACTACGGAAGCCGCCTTTCGGCCCGCGCCCCGTCGGATCACCACGAATCTAGCGCTGAGAACACGGAATACATCTTGCGATGAAGACGCTGTGTGCCTTGATCGCCGATGGGAACCAAAAGCGCCCCGCCACCAGAGAATCCTATGGGAGCGAGGCGCTTTTGTGATAGGGGGGGATCCCCTGTAATGTGAGGCCGCCGGCCCGTGAGGGTGCCGGCCCGTGACGCCGTACCTGGGTCACGGGCTGCCATTCCACTTGAAGGCCTGGCGTGCGGCGCAACTGTTACTTGGTCACCAGCTGCAGATCGACCGGAATGCTCTTCTCGAGGGTCTCGCCGTTGATGGCTTTCAAAGCGTACTCAATGGCCATTTCGCCCATGAGTTGCGGCTGCTGCGCGACGGTGGCGGTCATGCGTCCATCTTCGACGGCCTTCACGGCGTCGTCCGTGGCGTCAAAGCCCACGACCAGAATCTCGCGGCCAGAGCCTTCGATGGCTTCCAGCGCGCCCAGTGCCATCTCGTCGTTGTGCGCAAACACGGCGTCGATCTCAGGCTGCGCTTGCAGGATGTTCTCCATGACGTTCAACCCCTCAGTGCGGTCGAAGTTGGCAGTCTGCTTGGCGACGACTTCGATGTCCGACGTAGCGATGGCGTCGTTGAAGCCCTGGCCGCGCTCAATGGCCGAGTTCGCGCCCGGAACGCCTTCCAATTCCACGACCTTGCCTTTGCCACCCAACTTCTCTATGATGAGATCGCCCGCCATCTTTCCGCCGGCGACGTTGTCCGATGCAATGTGCGTCAGCACGTCACCCGCGTTCGACGCACGGTCCACCGTGATGACCGGAATCTGAGCGTCATTGGCCTCGATGACCGCATTGCCAATGGCGTCGGAGTCCGTCGGATTGACGATGATGAGATCCACCTTCTTGGTGATGAGGTCTTCCATCCCCGCCGTCGCCTGCGCTGCATCATCCTGTGCATCCAGTACGATGAGGTTTACGCCCAAATCTTTGGCCTTGGCTTCCGCGCCTTCCTTCATCGAAACGAAGAACGGGTTCGTCTGCGTCGAAATGACAAAACCGATGGTCTTGTCGCCCGCCGACGTGCTCTCCGACGCCGCTTCTGTGGACTCTTCCGCAGCCGTCTCTGCAGCGGTCGTGTCCGCACCTGCGTCCGTCGCCGCCTCGGTGGAGGCATTGCCCCCATTGCCACAGGCCGCCAGCCCGAGAGCCAGACCAAAAGCGGTCAGAATTGATAACCATTTCTTTGTCGTTTTCATGTTCACTCCTTCTTGTTTTTTTTTTTAGAGAGGCGCCTAAAAATTGACGCCGGATTCCAGAATGATGTTGGCATAGGGGGTGTATTCGCCCGTGCGGACGGCCGCCTTGCACAGCGTCGAAAGCGCCTTGAGGTCCTCGTGAGACAGACGTTCGACCGGCAGATCGCCAATCGCCGCATCGATCACCTGCTGCATCGCCGGACTTTCCGAGGCCGTCTCCGTCGCCAGATACGCCTTTTGCACCGTCATTTCGCCCAGCACGGAGCAGAGCGCCGCCTTGAACGGCACGTGCCCCTCGCAGAGCGCGAGGTCAATGCACTCCACCCCATCGGGAATGGGCATGCCGGCATCGCCGATGAGCAGCAGATCCCCGTGCTCCGACGTCGCGATGACCCGCGCGAGCGCCCCTTGCAAGATTCCACTCTTCTTCATAGAACTCCTTTCTTTACGCTCGCGGTTACTCCGCCTGCTTTTTGCGGTCGAGCAACACCGCAATCAGGATGATGACGGCCTTCGCAATCTGCTGATAATACGAAGGGACATTCATCAAGTTCAAGGCGTTGTTGAGCACCCCCATGATGAGCACGCCGATGAGCGTCCCGGGGATGGTGCCCTGGCCGCCCGTCATGGACGTGCCTCCTAACACGACGGCGGCGATGGCGTCCATTTCATAGCCCTCGCCGGCGGTCGGCTGTGCCGAAGAGAGACGGGACGTGACGATGACGCCCGCCATAAACGCCGTGATGCCGCAGATCAGATAGGCGATGGCCTGCGTCTTCTTGGTGTCCACGCCCGCCAGGCGCGCGGCCTTTTCATTGCCGCCGACGGCGTAGAGGTGCCGCCCGTAGCGCGTCTGCGAAAGGACGTAGTAGAGCACCGCAAAGACGATGAGCGTGAGGATCATCGGCACCGGAATGCCGAAGATGTCGCCGCGACCGAACCAGTTCAACATCTCGTTGCCCTCCCGCGGGATGGCAATGGGCTTGCCATCCGTCAAGACCAGCGTCGCACCGCGCAAGAACATCATCGAGACGAGGGTGCCGATGAAGGGCTGCACCTTGGCCCGTGTGACGAGGGTGCCGTTCACGAGACCGAACACCACGCCGACGCCGAGGCCCGCCACGAGCGCCACGGCGAGGGGCATCTGCCGCTGGAGCAAGAGGGCCGTGACCGCGCCAGAAAAGGCCAGAATGGAGCCGACGGAGAGGTCAATGCCGCCCGTCAGGATGACCAGCGTGAGGCCCGCGGCGATCATGCCGTTCACGGAGACCTGGCGCAAGACGTTCATGAGGTTACTCATGGTTAGAAAACTGGGGCTTAACACGCTCAAAATGACGATGAGTCCCACTAAGACCAACAGCGGCTGTACTATTTTCGGAAGCGTTTTTTTCTGCTTGGTTTTCTCGTTTGTCATGCTTCCACGCCCTCCACAATCTTTTCCATAATGCGCTCCTGTGTCGCTTCGTCGCGCATGAGTTCGCCCTTTAAACGCCCTTCGTTCATCACCAGGATGCGGTCGCAAATGCCCAGAATCTCCGGCATGTCCGAAGAAATCATCAGAACCGCCTTGCCTCGCGCCTTAATCTCGTTGAGCAATTCGTAGATCTCGTGCTTTGCGCCCACGTCGATGCCGCGCGTCGGCTCATCCAGCACGAGCACTTCCGGCTCCGTCATCAGAGCCTTCGCGATGGCGACCTTCTGCTGGTTGCCGCCGCTCAAGTAGTCCACGACTTGGTGAATGGACGGGGTCTTGACCGCCAGCCCCGCGACGTAGCCTTCCGTGGCCTTCCGCTCCGCCGCCTTGTCGATGCGCCCGTTTTTCGTGAATTTTTTGAGCGAGGGCAAGGTCATGTTCTCTTGGACCGTCATGTTCAAAATGAGCCCGTCGCTCTTGCGATCTTCACTGACGTAGACGATGCCGTGGTCAATGGCTTCACGCGGACTTCTGGCGCGCGCGTCTTGCCCATTTAAGAGGATTTCCCCTTGGCGGATGGGGGCCGCGCCGTACAGGGCGTGGGCCAGCTCGGTGCGCCCCGCGCCCACGAGACCCGCCAGCCCCACGATTTCGCCGGCACGGACGGTAAAGGAGATATCGGTGACGTCGTCCGTCGTGAGATGTCTCACGTACAGGAGCACGCCTTCCGGATGAGCCGGTACGTAGGACATCTGCTCCTCCATCGTGCGTCCCACCATCATGCGAATCATCTCGTCCTGTTGGGACTCGGCCACACGGCGTTCGCCGATGAATTTGCCGTCGCGCAGGACGATGTAGCGATCGCAGATCTGGTCGATTTCTTCGAGGCGATGGGAAATGTAGACGATGCCTTTGTTGGCGGCGGTGAGACGACGGATGACTTGGAAGAGGCTGTGCACTTCTTGCGTGGTCAGCGTATCCGTCGGCTCGTCCATGATGATGATGCGCGCGTTGAGAGAGAGCGCCTTGGCCACTTCCACCATCTGCTGCTGTGCGATGGAGAGGGAAGAGACCGGACAATCCGGATCGATGTTGACCTGCAACATCGCCAGAAGTTCTCGGGCGCGCGTACGCATTTCCGCCTTCTTGAGACGTCCTCCGCCTTGGACCGGCTCGCGGCCTAAGAAGATGTTCTCGTAGACGTTCATGGCGGGCACGAGGTTCAGTTCTTGGTGAATGATGGCGACGCCTTTTTCCATGGCTTCGCTCGGGCGGTTCACTTCATAGGGCTCGCCGTCGAGCGTGATGGTGCCGGCATCTTTGATGTACACACCTGAGAGGATTTTCATCAACGTGGATTTTCCGGCGCCGTTTTCGCCCAAAAATCCCATGACTTCGCCTTCGTAGATGTGAAATTCCACGTCATCCAGCGCCTTCACGCCGGGAAACGACTTGGAAATGTGCTTCATCGTCAGGATTTCTTTTCCCATGGAGCCTCCTTTCTGGGTATGTTCTCTCTGTCCGTTGCGTGCGTCTTTCTTCTGCGTCGACGGCAGGCGCCTATTGCGTGCGCCTTTCGGGCGTTTCGTTGCGACGTGCGACGGTTTCGCCGATGACGAGTTTCGGCGGGATCAGCACTTCTTTGACGTGCGTCTCCGCATCCGGGTGCCCGTCGATGGCGTATAGCAGTTCGCGTACGCCGCGCCGCCCGATGCGGTCGGCCTGTTGCGCGACCGTGGTGAGCTTTTGTGGTAAGTAGTCGGCCATCGCGATGTGGTCGTAGCCGATGACCGAGATGTCTTCGGGCACCCGCTTGCCTTTTTCGCGCAACGCCTGCATGGCTCCGATGGCGGAGAGGTCGTTGAACGCGAACAGGGCCGTCACGTCGGGATCGTCCCAGTTTTTGATGGCCTCGTAGCCACCTCGCAAGGTGTAGTCGCCCAGCAGGATGTTCTCATTTTTCAAGGTGATGTCGTGGCGCATCAGCGCCTTCAGAAAGCCCGAGAGGCGACGCATGGAGTTCGGCGTCTCCTGCGGACCGGTGAGACAGGCCAAGTGCGTGTGGCCTTGATTCACGAGATAGTCGCCCACCAACTGGCCGCCACGGTCGCTGTCGCCGGTCACGAGGGTGACGGCGTGGCGCAGGCGGATGGATTCGTCGAGCATGACGAAGGGGAGCATGGAGGCATCTAGTACGTCCTCGAGAAGCGGGTCGAACTGACGACTCACCACGAGTGCGCCGGCGAATCGCCCGCTGCGGAAGGCTTCGCCCAGCTGATGGCGTTCATCTTCCGATGCTGGCAGGCGCATCATGGCGATGAGTTTCCCGTGGGCCTGCGCCTCGGACAGCGCCTCGTCTGCGATTTCCGAAAAGAAGTCGTTGCGCAGATCGGGGACGAGCAGTGCCAGCGTCTCGGCGGTGCGGGTCTTGAGCTGCTTTGCCAGGGTGTTCGGGGTGTACTGCAAGGCGTCGACGGCGTCCCGCACGCGATCTGCGGTCTGTGGGCGAATGCGCTCGTCCTTGCCATTTAAGACAAAGGACACCGTCGCCACCGAGACCCCGGCGCGCTTGGCCACGTCCTTGATGGTGGGCCGGGCGTGCGTTTGGTTTTTGGAAGATGCCGCTTCTGGAACGGATGGCTCTTTTGTCGGTTGTTTTTGATTCGTCGTTTTGTTTACCGACGACTTCCGATCGGACGGCTGTGGCTTCGCTGGCTGTCGATTTGCCGGTAGTGGCGTCGTTGGCTTTCGATCTGATGTTTGTTGCGGCTCCCGCGTTTGGCCCCTGGGTTTTGGAGTCGAAGATTTTACTGATCGGTCCATGGCACATCTTCCCATCGCGGAATGGCGTTTGATGCTCCCTTTGTGAGGCAGGCGATGGCGGCGGCCTTCGTCGCCCGTGCCATGGCTTGCTGCGGGGTGAGCCCACTGATGAGTCCGGCGATGAGATACCCGGAGAAGGTGTCGCCTGCGCCCGTCGTGTCCACGGGCTTGATGGTTTCCGCCGGTGTGTAGAATCGCAGGGGCGCCTGAGCAGGAGAAGACGCGGACGATGTGGCGTTTTCGACTTGTTTTCCGGCGGGCGCAGCGTCTGCCCCTTGGGACATCGCGAAGGGCTGCGCCGCGCCCTGATACCATGCGCCTTTTTCGCCCAGCGTGAGGATCACGGTCTGATGGGGGAATCTTTCGCTGTATATATTGAGGATGTCCTCCGGGACTTCGGCCCCCGTCATCGCCGCGCCTTCGCCTTCGTTGACCACGAAGATGTCGATTTTACTGAGATCCAGCGCTTGAAGGCGTTCGTCCATGGGGGAGGGGTTGAGCACAATTTTCATGCCGCGTTCCGACGCCATGTCCACGATCTCGGCCAGTGCGGAGATTTCGTTTTGGAGGATGAGGACGTCGCCCGTGTTGAACTGCGACAACACCTTTTCGGCAAAGGCCGCATCGACGGCGCGATTCGCCCCGCCTTCCACGATGATGCAATTCGCGCCGCTGTCGTCGACTTGGATGATCGTGTGGCCGCTCGGCAGGGGGCGCTTTTCCACCAAGGTCGTGTCTACGTCGTTTTCCTCAAGCCGCGCGAGGAGGGCGTCGCCATCCGTCTCGCCGACGAGGCCCGCGTGCATCACATCAGCGCCGGCTCGCGCCAGGGCGATGGACTGATTGAGCCCTTTTCCGCCGATGAACACGTCGTAGTGGGTTGCGGCCAGCGTCTCACCCGGACGGATGATGTGGGGCACCGAGTAGGTCTTGTCCAGATTGAGTGAGCCGAAATTCAAGAGGCGCGGCATGCGGTTCTCCTTTCGTGGGTTGGGGTGCGGGCGGTGATGAGTGATGCGACGGTGCATTGAGGCGGTGAACGTTGCGATGTCGCGCAGCGCCTGGACCGGGACGCGCAGCAAAGTGCTCGTCAGACGTTAGTTAAACGTTTAAGCTAGAATTATGTTAGCCGTTCCTGAATGAACTGTCAAACTTTTTGTGGTGTGGGGACTTTTGATAAAACGCCTCGAAGCGTCTACATGATAAAAATCGGTGTGGGCAATATGAAAAAAGCGCCCTGTCCGTCCACATTTGAGGAGAAAAAATAGACGGAGAATAGCTAAAAATCAATAATGCCACGACGCCGAAGCCCCAAAATATACGCATTTTGAAAAAAAGACGACTTTGCCGGCACGCCGAAGCGACGCAATTTAGTGATAATTCGATTTGCCCATACCATTTTCGCGACGGTAGACGGCTTTGGACGATATACGATACTTGCCCCTACGAGACGTGCAGGTTAAAGGGAAAATATACGATTCTCACCCTACGGCGGCCGCCCTTCAGGTCGACGAGGGGTCACGTCACACCGTACCCACGACGCTGCACCTCGGTGCATCCTCTCAACACCTCACGAATTCGAGTTTCGCATCCTGTTAAAACTAAGCTTGCTCAAGTCCGAGGCTCGCGCTCCTCAAACCTTCGAATCCGCTTAAATCATAATGGATACTCAATCCGCTCTTGTCCTTCACACAATCAAACTGGCTTTTTCTTTAAGGTGTATACTACAAGCGATTAGTTGCGGGAACAATTATTGTTCGGGTTCACTTTGTGACATGCATCGATGAGGAATGGAGGAGAGCATGAGAACGACTCTTCGTGACATTGCAAAGGCGAGTAATGTATCGGTGACGACCGTATCATTAGTGCTCAATGGAAAAGCGAATGAGATTTCCGAGGCCACGCAGAAACGCGTTCTGGCTGCCGCGCGGAAATTGGAATACACGCCGAACCTTGCGGCGCGCGGGTTACAAAAAGCCTCGTCGAATCTTCTCCTGTTACTCGTCCCCGACCTTGAGAATACATTTTACACTTCCATTGCGCGTCACGCTGTAAGCCATGCCTTGACCTTGGGATATTTGCTCATTTTGGCGTCGTTGCCACAAGATCAGAAAGAAGAAGAACGACTGCTGAAGATGGTGAAAGGCGGTTTATTTGAAGGAATGCTCATCTTGTCGAGGAAATTTGCCGCCATTCGTGACGAGGCATCCAAAGATGAAAACATTCCGTACGTCATGCTCGACGAGGACATTGAAGATGAAACCAAGCCCAGCTTGATTACAGGCGACAATGAAAGCGGAGGGTATCTGGTTGGCGATTATCTATGTGAACTCGGTCATCGACGCATCGCCTTTCTGACGGGGCCGAATGACACGCCCAACTCGATGCGGCGCCTTTCAGGTGCCGTGAAGGCGATCAACGACAGAGGGTATGAAGTGAATCCGCGATTCATTTTCGAGGGCGACTATTCGGCGCAATCCGGATACCAAATGATGGCGCAAATCATGAAGAACAAGCCATCTGCACTTTTTTGCTTTAATGATTTCATGGCATATGGTTTTTTGCGCGCATGCAAGGAGAACGGCGTACAAGTACCCCACGACATTTCGGTCGTGGGATATGACGCGCTCGTTTTGCGTTCTTTCTTGATTCCGGAGTTGACCACTGTCGACCAACATGCGGAAGAAATTGGAAAAATCGGCGTAGAAAAGCTCATTGGACTGATCCAAACGCATGAAAAAGAGACGATCCTCATTCAGCCCTCCCTCATCATCGGAGAGACAACGGATAAGTACTAAATCGTTTTAGATAGTCATTTTCTCTTGACGAGCGTTTTAGACTGTTGTAAAATTGCGCCAGAATGAAAACGTTAAAGAAACGTTTGAGGGAAATTATGGGGGAGGGTTGACATGAAGAAATTGTTGAAGGTTGCAGCCGCTTCATTGAGCTTGCTCTTAGCATTTACGGCTTGCGCGGGGCCGGCACAAAATGCCGAATCGGGAACGGAACAAACAGAAGCTCAAGGTAGTGCTGAAGGCGAACAGAAATACGCGTTCGTGTTAAAGGTACTCAGTTCACCGTTCTGGCAAAAAATGGAACAAGGGATTCAGGATAAAGCCAAAGAATTAGGCGTCAGCGTCGAAGTTCTGGCAGCTAACGCTGAGGACGATATTGAAGGACAGGTGAACATCCTTCAAAATGTCGTCAGCAAAAAATACACGGCCATCGGATTAGCACCGCTCACTGCAGACAACACAGTGAAAATCGTCGCCGATGCGAATCAACAAGGCATTCTGGTCGTAGATGTGGATGAACGCCTCAACTTTGACGCATTAAAATCGGCAGGCGGCTCCGTCATTTCCTATGTGGCAACTGACAATGTCGTCGTCGGAAAAACCGCTGGTGAGTATATTGCAAAGACGATCCAGTCGGGTGATGTGGCCATCATTGAAGGTAAAGCAGGGACGCCGTCCGGAGATGACCGCAAAGCGGGTGCGATGGAAGCGTTTGAAGCCGCCGGCCTGAATGTGGTGGATTCACAACCGGCGGACTGGGATCGGACGAAGGCCTTCGACTTGGCGACGAACCTCATTCAGAAGAACGCAAACCTGAAAGCCATCTATTGCGCGAATGACACGATGGCGATGGGCGCTCAAGAAGCAGTTGAGAATTCTGGAAAAGACATCTTAGTGGTGGGTACCGACGGGAATGAAGACGCCGTCCAATCGGTCGCTGATGGTAAATTGGGCGCGACGGTGGCACAGGATCCGGCACAAGTGGGCGCTCGTTCGCTTGAACTCTTGGTGGAAGCGGTGAAAGCCGGAGAAAAACCGGGAGATAAAGAAATGATTACGGAGATGGTGGAACCCATCTTGGTTGAGCCGCTCAACGTACAGGATTATTTGAAATCGCAAAGCAAGTAAATGTTGAAGAGAGATGAGAATGAGAGAGGCCATTGAAGGGCCTCTCTCATTCCTTAAGTCGAGCTTGTTATTGGCTCAAACACTTAAAAATGTTTACTGTCCATAATTTCAGAAAGGAATGAGATGGAAAACATTATTGAGCTCAAGGATATCACCAAGAAATTCCCTGGTGTCACGGCATTAGATCACGTCAGTTTCGGCGTGCGCAAAGGGGAAGTCCACTGTCTACTCGGGGAAAATGGCGCGGGCAAATCGACTCTGATGAAGATCCTCAGTGGTGTATACACGCCAACTGATGGGAAAATCATCATGGATGACAAGGAGTGGGATCACTTAACCCCGACCCTGTCTCAAGAATCGGGAATTCGAATTATTTATCAGGAACTGAGCGTCATCGATACGTTGAGCATCCAAGAAAATGTGTTTTTGGGAAGATTGCCTCAGAAACAAGGCCTCATTCCCACAGTGGATTACGAGAGTATGCGTAAGAAAACGACGGAAGTGCTATCGATGATTGGCCTTCGTCGCGATCCAGAGACGTTGGTCGGAGACTTGAGCATTTCTGAAAAACAAATGGTGGAAATTGCAAAAGCCATTGCCTTTGACGCCAAACTGATCATCATGGACGAGCCGACATCTTCGCTCGTGCAGACGGAAATTGACCATTTGCTGGACATCGTAAAGGGAATCAAGGCGCAAGGTAACAGTGTCATTTACATATCGCATAAATTGAGCGAAATTAAACGCATTGGAGACCGCGTCACTGTCTTAAAGGATGGCAAATACGTGGTCACAAAAGATGCGGATGAATTGGATCGAGATACCATGATTCGACTCATGGTGGGACGAGATATTCAATCGGAATACGTCGCGGCATCGCAACAATCGGACGAAGTGATCTTGGAAGTGAAGAATATCACTCGAGCGGACCATAAGGTAAAGGACGTCAGCTTCACTCTCCATAAAGGCGAAATTTTAGGATTCTCTGGACTGGTTGGCGCCGGCCGCACGGAGTTAATGGAAGCAATCTACGGCGCGTCGACGCTGGACTCTGGAGAAATCTTCCTCTATGGAGAAAAAGTCACTCCAAAGACTCCTTACGATGCGTTAAAAAAAGGCATCGGGCTTGTGACAGAGAATCGACGAGAGACGGGCTTTGCGCCGTATTTTAGCATTAAGCAAAACATT
Source organism: Peptoniphilaceae bacterium (assembly GCA_028726605.1). Lineage (GTDB taxonomy): Bacteria > Bacillota > Clostridia > Tissierellales > Peptoniphilaceae > Murdochiella. Next base: position 64,706 of record JAQYPV010000011.1, on the reverse strand, counting down.
TCCCAAGCCACGTTCCTGCGTCAGACCAAGTGGGGTGGATTGTCCGGCTTTATCGATAAAGAGCTCGAGAACCGCGTTGCGAATGAACAAAAAGAAGCGATGAAGATCAAATCCTCGAGTCTTGGACAGATCATCACGGAGCTCTCTGGAGGGAATCAACAAAAAGTGATTCTCGGACGATGGCTTGCCTCTCAACCGAAGGTACTCATTTTAGATGAACCGACCAAGGGGATTGACGTAGGCACAAAGGCAGATATCTATAAGATAATGCGGCGATTGTCTGACGAAGGCATCGGCATCATGATGGTTTCTTCTGAGCTTCCGGAATTACTGAGCGTGTGCGATCGCATCATTGTCATGAACGACGGTGTCGTAACCGGTTGCTTTACTCATGAAGAGGCAACAGAAGAGAGACTCATCAAGGCGGGATCCCGAGAAGCGGGCGAGTGAGGGAAGGAAGGGTTTGCGATGGAACAAAAGAAAGAGAAAAAGCAGCTCTCATTTACATATTTATGGAGTAAATACAGTACGCTCTTTATTCTCGTGCTCATTGTCATCGTGTTTGGAACATTGAGCGGCTCAACGTTTTTAACCGGAAGGAACTTGATCACCATTACCGAGCAAAGTGCGATTTACATCTTACTGGCCTGTGGCGAATTCTTTGCCATTTTGCTCGGCGGCATTGATCTCAGCGTTGGGTCGATTATGGCGTTGACGGGTGTCATATCGGCGCAATTGATGGTCGGCGGCATCCACCCTGTCTTTGCCGTGCTCATCGGCATCGTTTTGGCCGGGCTCGTGCTGGGCGCTGTGAATGGATCCTTAATTAATTTGACAGGGTTGCCTCCCTTTATCATCACCTTGGGGACGCAGTCGATTGTGCGCGGGATCACGTATATCATCTCTGATGCGCGTGCCGTCGCGGGAATTCCCAACGGCTTTCAGACCGCCATCGGCGGAAAAATATTGGGTATTATCCCTATTCCAGTGATCATTGCCCTGGTTGTCGCAACGATATTGATCATCTTCACCACGCGCATGAAGGCGGGCCGAAATCTCTATGCTCTGGGCGGGAACCCGCGCTCGGCGTTTTTTGCAGGAATTACCGTTCATCGGCATCAACTGCTGGCGTTTATGATTTCTGGATTGTGCGCTGGTTTGGCCGGCATGGTGAATGTCGCACGATTGGGCGCAGCAGAACCCAATGCAGGGATGGGCTTTGATACGTTCGCCATCGCGGCGGTGATTATTGGGGGAACCTCGTTCTTTGGAGGACAAGGGGATATCTATAAAGTGGTGATCGGCGGACTGATCATCGGCGCCATTAACAATGGATTGAATATGATGGGCCTTTCAGCGTATTATCAGCAGATTGCGATGGGCGCGCTGATCATCGTCGCGGTGACTTTGGACCGCTTCTTCGGCGCGAGTCGTAAGAATGCTTGAGTCTACAGTGAAGAGAGGAGATTATTCGTGGAGTTTTCACCGTCATTGATGTGTATCGATTATCTGGACATGAAGAGCCAGCTTGAGGCCCTGGATCCGCTCGTCGATCGCTTTCATATCGATTTCATGGACGGTCATTTTACAAAAAATATCGCGCTATCGCCTGATTTGGTCAAGGCGATGCGGAGCGTTACGACCAAGCCGTTCGATGCGCACTTCATGGCAGAGGATCCGCATGATTGGTTAGATCTCTTTGCGGAGCTGGGGTGCGAGTACCTTTCTCCCCATGCGGAAGTGATCAATACGGATGCATTTCGCGTCATCGATCACATTCGTGCAATTGGTGCAAAGCCGGGCATTGTCCTGAATCCTGCCACGTCCATTGATGCCATTCGTTACTACATGGGTCGGCTGGATATGATCACCGTCATGACCGTCGATGTGGGTTATGCCGGTCAGAAGTTCATTCCGGAAATGCTGGAAAAAATACGCGAGTTGAGACGGCTGAAAGAGGAAAATCATTACCAGTACATCATTCAGGTCGATGGTTCTTGTAATGCGAAGACCTTTAAGAGACTCGAAGAAGCGGGAGCCGAGTCGTTGGTCGTGGGAACTTCCGGTTTATTTAACCTGGATCCCGATATGAATCTCGCGTGGCAAAAGATGCAGGAAAACTACTCTAACGCAACGGGTAAAGAGAGGTAAGTATGGATTCGAGCGCGTCGATCAAGAGAATTATCGGTATAGATATTGGCGGCACGAACATTCGAGCAGGTATTTATTCTTCAGATGGCGCGCTTTCCCATTTTACAAAGAGTAGCAGTCAGTCCTTGTTCGAAGAGGTCGATGCTTCCGTCGAACGATTGATTCACTACGTCGAGCATTTGATGGAGCAGAATGGTGGTCAAGGGATTGACGCCATCGCCATTGGCTTCCCGTCAACGCTTGATCACGATCGCAAGGTGGTGGTCAGCACCCCTAATTTGAAGGGACTCAACAATTGCCCGATCGTTTCGCTACTGGAAGAGGCATTGAACATTCCCGTATTTATTGAGCGAGACGTGAATCTTCTCACCTTGTACGATATGGCGGATTTACACCTCTCCGAGCAGGGCGTGACCCTTGCCTTTTATTTGGGCACAGGACTCGGCAATGCCATCGTCATCAACGGCGAGTTTCTCGTTGGGAAAAACGGAGCAGCCGCTGAACTCGGGCACATTCCGATGCGGGACATTCATGGCCTGTGCGGATGTGGAAATACGTCATGCGTTGAAATTGAAGCTTCGGGAAAGGCGCTCGAAGCGCTTAAAACAGAGCTGTTCCCGCATGAACCCCTTGAAAAAATATTTGTGAATCACAGCGATCATCCGGCGTTACAGCGCTTTGTCGAAGGAATTGCCTATCCGCTTGCGACAGAGATTAACATCTTCGATCCGGATCATGTGATTTTAGGCGGCGGCGTCATCAGCATGGAGGGGTTTCCGTATCACCGATTGGAAAGCAAGGTTCACGAACTGTTACGAAAACCGTATCCCAGTCGTTCACTCGAGGTGAACTTTTCTCGAGGCGGACAGAAATGCGGCGTCGTCGGGGCGGGGATGTATGGCCTGAAGATGCTGGAGCGACGGTCAACAGAGAAAAAATGAAGGGACTCGACTTATGAGAATTGCGATGGGCAACGACCATGTAGGCCTGGAACTCAAGCCGGCCATTCGTGACTTTGTGGAATCCAAAGGGCACGAAGTCGTCGATTTCGGTACGAACTCATCTGAACGAACGGATTATCCGATTTACGGCATTCTTGCCGCACAGGCTGTCGCTTCTGGTGAGTGTGACCTGGGGATCGTCATCTGTGGCACCGGCGCCGGCATCTCCATTGCGGCGAATAAAGTCAAAGGCATTCGCGCGGCGTGCGTCAGTGAACCCTATACAGCGAAACTTTCACGAGAACATAATAATGCGAATGTGCTGGCCTTTGGATCGCGTGTGGTCGGCGTCGAGTTGGCCAAGATGATCGTTGAAGCGTGGTTGGACGCGGAGTATGAAGGTGGACGCCATGCCAAACGCGTGGAAGAGATTGCCGATTACGAAGCAGGTTGCTGGGATCCGAAGGAGCACACACCTCACGCATGAATCCCGTAACACAGCACCCTCCTCCGCACGTTCCAAAATCATTTCCATTGGAAAGAGCCCACTCTGCGGTTCTCAAATCGCAAAGCGGGCTCTTTTTCTATGAAGCGTTATCGTCGCGTCAGTTGAACAGCATCGGTCCGACGAGGCCCCAGACGACCACCCAGGCCCAGACCAAGCCCACAGAAATCCAAAGGGCGCGCAGACCATCTTTGGTGTTGCTCGAATGAGCAATGCCCATCTGGCCGGCAAAGTTGGATGTGGGATACATGGAGCCGGTGAGGCGTGTGGCGGCCAGGATGCAGGTGGCGAAGACCGACATGGGCAGTCCCACGTTCATCGCCAACTGTCCGAACATGTCGTAAATGATCTTGATCTCCGCAACGGCGGCGGCCTCAATGCCAAATCCACCGACCAGCGACGCCACGATGTAGACGCCGAACGATCCGGCGTGAGCGGCCAAACCGCCGAGCCAGTTGCCCAAGGCGTCGAAACCGCCGCTCGCCGAGACGAGCGTCAGCAGCACTTCCAGGCAGATGAAGATCACCATCATCTCAAACTGCGAGGCCATCCCTTTGACCATCAGACCGATGGACTCATCGGCGTTCATCCGCGAGACCACGGTGACGAGAAGCGCCAAGAGGACCATCACCAGGAAGGCGTAATTCGTGCCCTGCTTGGAGAGCACGCCGTAGACGACCAAGGCCAGAAAACCGATCAGGAAGATGATGGTGCTGCGCTTTTGCTCGTCACTCAGGTGAATTGCATCGATATTGGGAATGTCGGCATCCAAGTGGTAGTCTTCTTTCCCGATTAAATCCTTTTCAATTCTCTTCGTCCCGATCCACGTGCCGATCAACCAGACGATGGAGAAAGGAATGACCGCGTAGAGCATCAACTGTCCATAGTTCAGCCCCGTCACTTCCATGGTGATCAGCGTCACGCCAGTGAGCGGCCCCACCATCAGGCCAATCTCTCCAGCGGTCTTAAACAACACGCCCACCACAGTCGGAGGAACGGCGAGCGATGCCATGATGGGCAGTAAAATGGGCGCAATGATGGCATTCCCGCCGCCCAGCGTCCCCAAGAGTCCACAGATGATGATGGAACTGATGATGAGCGAGAATTTGGCTTTATTGGGCGTATTGACGCCGACGATTTTGACAATCCAGTACACCAGCGTCTGCGTGATGCCCGCACGATTCATCAACAGTCCCAGTCCGGAGCCGGCGAGGATGATGAGCCCGACCATCGCGGTGGTCGAGCCGAGGGCGTCTTGAAAGACTTGTGCGAGCGTTTTGAGGTCAATGCCCATCATGATGACGGCGATGCCGATGCCCGCCAGAAGCCCTGTGATGTTGCCCTTGCCGCGAAACATGAGGACGATGTAGACCAACAGGGGAATTAACGCCAAAAGCGACGGCGGGTTGACGGGTGACCAAGATGTCATTTGAATTTCCATCGTTTCCTCACTTTCCTTCGCTGGGGGTTGCGTCTTTCAGGATGACCTGTCCCGGACGAGCCGCGGTTCGCTCGCCGTGGTCGAGCACCAGGCTCCCGTTGACGAAGACGTATTCGATGCCCAGGGGCTTTTGGACGGAATGCACAAAATCCGATTGATCGGTCACTTTTTCTGCATCGAAAACCGTGATGTCGGCAGCGTTACCGGGCTTCAGTACGCCGCGCCGCCGAATGCCGAAGGTTTGAGCCGGCAATCCGGTCATTTTATAAACGGCGTCTTCAAGGGGCATCAGGTTCCATTCACGCGACAATCGCAAAAACCGAGGAAATGTCGAAAAATTTCTCGGATGAGGCTGAAACGCGATGTCGTAGTTAAAGTCCGCGCCGTCCGAGACGACGGAGATGTCGTCCTTTCTCATCAGATATTTCACATCTGCTTCGGACATCGAGAAGTAGACGGCGGAAATGGACCCTTTGCCATCGATCAACAAATCCATCGCGGCGATCACGGGATCTTTCTGCTGCCGTTCGGCAATTTCGCTCAGCGTCTTGCCTTCCCATTCCGGGTGCGCGCCGTGCGTGGACGTGATCATGACGCGATCGGCGCCGCCGCGTTCTCTGAGGATTTCTTCAGATTCTGCGATGAGTTTCGCGTCCCTCTGTTTCAAGCGGGTGATGAAGGGCTCGTTGCCGCCGCTCATGGCCCAACCGGGGATGATGGCCGAAAGCCCCGTCGATGAGGCGTCGTAGGGATATTGATCTGCTGTGATGTGCACGCCATCGGCAGGAGGTCATGGTCATGGCCGTTCAATCGAAGACGGCCTTTATCCCCTGAGCATCAAAAAGCCGCCCATCGGTTTTTTCGACGGGCGGCTTTTGGTCAATGGGGAACGGGGAAGACAGTGTCCATGGTCACATGGATTTTGGGTCAAGCCTCTTGCTCAGCGTCTTTTTCTTTACGTGCGATGTGCGCGTAGCTGACGGTGGCGGCCATCAAACCGAGGAGCAGCAGACGTCGGGTTCGCCATCAGCATCGTCAGCGTCAGCCCCGTGACCAGCGTCATCCGCGCACAAGTGCGTCATTTTTCCTGCCGCTTTCCCGTGTCTCCCATTTGGATTCCTTTCTCGCAGTCTTCAAGCGTTCATGGTTGCCTCCCTATTCTTTCGCGAGCGCGTTAATTCTGCATAATCGGTGTATAAAACTTGCATGAAGATTCGGTAAAATTTGGTGGCGCAGTTCAAATCTCTTTTATTTTCATTTGAACTGCGTTTTCGGCCGATTTCGAAGTTGAAATGGATAAAAAATCCGTTTGAACTACGGATCCGCCGAATCTGTGACGCTTTCGTTAAAAAACAAAAATACACCTAACCATTTTCTGCATAATGGTAGGTGTATTTTTGAAAAATCAGTTTTGAACTTCGAAATCGCGAAATGTGCTAGTTGAAATGAAATTTTCATGAATAAGCGTCACTTGCGTGGGCGGCCAAGTGTCCGGGCGATGCCGAAGTGGCCACGTCACTGCCTCGCCCGCGCGGCGCTGTGGGCGAGGTGTCGCCTCGCGTGAGCGATGCCGAAGTGGCCACGTCACTGCCCCGCCCGCGCGGCGCCGTGGTCGAGGTGTCGCCTCGCGTGTTCGATGCCGAAGTGGCCACGTCACTGCCCCGTCCGCGCGGCGCCGTGGGCGAGGTGTCGCCTCGCGTGTGCGATGCCGAAGTGGCCACGTCACTGCTCCGTCCGCGCGGCGCTATGGGCGGATGCGCCCCCGCTACGGCATGCCCCGGTACGCCTCGGCGTGTGTCGTTGGAGAGGTGGCGTCGGTACGCCGCCCTCACGCTGCCCTCATTCTCCGATCAGCACCACGCTTAGGTCGTTCACGTTTGTGCCGGTCGGGCCCGTCACGATGAGGCCGTCGACGGCCTCCAGGGCGGCATAGGCGTTGTTGTCCTTTAACACGTCGGCGGGAGAGTAGCCGGCGACGCGGAGTTTTTCATAAGACGTGCCGTCGACCCAGCCGCCGGCGGCGTCGGTCGGACCGTCCGTGCCGTCGCTGCCGAAACTGAAAATCATGACGTTTGGAAGTCCTGCGAGCGGTTCGGCCGCGGCGAGGGCGATCTCCTGATTGCGTCCGCCTTTGCCCGTCCCCGTCAAGTGGACGACGGTCTCGCCGCCAAAGAGAAGGGCCCGTTTTCGGCCGGCGCGCGACGCTCCTTGTCCACTGTCTATCGGTTCTTGGTCCGCACCGGCCGCGCCTTGCGCACCGCCCGTCGCGCCCAGCGTATCCCGCGACTCAGCCAGCGTCCGGGCGATGGCGCCCATGAAGCGGCCGGCCTCGCGCGCCTCACCGTCGAGAGAGGTGGTCAGAATTTCGGCGTCGTAACCCAATTCCGCACAGGCGCGCCGCGCCGATTCGGCCAGAAGCCGGACGCTCCCCGAGATCGTGGGATGGCTGTTGGGCAAGGACTTCGGCGTCTCTTCGCCGAGTCGCGCACGTTCAACGTTGCTTAGGCTGAGGGCGTACTGCTCCGCAATGCGAAGCGCCTCGGCGGAGGTGGAGCGATCCGGCACCGTCGGTCCCGAAGCGATCATATCCAGCGGATCGCCCAGAATGTCCGACAGGATGATGCTGTACACCTGCGCCGGCGCACAGAGCGCGGCAAATCGCCCGCCCTTCACATTTGAAAAGCGCTTGCGAATGGTGTTGATCTCCGTGATGCTGGCTCCAGAGGCCAAGAGCTGCTCGTTGAGCCCCGCCAGCCTTTCAAGTGAAATGGAGGGATCTTCAAACAGTGCCGACCCGCCGCCCGAGATGAGAACCACGACCTGATCGTCCGCGGAGAGGTCTGACACGAGCCGGGTCGCCGCGCGGGTCGCCCGCACCGAGTTGTCGTCCAGCACCGGGTGACCGGCTTCAAAAATCTGAAACGCACCGATGGCACCCTTTGCATGGCCGTACTTCGTGATGACGACGCCGGACGTCCAGCCGTCTGGCATGGCGTCATAAGCGGCCTCCGCCATCTGCCACGCCGCCTTTCCAAACGCCACGAGCACGCGGCGCCCCCGCGGACGCGGCAGCGTCGCAAGCGTCTCTTTCACGGCCTGATCTGGCAAATTCTCGCGCAACGCCCGCTCGATGATGTGTTTTTGATCGTCCAGTAAAGACATATGCCTCAAGCCTTCCCTACAACAACACCAGCGAGAGGATCCACACGCCGAACATCCCGGCGAGACCCTCAAGCAACGTGACCACCGTCTGCGTGCGGTAGCCCTGTTCCGTGGTCATGCCGCCGAAGTTCGTGACCACCCAGAAATAGGAGTCGTTGGCGTGCGAGACGGTCATGGCGCCCGCGCCAATGGCGATGACGGCGAGAGCCGCGCCCACCGGCGTGCCCATGCCCAAGACCGGCAACAGCGGACTCACGATGCCGGCCGTCGTCGTGATGGCGACCGTCGAGGATCCCTGCGCCGTCTTCAGCACCGCGGCCACCACGAACGGGAAGAAGACGCCCATGGTCTGAAGCGCCGGCGCGTTTTCCGTGATGAACGCCACCAGCGACGTGGAAGAGATGACTTTCCCGAGCACGCCACCCGCCGCCGTGATGAAGAGGATGGGGCCCGCCGTCTTCAACGAGTCGTTGATGATCTCGTAGAGATCGCCCAACGCCTTGCGCTGAGACAAAAGCAGAATGCCGAAGATGACCCCCACGGCCAGCGCGATGATCGGCGTGCCGAGGAAGAGCAAAATCTGGTCGAGCGCTCCTTGCCACTTCAAGACCGACGACACATTGGAGAGAGCCATCAAGATGACCGGAATGATGATGGGCGCAAGAGACATGAACCCGCTGGGCAATTCCCCGTAGGATTTCAGCAGTTCTTCATACGTTTCGACCTTGCCCTCGGCATCCACCGCGTCCGCTTCGTCCTTGGCACGTTCCTTTTGGCCAATCCAGCGCGCGTAGAAGTACGCCACGATGAGGCAGGGGATGGAGGCCAGCGCCCCCAGGCCCATGACGAGCAAGAGCTGCTCTCCCACGCCCAGCGTGGCCGCCGCGGCGATGGGACCCGGTGTCGGCGGAATGAAGACGTGCGAGGCGTAGAGGCCGGCCGAGAGGCAGACCGACATCGCGACGGACGAGACCGCCGTGCGCTTGACGAGGGCGCGGCGGATGGGGTTCAAGATGACGAAGCCGGAGTCACAGAAGACCGGCACGGAGACGATCCAGCCCATGAGTTCCATGGCGAGCGCCGGGCGCTTCTGTCCGACCACGTGGATGACCATGTCCGCCAACTTCAGCGCAGCGCCCGTCTTTTCCAACATGGCGCCGATGATGGTGCCGAAGATGATGACGATGCCGATGCTGGTGAACGTGGACGAGAAGCCCTGCCCGATCACCGTGGCGATGCCGGACACCTTCGTCCCGTCCGCCAGCGTCTGATCCACCAGAGGAATTCCGCCGATCAAGCCGAAGACCAGCGAGACGGTCAAAATGGACAAGAACGGGTGAATGTTCAACTTGCTGATCATCACAATCATCACCACGATGGCGATGATGAAGGTGATCATGAGACTAATGCCAGACATTTTGGATCTCACTTTCCGATGTACGCGTCAATGTTGTCGCTGAAGGTGAGGGCGAGGGTGGCCATGTAGTAGGCGCCGTACCACAAGAGATCGCCATCCGGGAGGACGTGCGGATTGTGGAGCGGCCACGCCTTCTCGCCTTCCTTCCCTGCGCCCAGCATCATGAACGCGCCCGGCGTGTCCTTGAGGTAGAAGGCAAAATCCTCGCCGCCCGTGGAGCCGTGCGGCGGCATGACGACCTTCTCCTCACCGAACTGTGTCCGCGCCGCGTCCAGTGCGAAGTCGACGTAGGCCGGCGTGTTGATCAGCGACATGTACCCGCGGCGGTAGTCGAATTCGTACGTGGCGCCGTTCATGAGGCAAGCGCCTTTCAATACGTCTTCCAAGTGCTTTTCCATGCGGTCGCGCGTCTCTTCGTTGAACGTGCGCACCGTGCCTTCCAATTTCACCGTCTCCATCAGCACGTTGTAGCGCGTGCCGCCTTGGATGGTCCCAATGGTGCAGACGGCGGGGTCAAACGCGCTTTTTTCGCGGCTGATGAGCGGCTGGACGCCTTCGATAAAGCGGGCCGCCGTCATGAGCGCGTCGATGCCGAGCTCCGGTTGCGCCGCATGGGAGGACTTCCCCTTGATGGTCACGTAAAAGTGATCCGACGCGGCCATCTGTGCGCCGTGTTTGGCGGCGATGACGCCCATGGGCACATCCGGCCATACGTGCAAGCCGAAGATGCCGTCCACGCCCTCAGTCGCCCCAGCGTCGATCATGATGCGCGATCCGCCGGTGGGAGAAGCCTCCTCCGCCGGTTGAAAGATGAGGCGCACCGTGCCCTTCAGTTCGCCCTGATGCGCGCGGATGAGTTTAGCCGCGCCCAACAGAATGGTCGTGTGCATGTCGTGCCCGCAGGCGTGCATGACATTGGCGGTCTGCGAGGCGAATGGCGCCCCCGTCTCTTCATTGATGGGCAGGGCATCCATATCGGCGCGCAGCGCCACAGTCTTGCCGGGCGTGGGCCCCGAAATTTCGGCCAAGACGCCGTGGGAACCGCCCACGTGCTCTGTGATCTGGTAGCCTCCGATCTTCTGGAGTTCTCGCACCACGAGGGCGGCCGTGTGCTCTTCTTCATACGATAGTTCCGGATGGGCGTGAATTTCTTCGCGAATGGCCTTGAGCTCCGGAGAAATCTCCTGGGCCATTTCTTGGGTGAGCGTCATACCAACGACCTTTCTTTACGCTTCGATACGCTTCTCTATGCCAACTCGATTTTTGTTTTGTTTCGCGATGCTGTCGGTCCCGTGTGCTCTTGCTTCGACAGTCGGCTCTTGTTGCCGGTCCCGCGTGCTCTTGCTTCGACAGTCAGTTCCTGCCGCCGGTCCCGCGTCATCATACGGCGAGCGGTCATTCTGCATGCGCGCCGGATTCACGTGGCGGATTGCCGTGGATGGTGTTGCCGAACAGGAGCCGACTGGAGACGATGGTGGCGATGATGCTGACGACCATGATCCCCAGGGCTAAGAGGCCCGTGAAGAGCGCGCCCTTCGTCATGGGCAACACGATGAACATGTTGAGTGCGGCGAAGAACACCAAGCTCGTGACGGTGTACGACAGCGAGTAGTTGGTGAGCACAGGGCTCTTGAGGTCCGGATCGCAGATGCGCAGCAAGAGCACGCCGGTGAGGAACACGCCCGTGGCCATGCCGAGGACGCTCACGAGGTGCTCGACCCAGTAACCCTTGATGCAGTACTTCATGAGCAGGAACAAGAGGCCCGTCGTCACGATATAGCCGATCACGACCATCACGAGGATGGGGACGATGTAGGACGCCACGGCTTGGAGCGGAAGGCTTGCGACCGCGCCGATCACGGCGAAGTCCGTCATCGCGCCGGTGATCTTTCCCTTCACTTTGTCGTCCACGAGGGAATCCGCGTGCACGCCCTGAATGAGGAACCACAACAGGAACATGGCGATCATGCCGTAGGCCCACACCGAAATGCTCGAGAGGATGGGGACGTTCATGGATTTCATGAGATTCACAAAGGCGTACGCCAAGAGGCACGCGAAGAAGATGATGGAGAGGTGGAACGCAAAGGTGTCGACGGACGAAGAGAGCATCGTCTCGCGCCCCGTGGAGCCCTGTTTGTCGATGTCCTTCTGATAGCCCAGCCGCAGGTCTTCCGGGATGTCCGCCGGCTTGTCCAACATGACCGTGTGACCCTTGCGCGCCGCCCAGTTGATGATGGTGATGCCGATGAGAATGCCGCCCACCAGGCCAAACGTCGCCGTCGTGATGCCCACGCCCTGCGACGTCTCCCAGTACGGGACATTCATCTCTTGCAGGATATTGCCGAGCGTCCCCGCCGTGCCGTGGCCACCCACGAAGCCCACGGGCAGCTCCACGCCGAAGTTAGGGTAGAGGTCATACGAGTTCGCAAAGACGACGTTGGTCAAAAAGCCGATGGCAAACTGCGCCGCTGACGCCACCAGGCCGATGAAGGCCAGCGGGATGATGTTCTTCATCACCTCGCGCGTGCCGTTGCCCTTGCCATCGGACTTGAAGTCCATCTTGAGGCCCAGCGGCACCGCGGTCACGATGGGCACGATCAAGATACCGGGGATGAGCGAGTAGATCTTAAACCAGTCCGCCGGCACGGGCAGGAGGTTCAAGACTTGCGGTCCCAAAATCAAGAGCAGGAAACCGCCGATGACGGACGCCGGAATGAACGTCTTTTGAAAGATGGTGAACTTGGCACGGATGATGACGCCGATGATCAAGAACAGACCCAAAATGCCCAGACTCTGGAGCAGGTCAGCCAACATTGCAGATGTCATAGAATCTCCCTTCGCGTTCGAAAAAATGCAGCATAATGGTTAAATTTGACGAAATAGTGACGGTGGATTAAGTATAGGATAAGGTTTTTACAAGGCGAATTCAAGGCGCAACAAGGTTATAATAGGGAAAGTTCAGTTATAAAGAAGGTTTCGCTCTGTCTCTGGGTTGTGCTCCTCTGGGAAGGCCTTGGACAGGGGGGTGCCAGAGGAGGAGGAAACGCTTATGTCAAAGAAGGATTTAACCAAATTCAGGACGCCACACACGTACGCCATTGTCTTCGTGGTGGTGATGCTCTGTTGGGGGCTCACGTTTTTGATTCCCGCAGGCAAGTTTTCGACGCACGACGTGGAGTACACGGATGCCGCGGGGGAGGTCAAGACCCGCACGGTCTTGCGGCAGGACACTTTCCGCTATCTGTATCCTTTGAATACGGACTTTTTAGCGCAAAACGTGCCGCAGTTGGCCCAAGATTCAGCCTTCATCGAAGCAAACGGGCTGGACGCCGAGGCGCTTCAGGCGTTCGTGCAGACGGACCCCGCCACGTGGGATCGGGAGACGCTGGAAGAGGCGGGCCTTTCCGATGACCTCCTGTACGAGACGTACGGGGAGGCGTTTTACGACACGACAAAGCCCATGAACAAGACTGCGACCCTCTGGGGGACGGAGGACTTCCACGGCTTTGGCGTCCTCAACTACGTCTTTGAGGGCCTCGTCACCGGCGACAAGTACGGCTCGGCGGTCGGCATCGTGGCGCTGCTCCTGGTCGTCGGCGGATCCTTTGGCATCATCATGGCCACGGGCGCCATTGACGCCGGCATTTACGCCTTCATCAACAAGACGCGGGGGCTGGAGCGTTTCGCCCTGCCACTCCTCTTTTACCTCTTCTCACTGGGCGGCGCCACGTTCGGCATGAGTGAGGAAGTCATTCCGTTTTCGATGGTGATGGTGCCGTTCGTCATCGCCCTCGGGTACGATTCGCTGGTGGCCGTGACGGTCACGTTCCTGGCATCGCAAGTGGGCAACGCCGTCTCGTGGATGAGCCCGTTCTCGGTGGCCATCGCGCAGGGCATTGCGGGCATTCCGGTGCTCTCCGGCGCCGACTTCCGTCTGGTGCTCTGGTTTGTGGTGACGGGCCTCGGCGCGGCGTACATGATGGTCTACGCGGAGCGCATCCGCAAGAATCCGCAGAAGTCCGTGATGTACTCGGCGGATCAGCACTTCCGCTCGCAACTGGAAGAGGACAAGGGAGCGCAGGAGTTCAAACTGGGCCACAAACTCATCCTCCTGGAGATGCTCGCGGTGCTCGTCTGGATCGTCTGGGGCGTCATGAAAAACGGATACTACATTCCTGAGATCGCCTCGCAGTTCTTCGTCATGGGCCTTGTGGCCGGCATCATCGCCATCGTCTTCCACCTGAACGACATGACCATCAACGGCATGGCGGAGAAGTTCCAGCAGGGCGCTGCGGACATGGCCGGTACGGCGGTGGTCGTCGGCATGGCCAAGGGCATTTTGCTGGTCTTGGGCGGCAGCGACGCCAACACGTTCTCGTCGCTGAACACCATCCTCTACAGCGTGGGCAACGTCTTGCAGGGCATTCCGAAGACGCTCGCGGCCATCGGCATGTACTTGTTCCAGAGCTTGTTCAACTTGGTCGTGACGTCCAACTCTGGTCAAGCGGCCTTGACGATGCCCATCATGGCGCCGCTCGCCGACTTCGTCGGGCTGTCGCGCCAGATTGCGGTCCTCGCCTACCAGATGGGCGCGGGCTTCATGGATGCCTTTACCCCGGTGAGCGCCAGCCTCATCGGCGTGTTGGGCGTGGCCGGCATCGACTGGGTGAAGTGGGCCAAGTACCAATTCAAGATGCAGCTGTTCTTCTTCGCCATCGGCGCGGTCGTCTTGACCATCGCGGTGGCCATCGGATTCCAGTAAGCTGTCGAAACAAAGCCCGTGTGCGGTTCCACGCCGTGCACGGGCTTTTTAATAAGGAAAGATGGTAAGCGCGAAAGCGCGTCGTATGTAAAGGGGCGGGGTGTGAGAAGCGAACCGGCATCCCGGAAGCGGGGCTGACCCCCAAAGGGCAGAATGATACAAGCGAACCGACATCGCAGAACCGGTGTCGAATTCAAAGGAGGACGTCATGATTACTCTCATTCGAAAGGCCAAGGTGTATGCGCCGGAAGCGTTGGGCGTGAAGGACGTGTTGGTGGTGGGCGATGCGATCGCCGCTGTGGCGGATGAGCTCGATGCGCCGGTGGGCGGCGGTCTTTCCGTGCGGGAGGTGGACGCCGAAGGGAAGGTGCTCGTGCCGGGCTTCATCGACGGGCACGTGCACATCTTGGGCGGTGGCGGCGAAGGCGGCTTTGCCACGCGTACGCCTGAGGTGACGCTCACGACGCTCACGACGGCGGGTGTCACGACGGTCGTGGGCACACTCGGTACGGATGGCGTGGGGCGTGACACCATGGCGCTCCTCGCAAAGGCGAAGGGTTTGCGGCAGGAAGGCGTCACGGCGTACTGCTACACGGGGGCGTATCGCATTCCCGTGCCGACGTTAACGGACAGCGTCATGAAGGACATCATGGCGGTGGATGAGATCATCGGCGTGGGGGAAGTGGCGCTTTCGGATCATCGCTCGTCGCAGCCCACGTTCGAGGAGTTCGTGCGCCTCGTGGCGGATGCGCGCGTGGCGGGCATGCTCTCGGGCAAGGCCGGCATCGTCAACATCCACATGGGGGACGGCAAGTCCAACCTCTCCTATGTGCGGCGTGCGGTGGCGGAAACGGAGCTTCCGCGGACGCAGTTCTTGCCCACGCACATGGGGCGCAATCCGGAACTCTTTGAGGACGGCATCACCTACATGAAGGAGGGCGGCTATTGCGACTTCACCGGGGCGGAGGATCCGGACCTGTGGGAGCGCGAGTACGGCGAGGTGCGCTACAGCAAGGTGGTGCGGCGGATTGTGGACGAAGGCATCGACCTCTCGCACTTCACGTTCACGTCGGACGGGCAGGGGAGCTTTCCCATGTTCGACGACCAGGGAGAATACTTGGGCATCGGCATCGGGAAGTCGAGCTGTCTTTTGGAGGGCGTGAAAGAGTGCGTGTTCCGGGAGGGGATTGGCCTCGATGTCGCGCTGCGGGGCCTCACGGCGAATCCGGCGGATCTCTTGAAACTGCCGAAGAAGGGGCGCATTGCACCGGAGAAGGACGCGGACCTGGTGCTGCTCGACGAGACGAGTCTGGACATCGATACGGTGTGGGCTAGAGGCAAGGTCATGGTGGAGGCGGGACGCCCCGTCGTCTTTGGCACGTTTGAGCCGCATGCGTCTTGATGACGCATCGGCATGCATCTAAAATTTATGAACAGGAAAAGGTTATATTCGCTATAATTTGTGAGGAAGGACCCGATTTGGCGCGCGTGGCGTACGAGGTGGCGGCGCTGCCGACGGGGGCACTGGTGGAGTAAGGTCATAGCGGTCAAAAATGAGGAGGCTTGAAAATGGAACAGTACAAATTGAACGTGCCGACGCCGCATCACTTTACGTTTGCGGTGCGCGATGTGCCGGAGGTGACGGTGGAGCAGCGGGAGCGCGTCCTGAAGGCGACGCATTACAACGAGTTTGCGTTTCCGTCGGGGATGCTCACCGTGGACATGCTCTCGGATTCGGGCACGACGGCCATGACTAACACGCAGTGGGCGGCGATGTTCTTGGGCGATGAGGCCTACGGTCGCAACACCGGCTACTACGTGCTGTTGGACACGTTCCG
Source organism: Peptoniphilaceae bacterium (assembly GCA_028726605.1). GTDB lineage: Bacteria > Bacillota > Clostridia > Tissierellales > Peptoniphilaceae > Murdochiella. The sequence goes on along the minus strand of JAQYPV010000011.1, from coordinate 48,489 downwards.
CGACATCTTTGAGCGGGGCGGGGAGCAGAACTGGAAGAAGATCATCGATCTCGTGCGCACGGATTGCCGTGATGTGGAGAAAATGATGGAAGAGGTGTACCTGCCGGAATACGAGGGCGGTCTCTTTAATGGCGGCGCGGCGCAGATGGAGCGTCCGAATAGTTTCATCATCCAGCAGGGACGTGCGGCGGAGTCCGTCCTGATGGAGATCGTGCGCAACATTCTGAATGAGCGTCACCCGGGCAAAGTCTTCACGATTCCGTCGAATGGGCACTTTGACACGACGGAGGGCAACATCAAGCAGATGGGTTCCATTCCGCGCAATCTCTACCATAAGGAGATCCTCTTCGAGGTGCCGGAAGGCGGGGAATACGAGACGAACCCGTTCAAGGGCAACATGGACATCGACAAGTTGGAGCAGCTCATTCAGGGCGTGGGTCCGGAGAACGTGCCGCTGATTTTCACCTGCATCACCAACAACCCCGTCTGCGGGCAGCCGGTCTCCATGCAAAACCTGCGAGACATTCGCGCCGTGGCGGAGAAGTACGAGATTCCGCTGATCTTCGATGTGGCGCGCTGGGCGGAGAACGCCTACTTCATCAAGATGAACGAGGAAGGCTATGCCGACAAGTCCATCGCGGAGATCGCCACGGAGATGTTCTCCTATTGCGACGGCTTCTGCATGTCGGCGAAGAAGGACGGCCACGCGAACATGGGCGGCATGCTGGCCTTCCGCGACAAGGGTCTGTTCTGGCAGAAGTTCTCGGACTTCAACGAGGACGGCAGCGTCAAGACGGATGTGGGCGTGCTCTTGAAGGTGAAGCAGATCTCTTGCTACGGCAACGACTCTTACGGCGGCATGAGCGGTCACGACATCATGGCCTTGGCCGTGGGTCTCTACGAAAGCTGTGACTTCAACTACATGCACGAGCGCGTGAGCCAGGCGGCCTATCTTGCGAAGGGCTTTTATGAAGCGGGCGTCAAGGGCGTGGTGCTGCCGGCGGGCGGTCATGCCGTCTACCTCAACATGGACGAGTTCTTCGATGGCAAGCGTTCGCATGAGAAGTTTGCAGGGGCTGGTTTCTCGCTGGAGCTCATCCGTCGCTACGGCATCCGCGTGGCGGAACTCGGGGATTTCTCCATGGAGTACGACCTGAAGACGCCGGAGCAGCAGGCCGAGGTGGTCAACGTCGTGCGCTTCGCCATCGACCGCAGCCGTCTCACGAAGGAACACTTGGACTACGTCATCGCGGCGGTGAAGCAGTTGTACGAGGACCGCGAGAGCATTCCCAACATGAAGATCGCTTGGGGACACAATCTGCCGATGCGTCATTTCCACGCGTTCCTGGAACCCTATCCGAACGAAGCCTGACGACTTCTTGAAAGGAAGAGATTATGGATAAGCCACACCCTGCGGCCTCAAAAGCGGCCGCCTCGGCGATCGTCGAAAAACGTGATGGATTTGGCACGCGTTGGGGGTTCATCCTCGCGTGCATCGGTTCGGCCGTCGGCATGGGCAACATCTGGCGTTTTCCGATTTTGGTGCAAAAGTACGGCGGGATCACCTTCATCTTGCCCTATCTCCTCTTTGTCGTCTTGATCGGTTCCACGGGTATCATCGAGGAATTTGCCTTGGGCCGCCGTGCCGAGGCTGGGCCGGTGGGCGCGTTCGGTTTCGCGACTCACGACCGCAACGGCAACCGGAGTCTCGGCGAGTGGCTGGGGGCCATCCCCATCGTCGGCGCGCTGATGCTGGCCATTGGATACACGGTCGTCATGAGCTGGGTTTTCAAGTACTGCTGGATGGGCATCAACGGCGACCTCTACGCGCTGGGCACGGAGATGTCCGCGGTTGTCGGGGCGTTCGGTTCGATCGCGCCGGAGTCGGCGTCGTTGGGTGAGGCCCTCCAGACGATGCTCAATGGCCAAATCTTTGGCGTGGGCAATGGCGTCTGGCTGCTCACCGGATTGGCCGTGTCGTTGGTCATCATGAGCCTGGGCGTTTCCGGTGGGATTGAGAAGGCCAATAAGATCATGATGCCGCTCTTATTCGTGCTGTTCGTGGGGCTGGCCATCTACATTTTCACGCTGCCTGGCGCCAACGAAGGCTACAAATTCATCTTCACGCTCAATCCGCAGGGCTTGATGGATCCCAAGGTTTGGATTTTCGCCTTCGGGCAGGCGTTCTTCTCCCTGTCCGTGGCGGGAAATGGATCCGTCATCTACGGGTCGTATCTCTCGAAAGACGAGTCCATTCCCACGTCCGCGTTTAACGTGGCCGTGTTCGACACTATCGCCGCGCACTTGGCGGCTCTGGTCATCATTCCGGCCATGGCGGTCATGCTGGGTTCGGAGATCAACAACGTGAACGGCGGTCCGGGGCTCATGTTCGTCTACCTCGTGAGCGTGTTCAACGGCATGCCGGGCGGACGGATCGTGGGGATGATCTTTTTCATCTGCGTGCTCTTTGCGGGCGTCACGTCGCAGATCAACCTCTACGAAGCGCCGGTCGCGTTTTTGCAGGAAAAGTTTAAGTTCAAGCGGCGCGCGGCCGTGGCGACCATCGGCGTCATCGGCGCGGTGGTGGCGCTCATGATTCAGCCGTGGACTTCGCAGTGGATGGACATGGTCTCCATTTACCTCTGCCCGCTCGGCGCCTTCCTCGCCGGGGTCATGTTCTTCTGGGTCATGAAGAAGACGACGGCCATGCAGGCGGTGAATCAGGGAGCGAAGAAGCCCATCGGCAACTGGTTTTATCCCCTCGGGAAATACTTCTACTGCGCCGCAGCGCTGATCGCCCTCATCGCGGGGGCCATTCTCGGCGGCATCGGCTGATTTTGGCTGATTTTGACTGAGGCGAAACAGATCGGAAAGAAGGCAATTCCCGTCGCGGGGTTGCCTTGAAGAAAGCCGTGCGCGGTGTCATGAAGACACGGCGTGCGGCTTTTCTTTCGCGATGATGTGCGAAGCGACGCTGCGGCAATGCCGATGGGGCCTTCATACCCGGCAGATCCGCCATATGGCCGATGAGCCATGTACCGGGTGAGGTCTGGTACACGGCTGGTTGCGATTTTTTACGGGGGCCATGTATGGGGCGAGGCCGCAGTACACGGCAGGGAGCGGCATCGCGCGAAAAGCCATGTATGGGACGGGGCCGCAGTACATGGCTGGGGACGGCATCGCGCGAAAAGCCATGTATGAGGCGGGGCTGCAGTACACGGCTGGGGACGGCATCGCGCGAAAAGCCATGTACGGGGCGAGGCTGCAGTACACGGCTAAACGCAAGATCGGCCGAAAAGCCATGTTTAAGGAGAGGCCGCAGTACACGGCAGGGGACGGCATCGCGCGAAAAGCCATGTATGAGGAGGGACTGCAGTACACGGCAGGGGACGGCATCGCGCGAAAAGCCATGTATGGGGCGGGGCTGCAGTACACGGCTGGGAGCGGCATCGCGCGAAAAGCCATGTATGGGGCGAGGCCGCAGTACACGGCAGGGAGCGGCATCGCGCGAAAAGCCATGTATGGGGCGAGGCCGCAGTACACGGCAGGGGACGGCATCGCGCGAAAAGCCATGTATGGGGCGGGGCCGCAGTACACGGCAGGGGACGGCATCGCGCGAAAAGCCATGTATGGGGCGGGGCTGCAGTACACGGCTGAGAGCGGCATCTCGCGAAAAGCCATGTATGGGGCGAGGCCGCAGTACATGGCTAAACGAAAGATCGGCCGAAAAGCCATGTTTAAGGAGGGGCTGCAGTACACGGCTAAACGCAAGATCGACCGAAATGCCATGTTTGTGTAAGGTAGAGTGGCTTCGTCAGAAGCTCATAAAAAACGGGCGGCAAACCTCTGAAGGCCTGTCGTCCGTTTTTGATTGCTTTGAAGTTCTAAATTCTCGTGTTACTGCAATCCGAATGAATATCAATGCTCAAGTTCGGCTGGAGTATTGACGCTCAGTCTTCGGCCCCCTGCAGCTCTTCCATTTCCTTCGTCTTTTTTTCGCCCTCTTTATCTTCCGCGTCATGCTCTTCCAGCGGATGCTCGGCGTCCACGACGTTCGTGCGCTCGAAGTCGTCGTTGCGATTGTTCTTGTTCATGACGTCGTTGTTGTCTTTCATCGCTTCTTCGTTCATCTTGTTGATCTGTTCGTTGTCCATGTGAGTTCCTTTCGTTTCGGTTCAAGTCACGTTCAGATACTTGCGATGATCGGGATCGCGTCGTCTCCCCATCGGTCTTTTTTTGTTCTACAGCCATCATGCGATGACTGCCATTGCCGGGTTCATTTTTTTTCGAGGCCGAGGAGGATTGCGCTTACTCTGCGCCATCCTCCGCATCGCCACCTTGGAGCGACGTCCCGCACTCGGGGCAGAAGCGCGCCTTCTCGGGCACTTCGCTACCACACTCCGGGCAGAAGCGCTTGGCTTCGGCCTCCGGTTTCTTTGCGCCGCATTCAGTGCAAAATTTGCCCGTGTTCGCCGCGCCGCATCGCGGACACGTCCACGAACCGTCGCCAGTCGTCGCCTTTTGCCGCGCGTTCGTCGCGATGCCGAAGCCGGGCGCTACGGCCGCATCACCGCTGGGCGCCGTACCGTCCGCACTCGAAGTCGCCGGCGCGCCATTGGCGCCGTTTCCGCCCGCCGGACCGGCATTTGCCGCGTTGGCCGCGCGCTGCGTCTGTTGCTGGCGAATCTGCTCCGCGTTGTTCTGCGAGAACTGGCCGAAACCGCCGCCCATGGTCGACATCCCGACGCCCATGCCGAAGAACCCCTGGCCCGCGCCCGCAGAGTTGCTGCCCGCGCTTTCCAAGCCGCGCGCGATGGAACCTTGCACATAGCCTTCGCGAATGGACGGATCCGACAGCATCGCACCGCGGTTTCTCATGTTGATGAGTTCCTGCGACTCCTTATCATAAGAGATCGAGGCGATGGCCACGGACTCAATCTGGAATCCGCGCAATTCCTGCCACTTCTCATCCAGCACGTCCTGCATATAACGAGCCAGCTCGTCCCCATGAGAGAGGACGAACGAGACGCGCTCGCCATCCGCGCTCATCTTGTTGAGGGCCGTCTGGAACGCCGTCAAAAACTCGTTGCGGTACTGCTCGTCGATGTCCGAAATGTCCAGCGACGACGTCGCATCGTGGTCCGCCACCTGAATGTAGAACTTGATCGGGTCAGTGACGCGAATGGTGTACGTGCCATAGGCGCGCAGGAACAACTCGGCGTTGTAGAAATTGTCGTAGTAGTTCACCGGAGACGGCGTGCCAAACTTGAGCCCGCGCACTTCCTGCATATTTACGTAGTAGGCTTTTTGCTTGTACGGCGTCGCCCCGCCAAAGCGCACCCGGTTAAACGTCTCCTTGATGGACTCCGCAAACTCGCCGTTGAAAAGCGACGGCAGACTCGAATTGTCCACCTTGAAATAGCCCGCTTCACCGGAGTAGTCCACCACTTTTCCGCCGTCCACGAGCAGCATGAACTGCCCCTCTTTGACTTGGATGATGGAGCCGTTCGAGAGGGTCTCCTCCGTCCCCTTGACGTTGCGGTTGCGCGCATCGTCCTTGCGGACCTTCACGGCCGGCGCCGTAATCGTCGTCGGCCCCATGGGAGCGGACTCGTAGTTCTCCAGCCACGAATCGGCCAGCCCACCGCCAATTGCACTTGTAATTGCCCGAATGATGCCCATGCACTCCTCCTGTACGTTCCGTTCGGACTCAGACGACGCTGTTCTAGCGCCCGACCTGTTACGCTTGACGCTGTTTGAACGCCGGCACTTCGAGGCTTGACGTCGTTGAAACGCCGGCACTGTGCCGTTCGACGTTTTTCCAACGCTCGAACGGTGACGCTCGACACTGTTTGAACGTCCGAACTGCTGGCTTCATTATACCCTTAATGCGAACACGCCCAAGATAAACACGCCCGCGCCACATTTAATGGGTATAATGAAGCAAATTCAAAGCGTTTTAATCTAGAAAGAGGTTCGATTTGAACGACAACAACGGGGATAAGCCGCAAAAGCGCCCCATCATCATGTACTACTTGGGCGTCTTCATCTTTCTCTTGCTCTTGCAACTCATCGTCAGACCGATGGTGAACGAGTCGAGAATTGAAGAAGTGTCCTTTTCCAAATTCCAACAGATGATCCAAGAGGATCAAGTGACCAAAGTCCAGCAGAGCGCCACCGGGTACACGTTCGAAGTGAAAGATGCGGAAGGCATGACGCGCACCATGAAGACAGGCCCGTGGCAGACCGACCTCACGCCCCTTTTGGAGCGCAAGGGCATCGAATTCAGCGCGGAGATTCCGACCACGCCCAACCCCATTCTGGCCTTCCTCTTGACCTTCGTCTTGCCGCTGGGTCTCTTGTGGTGGATGGGTCGCCGGATCATCATGCAGATGCAAGGGTCCGGGGCCATGAGCTTTGGCAAATCCAACGCCAAAGTCTACGTCAAAGCCAAGAGCGGCAAGAGCTTTGCCGACGTGGCGGGACAGGACGAAGCGAAGGAGAGCCTCACGGAAGTGGTCGACTTCCTCTCCAACCCGCAGAAATACGAGGAAATTGGCGCGGTCTCGCCCAAGGGCGTGCTGCTCGTGGGGCCTCCGGGCACCGGTAAGACCCTGCTCGCCCAGGCGGTCGCCGGCGAAGCACACGTGCCGTTCTTCTCCATGTCCGGCTCTGAGTTCGTGGAACTCTTCGTCGGCATGGGTGCGGCCAAAGTGCGCGATCTCTTCAAAGAAGCCAAGAAAAAAGCGCCGTGCATCGTCTTCATCGACGAGATCGACGCCATCGGCAAGAAGCGCGACGGCACAGGCCTCGGCGGCAACGACGAGCGCGAACAGACGTTAAACCAGCTCTTGAGCGAGATGGACGGGTTTGAGGGCAACACCGGGGTGGTCATCTTGGCCGCCACGAATCGTCCGGAAATCCTGGACCGTGCGCTCATCCGCCCGGGACGCTTTGACCGCCAGGTGCGCGTGGAACTGCCGGACATTCGCGGCCGCGAAGCCATCCTGCGCGTCCACGCCAAGAAGGTCAAGACGGACGGGCGCATCGACTTTCGTCAGGTGGCCCGCATGACCGCAGGCACGTCGGGCGCGGACCTCGCGAACATCGTGAACGAAGGGGCGTTGCGCGCCGTGCGCGAACGCCGCACGGGCGTGACGACGGAAGACCTCATCGAATCCGTGGAGACCGTCATCGCCGGCCAGCAGAAGAAGAACGCCGTCATCACGACGCGCGATAAAGAGATCATCGCCTACCACGAAGTCGGCCACGCGCTGGTCGCGGCCATCCAGAAAGAGACCGCGCCGGTGACGAAGATCACCATCATCCCGCGCACTTCGGGCGCCCTCGGCTACACCATGCAGGTGGACGAGGAAGAAAAAGTCATCATGACCCGCGAGGACATCTTCAAAGAGATCGCGACGCTGTCCGGCGGACGCGGTGCGGAGGAACTCATCTTCCACACCAAGACGACAGGCGCGTCCAACGACATCGAGCGGGCGACCAAGATGGCGCGCGCCATGGTGACGCGCTTTGGGATGAGCGAGACGTTTGACTTCATGGCCTTGGAGACGCAGACCAACCAGTACTTGGGCGGCGACGCGCAGCTCGCGGCGGCGGACGAGACGGCCGGGGAAGTGGACGACTTGGTGGCGAAGATCTTGAAAGACGCACACGACACCGCCATCGCCATCTTGAAAGAAAATGAAGTGCAATTGCACAAAATCGCCCGCTTCCTGTTGGATCAGGAGACCATCACCGGCGAGCAGTTCATGACCATTTTGAACGAGAGCTTGGTGGAGAACGGACGCGAGCCGATCCAGATCGCGAACGAAGCCGAGATGAACAAAGAGGCGGAGCCGCTGGAGGGCGAACTCCAGCCTTCGGCGGAGGAACCGGCGGCCTCGTCCACGGCACAGCCACAGAAGAAGACCGACTCTGAGTTGGTCCAAGAGGCGCTGGAGGAACGCCTGCGGCGCGAGGAGGCGCGTGATGAATAAACAGCAAGTCTACATCTCCGGCCACCAGGTGCCGGACACGGATTCCATCTGCTCGGCGCTGGCGTATGCGGAACTCAAGAACCGCACCAGCGACTACGAAGCCATCCCCATTCGGCTGGGGGAGTTGTCGCGTGAGACCAAATTCGTGCTGAACTACTTCGACGTGGAGCCGCCCATCCTGAAGGACTCCATGCAGCCGGTTTTGGGCGAGATCGACTACGACGTGGCCTACGGCATTGCGCCGACCACGACCTTGAAGCGCGCGACGCAGATCATCCAGGAAAACCACCAGAACAGCCTCGCCGTGGTGGACGCCAATCGGCACCTGTTGGGCGTCATCAGCTTGTCTAACATCACGAATTCCTACGCCACGGTCTGGAATGAGAACATCCTCGGGCGCTCCGAGACGCCGCTTGAAAACATCGTGGAAGTGCTCTCGGGCGAGATGGTGTACGTGCCGGAAGACCCGCGCCCGCGCACAGGCGACATCCACATCCACGCCATGGATCACGTCAACGAGATCATCAAAGAGAACGACATCGTGGTCGTGGGCGACCGCCCGAAGGCGCAGGAAGAGACCATCCGCATCGGCGCGTCGGTCGTGGTGCTCACCAACAACGCCACGCTGGCTGAGGGGATGGAAGAACTGTGCAAAGAGTATCGCGTGACCGTCCTGCGCACACCCAATTCCACATATGCCACGGCGCGCTTTTTGCCGCAGGCGGTGCCCGTGTCGTACTTCATGGCGAGCGAAAACATCGTGGCTTTCCACACGCACGACGCACTGGACGAAGTGCGTGACACCATGGCCAAGACCCGCTTCCGCTCCTATCCCGTCTTGAACAGCCGCGACGAAGTCGTGGGCGCGATCTCGCGCTACCACGTCATCAACACACCGCGTAAAAAAGTCATTCTGGTGGACCACAACGAGTCCACCCAGTCCATTCCAGACCTCAATCAGGCCGAAATTCTGGAGATCATCGACCACCACCGCGTGGCCAACGTGGCCACGACATCGCCCATCTACTTCCGCGTGATGCCGGTGGGCTGCACCTGCACCATCCTCTCGCAGATGTTCTTCGAGCAGGGGGTGCGCCCGTCCCGCACGGCGGCCGGGCTCATGGCCTCGGCCATCATCTCGGACACGCTCCTCTTGCGCTCGCCGACCACCACGCCGCAGGATCGCCTGGCGCTGCAGCGCCTCGCGCCCATCGCCGGCATCGACCCGCAGACCTACGCCATGGAGATGTTCCGCGCAGGGACCGATCTCTCGGATTCCACGCCGGAAGAGATCTTGACCACCGACGTCAAGCCCTTTGACATCGACGGCGTGAAGGCGCACGTGGCGCAGGTGTTCACCATGAACGCCGACGCCAGCCGCAACATGGGTCCGCAACTCCTCCACGAGATGGCGGCGCTGCGCAAAGATCAAGAACTCGACACCTACGTGCTCGCCATGACGGACATCTACCACGAGGACTCCCTGATCTACGTGGACGGCGCGTATGCAGACGCCATCGCCAGCGAATTCAACGAAAAACTCGAAAACGGCGCGTTCGTGGGAAAGGGCGTCCTGTCCCGCAAGAAACAACTCGTGCCCAAGATCACGGCGGCCATCACGCGCGCGAAGGACGGTCATCGATGACGCGCATCGTGGCGGCGCCGGATGAAAGCGCCGCAGGGATTCGAGAAGCAGCTGAGCTCCTCCGCAAGGGGGAGCTTGTTGCATTTCCGACGGAGACCGTCTACGGGCTGGGGGCCGATGGTTTGAACCCGAAGGCCGCGGCGGCCATTTTTGACGCCAAGGGCCGTCCCCAAGACAATCCACTCATCCTCCACATCGCGGATCTCAAAGCGCTCGACCCCCTCGTCACGTCCGTGCCGGCGGGGGCGCGTGAGGCGCTCGCCCACCTTTGGCCGGGGCCGATCACCTTCATCTTCTACCGTTCGACGTTGGTGCCGGACGTCGTGACGGCCGGCGGTCCTACCGTGGCCATTCGCATGCCGCAAAACCCCATCGCGCGCGCGCTCATCCGCGCCGCCGGGACGCCCATCGCCGCGCCGTCGGCGAATCGCAGCGGACGGCCCAGTCCCACCACCGCAGGGGACGTATTGGAAGACATGGACGGGCGCATCCCGATGATCTTGGATGGCGGGTCCTCTTCCATCGGCGTGGAGTCCACCGTTGTCGATCTCACCGTGACGCCGCCCGTCATCTTGCGTCCGGGCTTTCACTCCCGTGTGACGCTGGAGGCGGACTTTCCCGGCATTGAGGACGTGACGCCGGAGGCGGCCCAGGTCTCCAGCGACGTGCCGAAGTCGCCGGGCATGAAGTACCGCCACTACGCGCCGAAGGCGCCACTTTCGCTCTACATCGGCCCGGGCGATGCCGTGACGGCGCGCTTAGCGAAAGACACGGAAGGCTATCGGGCCGCGGAAAAGCGCGTGGGCATCATGGCCTTCGACCCGCAGATTGACGCGCTTCAAGCCCGGCTGGACGGGGGCGTCACCTACGCCTCCATGGGACCAGCGCCGACGCACCCGGCGGTCGCCCAGCGGCTCTTCTACAATATGCGCGTGCTGGATCGCGCCGGCGTGGACGTCATCCTCGCCGTAGGGGTGCCAGAGGAAGGCGTGGGCATCGCTGTCATGAACCGCTTGCGAAAAGCCTCGGGCGGCAAGTGGCTTCTGGTGGAGTAAGCGCCGGAGCGGAGCTGCTGAAGGTTACGTTCTGTGCAGGAACGAGAGCCGGCCTTTGCCTGCGTGCGATTTCGAGGCGGGGCGGGACCGTGGATTGCCGTGGAGTCGCCGCGCTTTGCCGGTTTCATGGTAAAATAAAGGGACAAAAAGAACACAAGAGGAGGCGAACATGGGCAAGGTATTGGTTTTGGATCATCCGCTGATTCAACACAAGGTTTCCATCTTGAGGGACAAAAACACGGGCACGAACGAGTTTCGACGTCTGGTGTCCGAGGTGTCCCTGCTGATGGCCTATGAGGCGATGCGCGATTTGGAATTGGAAGATTATGCACTGGAGACGCCCATGGAGCCGGCCACGGGCAAGCGCCTGCGCGGCAAGAAACTGTGCATCGTGCCCGTGTTGCGCGCGGGCCTCGGGATGGTGGATTCGTTCCTGAACATCGTGCCGACGGCCAAAGTGGGCCATATCGGCCTGTATCGCGATCCGGAAACACACCTGCCCGTGGAGTACTACTTGAAGTTGCCACAGGACGTATCCAACCGCGACGTCTTCGTGTTGGATCCCATGCTGGCGACGGGCGGCTCGCTGGTGGCGACCATTGACCACCTCAAAAAGGCGGGCTGCAAGAAGGTCACGTCGGTCAACATCATCGCCGCGCCGGAGGGCGTGGAAGCGGTGCAAGAGGCGCATCCGGATGTGGACATCATCGTGGCGGCCATGGACCGCGCGCTGAACGAAAATGCGTACATCTTGCCCGGCCTGGGGGATGCGGGCGATCGTCTGTTTGGCACGAAGTGAGGAGTTGAAATGGAATACATCCGTGTACGCGGAAATGGTCCACTGCACGGCACGGTGACAATTAGCGGCGCGAAGAATGCCGCGCTGCCCATTTTGGCGGCGAGTCTGCTGGCCGATGGGGAGGTCGTGTTGGACCAGGTGCCGCGTTTAAGCGACATCGAGATCATGGTGGAGGTGCTGAAGGCGCTTCACGCCGAGGTGGAGTACCTCGACGACGAGACGCTTCGCATCGACGCTTCGAAAGTGGATGTGACGGAGACGCCGGGCGATCTCATGAATCGGATGCGCGCGTCGTTTGTGGTGATGGGGCCACTCCTGTCTCGTCTGGGCGAAGCGCACACGTCCATGCCGGGCGGGTGCAACATCGGCGAGCGGCCGGTGGACCTGCACCTGAAGGGCTTTCAGGCGCTGGGTGCGGAGATCGACGAAGAGCCGGGTGCGGTGTCCGCGAAGGCCCCGCAGGGCGGCCTCAAGGGCGGGCGCGTCTACATGGACTTCCCGTCAGTGGGCGCCACGCAGAACATCATGATGGCGGCGACGCTGGCCGATGGAGAGACCATCATCGAAAATGCGGCAAAAGAGCCGGAAATCGTGGACTTGGCGAACTTCCTCAACAAAATGGGGGCCCGCGTGCGCGGCGCCGGCACGTCCAATATCTACATCGAAGGCGTGAAGAAGCTCCACGGCGCGAAGCACACGATCATCCCGGACCGCATCGAAGCGCTGACGTTTCTCATCGCCGCGGCGATGACGGGGGGCGAGGTGCGCGTGGAAAATGTGCTCTCGGACCACATTCGCCCGATTTTGGCGAAGCTCGGGGAAGTGGGGGCGTCGCTGGAGGAGACGGACGACGACGCCATCATCGTGCGCTCGAACGGCCGCTTGAAGGCGACGAAGATTCGCACGCTTCCGTATCCAGGCTTTCCGACGGACGCGCAGGCGCAGTTCATGGCGCTCATGACCATCGCGCAGGGGCAGAGTCACGTGGAGGAGACGGTGTTTGAAAACCGCTTCATGCACGTGAAGGAGCTCTCGCGCATGGGGGCGCTCATCGTGACGGACGGAAATCAGGCGTCCATCCGCGGGGTGGATCGGCTGAAGGGCGCCAAGGTGAACGCCACGGACCTGCGCGCGGGCGCGGCGCTTGTGTTGGCCGGCCTCGTGGCGGAGGGGGAGACACAGGTCTTCAACGTATTTCACTTGGACCGCGGCTACGACCGCTTTGAGGAGAAACTGCGGGGCTTAGGCGCGGACGTGGAGCGATTTAGCGAATAATGAATAGAGGTGCACATGCAGGTTGAGGGAACGGTGGAACGCGTCCGCTTTCGCAATGCGGAAAATGGCTGGTCGGTGTTCGTGCTGTCGACGGAAGACGGCCCCTTGACGTGCGTGGGCACTTTTTTTGCGTTGGATGAGGGCATGCCGCTGAAGCTCTCGGGGGAAATCGTGTATCACCCGAAGTACGGCGAACAGCTCAAGGTGGCGTCGTATGAAAAAGGCGAGGAGTCCACGGAGGCGGAATTGGAGCGGTACTTGGCGTCGGACGCCATTCCTCACATCGGCCCCAAGCGCGCGGCGAAGCTCGTTCAAAAGTACGGCGTGAACGTCATCGACGTCATTTTGAACGAGCCGGAGGCGTTGGAATCGCTGCGAGGCATTGGCCCCAAGAAGGCGGAGGCCGTGCGCCAGGCCATTCGGGAGCAAGAGTCGCTGCGCTCGACGCTCATCTACATCCAGTCGCTGGGCGTGGGGCCGAGGACGGCGCAGGAGATCCTCAACGTGTATGGCAAGGATGCGGAGGAGAAGATCAACCAGGATCCGTACCGACTGGTGGACGAGGTGCGGGGGATCGGCTTTGTGACGGCGGACGCCATTGCGCGGAAGTTGGGCGTGGAGGCCGATTCGATGACGCGCACGCGGGCGGCCGTGATGTATCTCTTTGAGCATGCGGCGGTGTCGGAGGGTGCGTGTTTTCTGACGGACGCGCAGATGGAACAGGGCGTGGCGCGGCTTCTGAGTGAGGTACCGGAGACCTTGCCGGTGGCGCTGGCCGACTTGGAGCTCGCGGGAAAACTCGTGGCCCAGCCGGAAAAGGGGCGTCACGCGCTCTGGCGGCTGGACACGGCGGAGCGGCAGGCGGCGTTTCGGCTGATGGAGTTGCTGCGCGCGCCGGGTGCGCCGCTGGCGCTGGATGCCGAGGCACTGGAAGCCAAAGTGGGCCTCGTCTTGGATGAGACGCAGAAGAATGCCATTTTGATGGCGGCCACGGAGCGAGTGCTCGTCGTCACGGGCGGTCCGGGCACGGGCAAGACCACCATCGTGCGCGCCATCTTGGCTCTGTTCGACCAGAATCGCCTGGAGACACAACTCGCGGCGCCGACGGGGCGGGCGGCGAAGCGATTGGAACAGGCGACGACGCGGGAAGCCTTGACGGTGCATCGCCTGCTGGGCTATCGTGGAGGCGATGCGGGGATTGCCGTGGGTCCCACGGTGAACGCCGAAAATCCGTTGGACGCGGATGCCGTCATCGTAGACGAGATGAGCATGGTGGATTTGCCGCTCTTGGCGGCGCTCTTGGACGGGGTGGCGGACGGTACGCGGCTCGTGCTCGTGGGGGATGCGGATCAGCTGCCTTCGGTGGGGGCGGGCAATGTCCTGCACGACCTCATCGCATCGGAGGTCATCCCCGTCGTGCGGCTCACGCAGATCTACCGTCAGGCGGAGCGTTCGATGATCGTGGTGAACGCCCACCGCGTGCGCCGGGGGTTGGAGCCTCTCGTGAATGACGCATCGGGCGACTTCTTCTTTCTGCCGGCATCGCAACCGCGCGATGCGGCGGATCTCATTGAGGATCTCGTGACGCGGCGGCTTCCGGAGCACTACGGCTTAAATCCGCAGCAGGACATTCAGGTGTTGTCGGCCATGAAGAAGGGGGAGTGCGGCGTCTGGGCGCTCAATCAGCGCTTGCAGCGGGCCTTGAATCCCAAGCGGCCGGAGAAGCGGGAGTTGTTGTCGGGCGAGACCACGTTTCGCGAAGGCGATCAGGTCATGCAGACGCGCAACAATTACGATCTGGCGTGGCTGGATGACGAGGCGCGTTCGGGTGAGGGCGTTTACAATGGGGACTTTGGCCTCTTGACGACGATCGACCCGGAGGAGGCGTTTCTGGAGGTCAACTTCGATGGGCGCGTGGCGACGTATCCGCCGACGGCGTTTCGGGAGCTGGACCTCTCGTATGCCATCACCATTCACAAGTCGCAGGGGTCTGAGTTTCCCTGTGTGGTCATCGCCATCGTGCCAGGCGCGCCGATTTTGCAGACGCGCCAAATTCTCTACACGGCCATGACGCGCGCGCGTCAGCTCTGCGTGCTGGTGGGGGATCCCGCGACGCTGCGGCGCATGGTGGAGAACAATCAGACGCAGCGGAGGAATTCGGCGCTGGACGAGAAGCTCCGGGCGCTTGCGGAAGGGACGGATCTCTGGGAGGAGATGCCGACGGATGAGGCGTGGGCAGATGAGGGATGGGCGGGCGATGCCGTTCCGCCGGATGGGGCGTGGCCGGATGACTTCGGCGCACCGTGACGCTCCGACACTCGTGCTCGGGGCGGGTAAGTGGCAGAGAGGAGGGCGCGTGGGGTCGCCAGGATACAACAGGAGCGTGAAACCACAGCATCGCGACGCTGGGACGTCTCGCTGGCGTGAGCGTCTGGATGCCGCGCTTTCGGACGCGGTTTTCGTGGATGCGACGCTCTGCCCGCATTGTGCGGCGGAGCCGGGGCGTTCCGCGTTTTTCGGGTTGTGTCCTCAGTGTGGGGCGCGCTTGGAGCCCATCGGGGCGCGGCATTTTTTGAGTGAAACTATCGTGCGCGCGCAGGGTGGCGATGTGTCGGTGCCGCATGTGGTTTACACGGCGGCGTTTTACAATAATTTTTTGCGTACGATTTTTGGTGAATTCAAGATGGCGCAGAAGACGTATTACGCGCCGGTGTTTCAAAGCATGCTGGTCTCTTATGTGGTTGCGCATCCCGTGTTGCCCCGGCTCGACTGGGTGAGTTATATTCCGCAGACGCATCGCAAGACGGTGCTGCGCGGTAGCCATCCGGCGCGTCTCTTGGCTTCGGCGGTGGCTGAGGCGACGGGGATGCCGCTCGTTTCGACGCTCTCGCGTCGGCCGGGCGGTGTGGCGCAGAAAAAGCTCAACAAGGGTGAGCGTGCCGCCAATGTGCAGCATCGCTTCGACCTCGTTGCGTCCGACGCTGCGATGCTGCGGGCGCGTGGTGGGGTCGGGATCGTGGTGGACGATTTTCTCACCACGGGCAACACCATGGCGCAGGCGCTGGTGACGCTGGAGCGCGCCGACGTCTATGCGGTGGGGCTGTGCCTGGCTTCTGTCGATTATCCGACGGAGGAAGAGCAAGAGAGAGGATAAGAAATAAAAGAAAGGAATCACCATGAAAACTGTGGTCGCCGAGCCGTTGTTCATCGATCAGGAGCTTTTGGAGGAATTGGCGGCGCCGCTTCGTGCGGAGGGTCACGAGTGCGTCGTGTTTGACGAAAAGCCCACGTCGCTTGCCGATTGGACGGAGCGCGTGGCGGATTGCGATCAGCTGATCTTAGCGAACGCCCCACTGCCGAAAGAGGCGCTGGACGCCGCGCCGAATCTCAAGTACATCAACGTCGCGTTTACGGGGACGGATCACGTGCCGGTCGATGTGGCGAAGGCGCGGGACATTGCGGTTTCGAATGCAGCGGGGTATTCGGATGACGCCGTAGCGGAGCTGGTCTTGGGGATGACGCTTTCGCTTCTGCGCGAGCTCCGGGAGGCCGATGCGGCCACGCGGAAGGGTGGACGCGCGGTGGACTTCATGGGCCTAGAGATTCACGGTCGCACGGTCGGCATCATCGGTACGGGGCGCATCGGCATGCGAGTGGCGGCGCTCTTTAAGGCGTTTGGGGCGAAGCTCGTCGGCTACAATCGCAGTGAACATGAAGAGGCGAAGGCGCTGGGACTTGCGTATTTGCCGCTGAACGAGCTGCTCAAGGTCTCGGACATCGTGACGGTGCATCTGCCGGCGACGCCACAGACGAAGGGCCTTTTGGCGGCGCCGCAGTTTGCGCTCATGAAAAAGAGCGCCATTCTCATCAATGCGGCGCGCGGGCCCATCGTGAACGCGCAGGATCTGGCGGCGGCGCTGGCGTCTGAAACCATCGCCGGTGCGGGCGTCGACGTGTTCGATCAGGAGCCGCCTCTGGAGAAAAGCCCGCTGTTCGGCGCGCCTCACGTGTTACTCACGCCGCACATCGGCTACTTCACGGAAGAGGCCATGGAAAAGCGCGCGCGTCTGGTGTTTGCCAATGCCGCGCGGTTCGTGCGGGGAGAGGCGTTGGAGAGTTTGGTGTAAGCCGTTGAAGCGATAGGGGATTGCGGCGGGGGAGCTGGGCGCTTGGCGTCGGCTGCAGGTGAGCCGGGGAGTTGGGCGATCGGCATCGACACAAAGGGAGTCCTTCCCCTCTTAGCCTCCGCCGGCGTGGTTGAGATCTCAAAATGCTCAAAACAATCACCTTTTCAGGCCCCGTGAGTGGATATCCCGATTCCGCATTTTGCAACCACCGCAGGGCGCTCGAAAGTCATGGGAGATCTTCGATAAGCGTTTTTCCCATGACGCATTCATCACTATACAGGCCGGATTTGTGGTGGCTATTCCGCAAATCGACATCGCAACCACATCCACGGGGCGGATCGTGTGGTTGAAAAGCTGATTTTGAAAATAGCAACACAAAATCGCCCTGAAAATGTCATGGGAGAACGGCGTTTGTCCATTTCCCCATGAAGCCCAAATTGAGGCCTCATAAAAATGGTTCGAAAAACGTTTATATTTGCAAAATATATAATATATATCCATTTTGAGACGAGACTCTCAGCAACGACGCTACAGTGAGGTGACGGGCTTCAAAGCCGCCAACGTCAGGCGTTTGTTTTTCGTTCAGTCACTGTGAGGCCGGCCGTCCACCGACGAAACAATCGCGATGCACCAGAATGAAATAAGATTCCCTTACCGGCTCATCATTCCCTTATAAAATGGTGCAAATTAAGGGAATGGTTATCGCATCGACGAGGCGCCTTGCCAAGCGACAAAGCGCCTCATTCATTTTCCTGATTTTGTAGCGCATTTTCCTGAAATCAGCAGGGCTTTACTCTTCGGCAAAGCGCTTCACAATTTCCACGATGACGTCGCGCGCCTTGTCCATCCAGCGGGTCACGGCAACTTCGTAGGGGCCGTGAGCGCCGTGCGATCCGACGAAGAGGTTTGCGGTGGGCAGCCCCATGTAGGAGAGCTGCGAGCCATCTGTTCCGCCCCGAATGGGTGAAATATCGGGCGTGACGCCGCAGGCTTCGAGTGCCGTCGTCGCAATTTCCATCAGTTTCGGATGTTTTGTGATGACGTCGGCCATATTGTAATAGCTATCCTCAATTTTTAGCGTAATGCGGCTTCCGTATTTTTTGTTGAGAAAATCCACCACGTTCTGCAGAAACTCTTTCATCGCTTCAAATTTGCCCCGGTCGTGGTCCCGAATGATGTATTCCATGGAAGTCCTCGAAACTTCTCCCTCGATGTGACTGAGCATGTAAAAGCCTTCGTGATTTTCGGTATACTCCGGTCGCATCTGGGCGGGGAGCATGCCATGCAGTTCCATGGCAATTTGCTGGGCGTTAATCATCCGATTTTTGGCCGATCCCGGATGAATGCTCTCGCCGGTGATTTCAACCCACGCGTCGCAAGCGTTAAAGCTCTCGTAATTGAGCTCTCCGAGTAGGCTCCCATCGACGGTATACGCGAGGTCCGCGCCAAAGGTTTCGATGTTGAAGCGATGGGGCCCACGGCCAATTTCTTCGTCGGGCGTAAAGCCGACGCGCACTTTGCCATGGGGAATCTCGGGGTGCTGAGCGAGGTACTCCATGGCGGAGAGAATGTCGGCAATCCCTGCTTTGTCATCCGCACCCAAAAGGGTTGCACCATCCGTGACGAGGAGTTCCTCGCCCTTCAGATCGAGAAGCGGCGGAAAGAACTCCGCGGTGAGCGTGCGTCCGTGTCCGAGCTCAATTTCATCGCCATCGACGACGACGAAGCGCGATGTTGTCGCATCGCCGGGAAAGTCGGGGCTGGTGTCCAAGTGCGCCAAAAAGCCAAGCGTCGGCACGGGCTCGTCCGTCGTAGCGGGCAGCGTGCCGAACAAGTAGCCATTTTCATCGAGTGAGATCTCCGTGAGTCCAATTTCGGCCATCTCCTTTTCCAGCAGATGCGCGAGCGTCCACTGTCCTTCGGAACTGGGGCAAGTGTCCCTATCTGGATTCGACTGCGTGTCCACGCTGGCGTAGCGTTTTAAACGATCAATGGGTCTTTCCATGGTATTCTCCTTTTTGTTCTGGTTTAGCTGAGTTGAAGAGGCTTTTGGCCGTCGCGATGGTGAGGGTCTGATGTCGAGGCTCAGTCTGAGGTCGTTGTATCACAAACGGGTATTTCGTTTGAGAGTGTGAGATAAATTGTGTTTGGGAAAATGAACTCCCATAGAAAAAGGCTCTCACTTCCTATGGAATGCTACCGACCAAATATCACTCGTAGAAGAAAGGAGAACCTCGCAGACAATGGTAACACAGAATTGATGTGCTTGCTAAAAATATCTCTCAATCTGGCTCCTTTCTCTTTTGCATGTTAAGCCCTTCCTCTCTTGCCTATTTAGATTATTTATGATTCCGATGTGCTAAAATATACGTAGTTCAGTTCTGATTCATGAACATCATACTGAAACGAGAATGGATATCGTGACGCTATGCTCCGGTCTATCTTTAAGATTGGGAAGATTCAACGAGGAGGAAGCGATGAACTTCGGCGAAAAGATCCGCAAGTATCGCAAGGACAATAAAATCCGCCAAGAAGATTTGGCAAAAGACATTGGCGTTTCCACGCGGACACTCTTCATGTATGAAAGCGGCCAGCGCTATCCCAAATCAGTCGAGGTCTACAAGAAGATCGCGGACGTGATGCATGTGGATTACAACTATCTTCTAGAGGACACGGATCATTTCCTGTCCCAAGTGCAGGGTCGCTATGGCAACCGCGAGATGAACAAGATTCAAGCGCTCACGGAAGGTGTGACAGCGATGTTCGCCGGCGGTACCCTTTCAGAGGAAGACCGTGATGCCGCTTTTGCTGCCATCACGGAAGCCTACTGGAAAGCGAAACAGGAGAACAAAAAGTACGGACGGAAGAAGTCCTGGTGAGGAAAGAGCATGGCGAACTTCTGGATTTATGACAAGGTAAAGAGCCTCGTTCGTCGCTATAAGACGAGGAGTCCCGAGGAGCTTGTGGACGCGATGAATATCACGATCTTGCCGCTGATCGGAACCACACACCTGCTCGGCATGTATGGCGTGATTGAACGCAATCGCTATATCTTTCTCTCCGAAGACGTTGGACATCAGAAAAAGACGATTCTGGCGCACGAGCTGGGTCACGATCAACTGCACCGATCGCTGTGCAAAAATGGCGCGCCGTTTCAGGAGAACAAAGTGTTCAATCCCACGAACCGGTACGAGCTGGAAGCCAATATCTTCGCCTGCCACCTGTTGATCTCTGATGCAGACGTGCGGCGCGTTTTGCGCTCTGGGCAGAGCGATTTGGAGATGGCAACAGAACTGGACGTGGATGTGAATCTTCTGAATCTGAAGATCTCGGAGATGGCGAAGATGGGAAAGCTGGATGCAACCCTGTTTCACGTCGAGCGACCGCAAAGCGATTTTCTGAAAACCTATACGCCCGATCCGGAAGATTGGAGCGGGTGCTGAAACGGAAGCAAGCAGAAGAACATGGCGAATCATTCCGAACTGGTCATGTACACGACAGACGATGGCTGGACCAAAGTGAACGCACGTTCGATCATGTTACCGTCTGTTATCCGTGTCATCAGCCCCGAAACCGCTTGACTTCTGGGGTATCCGCCATCCGGACACCCTTGCAGAGGTGCGCCCTGCCGGGATGAAATTGTAATCTGCAGCCGCAGCTGTGCTCGAAAGCGGCACCCCTTCCTTAAATCGTTAAACAGTATTATCGTTAAAAGGAATCAAATCCTTTCTTCCATCCACTCCTCTCGCAAGAGGCTATACATACAGGCATCGACAATACCCCGGTTGCTCCAGTCTGCCTTTCGCAGTGTGCCCTCATATTTCAGACCGCACTTTTTCATCACATTCCCTGAATGCGGATTATCCGGATCATGCTGCGCCTCAATCCTATCCGCTTTCACCTCGTTAAAAAGAAACGGAATGATCGCCTTAAAGGCCTCTGTGGTGATTCCTTGATGCCACCATCTGCTTCCGATGCAGTATCCGATATGGACTTTATTGGTACATTCATCCTGTTCCACAACAGAGATGCTGCCGATTGGCTCGCCTATTTCCTTAAGCTCTATAGCCCATTGATAAAATGACAGATCATGATAAGAGCGAATCCATTCATCGATTACTCGCTCAGTCTCGTGAACATCATCATATGTCTGCCAACGCAGATATTTCGTAACTTTTGCATCGCTTTCCCAGTTTTTATAGGCCGCCTCCGCATCTTTTTCGTTAAACCTCCGCAAAAGGAGCCGCGAGGTCTCAATACTGACAGTGCCTTTATGTTCCATTCAAATTACCTCTTATCTTGAGCTATGTTCAGAATGTACCGACCTTTGCCCTGACCTGAAATCGCAGCAATTATCCCGCCTTTTTTCATTTCTGTGATGATTCTGAGTGCCTTCGTTTCCTTGCACATCCTATCAACGCCCTCGCCGTATTCTTCCTCCGTGGTTATCGGAACCGCCGGATTGCAAAATCTATCTTACACTGGATACGGATTTATTAAAGGGCGTTTCAATACACGTGCCATCGGTCAGTGTTTCATTTGTATCTTTCGGTACTTCTGATTTCGGCTGTTCGGCTTGTTAGGAATCGTCATTTCGATAACTCCCTGTGCGAATGCTGGATTCAGATAGTTCTTGCGAAACGTCGGTCTGTGAGAAAGGCCAAGTCTCTCCATGATTTGAGCAGCGGACAATTCCTCATCACCGAGAACATCAAGCAGCTTCTGTATGGAAGGTTTTGTCTTCTTAACCGCGTCGTCAGCATTTCCTACGACCGTCGTTTCTTTCAATGTATCGAGGATGATTTCCAGCATAAGCTCGACAAATACACTGCTATCAGATTCCATGTCCGATTTGCCAAGAGAGTCATAGTACTCCTGCTGCCGGGAGCGAATCAGCTCTTCAATCGGCAGCCAGTAGAATATCGCATTCCATTTTCCCAAAAGCAGACTATGCCACATTCTGCCCATGCGTCCATTTCCGTCGGCAAATGGATGGATGAACTCGAACTCGTAATGAAAAATAGCGCTACGGATCAGCGGGTGAATTTCTGATGACTTGTACCAAGTGAACAGATTCCGAATTTCCTCAGGAACAAGCTTTGCTGGAGGGGCCATATGAACGAGCACGTCTTGATTAAAGACGCCCACTCCGCCAGAACGAAATACGCCGTTTTCTGGAATTAATCCGTCCATCATCACCCTGTGCGCCTTGAGTAGATCATCGACAGAATAGGGATCGAGTGAAAGCATGAGCTCATACGTGTCGTAAGCGTTTTTGACCTCACGAATCTCATTAGGATTGCCTAAAATGTGCTTGCCATCCACAATTGCGGTGACTTGCTCAAGGGAAAGTGAATTGTGCTCGATCGCAAGTGATGAGTGGATCGTGCGGATCCTGTTTTCCTTTCTTAGGTGCGGGTTCATATTACCGTGTGACAGCACCTTAATTCTTCCGAGCTGTTCGCTGATGGAAGCAACAAGGTTGATGATCTTGTCCGTCATTTGAAAGGGCGGCTTGTATTGACTCATTGACCTAAACCTCCTTCCTATCTCTATCTTGGTCGGTAACTTGGTCGCACATCTTGGTCGGTTAGCGATCAAGTTATTCCTTATGTATATATTTATTCATCACCAATTTACCCATTCAGCAAATCAGCATGAGTACCGGTTCGTGCTAAAGTCAAAATGAGGAAGCACTTCCTTTTTTCTTGCTGATTTTATGACACAGAGCGGTCAGTTTGGCCTTATTCATACAAGCACTTCCATGGTCTGTTGCACCCTATCCGTCATGCCCAGAGTTTTAGACATTTGATAGAGCTGATTGAAATCCCCTTGTCTGGCATACCGTCTGAGCACTTTACCAAAAACTTCCGGCTCCACCTGATCACGATGGGCGATTAAGTCACAGATCGTACGTTCCGATTTCTTAAACTGCGCCTGAAACAGTGCCAGTTCATCATAGTCACCCTAATCACTCATTTATTGCCACGACCGATTCTCGTCAGTTGGCCATCGCGAACCATGCGTGTCAGATAATGGTCGGGATCTCTTTGGCTTTGATGTCTGCCGTCGTTATAACACCGTCATTTCGCTCAAGCATCTGAGCAATTTGTTTCTGGTAATTCATCCTGAGCCGTCTTTCCGAATTGTTGTTTCCACACGGTTAGTATAACAACTTTACCGTGCAGAAACAAAATCCTCACTCGTGCCGGATGCGCTCAGCGTGGTGACTGGCGTCTGGGTGACGATCGGTGTTTTTATGGTCGTAGCATTTGGTTGGGTCGTGGTCGCGTTTGCGGTTCTCTAAACCATGACCAAGGTCTCGAACTTGTTTGCTCTTAACTTGGTCGATATCTTGGTCGATCAGCGACGGATTGTGATCGAAAACAGAGCATCGTTAACAAATGTGGCTTCGTGTAAAGGTTCATTCTTCCGATTCCAGTTGTTTGAGTGTCTTGCCATCCTCTGTTTTCCAAGCAGCGTTACCACTTAAAGACGCGCCACCAACGAAGCCGGCTGCCGCTGAGGGAGAAGAGAAGAGGAGATCTTTAGTCAGCATACCATCTGCACTATAGGATGATGAAAACTTCTCACGATTTTTAACGACACCTTCAGGCACGCTATTTGTAAAAGTAAGTGAGATATGGCTGCCTGCCATGACGACAAAACCTTCTGCCGTGCGCTTTCCGGTCGCATGAATATTACGATATTTGAAATAGAGCAGCGGTTCATCATCGACTGGCTCCTGCGCATCTTCTTCCGGTCGTTTCCTGGAAATCAGCGGTTCAAATACCTTATATCCAAGTGCACCGATGATCAATCGTGCGCAAGAAATGAATTCTTCCATTTCACTTTCTTTTTCTTCGGTAATATTGCCGTGTGAAGGATCATTTCCATTCATGACTTGATAACGCCCTGCCTCAATTGCCATGTTACGGAAGCGATTCTCAAGGTAACTAATTTCAGTCTGACCGAATGAGTTATCACGAGTTGTAAGTGCCACCGCCTCGTTCCACCAATCTTTTTCGCTATTTCTTTTATGCTCTTCCCAACGATTCAGGATACCAAGTCCGTTCTTCCGCACCGCCGCTTGTCCAATATAGACGACAGGTTCATCTGTTTTGGGGTCGGCACCGAAGAGCAGATAAACGCCCGTCTGCTTTAAGGCTTCAATGTTACGGGCCTTGTCCAGCATGGTCCGTGGAATTCTGTAGGCGACACCGGTCCAGTTGGCCAAAGAGCACTTGACGCGACCACTGGGATCGCCATCCATGAGAAGTAAATTGATTGATTTGCCTGGCATTTTATGTCTCCTAAAATAGAAATATAATCGTCTAATGCTCGTAATGCGCATTTGACGATTCCGATAGAAAATGGAATTGTCCCAGACAGAAGGCAGCACCTACGCGCCTTGTACCGCTTTTTCTAGTTTTTCTTGCTCGATCAAGTAGGGAAGAAGTACTCGTGTCATGTCTTTCTCACCAATTTGTATCTGTGACGATTCCATGATTCATCTGTGTTAGACGCAACTGATGTTCCCTTTCGCTTATCCTCTCACCACCTTGCTATTTACTTTACGCCTGTATTAGATTATCTACAAAAATAAAAGAAAATGATGTTGGGCTTCGTGCAGAAACTTGAATCAGGACATAAGGTTGTTCAAATTAACGTTCCAGCGCCACAAATCGGACATTTCAGCACGCCAGAGAGAACATGCGCGTGACCATAACCAAATTTCTGCTCATTACGAACGCCAGTTGCTTTTCGTTTGAGTTGTGCAGCGCCCCATGTTATTTCATCTATGATAGCCTCGTGTTTGCCCTTCCAAAGATCGAACTCATCTTGTTTCACCTTGTGGAACTCATTACGCGTACCGTCTATCTTTTCCGTTGCACGTCTGCCGTAAGCAATCATACCCTTGTATACGGGATTATCCAGCACGATTTTGACGAAATGAGCGGTGAAGGTCTCGTACTTACTGTTTCCTCTTAGTCTCTTCTTATAGCCGTGACTATTAAGCCACTTAGCAACGCCATTTTCACCCATGGAAGAGTTAAGAAAACGATCATAGTTTATCCTGACAATCTGGGCTTCCTCTTCGTCTAAATAAAGCACGCCATCTTGGAGTCTATATCCGAAAGGAGCCTGTCCACCGTTCCACTTTCCTTCGCGGGCTTTTTGTCTGCGTCCAGCCATAGTCTGTGCGAGAATGTTTTCTCTTTCAATCTCGGCGACAGCAAACGTTACGGGAACCAATATTTTTCCCGCGGGTCCTCCGCTGTCAATGTTCTCTTCGACAGCATACAACTTCACCCCATAATCTTCCATGAGCTGTACGTTGTACATGACATCCGCAGTATTACGACCAAAACGGGAAAGTTTATAGACATAAACGTAATCAACACCGCCTTTATTGCCGTCAGTTATTCAGTGAATCATTTCTTGAAAGGCTTCTCTTCCAGTCGTATTTTTCCCCGAAGCACCCTCATCGGAAGACACCTCCGCAACCTGATAGCCTTTGTGTTCGGCTTCTTTACGGAGGTATTCTTCCTGTGCGTCCAGTGAATAGCCTAATGTCTGTTCTTTCGTACTGACAGGGGTATAGCTGTAACAGCGTTTCATTTTTTGCGCTGTTTTCTTTACCACTATCTATTTCCCTTCGCCTTATTATGTGTCTTGCAAAGCATCTGACAGTTGGAGATATCCGTTGAACCGCCCTTGCTCCATGCAGTCACATGGTCGGCATCCATCTCATTAAGTTTGTATATACGTTTTGCGTTGTTGCTATGACCGATAGCACAGAACGGACAGTTAGATACGCCTTTAGCAATCGCGTCCTTAGTCTGCTGGTCGTAGACCGCTTTCTTTGTCTTTTCGTCAAATACGCGAACATTCAACAGGGTAGTATCCTGTTCACCACCAAGGATGTACTCAACGACGCCTTTCTTATCATTAACCTGAGTATCAGCAAGCAACTCGTCAACACGTTTAGTTACTTCATCCTTAGCGTAGGCATTGGTATGATACTGGCGATAAAGGCGTCCCCAATCGAGCCCGCATACATAATTCCCCGTGTACTCGAAAACCGAATCAATCCAATCGATAACCGTCTCGAAATGGTTCTTCAACTCGTCAATCGATGTATCGTACCGGCGTAACGCCATGTACGCATCGATATCTCCGTCACTAACCCAATCCAACGCCGTCTCAAGAATTGCCTGACGTTTAGGATCACCCTTGACGTATGTCTGCCAACGATTCATGTTAGCGTTGCCCGTGTTTGAAAATACAGTGCGCGCTTTCGTTACGAACGGCCCATGATACGACGCATTACGGAGCTCCTGCTTCATCAGCGGAACACCAGCAATATTGATTGTCTCGAACCACTCCTGTATCTCCGACGGCTCGCCTTCACAGACATAGATTGTCAGCGGGGCTTCCGTAATCTTGTCCTGCTCGTCTTTGTCCAGGCTATTAAAATAGCGAGGCTTTCCGTTACGTTCAACGGCGAACGGCCACGACTGATTGACAAAGCGGGCGAAGGATGTAATGCGCTGCTGTCCGTCAAGGACTTCATACATCCCATCCTTATTCAGAACGAAATAAATCAAACTGAGTGGATAGCCCTTCAACAAAGATTCCACAACGGCAACATCCTTCTTGCCGTCACCATAGATATAATTACGCTGATACTCTGGCTGAATGATAAGCTTCCCGCCAAGACCGAACAGACCCTTGCCCTCGTTCTTGTCATAGATAAAGCCCTTGCAGACATCGCCTACAGTCCAGTCAGTATGAAGAGTAGTCTTCATCGGGCGTTGCCTTCTTTCTTCGGACGAATAAGAATACGAGAATACTTGGCTTGCCCATTTGCAACCGCTGTTCCAAGACCACCGCCATATTTCACAGTCGGGTCAAATTCGAGTTCTTCCATAATCTCGCGCGGTGCATTTGCGTATGCATTTCCGCTTGCCTGCCACACAATTTCAAACTGGTCTGGACAATACTTATCCATAAACGTAATCGGAACACCCATAACCCCATCATAATCTGATGGAATACACTCCGTAAATGGAACCTCAATAGCGTTATAATTGTCGTAACGCGGATATTCTATCTTCCCATAGTCCTTCTCGAAAGTCCTGCGGAGTTTCTTGTTATACTTCAAATTGTGTGCCATGGTATCAAGCATCAACTGAGCATGACGTCCACCATGGTCAACATTCGTGAACCACCCTACATTACGAAATTTAACAAGCCCCGCAGCTTCATCATAAACACCAGATGCAAATTGACGTGCATCCTCTGGAGTAATCCGAAAATAAGCATTTCCACCAGGGAAACCAGGCCCTAACCAAATAATATTATCTTTCAGCAATGGAAATACTTCTTTATACGTGATTGCGTTCTTGCTTCCGATAATTATAAACTGTTTATCTGCTTCGATTATCCATGCCAAGAACTCCCTAAATAGTGAAAAGGGTGGATTTGTAATAATAATGTCAGCCTCATCACGAAGCTTGCAAACCTCAGCAGAACGGAAGTCCCCATCACCTTCCAGATAACCAGAGAACTCTATATCGTCGGTGTCAACCATACCAGAGCCGTCTTTATCATGAGTTAGCGTGAACAGCTTGCCGCGTGTCTCATGCTTTGCCTCATCATAGAGTGGCGACATCATCTCAAAGATCGTCAACTGCCTATTTCCAGCGCTTTTGGCGTAGGACGTAGAAATCAGTTTTTTCAAACCAAAGCGCTCAAAGTTAGCTGCGAAATACTTCGTAAAGTTTGACCACTCTGGATCGTCACAAGGAAGCAGAATAGTCTTTCCACGGAACACATCGGGATTGAACTCCACATAAGCGTTCATCTCAGCCTCAATGTCGCTGTACTGCGTATAAAATTCATCATTCTTCGCGTTCTTTGCCGAACTCAGACTTGAATTGTCAGCCATTACTTCTCAGCCTCCTTCGCTCTGTATTCTTCCAGCCAACGGCGGATAAGCTCGGACACCGAGCAGTCGTTGTCCAGCGTTGCCTGCTTCAAGGCTTTCTTTTCTTCCTTAGACACCGTGATGGTGTTATTTTCAAGATTGCGTTCTTCCACAACGTGACCCTCCTGAAGCGAGCGGGTAGGATAGATATTATGATATGAGCGTCAAAAGTACTTTGCAGCTCATATCATATTATTTCTTAATATAAACAAAAAAGCCTCACATGGCAGAATAAATTTTCTCAATAACCGGAGCTTTATATTCAATGTATTTATCAATATCCTCTGGATACAAGGAAGCAGCCTCCATCTTAATGTTACTGTATTCATCTACAGCCTCTGGATGCCCTCTGAGATAATCACGGAATGCAAGATGTCTTTTTAATTCCAGCGAATCCTCCGGGCACACATATAAATGATGTTTCTGTAAATGCTCTTTACCATCATATGCAAATGCCTCTCTTCCAGGTATTCCAAGATTACCTTCATGAATGTAGCCAATACTTTTCAAAGCTAAAATCGCATCATTAATTCTTTCTTTTGTTACAATAACATCAATGTCTATAATTGGCTTAGCCGCCAATCCTTCAACTGAGGTACTGCCAACATGCTCAATAGAAATAGCAAGCTCTCCGAGATCCTGACTAAGCTCAGTTTTTATATCAATAAAGTCCTGCTTCCACTTTTCGTTGAGAGGGAGGAAAGGTCACACAAGTCGGGTTGAGTGGGCGGTTGGTGAGTGGCCACTGCCCTGTCTTGGGTGGCATCTTGGGAGGGGGGATCTTGAGGGGGGTGCAAAAGAGCGGTTCACAGTTGATGGTGAACCGCCCTTTTTTGCTTAGTTCATAGGTCAGTTGAACTTTTCGATAAGAAGCCGCCGAAGTGGTACGCCGTATCTTTTCCCGGGCGATGGAGGGCTATGGCCCCTATCAAATCTCCAAGCTACTGTCCGAGGCAAAGGTTGAAATCTACTTCAACTTTGTGGGCCGGTATATCCCGCCCGCCTTGCAGCCGGTTCTCCTGACCCCGGAGGAACAGGAAGAACTGCGGAAGAAGGAGGAATGCAAGGACAGGCTTCACCAGATCTACTTGCGCCGCAAGGCAAACGGCAAGCAGAAGGAATGGGAAGAACGCTACAACGCCAAGCGCAAAGCCAAAATGGAGGCGGCGGGCGTCACCGAGGAACTGAAAGCCCGTGACCCCATGCGCTGGGTGGGGCTGATGAACTCGCTGAAAGCGCAGGCGGAGGAAGCGGTCATTACAGAAATTATCATGGAGTGATTCAGGGAGCGGGGAATATTCTCCGCTCCCTGAATCCTTGAGAATAAGTTCTGTTTTGAAAATTTTATATGATAAAATATGCGCGATGTTTCCTGTTAGTTGACTTTTTCGAAAAAAGTGAAACACGCCTCCATTGAATCTGCTATCTTCTTCCCTTATGATTACCCCATGAGGTGAATACTATGAAGGAAATGAATCTTGGCCGCATCCTGATCGAGAATCGCCA
The DNA here is from genome assembly GCA_028726605.1 of Peptoniphilaceae bacterium. GTDB lineage: Bacteria > Bacillota > Clostridia > Tissierellales > Peptoniphilaceae > Murdochiella. The sequence continues at coordinate 19,089 of JAQYPV010000011.1, read as the reverse complement.
CAAAAGAGGAATCACTCAGGATGAGCTGGCCGCCCATATTGGCGTTTCAAAAGGAGCTGTTTCCAAATGGGAAACCGGATCGTCTCTGCCAGATATTTCCCTGTTGCCACAACTGGCGTCTTATTTTGATATCAGCATTGACGAGTTGATCGGATACCAGCCACAGATGGAAAAAGAAGATATTCAGAAATTGTATATCCGGCTTTCAAAGGACTTTTCTGTATTACCCTTTGATGAGGTCTTGGCCGAGTGCCTTGAAATTGTAAAGAAATATTATTCCTGCTATCCGCTCTTGTTTCAATTAGGCTCTCTTTTGATCAATCATATTGCGCAGGCTTCCACTCCGGAGCAAATGACACAGATTATGGAAAAAGCTCTGGAATGTTTTCATCGTGTGAGATCCGAAGCGGATGAGCCAAATCTGCAAAATGAGGCACTGTTAATGGAAGCATTTTGTTTGCTTCAGCTCCAGCGCCCATCGGAAGTCATAGATATTCTGGAGCCCGTTGAGATGCAGGCTGGATCTCCTGAACCGCTCCTGGCTTCTGCATATCAGGCGACCGGTAATGATAAGGAGGCCAAAAAAGTCCTTCAGATCGGAATCTACAAAGAGATGATGACCCTCTTTGAACTGTTCCCTTCTTATCTGAACTTGTGTCTGAACGACGCGGAGCAATTTGCGGAAGCCTGTCAGCGATTTTATCAGATTGCGGATACATTTCAAGTGAAAACACTGCATCCCAGTATCCTTTTAGGCGTCTATATTACGATCGCTCAGGGCTGGCTGACACTTGGTGATACTGAGCGGGCGCTGGATATACTCACGCAGTATACGGATCTGGCCGTCAGTGATATTTATCCATTGCATCTGCATGGGGACAACTTTTTCAATCTTCTGGATGAATGGTTTGACAGCGAACTCATGTTAGGTTCTTTTCCGCCAAGAGATGAAACGCTGATCCGGCACAGTATGACACAAGCTCTCAGCGAAAACCCCGTCTTCCTTCCATTGGCAGGAAACCCACGATTTCAGGCCATGGTTAATCGACTGAGAGCAAACGAGGAGGGGAAATAAATGGAGACCGTTACCATACAAAAGCTATCTAAAACTTATCCTGGTGGAAAAGAAGCATTAAAACAACTCTCTTTGTCTCTAAACACAGGGGAGGTGTTCGGTTTTCTTGGTCCCAATGGCGCAGGAAAGACGACAACTGTAAAACTTCTTACAGGAGTCCTTACGCCATCCGGCGGTTCCTGTGATATTATGGGCGTCGATCCCAATATTCAACCGGAAAAGGCCCATCTTCTTTCCGGGATTGTGACTGAACATGCACAGATGTATGATAACCTGACCGGCATGGAAAATCTGCTCTTCTATGCTGCTGCCTTTGGGTTGGAGCAAAAAGAAGGGAAGCAACGCGGTGAGTCGCTGCTCAAGGAATTAGAACTGACAGAAGCGAAAGACCGAAAGCTGGCGACTTATTCTACCGGTATGAGACAGAGGCTTTCCCTTGCACGGGCGCTGCTGCACCGACCGAAAGTCCTGTTTCTCGACGAGCCGACTTCTGGCTTAGATCCAGAAAGCGCCCAGAATGTCAATCAAATGATCCACAATCTGGCCCGTAAAGAAGGCATTACCGTTTTTCTCTGTACCCATCAGCTCAGGTATGCGCAGGAAATCTGCACACGTTACGGACTGATTGAACAGGGCTCTCTGCTGGCCGCAGGTACAATCGATGAATTACGCGCCCGGGTATTTCCTTCAAAATCGCTTCGGATCTGTGCGTCAGCTGTTCCTGAAAAGCTGAATTTTGTCAAATGTGGCGCCAATGAATTTGAAACCAAAATACGCGATAAAACAGAAGTTCCTGATTTGGTACGAAAGATTGTAGAAGCTAACGAGGATATTTATTCTGTAAATCTCATAGAGCCTAGTCTGGAAGATATTTATTTTGCCCTGACTGCAGGCAGAAAGGAGGATCGAGCGATATGAAGACTGCTATGTATGCGATCATCAAAAAGGATTTTCGTGGTGTTGCAAGTAACCGAAGGTTATTTTTTGCTCTTTTAGTCGTTCCTTTGGTACTGACCATCGTGTTGCCGTCTATTTTCGTCATTACCATTCATTTTGTGCCAGATGATCCGGATGTTGCGAAGCTGCTGTCGCTGCTTCCTGAAGCCGCGCAGATGGAAAGCATAGAGCTTACGCTTTCCAGCATGATCTTAAATTATATCCTTCCGGTCTCTTTCCTGATGATACCCGTCATGGCTGCTTCTATCATGGCAGCCAGCGCATTTGTAGGAGAAAAGGAACGCCATACGCTTGAAACCTTGCTCTATTGCCCGCTTACTCTCAAACAGATCTTTCAGGCAAAAGTATGGGCCTCTTTCCTTTTAAGTATGCTTGTCTCGTTGATCTCATTTACGGCCATGTTTCTGGTTATCGAAGCAGAATTGTTCTTCTTGGATGGCAGGTTGATGGTTCCGAGCGTAAGCTGGCTGGTTGTTATGCTGCTACTTTCACCGGCAATCTCACTCATTGCCGTTACACTGATCGTCCGGGGATCTGCCAAAGCGCAGAGTGTGGAGGAATCTCAGCAGGCTGCCGTTTTCCTGATTATTCCACTTATTTTGCTTATAGCAGGACAGTTTACAGGAGTCCTTTTAATGAGCGTTTGGATTCTGCTCGGTCTCGGTGGGGTTTGTGCAATACTCGCTTGGTTTCTTTTGCAAAAATCTATGGGACGGTTCACCTATGAAAAACTTCTGCAATAAAAAGTGCTTCAGATTGAAAATCCACAAGGCTTTTCACAACTGGAGGGTGGAATTCAAAAAACTAATATTCTTCCGGACGACGGCAAAGAAAAAGGCCGTCGTTCAGCAGGCAATTATCATGCCATAAACAAACCCACGGCGGCTTTGACAAAATCAAGGCCGCCGTTCCTTATGCCCTCAACAAAGGAGTGACGCCTATACGCTGACACGGCGGCGTCAGGAGGGAGCCGCCATGAAACACACTGACCGTCGACAAATTCAGACGATATTTGCACTACCGTCAAAAAAAGCCCAGCCACCGAACAGGCCTCGTCTGGCAGCCGGTGCGAAAATTGTCATTCTGTAAGTGAATATTGGAGTTTTTGCGCTCGAATAGCTTTCTGCTGTCCGGGCGCTTTTTCATACCTGTGCGACCCGGTGCGGACCAGCGTCAGCACCAGCACATCATCCTCTATGCGGTAAATGAGCAGCCAGTCCGGGAGGATGTGACATTCCCGATGTCCCACCCAGTCGCCGGTAAGCTCGTGGTCTTTGTTCTGCTCTGGCAGTTTTTCGCCCCGCGACAAGGCCCGGATGATGTCATCCAGCAGGCCGATATCCATGTGGCGCTTCATCGCCAGCTTGTAGTCCTTTTTGAACTTTGTTGTCCAAACAATGTCGCGCTTCATTTTTTCAGCTCGCGGAGGGATTCTTCCACATCGGAGTAGTGCTTCACGCTGGGATCACGCGCAATCCGTTCCGCCTCCAACATGGCGGCAATGGTTTCCTTGTTGGGCTGTTCCAGCCTGACTTCAAAGGGAAAGCCACCGGCGCGGAGCGACTGACGCAGAAAGACATTGATCGCTGTGGTAAGGTTCACGCCTAATTCGTTGTAAAGCGTTTCACACTGCTTTTTGATGTCGCTGTCCATACGGACGCTGAAATTTGTCGTGTTAGCCATTGTATCAGCCCCTTTCGAGTTTGTTGCACCTATAATGTATGGCATTTGCAACGCAAAATCAACTCAATAGCCTTGAAATTCACTAAAAATTAAGGAGGAACCGCCTATGACTACCGCTCACTATCTTGTGACCGTCCACCTGAATATCGACCTGCCCTTTGCCCTCTTGCATCCAGAACCGGCAGACGCGCCCACCGGCCCGGAGCCGGAGGCCCATGCCTGTATCTATGTCTGTATCCTGGAACGGTGCGCCCCGATCCCCTTTGCCGGGAAGAACTTCCAGGCGGAAAACGCCGGGGCCACCAAACAGGCGGCAAAAGACATTGTGAACCGTAAAAGCGACTGATTGTTTTGCCGGACGGCGCAGCCCCGCCCGGAGAAAGGACCGATTTTAAAATTGTTTCACATCAAGCGATGAGAAAGATGATCACCAAGAGTAAAAAGTAGTTAATAGCTACGAACTAAAACCTAAAACAAAACCCTGGATTGCCTTATAACATAGGCTTATCCAGGTTTTTTTATTGCGCTAAACTGTCAAAGACGGGTGTTTGTTACATTAACATTGTACAGAATTTCTGAGAACCTTTTTGATTTCATTTCACTCTACAAATCGCCGTACCAGTCAAATTTAGAAGTTTCTTAGAATGAGATTAAAATCAGGTTATATTACGCGATGACCCAATCGATTGTTTCTAGGGGTCGTTCAGTTTGACAATAACTGCAAACTTGGACACCTTCATGTTCGACAATTTCATGACTGCCGCAATTTTGGCAGGTAAATTGGTCCGGAGCGTAGTGGACCGGGGTCAGGGTACCATAGATTCTCCCTAGACGGAGCGCGAACTTGTCCATCTGATCTTTGAGACGGACCGTTTGCTCGGAACCGTCCAGGTAGAGGACATCGGCCTTGCCGGTAAATTCCACGAACTCCCAGTTGCCTTTTCTCTCATAATTCGTTAACTGGAGCTCCTGGATACTGCGACAGATAACACCTTGCTTGCCATTGTCGTTTTCTTTTAGAATGATTTCCGGGTGCATACCCAAGAGGTCATTAGCCCTGGAGGTAAAACTCTCCTTAGAAAAGTGCGGGTCATGGTGGCGGATTTTTCGTAAGAGGATCTTCTCCTTAAAGAGTTTATACAAACCTATCCCCAATGCCACAAAGAAGAGAGCAACCAGGATGACTGAAACGCCCATGGTCATTACGATGGAAATCTTTTCCCACTGCTTGGTATCGACTAAGCCGCTTTGCGGTATGACTCCCAGAATAAAAAGAAAAAGAAAGAACAAAAAAACATAACGACGATGTTTGAAAACAGGGTCGATAAAAAATCGGGTCAATAAATATTTATAAGCCTCGGCGACATACCAAGTATCGCAATAGTCACAATGGTATTTGTCACCCTGGGCTTCCATGGGTGCTCCGCAGTTCATGCAGTGCGGAGGATTTTCGGCATCGTAGCGCAAGGTCTTGTTGGACTTGATGGCCGTGCTGATAACAAAAGCGTGTTTGATTTTCCGCCTATGGCGCTTTCTATTTTCTTGGTTTAAATAGGTTTCATTAATAGAAGTGTTGGACACCGAGTAAATTAAATCGACCTTACCGTCCGAATATTTCGAAGCCGCAAAGTCCTCGCCATCGGACCGATCCAGGGTGATATCCAGATGCTTATGTAGGCCGAATCGACCCAAGGTCTCCAATTCTTTACGGAAGCGCTCGACTTGCGAAAAGCCGGCATAGTTTTTCATCTCTTCAACGCTGTTTTGATTGTACATTCTCTCCACGACAGAAAAGTACTGCACATGGTTTAATTCTTTGGTTGAATTTAGGATGTCCAACTTAATCCTCCTCGACACCGTCACGGGACCGGACTCGCTTTTTCTTTTTAATTTTAAACAAGACTTCCTTAAATGCAAATTAAAAACTGGTTAAGAAAACCGCCCGAGACCGAATGTCTCGGTAGAGCACTCGGCTTCAGGCGGCTATTTTAAGGTATTGCTGCTCTTATTTTCACGCTAAGATTTTCAGTGAACGAAATGGGGAGACCCGTTCTCTGGAAGGCCCCAGTACCCGACCGATTACAACCCTTGAATGTCCGGACAAGGTGTAATCCAGTTCTTTTGTCGTTACATTCCCGGCTTTCACATTGCCGACTCCGGAACGATTAATAGTAAAGTGTTCCCAATCCCCCTGGTCAATGGTAAGGTCTCCCGACCCCGATCCCCGGTAGCTAACGTTTCGCCTCCAAAACGGCTCTTCCGTATGGGGAGAACATTGCACGCACTGTATGGCCAGCATCAATCATTGTCCGGTTCGTGCGATGGAGTATGGAAAAAACAGCCGAAAAAAACTCGTTATCATGCACCGCTCTATCAGAGAAGCATCTCTTCGATAAGAACGCATGATATATAAAATAAGAGCCGCGGTTTTGCGAAACCTGCGGCTCTTATTTTCTGTACGAGGAAAATCAATAGCCTACAAAATTATCGAGTTTAATATTGTCTTTTTCAATGCCGAGCTTTTCCAGAGTCTCGCTAAAGGCACGATTCATACCCGGCGAACCCGCTACAAGATACTCCGCCTTGTTTTGATGTTCTTTTGCATAGGAATTGACCTTCTCCATAAACTCATTGCGATCCGAAATATAATGAAAATCCAAATTGTCCATCGCGCCTTGAATTTGCTCAAATGCCTCTTTATATGCAAACTCTCCGCGATCATCCGAGTAATAGACGGTAATCAAATGCTCCGGACGATTATGATGCTGCCAATGACGCAAAATGGAGCGAATCGGTGTGATCCCGATTCCGCCTGCAATCACTACCGACCTTTCCGTATCCTCATGAAGAGTAAATGAGCCCGTCGGTTGTGTCATTTGTACCATATCCCCTACTTTTGCCTGCAAAAGATTTTCCTTATAAGATGAATGCGGATCTGCAATGCGTGTTGTGAACTGAATGAAGCCGTCCTCCATCGCTGATGCGACCGAAAAGACACGTTGTGGCTTGTCTCCTTCGTTCAATTTTGCATCGGGAAGACGGAAGATCGCATGCTGTCCTGCAGTCCATTCCATATTTTCAGGAATCTCCAATTGAAAACTCCATGTGTCACTGGTTTCCTGAACGATTTTAATGATTTTTGTATCGAAAAATTGCATAACGATCTCCTTTGGTTCTAAAAGATTTTTCCTTATTTATTTTTTTTTCTACCCTTTTGCGACAATTTGAATAATAATATAAAAACTCAGTTTTTTGTTATGGTTAACAAAATTATACGAAAAGGGCCAAGTGGCTCGTTTATTTTTACACCAACTTACTTTGCATAATCCTTGCAATATATATATATATATATAATTAATATCAAATAAAAATTAGGAGGTACTTATGGGCACTGCTGGACTTGTACTAGGAATCTTAGCGATCATTATTGTCTTTATTCCAGGAATGGGAATGGCTGGACCAATTGTAGGCATAGTTGGCATTATTCTTTCTGCTCTAGCTCGAAAGAAAGCAAACGAACTTGGGCAGCATGATAATATGGCTACCGCAGGACTGATTCTCTCTATTATTGGAACGGTCTTGAGCTTAATGTTCTATATAGCTTGCGTTGCACTTGTTGCCGGCACAGGCGCCGCTCTCAATTCTTTTCATCTGTAATTACAATTATTTGATTATTTCCGAGAAATTGTGCGTTTTCACGCACAATTTCTCTTTTCAAAATTCTAATAGAAAGAAGATTCCATGTCATCGCTTTTTCATTTACAAATCTCCATATATGGATTTCTCATATGTCTGGCTATCACAATAGGCATACTTATCTCTCTATGGCTTACAAAACAATTTCATATCTTGTGGGATGATTTTTTTCTCTATTTCGCCTATGTCTTTCTCTTCGGCTTATTGGGGGCTAAAGTACTATATTTGCTGATCAATATCCGCACAATCGATTGGTGGCGATTTATTTCAGACGCAAGGTATTTTTCCGCCCTGCTTTCAGGTGGTTTTGTTTTTTACGGGGGCATATTAGGCGGAATGCTCGGACTATTTTTCTGTCAAAAAGTCCATAAAATCCCCTATATGAAATTAATGAACATAGTTGCACCTACCTTTCCTCTTATGCATGCAATTGGCAGAATCGGATGTTATATTAGAGGTTGCTGCTTTGGAATTCCTGTAAACTTTCCTCATTTTCACGTTATTTATACGGATCCAACTCATCCTATGCACGATGTGTCTCTATTGCCTATACAACTCATAGAATCCGCATGCAATCTGATACTTTCTTTTGTACTTTTTTACCTTCTTTTGAAAAAAAAGAAAACAACCGGTATATTTTCACTCTACATTATTTGCTATGCTTGGATTCGCTTCTTGATAGAATTTTTCCGCTATGATGCTGAGCGTGGACTGCTCCTTGGCCTTTCCACGTCACAATATGTAAGCATGATTCTCTTTTTTATCTCTCTGTTTTTCTTCTGTAAAGAAAACCATCATAAAGAAAAAGCGAGGTTATAATCCCGCTTCATCGGCGATTTTTTTTAACGCCTGCGCCGACCTTTTCAGATTTGCCCGTTCCTCATCATTCAAGGGAATGGGCACATGCACTTCCACACCGTTCTCGCCTACAATGGCAGGCATGCTGAGTGCAATCCCTTCAATGCCATATTCGCCATGCATCATCGTAGATACCGAAAGAATGGATTTTTCATTCATCACAATGGCACGGCAAATGCGAACGACCGACATGGCAATACCGTAATACGTAGCATTCTTCTTTTCGATGATCTCATAAGCGCTGCTTCTGACATCATCTGCAATCCGCTTCATTGACTCTGCGTGCTCGAAATGTCCGCGCATCTCACAAAAATCATCCAGAGGAATTCCCGAGACATTGGTACTGCTCCATGCGACAATTTCACTGTCTCCATGTTCACCGATGATAAAGGAGTGCACGCTTCGGCTATCCACCTCTAAATGTTCTCCCAGAATTGTCTTGAGACGTGCGGTATCAAGCACCGTTCCCGAGCCGATCACCCGATTTTCAGGCATTCCCGACATCCTTTGTGCGGCGAGCGTGAGAATGTCAACAGGATTGGAGACAATCAGAAGTATGCCTTGATAATCATGTTCCTTGAACTTTGGAATAATACTTTCAAAGATGTGTATATTTTTATGCACCAGATCCAATCGAGTCTCTCCGGGTTTTTGAGCGGCTCCCGCCGTCACGACAACAACAGCGGCATCCATGATATCATCGTATTCTCCTGCGCGCACCTTGACCTGCCCCGTTGCAAAAGGTGTCCCGTGAGAAATATCTAGAGCCTCGCCCTCCGCCTTATCATGATTGACATCTACAAGAACAATTTCTGAAAAAAGGCCGCTCTGCATCAAAGCAAAGGCAGAAGAAGAGCCTACAAATCCGCAGCCAACGATAGCTACCTTGCGGTTATCAATTTTTTGTAACATTCCCCCCCTAACTAGTACTTATGTGCCTGATGATTTCGAATCTCCCGTATCTTCCTAAATTCCACACAAGATGGAAATACATATCCCGTGTTTTTCATCTCTTCCGTCTGCGCAAAGAAAAATCCCCAAAGACGGATGCTCTCTGAGAATGAACCGGATGAATTCCTGTATTGACTGAAGGATGACTCCACAATTTGAATTCGCCTGTGATTGTAACTGTGTATAATCTGTCCTTTCCATGCCTCTATTACCCGATTTCTATAAGCTAACGCAAACATAGTAAAGGAGAAAAACAATAATGAAGAGATCTTTTGGCTTCTCTCTTCCTTTTAAATTTTAATGAAGAAAGTGCTTTCTGCATCCCTTTGGGCACGCCATCTTGCATCTCTCCTGTAGAGATACAATTGATGTGAGACCAAGAAGAAAAAAATAGAGAGAAATCCGATACAATGAAAGTATCAACCAAACAAAGAAAGGATTCTCTCTATGACAACCAGTATAGCAAAAACACATCATTTACAAATGTACACCTCACCCGAATTGTACTTCGATGGCAGTGCACCCTCTCATTGCCATTGCGGGAAACAAAACGCCATTGGAAGTCAAGGATTCAACGATGCTCCGCCGGTTCGACGATATGCCGTCAATATCTTAGGAAAGTAAGAATTCGGATCAAAAATGAAACCTGCGGATCGCATGTCATGACAGAGGATAGCCGGAAAAGAGTTTCTATAAAAGATTTCCTATGCGAATACGAAGAAAGTATGAAGAAAGGATTTCAAGAAAGATCTGATGGGAAAGCTGTCTTCTACAGAGGAATGCTGAGCGAAATCTGATGCGTATGACGAATTCGATGGAAGCGGCGGATGTGCACGCAAGCTCAGCGCGTAAAAAGTGCGGCATTCCTGACTCGGGTCGTTTTCCGCGCTTTTCGCAATGAAAACGAAGAGGCGGAATCGAGAAAAGGTTTTTTTCTGATATTTTTCCATCATGTATGGTATAATAACAAAAGACTCACTCACTATATAAAGATTATAGAAAAACGATATCGCAATTGAGGAGGGGGTTCGTCGCCTTCATAGAGAAATCCATCACCGTATGTCAAGCGCAATATCGGCATCGACCACAAGAGGAAGGAGGTTATCGAGCGATTCTATAGCTTTTTGCGAACGGAGAGGAAGTGATCAAAACACAACGGTTGGATGGAACACAGTATTGTAAAGAAAGGAGACAAAATGGACCAATTTAGCGGTAAGGTGGCATTAGTTACGGGTGCGGGAAACGGATTCGGCAAAGCCTTTGCATTGGAAGCGGCACGACGAGGAATGAAGGTGGCTTTGCTCGACATAGATCAAGCTGATATTGAAGGCGTAAAGGTGCTTTTGCGCCAACAGGGTGTGAACGACGTCATGACGGTCGCTACGGATCTTTCCATCTATGAAAACGTCAAAAAAGCCGTTGGTCTTGTCATGGAAAAGTACGGTCAAATCGACGTGCTGTTTAACAATCCGGGCGTTTGCCCGCTAGGGGACATTGTACATATGCCGGCACGGGATTTCGATTGGGGGATTTCGATCAACCTGAATGCGCACGCCTATATGCTGATGGAAGTGCTGCCGATCATGATCAAACAGAAAACGCCGGCACACATCATGGAAGTATCTTCCATTGCGGGAATTTTGCATGGCGGCGCGACCGGAACGACGTATGCGGCAACCAAGCACGCCAGTCTCGCTTTAGCCGAGGATGTACGCGCTTATCTGAAGCGTAACCACATCGATACAATCGGCGTTTCCGTTTTCTGCCCGGGCTTCATACAGACGGATCTTCATCACTACGAACGGCATCGTCCGGAACGCTTTCGAAACGAAAAGGATCCGTTCTATCATTCCGAGATGAATCAAAAGCTGCAGAACTTTCTTAGCGTCTCCATTCAGACGGGCATTCCGCTGGACGGCATTGCTTTCCGTCTTTTTAAAGCCATCGAGCAGAACCAGATGTACGTGTTGACGCATCCTAAATTCCTGGAAAAAATTCAAATGCGCCATCACGGCATCGAGAAGGATTTTGAAACTGCTGAACACCGAAACATCACTGTAGATTACAAGGGGAAGGTGGCTCTCGTCACAGGCGCCGCACATGGATTCGGGAAGGTGTTTGCGGAAGAAGCTGCGGCGCAGGGGATGAAGCTCGCCCTTGTGGACATTGACAAGACGGCTTTGGAGGAATTTGCGGAGAACCTGAAGAAAAGCGGAACGGAAGTGCTTGCCATTCATTCAGACGCATCCGTTTATGAAGAAGTCGTGGAAAGTGTCAAAAAAGTCAAGGAGATCTACGGTCAAATCGATGTTCTCTTCAACAATGCCGGTGTAGCGACATCACAGGATCTCGTGCATTTGCACCATCAAGATTGGGATTGGGTGATCGGAGTCAACCTGGTCGGTCAGACCTATTATATGAAGGAAGTCCTACCGATCATGATCGCTCAGAAAACCAAGGCCAACATCATCACGACATCCTCGATTGCAGGATTGATCCCGGGATTCGGCCTCAATCCCTCCTATTCCGCATCGAAACATGGCACAGTGGCCGTTACAGAGTGTGTCAAACAGTATCTTGAGCTTGCGGGCATTGATTACATCAAAGTGGCACTGTTCTGTCCCGCCTTCATTCAAACGAACCTGCACCACTCGGAAAGCTATCGTCCGGCGCGTTTTGCGATTGCGAATGATCCGGAGCACTATGCATCGGAAGACTACAAAGACTCGCAAAGGCGTCTCGAACACAACATCACAACCGGAATCCCCATTGATAACGTGGCCAAATGGCTCTTTGCGTCGATGGAGGGAGAGGAAACGTACATCATTACTCATCCGGAAACACTTTCGGCTGTGCAAACGCGACATAGGGCCATCGAGGATGCCTGCAAGTCGGAGCTTACGCTTTGGGATGTCTATGCTTTGATGGACTGAGTTTTGACCCGGAGAAGGGTGAATGAAAACTTCACCCTCTTGAAATCAGAAGGAGGCAATATGGAACAAGAGCATCAGAAGAAGACTTTTGCGGTGACAAATGCGGATCTTGTGAATTTTCGGAAAGAGTCCAATATGCTCAACCAAGAGGGGATTTATCTTGTCTTTCGGACGAAGGCCGAAGCGGTCAGAGAGCTGCTGCCACCGCCGTTTGAGATCACAGACCCCTGTTTTGCGTATCTGAGCGTTACGCACATCAAGAATCCGACTTTTGCAGACCCTTATTATGAAACCATTCTCAGCGTGGCGGCAAAATACGACGGGAAACCGGCAGCGTATCCGCTTAGCCTTCTGTTGGGCGGACAGGGAGCTGAAATGGCAACCGTTTTTGGCCGTGAATTCGGTGCGATGCCGAAAAAACTGGGATGTGAATTCAACATCCGTCGTAATGGTGATAAAATTTCGGTGGCGATGGCGCGTCGCGGCGCACAGATTATCGATCTGCGGATGACGCTCGGGAACTATAATCATCCGATGGCGGACACCTGCTTCGGAAAGCCTTATGTGGGCAAAGAAAACAAGGGCCAGAGTTATTTTATTTATTGGGATCGCTTAGCGGGGATCGATCCGGTTCACCATGAGGATCAGACAGCCTTGCTCCGCTCCCATTCGACGATGATCTACAGAAAATGGGAGCCGGGATCCATAGATCTTAAGCTGGGGGCTACGGAGGATGATCCGTGGGGCTGCCTGCCCGTCGTGGAAATGCTGGGAGGAGCATGGTGTGTCAACGACCTGATTCTTGAATATCAGGAGTGGGTTCAGGCGCTTAAAGCCGAGGAGGTCAAGCCGAAAATTTTGTACGCCTGGTATGACAAGACCGGGTTCGGCCATCTCGGAAGGAATTAAAAAAGAGCCAGATCATAAGGAACGTCCGGAATGCGTTTTAAGACAGAGCGGATGATCGGAAGGACTTTTCGGAGCTTGACAGCATGGAAACTTCGGAAGACTGAAAGAAAAAGGAGAAGAGGAAGAATATGGTGAAATTTGAAAAATTGTTTGAAAAAGGAAAGATCGGTAGCGTGACACTCAAAAACCGCATCGTCATGCCCCCGATGGGCACAGGTCTTGCAGAGATGTCCGGCGAGGCCGGCGAAGACATCATTCGTTATTATGAAGAGCGTGCCCGCGGCGGCTGCGGACTGATCATTACGGAGATTACACGTATTGATGAAGAAAACGGATGGGGTCTTGCGCGTCAGCTGGCAGCGACAAAACCGGGACATGTGGGAGGATTGCAACGTTTAGCAGATCGTGTTCATACATATGGCACCAAGGTTTTTTTGCAGCTTCACCATCCGGGGCGTGAAGGAAACAGCATTCTGAATCCGAACAATGCGAAGATCGTCGCACCGTCGGCCATGACCACTCCGGTGTGCAACGAAGAGCCGCACGAGCTTTCGGTGGAAGAGGCGCAGGCGATTCAGAAAGAGTATATCAAAGGTGCACTGCTCGGCATGAGCGCGGGCGTTGACGGCGTTGAGCTGCATGCGGCACATGGCTATTTTCTGAATCAATGGCTTTCGCCGTATTCGAATCGGCGTACGGATCAGTATGGAGGATCGTTTGAAAACCGCATGCGCTATGTCGATGAAATCATCAGGGGGATTCGCCAGGCTTGCGGACCCAGATTCCCCATCGGCATTCGTCTTTCCATTGAAGAGTATATGGGGGAAGAGGGCATTACAAAAGACGAAGGCGTCCGGATTGCCAAGCACATGGAAGAAGTCGGTGTGGACTATATCCATGTCAGCTGCGGTATCTATGAATCCGGATATCAGATCATTCCGATGTATTCTTTCCCACAGGGTGCACGCGCGGATTTGGCGAAGGCCGTGAAAGAAGCGGTCAATATTCCGGTCGTCTCCATTAATGTCATCAAGCAGCCGGAACTGGCAGAACAGTTCCTGGAAGAAGGAATTTGCGACTTCGTAGCGGTGGGCCGCGGCCAGCTTGCCGATCCGGAGTGGGGAATCAAAGCAAAGCGCGGCGATACGAAGAGCATCCGCAAGTGTATCGGATGCAACCGTTGTATCGATGCAGTCTCAAGAGGACGGCATCTTGAGTGTTCAGTGAACCCCCGTTTAGGTTTTGAAGTGCTTTATGATCGCATTCAGGAAAACGGAGATGGTCGTAAAGTTGTCGTCATCGGTGGCGGTCCTGCGGGAATGCAGACAGCGCTCGTGCTTTCCAAGCGCGGTTTTGACGTGACGCTTTTTGAAAAAGAGGAACGTTTGGGCGGCGTTTTTTACATCGGCGGCCTGGGACACGGAAAAGAGAAACTATTGTGGTTCATTGAGACCATTACGAAAGAAATCGAAGAATCGAATGTCCATGTGCAGCTGAATACGGAAGCGACTCCGGAGCTGGTCAGGGAACTTCGTCCCGAAGCGGTTTTCCTTTGTGTTGGCGGGAAGGCAATCGTGCCGAATATTGAAGGGATTGATTCGGATAAGGTCATCATGGCGGAGGATTATCTCCAGGGCCGTGGGGAGGTCGGCAAAAAGGTAGCCGTTATCGGATCGGGAGCCACAGGGATGGAAGTGGCACAGACCTTAAAATCTCAGGACAAGGAGCACGAAGTTTCTTTAATTGAGATGACGGGAACCATCGGTGCCAGCGAAATTCTGCGAAATCGCCGTGTCTTGATCCCGACACTCCAAAAGATCGGCATCGAGCTGTTGCCGAATCACAAGTTGGTGTCCATCACGGATCGAGGCATTTGTACGGAGCTTATGACGGAAGAAGGAGGCGAGCAGGAGATCCCGTGTGATACCGTGATTTTGGCTCTTGGCAGCCGTCCGCAGCCGGATTTGATCAAGGATTATGAAGATGTCGCAGAGGATGTCCGTCTCTATGGCGATGCTGCTCAGGTCAAAACCATTTTGGAATCCATGCGCGAAGCTTATGCCAATGCTTGGACTTACGCGGTTCTATAGAGAAACAGTTCTGTCCGCTCCTGAATTCAGGAGCGGACAGGTTTTTTACTTCGTTTCTGCGCTGCACGGAATTCTGATGCCGTGTTTTCCGAAAAATTCGAAACAAGGAATCTGTGGCGTCTTCCTTATAGCTGCGCCATGTGGGGCTTGCTTATACCGAGACGTCGGATGATAAGGCGTCGCATTCAGCACGAGTCAGATCCGGAAGAAAAGGATTGGACGCAGTATGTGGAAGATGTGGCCGTGGCCAAAGAGATGGACAAGGACAGCACCATCGACCATTAAAATCATGCCTTTTGGGAAGACTTGTCAAGGACATAAACAAAATTTCTTTGACAAATTCATATCTTCTCTGTTTCTCTCTTGATTAGCTTTAGTATTGTATCCTTGTATGTTTCGCCTGTACCTTGCTTGAAATGTAGGTTTACAGTATATTTTGTCTTTCCAATATCCATAATTAACTGTTTATGTGGTGGTGCTTTTATATCTCTTTTTTCTTCCATAAGTCCTCCTTTTCGCTTTTAGACAAAAAAAACAGTAAACCTTATTTGATTTACTGCTTTCGTGTTAGCTTTTATTGAATTGTTAGTTTAGCAAGATAAGAATATCCTACTTGCAATACTCTTTAAT
This sequence comes from Peptoniphilaceae bacterium, assembly GCA_028726605.1. Lineage (GTDB taxonomy): Bacteria > Bacillota > Clostridia > Tissierellales > Peptoniphilaceae > Murdochiella. The sequence continues at coordinate 3,307 of JAQYPV010000011.1, read as the reverse complement.
TTTATCGGCATATTCAGTCAAAAGATTTTTTGAATTGTAAAACTCAAATCATTTTCTCTTTTTACTTTTCTCCAAGCAGTAGCCATATCAGCAGTAAATTTAAATGGCGAAACATCTGTTAAAATTGAGAAATATTCTCCAAAATGTGTGTTAAAAGAGAACCCGCATTCAAGTAATTGAGTATCTAAGGTAATAGTTTCTACTCGATTCTTTTCATTTTTTATTGATGACTTTTTAATCAAATCACCCTTACAGTACTGCTCAATAATATAATTAAGTTCCTGTTTTGTACCTCTGTATTCTAATCCTAATGACTTGCATATCTGTGAAAGTTCTTCACGATACCAATAGTATTTATTAAACTCATAAAACGATGTGATTTTATTAAACTCAGGTCTACTTTCTATCAATATTCTATCTCCTTAAACCAATTTACCTATTTGGTCTCACATCATTTACAAATGTACAGATGAGTTGCCACCGAAAAACGGAAATAAAAAAGCTCTTCCACATCGAGCTTTTTCGGTGCGGAAGAGCAACTTGCTATTTTATGAAAGGATCTTACTTACGATATCCGCACTTCGGGCAGACACCGTTCTCGTCCAGAGCGACGCCACAGAGCGGGCAACGATCCACCGTGCCGTTGACCTCGTACTCGCAGGAAGCCGCGTTGACGCCACTGGTGAAGGAGATCTTCGCAATATTCAGCTTGTCTTTCAGAAGATCGTAGACAATCTTGATCATGCCTTCCACGGTCATGGTTTCCTTCGTCACGACTAAGCGGCAATCCGGATAAGCTTGCGCCAATTCCGTCTTAAAAGCTTCCCCCTTCATCTTATTCTGCGGATGACCATCCTTGATGCCCTGCTTTTCATAGACATCCAGAATTGCAGGAAGCAGCGGATCGTCTTCGCGGAGAACCAAGGCATGGTCAAAGTTCTGAAGCAGATCCCATGCTGTCTTCTGAATCTGATTACACGGATAGACAAAGTTTGCGCCGGGATCAACGGTATCTTCCACCTCGATCGTCAGGGTGCCAGTATGTCCATGGAGATACTGCGCCTCTCCCTGAAAATTATAGAAACGATGTGCGTACTGAATATCAAACGTAGCAATACTTCTCATGTTGACTCTTTTCTTTGTTTTAACGGATTAATAGTTTTCTGCGTGGACTTCGAAATAGCTCTGTGGATGCGCGCAAACAGGGCAAACGCTGGGCGCCTTCGTACCGACTACGATGTGACCGCAGTTGCGGCATTCCCAGACCATCACGCCGCTCTTCTCGAACACGGCCTTAGTCTCCACATTCTGAAGCAACGCGCGGTAGCGCTCCTCGTGCGCCTTCTCGATGGCCGCAACGCCGCGGAACTGCGCCGCCAGCGCGGCAAAGCCCTCCTCCTCAGCCTCGCGCGCCATGCGCTCGTACATGTCCGTCCACTCGGCATTCTCGCCCTCGGCGGCGTGGAGCAGGTTCTCCGCCGTGTCGCCCAGCTCGCCCAGTGCCTTGAACCACAGCTTGGCGTGCTCTTTCTCGTTGTCCGCCGTCTGCAGGAACAGCGCAGCGATCTGCTCGTAGCCGGCCTTCTTGGCGACAGATGCAAAGTAGGTGTACTTGTTGCGGGCCTGGCTCTCGCCGGCGAAGGCCTCCCAGAGATTCTTCTCCGTCTTCGTGCCGGCGTAGGGATTCTTCGCAGGAGCAGCGTCCTCGATCTTGACGAACTTCTCGGCGGGCTGCTTGCAGATGGGACACTTGAAATCCGGGGTCATCGGGCCCTCATGTACATAGCCGCAGACAGTACATTTCCACTTCTCCATTTTCTTTTCCTCCGTTTTCTCGTTGAATTTCAGGGTGTGAAGCAGATCCTCGACGGCCCCGATCGGGACACCTGGAACTGTTTTGATGCTCTCAAGAAATGCCTTGGTATTGCCGCTCTGCGGGAGCATGAAGCCCGCCTCGCGGCACAGATCCTCCGCCATTAAGCGGGAAGACTTTGCGACGGCGGCGCTCAGCGCGTCGGGCAGCTGGGCGGCGATACTCTCCGCCTTGGCCTTGCTCCCAATCAGGCCGCGCAGCGCCTCCACGACCTTGTCCTCCTTGGGTTGCTGCACAGGGAGCTCCTTGGGCACCATGGAGATCGCCGCAGAGGGGCAGGCCTCGGCGCAGGCACCGCAGCCGATGCACTTCTCCGGGTCGATGATACTGTTCTCCGTGTCCGTGGCGCCGGTGGGGCAGACATACAGACACAGGCAGTCCTTGGTACACAGGCGAAGATTCCGGACGGCGTACTTTTCGCTCATGGTCAGGCCCTCCCTTCCACCTTTTCAAATTTCCAGCTGGGTACCTTGCACACCGGGCAAAGCTCCGGCGCAGTGTCGCCCACATAGACAAAGCCACACACCGTGCAGACCCAGACGCCGGTATTCTCCAGCATTTTTTCTCCTTCGGCCTGATAGCGGGTCAGCAAGGATTTCAGCATCCGGGTGACCTTCTCGCTCCAGACCTGGCAGCGCAGCGCGCCGCGATCCGGCTTTTCGCCCGCTACAGCATTGCCGTAGGGATAGCCCACGGTCAGGTCGTGCTCGATGAGTGCCAGCAGCCTGTCCGTGCCAGCCTCCTTCGCAGGCTCCGCCTTGCTGCGGAAGAAATCCGCCAGCGTCCTGAAGTCCTCCGCCTGCCGGGGCATGTACTGCTTCTCGCAGCCCCTGGCGAGGTTGGAGCAGATGATGCTCATCTCCATGGCGGACAGCTCCTTGTCCACGTGGGGCTTGTCCACCGCTGCCGCGCCGGTGCTGACCGGCTCGGCCTTCTCTCTGAAATCGGATTTCCTTGCGCCGCACAGCGGGCATACCCAATCCTCCGGCAGATCCGCCCACCGGGTTCCCGGGGCAATCCCCGCCTCCGGGATGCCCTTGGCCTCGTCGTAGGTGAATCCGCAGATGGTGCAGACATATTGCTTCATGGTTTCACCGCCTCCTTTGTGATCAGTATACACGTCCTGCCTGATTCGTTCCGTGACTATATCACTTTTCCCCGCAGGAATGATGACCGCAGCCGTGGCTGCCGCAGCTGCCCTCGTGATGTTCCCCGTGATGGGAACACGTTGCGTTGGCATTGCAGGCCAGCTTGCCCTCCGCCAGAGCCTGTGCCGCTGCGTCGGCGCTGCCGGTTACGCCGGCATAGAGCCGGATGCCAGCTGCCGCCAGCGCCTGCTGTGCGCCGCCGCCGATGCCGCCGCAGATCAGCGCATCCACATGCAGCGCGCTGAGCATCCCCGCGAGTGCGCCGTGTCCGCTGCCCGCTGTATCC
>JAQYPV010000010.1 GCA_028726605.1 Peptoniphilaceae bacterium | reverse complement strand
ATATATAGTACTTGAAATATACGAAACCAAATAGTATGCTTTACACAGGTTAGACGAGTTGGTTTGGCCCATGTTTAACCAGATGTCAATCCTTGGTAGTAAGCCTCCCACCATACGGGATGAGCTAAGGCCAAGGGTTTTTTATGAAGGGATTTATATTATGAAAACCGCTATATTGGTTGACGGTGGTTATTATCGAAAGATAGCAATAAAGGCATTCGATAATTCAGACGCCGAGTTGTGCGCGCGCGACTTAATTAACTATTGCAATCGACATCTCATGTATAGGATGGGGGGCCAAAAATGTTACGCTGAGCTGTATCGTATTTTCTATTACGATTGTCCCCCACTTTCAAAACAGGTATTTCATCCGCTCTATCAAAGGAGCTTTGATTTTTCTAAGTCAAAGCAATACATTTGGATGAACAAATTCTTAGAGGAGCTCACTAAAAAGAGAAAAGTCGCGCTTAGGCTTGGTCAGTTATCTGATTATGACAACCATTATAGCTTGCGATACGAAACCCTTAAAAAGCTTATGAATGGGTCGATAACCGTTCAAGATTTGAAGGAATCCGATTTTGTTTTTGAGACGAGGCAAAAGGGGGTAGACATGAAGATCGGCGTGGACATTACCTCACTGGCTTATAAAAAACAAGTAGATCAGATCGTTCTTATTGCAGGTGACTCTGATTTTGTCCCTGCGGCTAAGCTTGCTCGTCGTGAGGGAATAGACTTTATTCTCGACGCATTGGGCCGCCCGATCAAACATGATTTATTCGAACATATTGATGGTTTACGTTCAAAAGATGATAGGCTCAAGATAAAGAATTAAAGGGATAGGCCGGCCATGCGCCGGCTCTTTTTTGTGGCCAAAAGCTCTAATTCTTCACGTTTATGCTTGACAATATATAAAGCATACGCTATAATGTATACAGAAAGGAGGTGAGAAAATGGTTGAGATAATAACAATGATCGCCACGATCATAAGCACAGTCGCAAGTGTCATAACAATGATCGTGGCGATCAAAAACAATCGAGGGGAGTAATCCCCTTGCCCCTTCGGGGGCCAGCTGTATTATACCCCAAAAGATGAACAGGAGGAGTCCATGGAATATTTATTGATGGTTACGAGCATTGTTTCTTGTGCGGTTTCGATCGCTACGCTTATTGTTGTACTCAAGTATCAGAGAGGAGCGCAAGATGGGAAAGACATCTGAAGCGCAACTGCGCGCGGTTAAGGCTTATCAGCAGCGGAATAAAGAAAAGACGCGAATCGACGGTTATCATCGCACGGCAAGACTCTTCATCCGCACACATGCTATGGAAGAAGATTTGGACGAATTGGAAGAACTCATCGCCGAAAGACGAGAGGCGCTCAATTGCGGGGACAAGTGAAACACTCATCGTGCGGGGTAGATAGCTCCGCGTCATCCACCATCTTGAAAGGCGTACACGACACGTACATGGAGGACAAAATCATTTTGGAGAAGTGAGGTTTAAGGCCGGCCGCGTGCCGGCTTTTTTTGTGCCTAAGTAGTAAACAATGGAGCCATTCATAAAAATAGTCGAGCTCCTGACAGCGATTGTTGGCCTAGTAACCTCAATCATCGTGTTCATAAGCTCGACTCAAAACAAGGGGAAGTAATTTCCCCACCCCCTTTGGGGGCGTGGCTTAAGTATAGGGCTCCAGAAAAGAATATGCAAGAACTCACGTTGATCACAAGTCTCATCAATTTGGCGGCAAGTATTATCTTCATGATTGCCGTCGTGAATTTCTTGAAACAGATGAAGAAGTAGGAGGGGAAAATGGAGGACAAGACTCGCAAAGGATACGCCACCATGGAACAGCAGATGGAGGCGGATAAGAGGTGGCGGGAGAAAAACCGAGAGCGGTCGAACTACATTGGAGCGCGTGGATCCGCGCGCTCCTTCATCAGACGAAAGGCCACGTTGGAGGATCTCGATGAACTGGAGAACCTCATCGCCGAAAGACGAGAGGCCTTGAAAGCCGAAAAAGAGTCTTGAAGATGAGCAGCCTACGGGTATAATGAACATACGGGAGGGGAAGCTTCGTATGTCGAACAACAAGAAACGAAATAATAACATGCTCGATGCCTTCATAAGAGGCTATGCACGTAACGCTGATGTCTTTCGTGCCATTGGGACTGACAAGCCTAAGCTTTACGTGAAGAGCGACGCTCAAGCCATTCGATCGGATTGGGAAGCAGTCGGTAACGATATGAGAACGGTCATGCACAATGGCAGATATTCAAAGTAAAGATGAGTTAGAATCGGCCAATGGTTCTGATCTAAGTGATAAAATAATTAGAAGAAAATGAGTAAAAGAAGGCCGGCCGTGTGCCGGCTCTTTTTTTGTGCAATAAAAAAGTCCCCTTGCAAGAGCAGGAGGACTTTCCCGATAGTCTGGAATTTAATCCTAGACAAACTTATCTGGTACCAACGTTATTATAGCACAACAAATGCTACCGGAATGTGGCGGCCTTTTGTCAAGCATCGACGTTAAATTAGCTGCCAGAAAGCAGCGCATGTGATATACTTTCTATCGAAAAGGCGTCGGACAAGCGGCCATTTCACGAGTAAGGGAAGCGGTGCTTGTAATCAATCGGTAATCAAAAATCGCTCGAAGGCCTAAATGTGGAGGTTATAACATTTCCAGTGTGGTCCAGACACATAAATGCCCGCCTTGTTGAAATCTCAACAAAACGGGCATTTTTCAATACGGGGTGTGTCGCTGAGGGCACTCTTGAGCCTCGAACGATGGCCCGATGGGAAGTGACGCGAGCTCGGGGATGAAACGACCGCGCGTTGCGCGAGACATGAGATGCGGTGGCGAGAGTATTGTTGCGAAGGTGTCAGAGTAGTTCAATTGGAGAATTTTCGTAATTGAACTTCGATTTTGGCGCAAAACGCAGTTCAATTTATTCTATTTGCAAATTGAACTGTCAAAAATGGCAAAAATGCTAGTTCAAATTCGAGAGAATCGAAAATGAACTGCGAAATCGGCTAAAATCGTAGTTCATTTCGTACATTTTTAACTTTGAACTTCGAAAATGGCGTTTTTTGAAGTTCAAAATCTCAAATAATGAATTTGAACTTCAGATTTGCCCAAAATCGAAGTTTTATTTTATTTTTCCCTCATTTGAACTACTTTTCTCACTTGCGATGCCGGCCGAGGTTGTCGCCGGGAAGGCAGAGCACCCGGCCGGCGCTCACGTCGCGGGGAAAATGAAGAAGTGCCGGGCGCGAAGATCGTGGTGCTGTCCAGGGTCTTTCGATGCCGGCCGAGGTTGGCGCCGATCTTATAGACGGTCTTATATAAGGAGGGAACATGCTGAAAAAACGAATCGCCGTGGCCTTGGCCGCGATGCTGTGTCTGTCGGGCTGTGCGGCGACGCCGGCCGGCTCGGGCGTCGGCGCGTCGGAGGAGGTATCGGCAGGGACGGACGGCAAGGGGGCTGAATCTGCGGCGCCGGATGGGGCGGCGTCGGCGGAAGAGACTGCAGAGCGCGGCGAAGGGTCACAGGAGAACGCGCTGACGTTGGAGGAACTCCAGAAAATGCCCATGGCCGGGACGGGCGAGTGGGTGGAGGCGTCGGACGGTTCCAAGTGGTTCAAAAACACGGGCACCTTCTACGACACGTTTGACACGGTGACGCAGCTCATTGCGTACACCAAAACGGAAGAAGAATTCAACCGCTTCTTTGACCTGGCGCATCAGGAATTCCAGCGGCTCCATCGCCTGTACGACAATTACCAGACGTATCCCGGCGTGACGAATCTCACGACGCTGAACGAAGAAGCGGGTAAAGCGCCGGTTCCCGTTGAGGAGGACCTCTATTCGTTATTGCAGTTCAGCGTGGATCAATACGAAAAGACGCTGGGGTTCGTGAATGTCGCGATGGGGGCGCCGCTTGCGTTATGGCATGATGCGCGGGAAGCGGCCGGAAGTGAAGAATCGGAGGAAGGCGGCGCATCGGCGCCCGAGACGGGGAAGGCCGCCGGGTCCCAATCGGCGGCCGGCGACGCCTCGACCCCGAAGGGCGGAGTACTGAAAGTGCCCGCGGCATCGGAACTCGAAGGGGAATTGCCCGACCGCAAAGCGTTGGAGGAAGCGGCAAAGCACGCCAACATCGCAGATCTGGTGCTGGACGAGAAGCAAAAGACGGTGTTCTTCAAGGATCCGCTCTTGAAGCTGGATGCGGGGGCGGTGGCCAAGGGGTACGCCACGGAACGCGTCGCACAAAAACTCGTGGAGGCGGGCCTTGCGCACGGCATCATCAGCGCGGGGGGCAATGTCAAGACCATCGGCACGCCGGTCACGGGAAAAGAGCACTGGACCGTGGGCATCAGCCATCCGCGGCCCGAACAAGGGCAGATCATCGCCAAAGTGAGCGTGGAGGGGACGAGTTCGATGGTGACGTCGGGAGACTATCAGCGCTACTTCACCGTCGACGGCAAGCGCTACCATCACATCATCGACCCGCGGACGTTGATGCCGGCGGAGCCGTGGATTTCCGTGAGCGTCCAAACCGAAGATTCAGGACTGGCTGATGTGCTCTCGACTGCGTTCTTCATCGCAAGCCGCGAAGAAGCCGAACAAATCCTTAAGAATTACGCGGACACCCCGATCGACGTCATCTGGGTGGATGCCCATTTTGCGGTGTCTTCAACACCGCGTATTGAAGAACGACTACAGCGATAAGCGAGCATGGGAGGCGCAGGTTTGCCAAAAGCCTGCGCCCCTCCCTTTTCAATCCCACTCAAAATCTGCGCAAAACACACATAAGAACTTTACATATCTTTAACAAAAACCGCTCTACTCTTTTTACGATTCTCGCGTAACCTTATAGCCGAACACAGCGAACGCAAACAAGGGGCTTCGCCCCAAGTCGTTCACTCGTATGTTCTTCCCCGCAATGGTCCATCACATCCAGAACGGATCGATCCCTGAGAGAGGGATTGGCGGGCGCTGTGCTTTACGGGAAGGACGAACTCCAATTGGGAAGAAAAGGGTGGTTACAATGAATTCGACATTCAAGAAGATTTTAGGTGCCCTGTTCGCGATGATCCTCGTGGTCGGCCTTGCGGCTTGTGGCAACGGCAACAACTCTTCGACAGAGGCGGCTGGCGGCGATACGTCGGCGGCTGAAGAGACAACGGCTCCGGCCGAGACTTCCGAAGAGGGCGCAGCGACGGGCTCGCTCCCGAACGGCGAGATCAACGTGGTTTCGCGTGAAGAGGGTTCGGGTACCCGCGGCGCGTTCGTCGAGATCACCGGCGTGGAACAAGACAAGACCGACAACACCTACGAAGGTGCGATCGTGCAGAACGGCACGGATCTGGTCATGACCTACGTGGCCGGCGACGCGCGTTCCATCGGCTACATCTCGCTGGGCTCGCTCAATGACACCGTGAAGGCCGTTCCGGTCGATGGCGTCGAAGCGACGGAAGAGAACGTGGTGAACAACACCTACGCGCTGAAGCGCCCGTTCAACATCGTCTACAAAGAAGACAAACTGACGGACCTCACGAAGGACTTCTTGGCCTTCATTGAGTCCAAAGAGGCGCAGGACATGGCGGCTGACGCCGGCGTCATCGCGGCCTTTTCCGATGCGAAACCGTACGAAGGCAAAGACGCCAACCTCGAAGGCACCATCCGCGTTCAGGGTTCCACCTCGGTCGATCCGTACATGCAGAAGATCGAAGAAGCCTACAAAGCCATCCACACCGGCGTCAAGTTCGATCACACGGCCAACGGCTCCGGCGCGGGCATCCAGGCGGCGATTGACGACAACGCCGACATCGGCATGGCCTCTCGTGAAGTCAAGCAGGAAGAACTGGATCAGGGCCTGACCGCCAAAGCCATCGCCATCGACGGCATCTGCGTCATCGTGGCGCCGGAAAACGGCGTGGCGACGCTCTCCATGGACCAGATCAAAGGCATCTTCACGGGTGAGGTTCGCAACTGGGAAGACGTGGCGAAGTAATTGAACGCCAATGGAAATCTGCGGGGATGGCCAACGCTCGGCCATCCCTTTTTTCACTAAAATGTCTTTGAACTCGTGAAAGGAGGCATCGATGGAAAAAAAGAAAAAGACGTCAACGGCCAACGCATCGGATCACTTTTTCGCCGGACTCTTTACGGTCGCGACGTTTGCCGCGATCATCTCCGTCGCACTCATCTGCATCTTCGTCTTCGCTTCGGCCATACCGACCATCGCGAAGATCGGCTTTAGCAACTTCGTCTTCGGCGACGTGTGGAAGCCGTCCAAAAACATCTTCGGCATCTTGCCCATGATCGTCGGCAGTCTCGTCGTCACCCTCGGCGCCGCTGTCATCGGCGTGCCGGTGGGCATCCTGTCCGCGGTCTTCATGGCCTTCTACTGCCCGAAGAAGATCAAGCGCTACTTACAGGCCGGCATCAACCTCTTGGCCGGCATCCCGTCCGTCGTCTTCGGCCTGTGGGCGCTGGAGTTCGCGGTCCCGTTGATCCGCGACACCTTTGGCGGCACCGGCGTGTCCCTGTTGGCGGCGATGCTGCTCTTGGGCTTCATGATCTTGCCCACGGTCATCTCGCTGGCACAGTCCTCCATGGAGGCTGTGCCTCCCGATTACTTCCAGGGCGCCATCGGTCTGGGGGCGACGAAAGAACGCGCCATCTTCACCGTGGTCGTGCCGGCCGCCATCTCCGGCGTGTTGTCCTCCATCATCATGGGCATCGGACGCGCCATCGGCGAGACCATGGCCGTGCAGATGGTCATCGGCAACCAGCCGCTCATGCCGACGTGGGACCTCACCAAAGGCGGGAGGACGCTGACGACCAACGTCACGACGGAAATGGCCTACGCCGGCGGGTTGCACCGCGAGGCGCTGATTGCGACGGGCGCCGTCCTCTTCGTCTTCATCTTGCTCCTGAACCTGGTCTTCAACATCGCGAAGAACAAGGGAGGACAGAAGAATGGGTAATTCCAAACGCAAAATCAAGCCCGGGAAGAAGAACGCCAGTAGCAAAGTGCTTCACACGCTGGTCATCCTCTCCATCGTCATCTCCTTTACGGTCCTGGTGTTGGTCATCGGTCAGGTGATGATGCGCGGCGTGCCGTACCTGAAGCCGGATCTCTTCAGCCCCGAGTACACCACGGACAATGTCTCCATGGTGCCGGCCATCGTCAACACCCTGGAGATGATCCTGATCGCGCTCGTCATCGCCGTGCCGCTGGGCGTGATGACGGGCATCTACACCGTCGAGTACGCCAAGCCCGGCAACAAGCTCGTGAAGTTCACGCGCCTCATGACGGAGACGCTGCAGGGCATTCCCTCCATCATCTTCGGCCTGTTCGGCATGATCTTCTTCGTGAACGCCCTGGGATGGGGCAACAGCATACTCGCCGGATCGCTCACCATGGCGATGATGTGCCTGCCGCTCGTCATCCGCTCGACCGAGGAAGCGCTGATGGCCGTGCCGCTCAAACTGCGCGAAGCCAGCTACGGTTTGGGCGCGCGCAAACTGCGCACGACGGTGCAGATCGTCTTGCCGGCGGCCTCCATGGGCATCTTCGCCGGCATCATCCTGAGCATCGGGCGCATCATCGGCGAGACGGCCGCCCTCATCTACACGACCGGCACGATGGCCCAGTACGCCACACCGCTCATGAATGGCCGCACTTTGTCCATTCACATGTACATGCTCCAAACGGAAGGCATTCACAAAGACCAGGCCTACGCCACGGCGGTCATCCTGTTGATCGTGGTCTTCATCTTGAACGCCATTTCCGCGTATATCGAGGGACAGATCAAAAAGAAGGAGGAAGGCGAATGAGCAACGCATCGGATCAAAAGATCTCGGTTCGCGATTTTCGCTGCTGGTACGGCGACTTCGAAGCCATCAAGGGCGTGAGCCTCGACATCAGCGAAAATCAGATCACCGCATTCATCGGCCCGTCCGGCTGCGGCAAATCGACCATTTTGAAGTCCATCAATCGCATGAACGACCTGATCGAAGGGTTCCGCACAGACGGCCACATTCTGCTGGACGGACAGGACATCTACGATGACGTGGACGTGTACGAACTGCGAAAGCGCGTGGGAATGGTGTTCCAGCAGCCCAACCCGTTTCCCAAGACGGTGTACGACAACGTGGCCTACGGTCCGCGCACGCACGGTATCAAAGACAAGGAGACGCTCGACGCGCTGGTGGAGGAGTCGCTCAAGCAGGCCGCGGTCTGGGACGAGTTGAAGGACAAGCTCAACAAGTCGGCGGCGGCGCTCTCCGGCGGTCAGGCGCAGCGCGTGTGCATTGCGCGGGCCCTGGCGGTGAAGCCGGAGGTGATCCTGCTGGACGAGCCGACGTCGGCCCTCGACCCGATCTCCACGACCAAGATCGAGGACGTCTTGACGGAACTCAAGGAAAAGTACACCATCGTCATCGTCACGCACAACATGCAACAGGCCATGCGCATTGCGGACAAGACCGCCTTTTACTATCTCGGCGAATTGATCGAGTATAATGAAACCAAGCAGCTCTTTGAAAATCCGAAAAACGAACGCACAGAAAAGTACGTGACGGGCCGATTCGGTTGATGGCTTAGAGTTGAGTAGACTGAGAGAAAGGAGGAGGACATGCGAGACAAATTTGAAGAACAACTGGAAGAGTTGAATCGCGATCTGACGAAGATGGGCGATCTGTGCATTGAGAGCGTTGAGCATTCGATCAAGGCCCTTTTGCTGCAAGACAAATCCCTGGTCGAGGACGTGGACAGCGCTGAGGAAGCCATCGACGCGCTCTGCTCGCGCATCGAATCGGAGACGCTTTCGCTGATGATGAGCCAGCAGCCGGTGGCGTCGGATTTCCGGTTCATCTCGTCAGCCATGCGCATGAACACGGACTTGGAGCGCTTGGGCGATCAGGCGTACAACATCGGCCACTTCGTAAAGCAGCTTCTGGACATCGGCTACGAGAAGCGCGATCTGGGGAGCATTGACGAGATGGCCAAGATCGCGCTGGAGATGGTGCGCGAGTCCGTGTCGGCGTTTCGGGAAGGCAATGCGCAGATGGCGCTGGACGCCGGCCACAAGGACGACCAGGTCGATGCCCTCTACATGAAGGTGCGCCAGGAGGCCATTCAGAACATTCGCGACAACGCGCCGGATCCGGAATTCGTGGTGGACTCCGTCATCATCGCCAAATATTTGGAGCGCGTGGCGGATCACGCACAGAACATCTCGGAGGCGGTGCTGTACTCGGTGGAAGGCACCGAACATCGCTTTAACGAAGAATGAGGCGGGCGAAGGGGGAAACCCCGACTTTGCTTGACGTGCTGCCCGTTGGGGCAGGAAACGGAAGGGAGAGGTCATGAAGCCGGTCTGCATCGTCGAAGACGACTTGAACATCCGTGAGCTGATCAGCTATGCGTTAGACAACAATGGGTACAAGGCCACCGGTTTTCCAGACGCCAAGAGCCTCTATGCGGCGCTGGAGATGGAACCGATGCCGCGCCTGTTCATCCTCGACATCATGCTCGAAGGCGAGGACGGCTACGCGATCTTGGAGCACTTGAAGAACCGCGCCGAGACGAAGGGCATTCCCGTCATCATTCTCACGGCCAAGACCAGCGAATTCGACAAAGTGCGCGGGTTGGACATGGGGGCGGACGACTACGTCACCAAGCCGTTTGGCGTCATGGAGCTGTTATCGCGCGTCAAGGCGGTCTTGCGCCGCTACGGCGACACCGAAGAGCGCTCCATCTTGCGCCATCGCGGGATTGAAATCGACCCGCAGAAGCGCCAGACGACGGTCGATGGCGAAGAAGTGGAGCTGACGTACAAGGAATTTGAGCTCCTCTACTACTTGATGAACAACGTGGATGTGGTGCTCACGCGCGACCGCATCATGAACGAGATCTGGGGCTATGAGTACGCCGGCGAGACGCGTACGGTCGATGTCCACATCCGCTCGCTCCGTCAGAAGCTGGGCGAACAGGGGGCGGCCATCAAGACCGTGCGCAACGTCGGATACAAGCTCTCAAGGGAATGACATGAAGAAAAAGATTCGTCGACAATCCATGCTTGCGGCCTGCCTCTTTATGCTCGTCGCAAGCATTGTTCATTTTCTCGTGCTGTCCAAAGTGACTCCCGCGATGCCGTTTTCCAGGCGCCTCGGCTACGTCGTGCCGCCTGCCTTGCTGATGCTTCTGTGCTCGCTCTTTTTTGCCCGCGTGATTGCGAATCGCATTTACGAAGAAGCCATGCGACCGCAGCGCGTGATGGTGCGCTACCTGAAGAACCTGTTCTCCGGGCGCCTCACGGACGAGGCGCCCACGACGGAAGAAGAGGCCGAGTTGACGTCGCTTCTGGAGACCAGCCAGGAACGCGCGGAATTCTTGCAACAGCTCGCCAACGTCCGCGAAAACGAGAACATGCGCCGACAATTCTCGGCCAACGTGAGCCACGAACTGAAGAGTCCCCTCACGTCCATCAACGGCTACGCGGAGATGATCGAGAGCGGCATGGTGGGGCCGGAGGACACCCGCCGCTTTGCCGGCATCATCTACCGCGAGGGCATCCGGCTCTTGAACATGATCAACGAGATCATCCAGCTCTCCAAATTCGACACGGGTTACTCCGATTTCGACCAACGCGAAGTCATCAACCTCCACGAGATTGCGCACGCGCAGATGGAGACCTTTCAACAGAGCGCGGCACATCGCAATGTGCGCTTGGAAGTGGAGGTGCGGGGCGACGGCGCGGGCAACGCCATCCTCATGCAAGGCAATCGTCGGCTGATGACGGACGTCGTAGGCAACCTCGTGAGCAACGCCATCAAATACTCCAAACCCGAAGGCGGGTACGTGCGCATTCGCCTCAGCCAAAACGAGGACTACGTCGTGATGATGGTGGAGGACGACGGCATCGGCATCGCGCCGGAGAACCAGAAGCGCGTGTTCGAGCGCTTCTACGTGGTGGATCCGGGACGCACGCGCTCCGAAGGCTCGGGGACGGGGCTGGGACTTTCGCTCGTGAAGCACACCGTGGCCTCCCACGGGGGGACGATCCACTTGGAGAGTGCACTCGGCGAGGGCTCGCGATTCACGATCACGCTTCCCAAAGACGGAAAAGTGAAAGAAAGCGAAGAAAAAGACGACGCGGAAGACTAAGCGTCGTCTTTTTGGTACCGATTTTCGATGTAGGCCAGCATCGCGGCCACGGGAAAGCGCATCACAGGGCAAAATTGCCGTCGCGGAAGACGTCAATTTCCTCGCCGTCGGGCGTGGTTCCGACGATGGAGAGATCCGGCGCGCCCACCATGAAGTCCACGTGAATCTGCGAGTCGTTGCCGCCTTTCTCCATGAGTTCTTCCGGTGACATGGCCGTGCCGCCTTCCATCGTGGTGGGATAGCACGCCCCGAAGGCGAAGTGGCAGGACGCGTTCTCGTCGAACAGGGTCTCGTAGAACAGCGTCTTGCTGTTTTGAATGGGCGAATCGTACGGGACGAGGGCCACCTCCCCGAGGCGCACGGCGTTGGGATCTTCCTCGAAGATGCCCTTTAACGTCTCGCCGCCCTTCTTGGCGTCAAACGAGGTGACGGCGCCGTTTTCGAAGTGTAAGATGAAGTCCTGAATCAGGTTGCCGTTGTACGCCAGCGGCATCGTCGCCACGAGCGTGCCGTCGACGCCCGCGCGGTCCGGCATCGTGAAGATCTCTTCGGTCGGGATGTTGGGTAAAAATGTCGTACCGTTTCGGTTCTCCGACGTCGCGGAGAGCCAGATGTGGCCCTTGGGGAGCTTCACGGTGAGGTCGGTGCCGTTCGAGGAGCGGTAGTGGAGCGCCGTGAGCTTCAGGTCGTTGAGTTTCTGGGCGCGCGCGGTCAGCGTATCGATGTGGTCGGCCCACGCCTTCATGGGGTCGGGCTCGTTCATGCGCGTCACGTCCAGGATGAGCGCCCAAAGTTTTTCCACGGCTTCGTCCGGATCTTCAATGTCGGGGAAGACTTTCTGCGCCCAGACGGGGCTCGGAATGGCCACGATGCTCCACGAGTTCTCGTCGTTCATCGTGTAGTGTTGCAGGGGTTGAAATTTCTGATTGTGCGCCATGGACGCGCGCTGAATGCGCGTGGGGTCGATGCCGGAGAGCAGTTCCGGGTCGTCGGAGAGCACGGAAATGAGGCACGCGCCCTTTTGGAGGTAGTACTCGGAACGGTCGTAGAGCCACTGCGGGACGGTTTCGAGGGTCTCCATGGGAGCTTTTTCAAAGCGCAGACGGGAGAGCGCGTCGTCGCGCCAATTGACGACGACATCGCTGGCGCCGCGTTCATAGGCGTACTGGGCCAGCAGACGCACAAAAGGCGCCGCATTCACTTGGGCGTTGATCCACACGGGCTCACCTTGTTGGACGTTGGCGCCCTTCTCAATCACGAGGCGTGCATAATCATTCAATCTGGAATCGGGATTCATCTTTGCTCCTCCTTTTCGTTCTGGCGCGGGCGCATCCGCTGTGGTACAGTGAGTGGCGGACGATCACTCATTCATTATATAGGAAGGGATTGCGATGCGGAAGATTTTACGGCGGGCGGAGGTGCCCGTGGAAGAGACATGGGATTTGTCTCCCATTTTTCCGAGTGACGACGCGATGCTCGTCGCTCTGGCCGAAGCCGAGAAACTCACGGAAGCGTTTCACGAGGCGTACCACACGGGATTTCTCGATGCCTCGTCGCTCACGGCGGCTCTCTCGGACTTCGAGGAATTGCTCACGCGCTGGTGGCGCGTGGAGAGTTACGTTTCGCTCCAGACGTCGGTGGACATGTTGAATGCGGAGCGCGCGCGTCTTGAAGCGGCGGTCATGCAGCGCATGGCGCAGATGCAAGAAAAGGTGGCGTTCTTTGAAAACGCCATCTCCGCCCTGGACCGCGACGTCATCGCCGCCGCACAAAAAAACGCGCCGGGCCACGCGCGCTTTTTGGACAAGATCTTGCAGCGCAAGGCGCACCTCTTAGACCCGGCGGCGGAAGAGGCTTTGGCGGCCTTTGCGCCGATTCTGAATGCACCGGAGCGCCTCTACGACACCATCAAATTCAAGGACATCGCGTTTCCGTCGTTTGCCGTGGGGGATCAGACCTACGAGATGACCTATCCCATTTTTGAAAATCGCTACGAGACGGATGCCGATCCGGCGCTGCGCCGGGCGGCGGCGGAGGCCTTTTACGCGGAATTGGCGCGTCACGCCGAGGGCACGGCGGCAGTCTACAATGTGCAAGTGAAGCGGGAGTGCATCGAGGCGCGGCTGCGCGGCTACGACAGCGCCATCGACATGCTGCTGGCGGAGCAGGAGGTGCCGCGCGAACTCTACGACCGTCAGATCGACGGCATCATGACGAAACTGGCGCCCATCATGCGTCGCTATGCGCGGTTGCTCCAAAAGAAGCTGGGCCTTGCGCGCATCACGACGTTTGACTTGAAAGCCGAGCTGGACCCGACGTTCGTGTCGACGCTTTCCTTTGCCGACGCCCAGGCGTACATCCGCGACGGCCTCTCCCTCCTGGGTCCGGAGTACGGCGCGGTGCTGGAGCGCGCCTTTGGGGAGCGCTGGATCGACTATGCGGAGAATTTGGGCAAGGAAAATGGCGCCTTTGCCGCGTCGATCTACGACGTGCATCCCTACGTGATGACGAGCTTCAACCACAAGATGGACGAGGTCGCGACGCTGGCGCACGAGTTGGGACACGTGGGCGCAAACGTGTTTGCGTCTCAGGCGCAGGGGATTTTGAATGCCGACATGTCCATGTACATGGTGGAAGTGCCGTCCACCACGAATGAGCTCATCATGGAGCACTACCTGTTGGAGAAGGCGGGCGACGATGCGCGGATGCGCCAATGGGTCATTTCGCAGATCATCTCCAAGACCTATTATCACAACTTCGTGACGCACGGCCTGGAGGCGGCGTACCAGCGCGAGGTGTATCGCCTCGTGGAGGCGGGCAAGTCCCTGGACGCCGAGACGCTGTCCGGCATCTACCACGAAGTGCTCACTGCCTTCTGGGGCGATAGCGTGGTCGTGGAACCGGCGTCAGATCTCTTGTGGATGCGCCAGTCCCACTACTATGCGGGGCTCTACTCCTACACGTATTCGGCGAGCCTCACCATCGGCACGCAGATTGCGCTGGGACTGATGGACAGCGCGGCAGGGACTGCGGGCACGGGCGATGCTGAGAATGGCGCGGCATCGAAAGACAAGTCGCGCGTGACGCAGTACCTGGACTTCCTCCGCGCCGGCGGCTCGCTCGCGCCCGTGGAACTGGCGGCGCTCGCGGGCGTCGACATCACGACCGAGACGCCCTTGAACCGCACGTTCGACTACATCGACCGCCTCGTGACGGAGCTCGAAAACGGTGCGCTGTAAGTATGTGGGATTTCGCAAGGGCCGATCAACCGAATTGAAATAGAAAAAGTGGTGCGACCGTGGGGTCACACCACTTTTTGAGATCGAGTGCAATGCGTCGCGTTCGTCAGCTCAGATAGGCATCGAAGATCTGGTTGTAGGCCTCGATGAAGTCCAAGTACTGCGCCAGCGGCATGCGTTCGTCGATCTTGTGGTTCAACATGGGCATGCCCGGGCCGTAGACGGCAAAGTCCACTTCGTCGGCGTTCTCACGCAGGAACTGGGCGGCGTCCGTCGTTCCGGGGATGGCGATGGGGCGGAATGTGAGCAATGCGTCGATCTTGTCCTTCGACACCTTCACGGTCATCGGATCCAGATCCTTTGCGTCTGCCCGGATGCCCATGGCCTCGGCCATGGACGCGACCACCGCCTTGGGGGCCAACGAGGGGATGCCGCTCACGACGTCGACGACGGTCTGGATAAGAGCCGAATCTTTATGCGACTGGATGGGCGGCTGGTCGGCCGTCACTTCCAGCGTCAGGTCGAAGCCCTTTTGGGCATTCAGCTCGTCCAGAATCTCTTGAATCTCTTTGAGAATTTCTGCGTTGGGCTTCTCGGGAATGGTGCGCACATTGGCCTGGAATTCGGCGTAATCCGGAATGGAGTTGACCTGTGTGCCGCCCTTGATGACCGTGATGCTGTGGTCCATCTGCCCGAAGATGTCGCTGTGGACGGCCTCTTTCCACTCTGCCGCGCGTTTTTTAATCGCCGTCACCGCTGCGGACAGGTTCTCCACGGCGTTCACGCCGATCTCCGGCGCGGACGAGTGGGCGGCCATGCCTTTGGAGATCACCTTGTAGTTGAGCGACCCCTTGTGCGCGTAGACCACGCCGAGGTTGCACGGTTCGCCGATCAAAAGGCCATCGACGCCTTCCATGTACCCTTCCTTCGTGAGCTGTCCGGCGCCCAGTTCGCCCACTTCTTCGCCCACCGTTGCGATGAGTCGAATGGTGCCCTTGAAGTTCCCGCGCTCTTTCGTCTCGATGAAGGCGATGACGAGCGCCGCCAAGCCGGACTTCATGTCGGAGGCACCGCGGCCCCAGAGGATGTCATCCTCGATGTCGGCCGCGTACGGGTCGTGCGTCCATGCGGACGGATCCCCGGCATCGACCACGTCCATGTGGCCGGAAATGGCAAGGGTCTTGCCTTCGCCGTTCTGAATCTCCGCAATGAGGCTGTCGCGGCCTTCGCGGAACGTCACTAATTTCGAGGCGATGTCGTGCGCCTCCAGCAGTTTCTGGATGTAGAGGGCGAGCTCCCGCTCGTTGTCGTTCTCCGTCTTGATGCGGATAAAATCTTGAAAGATCTGAATTCGTTCTTCTCGGTTCATGTCTGCCTCCGTTCGCTTCCCCGGTGGGCGGTCTGCCTCACTCGTAATAATATACCCGTCTTCATCTGGCGCAGAGGCGAAAAAAAGGCGAGGCGATACGTAAAATCGATGTTAAATCTATTATAATAAGTGTGGCAATTGTGACGAAAAACGTCGCACAGACGTGCCGGACGCCGCGAAGGACCTCTTCGGAGTAAGCGAGCGGAGCGCACGGACTTGGGCACAACCGAAAACGACAAGGGAGTTTTATGGACATTTGGCATGTTTTCAGTCTTTTGGGGGGCGTGGCACTCTTCCTCTACGGCATGGGGCTGATGGGCGAGGGGTTGGAGCTGGTCGCCGGCTCCAAAATGCAGGAAATCTTGCATAAACTCACGACCAATCGCTTCCTCGGCATCTTCATCGGCTTTTTGGTGACGGCCATCATTCAGAGTTCGTCAGCCACGACGGTCATGGTGGTGGGCTTCGTCAACTCCAGTCTTATGAACCTGTCCCAGGCTATCAACGTCATCATGGGCGCGAACATCGGAACGACGGTGACGGGGCTCTTCATCGCCCTGGATATCATGAAATTCGCGCCGCTCATCGCCTTCGCGGGGCTGCTCTTGTCCATGCGCCGCAAGACCAAGATGAAGTACTGGTCGAAGGTCATTTTCGGCTTGGGCCTGCTCTTCATGGGTTTGCAGTTCATGTCGGATGCCATGGTTCCACTGCGCGAGTCGCAGACCTTCATCGACGCCATTCAGCAACTGTCGTCGCCGCTTTTGGCGGTCATTGTGGGCATGTTGTTTACGGCGCTCATTCAGAGTTCTTCGGCGTCTGTCGGCATTCTGCAGACGCTGGCGCGCCAGGGGCTTGTGCCGTTTTCCACGAGCTTCTACATCGTGCTCGGGCAGAACATCGGCACCTGCATCACGTCGGTGCTGGCGTCCATCGGATCAAATAAGAATGCGAAGCGGGCAGCGCTCTGCCACGTGCTCTTCAACGTCTTTGGCACGGTGCTCTTCCTGATCGTGGCCCTCTTTTTGCCGGTTCAGGACTTCTTCGTGCAGCTCGCCCCGAATCAGCCGGCGGCGCAGATCGCCTTCTTGCACACCACGTTCAACATCTCGACGACGCTCGTGATGCTGCCGTTTACGAAGTACCTGGCGCGCATCGCCAACATCATGATTCAGGGCGAGGATGCGGCGTTTGTGGAGCGGAAGCTCAAGTTCGTCAACGTCAACACGTTCAGCGACAATGTCGTCATGTTGGCCAACATCCGTCGGGAGATGTCTCGGATGGCGGACATCGTGTCGCATGCGGTGGAAGAGAGTCTGGCGAATGTGCGGGAGTACGATCCGGAGCGCGCCGTGGCTGTGCGGGAGAATCTCTCCACGCTCAAGTATCTCATCAAGGAACTCAACCAAGTGTCGGTCAAACTCATCACGCGTCGTCTGAACAAAAAAGATTCGAAAGTGGTGACCAATTACATTAGCGCGCTGTCCAATTTCGAGCGCATTTCGGACTATCTGGAGCAGATCCTGAAATTGTCGGAAGATCGGTATGTGCAGGAAAACCCGTTCAGTTCGTTCGCTCAGGAGGAACTGGAGAGTATCCGCCAGCAGGTGGGGGCGTTAGCGCGGTCGTTGGATGAACAGATGAAAAATGAAGGGGATCGCATCTCGGTAAAGGCGCGTGAAGAGGTGGTGGAGCTTACGCTTCACAATGCGCACGATCGCCACGTACAGCGCACTGTCGACGGCATGTGTACGGCGCAAGGCGGCCTCTTATACAACGGCCTGCTCTCGTGGGTCGAGCGCATCACGTACCACCTGATGGAAATCTCAGACCTGGCCCACGCCAATGGGAAGTTGATGGGGTGAAATAATGCGGTTGAAAAAGCGTATAGGAAATCGTATTAAGGGATATCCACTAAAAGATAACTGATAAGGTTAGTTTTTATCTCTATACAAGCGGTTGGTCTTTACGATTGACCGCTTTTTCCATATCCAGAAAGGGGTTGATACGAAAAATAGGATATCAAAAAAACAAGTGATATACCCTTTCAAAAGTAATGTTGTTTCATCCAAATATACTATTGATAAATTAGGTACTGTGTAGTACGATGTACTCGTCAATAAAACATTAGCGAGGTGAACAGCATGAACTTAGACAAATGGAAATCACAGATCGTCCGTGGTACGTTGGAATACTGTATTTTGCTCATGTTGAATAAGAAAGTATATTACGGATATGAGATTTTACAGGAATTGAGTAAGTATCCTATTATCGCTTCCACTGAAAGTACAGTATATCCTTTGTTGAGACGATTGCAAAAGGAGAATTATCTACAATCTACTTGGCAAGAGTCAGCAGAGGGTTTACCACCACGAAAATACTATTCATTAACGCCAGAGGGCAAGGAATATCTGGAAGCTATGAATAATGAATGGGAAAACTTATTGAATGCTATGTCTGATTTGAAAGGGGAATAAAAATTATGAACGCTACACTTGAAAAATACTTAGATACTGTTGATAAATGTTTAAAACCACTTCCAACTTCTGAAAGAGTGGATATTGTAAAAGAGATAAAAAGCTCTATCTTAGAAATGGAAAGTGAAAATCTTACGACGGAACAAATTTTGGACAGATTAGGGAAGCCTAAAGACCTTGCAAAAGCATATCTTGGCGATTTGCTCTCAAAAGGAAGCGGATTTAGCTGGAAAAGATTTTTAACTGTTTGTGCGTTTTATAGCATTGTCGGCTTTTCTGGAATGTTCGTCATTCCGTGTCTTGCAATTATGGCTCCTGTGTTTATTGTTTGTGGTATTGCCAGCCCGCTGTTAATGGCTGTAAAAATGATAGATTATATTCTAAATCTTGGCTTGCCGTATATGGAGAATATAGGAGTTTTCACAGGTTTAGTGGAATTAAATCCTATTGCAGAATTTGTAGCAGCTCTCGTCATTGGAATATTACTTTTCCTTGCAGGGCGTGGGTGCTGGAAGCTGTTAGTTAATTATTGCAAAAAAGTTAGCAAGACAAAATCTGATTTATCAATTTAACAAGTATCATATACAAGCGGTTAGTCTTTACGATTGACCGCTTTTTCCATATCCAGAAAGGGGTGTTTATGAACCTATTCTTAAAGGTGCTGAGGTAGCGCGTATCCTGCGAACAGCTACAGGCGCTCTGATGCTCGTGAATCGTTTGGTGTCTCAACGATGACAGTATCGCAAAGGCTCATTATGGCAAATGCTGCACAGATTGAGTCATTTACTTATAAATGAGCCGTCACGATTCTTTGCTGTCTCTTCTTCACTACATGTTATCTTTCACGCGAACGGCCACCATTTTCGCTGTAGCGCGCACCTCGCCTGCTGCTTCCATCTCCATGGTGATGATGGCTTTGCGTTCACTGAGTTCTTCCAGTCTCGATGTTACGCTAATCTCGGTATTCATCGGCACAGGCTTCTTGAAGTCTACTTCCAAGTGCGCAGTGATAAAACGGCCAATGATGGTGTCACTGTTGAGAGATAGGCCCTGCGCATGATGGGCAAACCAAGCGGCTGAAGCCGTCCCGTGGCAATCGAAGATCATCGCAATCATGCCGCCAAAGAGATTGGATGGTACGCCTCCTGTAAAAGCCTCATCCGGAGTGATATGACAGACACAGCTAGCGCCGTCATCGCTCGGATACGATTTGAGATGTAAGCCGTGTTCGTTTTTCGGTCCGCACCCCCAGCAGTGCTGGAAGCGCTCACCGTAGGTGTCTTGAATGGCGATGGTCTCGTTCGTGGTCATGTCTCGTCCTTTCTGGTTGATTCGGTCGGTTACTTCTATCGGTCACATCTATTGTAGCGTTTTTATCGGTCAAAGCGTCTTTATCGGTGTCTTCTGACGTATTTTTTTTAGATGTCGTGTTTTTAGAGATTTTAGCCACGTTAGCGATTATTTGTCGTTCTGCGCTTTTGTCGCGTTGCGTTTTTTAGTCGCTCTTAGTTTTTCTTTCCGTTCTGCTGCCAGGGTCACGATAACGCCTGGACGAGCTCCTGTGCCAGGCGTCTTGCCCACGGCACATCTAACGGTTGAATTGACGTTTCAAAGGTGAGGATGAGCTGATGGCCGCGCCAAATCCCCTGCTTTTCATAGTTTCGTATTTTGGACAGCGCCCGTTGGCAATAGCCGCTGTCGTCCATCATCCCCAAGTGTTCCCAATAGATTTCCGTCTGCGAGTTGGGGTTGAAGAAGGTGAAGTCCGGATAATAGATGTGTCCGTCGCTCAACGTCAGAGGACATTCGTATTTGTAACGAAGGCCCAAGTCGGTGAAGAGATCGCCGAGTATTTTTTCGGATTTGGAGCGAACGCGCACGCCGGTCTGGGTTTGGATGAAGATGTCGTCATGCTGAAAAGGAAGTCCCGAATAGGGGAGTTCCATCCACTGTTCGAGGGTCAATGTGTAGGGTCGGATCAGGCATTGGCGCGTCGTCGGCGTGTGCTCAAAGATCTTCTGCACTTCGTCATGCTGCCATTCGTCGAGAAAATGACGGATTTGTTTTAACCGTTTTACCATCAACCCGCGCATCTTTTTTGCGTATTGTTGTTGGGCCAGCATGCGAATTCTCTCAGAATCCGGCTGATGCAGATAGGTCTTCATCAATTGATGCGTCTCCGGGTCCTTCTCCACGAAGCGGTAAATGGGGTGACCGTGTTGACTCGTCACTTCCAAGCGCCCTTCAATGGGGCGCTCCAACGTGCGATTTGCCTTTTCCAAAATGGTGAAATAGCGCTGTTCCAAACGCAAGAGTTCATCGCGCAGTAAACTCATTTCGGCCTCCTTTCCTGCGATCATCGCCGTGTGCTGGTCCCGCCGACATCGTAGATGCAACGAGGGTGTTTACCCTCCGACATCATCCGCGTGGCGATGCGGTATGTTCCTTTGGCATTGTCGGTGCAATGACGTCGGCGCTCCGCCATTCCTATCGTATCAGAGTCGTTCCTATCTGCGCGTCCCATTTTCGTTTCACGACGTTCCAAACAGCGCAGGCGACCTGCTCGGCCGGCATCGCCCGTACGCATACGAGCGTCGGAAGGCGGACGTAGTTCAAATCAGAATAATTTCTGTTTGAACTAGCGTTTTTCGAAAAATCGCAGTTCAAATTGTTTTTTAGTCAAATCGAACGACGAAAACGGGCGATTTTACTCGTTCGTTTTTAATATTTTCAAAAAAAAACTACAAAATCGCGACATTTGTGGTTGAAATTAATTTTTCATAAAAAAGAACGAGCCTTTCGGGCCTTTTTTGTGGTTCAAATCCATTAAATTTTGAATTGAACTTCGAAAATCCGTTTTTGGCTCGTTCGATTGAAAATAAATCAAAAAAGCGTCATCAAGGCACGTCCGCGGGGCCGCCGTTGCGATGCTGATGGCCACCATGGCGACGATGCGATGCTGATGGCACGCGAACGACGGCAGAAACTTTCCTCGATGCGATGCTGATGGCACGCGAACGACGGCAGAAACTTTCCTCGTCGCGATGCTGATGGCGCGTGCGTGACGACCAACACTGCAGGCTCCGTGGCGCCAATGTCACTTGGTCGATGGTGCACTTCCCACACGGCGATGTCGAACTCTTGCCGCGCGCCGCGCCGCGTCCGCAGCTAGTTTTCCGGTCAGAATAGAGACGGGAACGCCCGCCGGCTACACGACCCACTGTCCGGCTTGGAAAATGGCCGGATCGCCGGTCCCGACGGCGTGAACGAGTGACGCCTGTGACGCCGTCGGATCGACGTGACATCCGCTGATGGCCCCGCCGGCGTTCAGCGTGTAGGCTTCGAGGTCACACGGCGTGGTGTACGACTCGAATAAAAGGTCATCCGTAAACTGCGGCACCAGGCGCTCCAAAATCTGATGAAAGCCGTCGCGCACCACGGCGTCGAAGGTGTCCTTTGCACCCGCGGCGACGAAGGCCCGTTCCACATCCTGATGGAGGATGGTGCTTAAAATCACCCCCGTGGCCTCGTCGGGCGCAAGCGCCAGATTACGCAGAGCGGGAATGGAAATTTCAAAGGTCGTCCGCTCGAGATAGGCCGCAAGCCAGCGCGCCATCGCCGAAACATCAGACGATTGGACATCGCGAGAACGCGGAAACGGCCCGAGAACAGAAATTCCGTCTACACGCGGCGTCCAAAAGGCGTGGCTGGGCACGGTGGCTGAAAACGTCTCAGGTCGACGTCGCAAGCCGACGGAGCAGGTGAGGACGGACTCTGTCGGCTGTCGATGCCCCTGTTTGGCGATGACGTGTGCCGCCTGGAGTGGTCGGGGATCGCCCGCCCAAATCAGGACATCGTAGGGATACGATGCCTCCACGCCTTCGGCGTCCACCACACAGCGCTTTTGCGCGGGATCGACCGAACGCACGCGCGGGTATTTGATAAGCCACGGCAGCATCTCTTTGAGAGAGGCCAAATCCCTTTTGCCTTCGTCAAACAAGGGGCTGTCCACCGAATAGACGAAGCCGATGTACTCCGAAACACGCCGAATCTCGTCACCAATCGCATGAATGGCCGCCCGTTCCGTCGGAAAGCGCTGTACCATCACGTCCAAAAACGCCGAGAGATCCGTGATGCTGTGGTACATGACGACGGCGTCTCCCACGACGAGACTGACGGGATTGGGCAAAAAGGGCACGTCCAGTTCCAAACTGCGCAGTATGGGCTTTAAGATGCCCGCATCTTCAAAGGCACGGACGCCCTGATCCAAGTAAAAGCCGTCTTTCCAACGCCCCTTGACCAGCCCGCCCGGCGTGGAGGCCGCTTCTAAAACGCAGATCTCTGCGCCATCATTCTCTTTTGCACAAAAAGCGGCCGCCGTCAGCCCCGCAATTCCCGCGCCCACAATCAAAATCTTCATGAGAGCTCATCCGCCTTTCGCCCCACAAAGTCGAAGAGCCGCCCGATGGCGATGGCCTCGCCCCCTTCTTGTCGGCACAGACAGCGCGCTTCCGCCGCCGCGATGTCGGTGGTCCCGTCTTCTGGCAAGGCCTGCATCGCCTTGTGCGCCCCGACAACATTGCCCACCGCGAGACGGCGCAACACGTCGGGCACGCCGGAGAGACATCGGGGATGTTCACAAAATTGGCAACGTCGCGCCTCCACAAAGAAGGGGCGCTCCTCTTGGGGTACGTCCGGATAGAGATCCGCCTGCGTCACCGGCGGCGTTAGGACGGTGACGACGTTGGGGGCGTCCGGGTCATGACGATAGAGTGCCTGATTTTCCTTTTTTAAGACGGCGTTCGCCGCTGCAATGCCGCTGGTGGTCACCGTTGGCGTGCCGGTGCCCATGACCGTCGACTCCCCACAGGCGTAGAGGTTGGGGATTTCGGTTCGCGTGTGGAGGCGATGGAACATGTGCTGTCCGATGGCCTGTTTCGGTCCGGCCACGGCGCGCTTCATCAAATAGCGCTCCAATGTGGCCGGCGTCGCCAATTCGCGATGGAGCAGACCGGAGCGGAAACCCGGAAAACGCCTTTCCATGATGTCCAGGAGGCGTTCCGTTTTCTGCGCCTTCATCGCTTCGTAGGTCGCACGGTCATCAGGGTCCCAATGGCGGAAGCTGGGACCGATGACTTCGACGACATGCTCGCCTTCGGCACACAGCGTGTGGTCGTCCAGACTCAGAATGTACGCGGTGACCTCACTCTCGTCGATGGACGCAGGATTGCCCACCAGCATCTCCACCGGAGCGGTGCCTTCCGGGATGACATCCGCCTTGACGCGAGCGTAGAGGACGAGACTGGGATAGGTGGGTTCCTGACGACGCGCCCACGTCTTGCGCGACGCCGCAACTTCCGCGGGCAAGAGATTTTCGTAGAGATTCCAAACCGTGCCGCTGTAGACAAAGTGTCTGGCGTGGAAGACGCGGCCATCTTGCGTGTGGACGCCGGTGAGGACGCCGTCACACAGCGAAAAGCGCGTCGCGGTGGTGCGATAAAACAGGTCGCCGCCGTTTTCCTCGATGACTATTTCGAGTTTTCCCGTCAAAAACAAAGTCGAGCCGGCAGGGTAGTAACTTCCGCCGAAGTGATTGTCCACGAACATGACGGACGCCAGGATGGCCGGAGACTCTTCGACTGTCGTGTAACTGTAGGTGGACGTCATCTTGTCAAAAAAATTGAAGATCTCCGGATTTTGGAAGTACTTTTGCAAAAGCGTCTTTGCGCTTTTGTTGAGATAGGAGAGGAAGCGCAGGTACGATGCAGGGTGTCGCAAAAAGCCCTTACTCTGCGCTTTCACATCGGCTTCGTCGGGCGTGGTGTACACGGGCGTCTCCACCATGACATCGCGATACATCTGCGTCATATCGCCGTAGAAGGCTTCAAGCGCACGACGCTCGCCGGGAAAAACCTGCGCCAATGTGTCGATGAATGTGGGGATGTCTTGCGGAAAGGGGATGCGATGCCCTTCGTAATTCACGATGTAGAGTAAATCGTGACGCACGACGCTCAAGGGTTCTCCCAGAGCGTTCATGACGAAGCGATGTGCGTTATATCCGCTTTCGCCAAACCCATACAGCATCGCCGCGCCCTGTTCGAAAATGGCGGACTGGCGCTTAAAGATGCCACAGGAGCCGCCGGGCTGATGCGAATGTTCTAAGACGCATACGGAGAGGCCGCGTTTGGCTAAGAGGCTGGCCGCGGTGAGACCGGACAGACCAGCGCCGATCACACAGACGTCGTAGGTGTGATCGGCGAGAGAGGGACGATGACTTGTGCTGGGTACGGTTGGCATTGTGCAACTCCATGGTTCTGAAATTGATGGATGTGAAACGAGCTTCGTCACACCTCGGCCCCTCGACAGGACGACGGCGACACTCCCTAGAGCAAGACCGCCGTGGCGACGGTGGCAGGCCCTAGAGCAAGACCGCTGTGGCGATGGTGAAGTAGATCAAGAGCGCGAGGGCGTCGACGATGGTCGTGAGGAGGGGGCTGGACATCACCGCCGGATCGAAGCCCAATTTGATGGCGCCGACGGGGAGCAGCGCGCCGATGAGTTTGGCCGCCATGACAGTGAAGATCAGCGTCACGCAGACCACCAGGGCGACCATCGGCGTCACGAGCGGATTGTGCAAGAGAATGCGATCCACGATCATGATCTTGGCAAAGCAGATGGCTGCCAGCGAGAGGCCGGCCAGAAGCGCCGTGCGGAATTCTTTCCAGAGGATGTGCGGCAGATCGGACGGCTCCACTTCGTGCAGTGAGAGCGCGCGGATGATCGTGACGGACGCCTGGGACCCGGAGTTGCCGCCTGTATCCATCAGCATCGGGATGAAGGTGACGAGGGCGAGCTGTGCCGCGAGCGCCGCCTCGAATTTGGAGATGATGATGCCGGTAAACGTCGCGGAGACCATCAAAAACAAGAGCCAGCCGATGCGATGCTTGAATAGTTCCAGCGGCGAGGACTTGAGGTAAGTGTGCTCGGACGGCGACATACCACCCATGATCTCCATGTCTTCAGTGGCCTCTTCTTCCATGACGTCCATGGCGTCGTCGAACGTGACGATGCCGACCATGCGCTTTTCGCTGTCCACGATGGGGAGGGCTAAGAAGTTGTACCTAGACATCATGTGTGCGACGTCTTCTTGGTCGTCGGTCGTGAGCGCTGCGATGACGTGCGTGTCCATGATGTCGCCGATCTGCGTCAGCTTGGACGGCGCGAGTAGAATGGCGCGGAAACTCACGATGCCGACCAGCTTCTTGTGGTCAGTGACGTAGCAGGCGTAGATGGTCTCCTGGTCGACGCCGACGTTTCGGATGTGTGCGATGGCGACGTCGATGGTCATCGTGGGGGACAAGTCCACGTACTCCGTCGTCATGATGGAGCCTGCCGAGTGATCCGGATACTTCAACAACCGGTTGATGTCCTGGCGCAGTTTGGGGTCGGATTGCGACAAAATGCGCTCCACCACATTCGCGGGCATCTCCTCGACCAGATCGGCGGCATCGTCCGCAAAGAGTTCGTTCATGATTTCGGACAGCTCTTGATCGGAAAAACTCTCAATGAGATTTTCCTGTGCGTCCGGCTCCATTTCGATGAAGGTTTCCGCTGCGCGCTCCTTTGGGAGCAGGCGAAAATAGACGGACAGCGATTCGCGATCCATGCCTTCGAAGAGGGCCGCTAAGTCCGAGCCATTGATGGTGTTCAGAATTTCATGCAGTTCGTTTAGTTTTTTTTCTTCCAGAAGTTTGTGCAGTGTCTTGCGGAACACTTGATCCATGTTTGTCATTAAAAAACCTCCTGCCTGACGTGCGAGGAGATTCAACAGAAAAAATCACGAAAAAACGGACGGCTCAGCGCAAAACGATGCGATGGAAACCGACGGCGTTCATGCGTAATCGATCATCTATTGAATCACCGCATATGTCGGTTTTCATTCCCATTCCTCCTTTACTCTGAGTCGATTGACCACTGTCATGATAACACAAAGCGCTCAACCTGTTCACCACCTTTGGGAGAATCGAGACGCGGTAAACGCAAAAGAGACCCAAGAGAAAAACGGTCGTCAAGGGCAGAGATCCTTGACGACCGTTTTTCTTCTTTGAATTTACAACTGACAAGATTGACCGCAAATGGGATTGTGATTTTCATTTTGCAAAGCCGTACGGCATGGCGCGAGACGGTAACGCCCCTTTTCGTTGACGCGCCCAACGCGGGGCCAGGTGTGCCTCAGTTTTCCGCCAGGAACCGCTCCGTTTCCTCAAACCACTTTTCAGGGTTCTCGAGATGCAGCGCATGACCACAGTCCTCAAACAACACGAATTTCGAAGTCTCGCCGAAAAGCGCCTGATTTTGTTCCGCCAGTTTGTACGACACAACGGTGTCCTCTTTGCCGTGAAGGAGCAAAATGGGCACTTTCAGATCGTGAAGATGTCCCGTGCCTTCGAAGCCAGAGAGATTCGGCGCGTCCGTGCTGTTGTAGATCAGGAGGGCGTAGTCCATGTCCAAGAGGTTGCGCTGCTGGTATTCCGAATCCAAAATGCGCTGGATGACTTTCTCGCTTGGCGTGGTGCGGTGAAAGAGCCCGGCGATGCCGGCGCGCAGCGTCGCCTCATCTTGACGGTCGAGCGCCAGAGCGGTGGGCAGATAGTAGGCGCTGTTGGCCACTTCCTCTTTCGTTTTGAGCGGTCGATCAAAATGAATGCCTTCCTGGTCGATGGCGGGCATGGGGTAGCCGACCATGCCCATGGCAGCCGTCAAAATGAGCTTGGTCACGCGTTCCGGCACGAAACGGCAGAATTCCACGGCCACGCCTCCCCCGAGCGACCAACCGATGACGGCGAAGTCCTTCCATTCCAGCGCTTCCACGAGTTCCATGAGATCTGCGGCTATTTCCTGAAGTGTTGTCGCGGGATTGTGGTAGGAGCTGTCGCCGTAGCCCCTCAAATCCGGGACGAGCAGATGGTAGGTGTCCTGCCACTGCAGAACCACCTCCT
Organism: Peptoniphilaceae bacterium; assembly: GCA_028726605.1. Taxonomy (GTDB): domain Bacteria; phylum Bacillota; class Clostridia; order Tissierellales; family Peptoniphilaceae; genus Murdochiella. The sequence continues at coordinate 6,089 of JAQYPV010000010.1, read as the reverse complement.
CCCAGTCCATGGCTCGCGTGGCGTTGCCGTGAATCAGGAGGACGCGCGGCTTGTCATTCACAACGTCGCCGTCCTGATAGTAGGACAGATATTCTCCGGCCTTCGTCGTAAAAAAGTGGTGTGTGAGTTTTCCGAGCATGTTTTCCTCCTTTGTGTTGCGATGTCCATTCCGTCGTTCGTTACGGCTGAATCTCAATTCATTATTGAATGCCGTATTTCTTCGCGTCGGCCAAGAGCTGTTCGCGGAACTTGGGGTGCGCAATCTTCGCCAGAGCCTGCACGCGTTGACGGATGTTCGCGCCCCGCAGCCACGCCACGCCATATTCCGTCACAACGTAGTCCACATCATTTCGCGATGTCGTGACGGCAGCGCCGCGCTGCAGCATCGGGACGATTTTGGAGTGGAGCACGTCTTTTCCGTCTTTATCCTTCGTCGTGTAGGTGGAATGGAAGGCCAGAATGGACTTGCCGCCATCGGACATCTGCGCGCCCTGGACGGTTTCCGACTGGCCGCCCGTGCCGGACCACTGATGCGGGCCGATGGACTCTGATGCCGCTTGTCCCATGAGGTCCACTTCGAGCGTGGCATTGATGGAGACGAATTTACGGTTTTGGCCGATGGTGTAGGGATCGTTCGTAAACGTGCAGGATTTGAAAAGCACGGACGGGTTGTCATCCAGAAAGTCGTAGAGGCGTTGCGATCCCATCGTGAAGGATGCCACCGAGAAGCCGTCCAAGAGTCCTTTTTGGGAGTTGTCCACGGCGCCGCATTCGATGAGGTCCACCATGGTCTCCGTGAACATCTCGGTGTGAATACCCAGGTGCTTTTTGCTCTTAAGTTCGTTGGCGACGGCGTTCGGGATGTTGCCGATCCCGAGCTGAATGGTCGATCCGTCTTCCACGAGTTCTGCAATGTACGCGCCGATTTTGGCGTCCACGTCTGTGTAGGGGGCGAGGTTCGCTGTCACGATGGGGCGATTCGATTCCACGAGCGCATCCGCTTGAGAAACGTGCACGAAGGTGTCGCCGAACGTGCGCGGATAGTTGGGATTGACCTCCAAAATGACGACCGCTCCGGATCGGATGAGATCCATCTCATAGATCGCGCTCACGGAAAGTGACATGTAGCCGTGTTTGTCCATGGGAGACACCGTCGCGAGGACGACATTGCGACGCCCTTCGGCCGCATTGCGCTGCATCCGCTTGCGCAACACGGAGGTCGAACTCTGCGGAATGGCGCTCACAAAACCCTCCTGATTGGCCTTGCGCAAATCTGCGTTGAAAAACCACGCGTTGTGCCAGAGAATGCCTTCCAGTTCCGGGTCGTGAAAGGCCGGATAGGGTTTCATGGGCAGGCACGTGTTGATGACGACATCGTGCACGCCCGTGTTCTTCAAGTGCTGCAACTTCGACAAAATCGCCTCCGGCTCACCCGTCGCCTGCGCAGAAAACAGATAATCGTGATCCTGCACGAGTTCCAACGCCTGCTCCGCCGTCATCAGACGCTCTTGGTACATTTCCTGAATGCTTTTCATGGTTTGCTCCTTTTTTGTTTTTTTTTCTATATTTTTTGTCATCCGTCTTTTCTCGTCTCGGGGAGTAAGAAAGAGCCAATGAAGAACGTGAGACTCAACACGGCTGCGATGTTGAGAGCACCCTGGAAACTCCCGCCTTGAGCTTCTACCACTTTTCCTAAGAGGAAATAGACGATGGTTTCAATGATGTAAGAAATGGCCCAGAACAGTCCCATCGTGCGCGTGATCTTCTCCGGCGTCATCCCCGGCAGTTCCTGAGGAATCGAGACGAGAGAGGTCACCGGTAAGAACATGAGGATGCCCAACAAGAGCGCCGACAGGTAAGACACAAAGGGAATGGTGACGTTAAACATCACAAAGGCCATAACGGTCATCACGATGCCGCACAGGCGAATCACCGGAAGGCGTTTGCTGTACTTTTTGCTCAATGCAATGGCGAGGAGGGAGCCGATGATGCCGCCAACGGCCATGAGCGTCGAGAGGGTTGAGGAATTGACATTGCTCAGCTGGGCCTGCGGGAACATGGTCAAGACGACGATGTACAGCATGAGAAGCCCTGAATACGTAAAGGGAAAGATCCAGTTAAATGGCTTTTTGAGATCTTCTATGAAAGATCCGTTATCTGTCTTATCGTTCGCCGTCGTCTGATTGATGGGGAAATCTTCGCCGGCAACCAGCCAGAGAATGAAGAGCACGAGGCTAATGGCAGCGAAGAATGCCATGCTGTACTGCCATGTTTGAAGCCAATGAATGATCGGAGCGACGATGATCAGGGCGATGATGCTGCCGAGGTTATACGCCACACCGTTGGCGGCGTTTACTGCGGGTCGTTGTTCGGGAGAAAAGTAGTGAACCACCATGGGGCTGAAATAGACGACATAAAGCGCGCCACCAAATCCCATCACAAAGCGTCCGATGATGAACATCGCATACTGCTGCGCGAAAACGGCCATGGCGCAACCCGCAACGATGAGAAACGATGCGAATCCAATGGCTTTTTTCGGTAAGAGCTTCACGAGAAACCATGCCGCGAGGAAGTTTCCGATAATTTTAGCGACAGTGATCGCGTTCGAAATCAGCGTCGCCGAAGCGTAGCTTTCCAAATGGAAGAACTCCATAATTTCCGTGGTTAGCGTTGTACCTGCAATCCAGTTCACCGCAAAAAAGGCGTAAGTGAAAAACATGATCAATTCCACTGTGATCGCCCTTGCATTTGACTTTCGGGATGACATTTCGACTCCTTTCTTTCAGTGGTCATCTGTTTCGGAGGAATTCGGCCCTGTCAGATCCGTCTCCACAATTTGATAGAAACGTTTTCTGAGCGGCTCGTTCATCCCTCTGTATCTATTGTAAAGTGTCTAAAACGAATTGTGATATTAGTGTTTCATCGAAGCATGAAATACATTCATTACAGGATAATGCGAACGACAACGAGCATCTTGGGGTGGAAGATGCTCGTTGTAAAGGACTTCAAATTTTAGTAAACAAGTTGCTGGAACATATCTCGTCCATAATCTGTGATGTCGCGAGGGTTTACCATGTTGTATTTCGCTCTTACCGTTGCTGATAATACAGAATCATCAAAAGTGGTCGTCAAATTGTGCCTGTCATCGGTTCGAAATGAGTTGTATAAGTGACTTCTTTTCTGCATTCCTCGCAAAAAGTCTTTTGAGTCATGAGATCTCCTTTCTTTCCATCATTTACCGGAAGAGGTAATCAATTCATGTGCGATACGTCTTAAACTCGCTCTTCCTGGTGAAACGCCAGAAACGTCTGCACTTCGGGGCGCAAGCGGGTACATCTCTTGTAAATGATCGAGAGGCCCCAAGGAAATTTGGGATCAGTGAGGTGGAGTTGGGCTAAATTCATGGACATCGCCTTTTCGATCAGCGGCTTGGGCATGATGGAGACGCCTTGATTTTCGGCGACGAGGGTCAGGATGAGGTCCCATTGATAGGATTCGAAGATGACGTTGGGGCGCACGTGCGCTTGCTCGAAGAGTTTCATCGATCGGTCATAGTACATGTAATCTTTGGAGACAGATAAATAGGGCAGATGGTCGAGGGCGGCAAAGGGCACGGCCTTTTTTTGCGCAAGGGGATGATCTTTTGACGTGATCAAGACGGCTTCGGATTGAAGGACGGTCTTCTTATCGAAACGCTTGTCGTCGAACGGCTCGATGACCACGCCCAAATCCAGTTCTCCTTCGTCCACACTCTGAATGAGGTGTTTCGATGTCAGCTCGACGGTCTGGAGGCGAATGGTCGGATACTTATTTTGAAAGGCCAGAAGGGACTTCGAAAAGTAGATGATGCCCACGGAAGGGGGTAATGCTAGTTTTACCGTCGGTTGGGATTCGGCCAGAAGGCGCTTCAGTTCGTCGGTCTTGGCATTGATGTGAGAGAAGATGTCCTTGGCATAAAGGTAGACTTGTTTACCGGCGTCCGTCATCATCACTTCTTTGCCCTGGCGCTGTAGCAGCATGACGCCCCACTCGTCTTCCAGAGATTTTACCGCTTTACTCACCGCAGATTGACTCACGTAAAGGGCATTGGCCGCTTTTGTAAAACTGTTGTGTTCGACGACCGAGACATAGTATTTCAAAGGAGTGAGATTCATGTGCGCCTCCCATCAGGCTGCGAGAAGTGACTGCATTCGTCAATCAGCGCTAACCCAGCATGCTTTCGTCCAAGATCCCTCTGCACTCAATATCGTTCTATTTGCTCAATATACCATAGAAGCGAAAAATGGGATGAAAATTGTGGTCTGCTCTGTGAAATAATAGACTGTAATCAATACGACGTGACATTCTCCCGCCGGATCGACTTCGTGTCTTACGCGTGAATCGAGTCGGGAAAAATTGTAATCAAGAAAGAGGAATGTATGATAAAGAATCAATGGTATGCGGTGCTCCCGTCCAAGGCGGTCAAGAATGGCCACTTGGTGAGCGTGAAGCGGTTGGGAATGGATTTGGTCTTTTTTCGAAACGATGCCGGGACGCTGGGGTGCGTGTCCGATCAGTGTCCGCATCGCGGGGCCTCGCTGGGTGGCGGGAAAGTAGAGAATAACTGCGTTCGCTGTCCGTTCCACGGGCTGGAGTTCGCCACAGATGGCACGTGCACTTTTGTGCCGGCGCTGGGCAAGGCCACCACAGAAGACCTGAGCATTTTTAACGTCAAGGCGTATTCGGTGCGCGAGCAATTTGGCATCATCTACCTCTGGTATGGCGATGACGAAAAGAAGACAGAGGCACTGCCGTTTTTCTACGATCACATCCACGAGAATGACATCTACAGCGAATTGGCCGACCCGTGGTCGACGCACTACAGCCGCGCCATCGAAAATCAGCTCGACGTCGTGCACGTGCCCATCGTGCACTGGAATTCCATCGGCCGCGGCGATAAGACGCTGGTCAACGGCCCGAAAGTGCTCTGGGACGGCCACTTGTTGCAGACCAGCGCGGATAACGAAAAAGATCATGGACAGACGCCGCGCAAACCGGAAAACAGCGTCATTAAAGAGACCAATCTGAACTTCCTCTTTCCGAATTTGTGGCTCAATCACATCAGCGACAAGATGCTGGTGATGATTTACTTTGCGCCGGTCGATGACGAAAACACCATGATGTACATCCGCTTTTACTCCAAAATGACGGGCGTGCGACTCATCGACCGCTTCATCGCATGGACGGGAAAATACGCCAACAAATTCGTGGAACGGCAGGATCGCCGCGTCGTCATCACGCAAAAGCCCAAGGCGACGTCGTTGCAGATGGGGGAGACGCTGCTGCAAGGCGATGGGCCGGTGATCAAATACCGCATGATTCGCGACCAGCTTATTCGTGAAAATGGGGGCGGACTTTCCGAGGAGAGCCAGAAGGCGGCCGACAAAGAGAAGAAGGAGGAGGTTCACTTCGCTTCTCCAATGCACACCTTAAGTTACGGCTTGCACGTCCTGACCGTCGTCGATGAGAATCACGCGAATGCCTGCATCATCAACACCGCCATCCAAGCAGCGTCGAAGCCCAATTTGATGAGCATCAGCGTCGAAAAGTCGACCGCTACGCACGATATGATTCACGAAGGGGGCTATTTTACCGTTTCCGTGCTGAGCGAGGAGGCGCCCTTTGAGCTGTTCCAGCGCTTTGGTTTCCAGTCGGGGACCGACGTCGACAAATTCGACGGTTTCGATGCCTGGGAGGAAACGGAGCACGAACAGCGCTACATCACAGAAGGGACGAACGCTTATTTCCTCGTCAGCGTCACCGACGCGGTCGACGCGGGATCGCACACCATTTTCGTCGGGGAAGTCGAAAAAATGGAAGTCTTGAACGACGTTGCCTCTGCGACGTATGACTACTATCAGTCTGAGATTAAGCCGCAGCCCGAAGCTGTCGGCCGCACCGAAGACGGACAGACGATCTGGCGCTGCCGTGTTTGCGGCTACGAGTACGTGGGCGACGAACTCCCGGACGACTTCGTCTGCCCGGTGTGCAAGCATCCCGCGTATGACTTCGAAAAAGTTGGCGAATAAAGGAAGGACCGGCGGCGCGCG
>JAQYPV010000009.1 GCA_028726605.1 Peptoniphilaceae bacterium | reverse complement strand
CGATGTGGCGGCCGAAGCGCACCACCATCCCGTCGGCGATGACGCACTCCCCCACCATCGCCGGCTTAAAGAAGCGATACTGCAAGTCCATCGTCACCACCGACGGCCCGAGCGAGTGCGCCGCTGCGCCCATGGCGAGGTCGGCCATGCTCATCAACACGCCTCCGTGGGCAATGAGCGAACTGTTCATGTGTTCTTCTTTAAGAGTGAGTCGCACGCGCGCGTGCCCGTCTGCCTGTTCCAACAACTCCAAACCGATCGATTGAGAAAACTCCACCGTTGCTCCTTCTGCTCTGTCATCCCTGCTGTTCTGTCGTCCGCATCCCACTTGATTGTCGGCCGTCTCCCACGTGCGCTGCTGTGATGCGCACGTTCCCTCGCTCCTCCACGCTCTCCGCCGTTCAGCGTCGCCGCTCGTCCCCATCGGGTATAATGGGACCACACGAAAGGAGAGATTATGAATCATTATACCCTCGAACGTGAGGACGCCTTTTGCTTTGCCATCGACATCCAGCCCCGCCTCGTGGCGGCGCTTTCTCGAGGCGATGCCGTCATCAAAAATACCCATGTGCTGCTGTCTGCGGCCAAAGCCTATGACATGCCCGCCGTCTACACCGAACAGTATCCGAAGGGCCTGGGCACGACCGAGGAAACCCTGCGCATCATTCTCCAAGACATCGCCGAGGGGTACGCCGCCAAAACCGGGTTCAATGCGATGGTGCCCGAGATCCGCGAGGCGGTCGCCGCGCTCAAGGCGCAGGGACGCACCAAGGCCATCGTGAGCGGTGCGGAGACGCACATCTGCGTCTACCAGACCGTGTGCGACCTCTTAGCCGAAGGCTTCGACGTCTTCTTGCCCTACGATGCCATCGACTCGCGCGACCCGGAAAACGCCCGCGCCGGGCTTTCGATGATGCAGGCGATGGGCGCGAAATTGACCACCACCGAAACCGTCCTCTTCGAGCTCATGCACGACTCGAAAGACCCGCACTTTAAGGAATTGCAGGCGTTCATCAAGTAAACGAAAGTGAGAAAAAGCGAAACACTTCTTTAACCCGAACCCCGAAATGCCTAACATGTTTAGTGGGGGTCCCAGTACACGGTTGGAAGCGAAAAAGCGGGATGTGCCATGTACGGCGGGGCACCCCAGTACACGGATAAAAGCGAGATCGCGTGAAAAACCATAGTGTACGTCGCTTTTTTTACCTTTTTTTGATGCGATATAACGGCGGAATTCTCCCGTTTCTCGGGGAAGTCGCCGTTTTTTTTGCGCTTTTTTGGTTACAAGGTGTTGACAAGACTGTAACCAGTTTGTTACATTTAGTCCGGTCAAAAGTTACAAATCGGTTAAGTAAAGGTTGCGGGTGGAAGGCCACTCGATTTTGAAAAGCGTTCGATGAAAACGCCTTGGGGCTTCAATAGGGATGGCGCCCTGAGACCAGAAAGGCGGTATGGATTGAAAACCAATTGGAGAAGTCGTCTGATGTTACCCATGGTGGGCTTGATGATCGTCACCATGGTACAGCCTACACCGGCCGCGGCGCAACAGGAGTCGTCGGCGGTGGAAGAGGTCAAAGAGACGACGTCGGCGGCGTCGGAAAAAACCGGCGAAAGCGAAGAGACGACCGAGGCGACGTCCGGCACCATCGAGGCGCCGGAGACGGAGATTCGCGGCTGGGCCACCATCAAAGGCGTGGGCACGGTCTACATCACGGATGAGGGGCTTTTGACGGGCGTTCAGGCCATTGATGAGAAGCTCTACCTCTTCGACGACAACGGCGCGCTGCGCAAGGACAACGCCTGGGTGATATACAAGGACAACCGCTACTTCCCGAACGCCAACGGCGAACTGTACCACGATCAGCTCATCACCTTCGGCCCGAAGACGGCCTATTGGATGGGCTCTGACGGCACACCGACCGGCGGCTTCCGCGAAGTGGGCAAGGCACTCTACTATTTCGATCCCGAAACGGGGCTGCGTCGCGCGGACAACGAGTGGATCGAAACCGAACGCGGCTGGGTGTTCCCCAACGCGAAGGGTGAAGTCTATCACGATCAACTCATCACCTTCGGTCCCAAAGTGGCCTATTACTTAGATCATGACGGCTCCATCGCCACGGGCTTCCGCCAAGTTGGCAAGAACCTCATGTACTTCAACGAAGACGGACGTCGCAATCAGTCCAACAAGTGGATCGAAACCGAGCGCGGCCGCGTGTTCCCCAACGCCAACGGCGTGGTTTACACCAATCAGTTCCTCACGTTCGGCCCCAACGTCGCCTACTATGTGGGTGAAGACGGCACGCCGGTCTCGGGCATGGTCGAGGCGAATGGCACGGTCTACCGCATGACCGGTAAAGACGGCCAGCGCTTGGTGGAATCCAGCGCCTACGAATACGAGGGCAATGAATATTTCGCCGATGCCAAGGGCAACCCCTTCCGCGACTGCGTCGTCAAGGTGGGCGGCAAGCAGTACTACTACGGCGAAGATGGCGCCAAGGTGTACGACGACTTCTCGACGGATGACTACGAGTATTGCATCGACAGCGAGACGGGTGAGATCCTCTCTTGTGAAGAAATCCCGCAGGAACCGGAAGCGCCGTACATCTACGATCTTGGCGACTTGCGTTTCCAGGGCGTCATTTACTGGAGCGGCTATAAGTTCACATATTATTCCCAGAGCGTGCTGCCGGGTGGCGGTCTTAACATTCCCGGTCGTCATGTGAACGAAGCGGGCTTCGTGGCCGATGGCGATGGGTACATCGTCCTCGCGAACAGCGCTCCGAAGGGCACCATCATCCCCACGCCGTTTGGCTACTACGGCAAGGTCTACGACCGCGGCACGTACGGCAATCACTTCGACGTCTACACGAAGTAAGGGACGGCAGGACGGAATCTGAGGATTGAGGCGCGGCGTTCACGCGGCGTCAAAGACGAAATGGGCAAAACGGCCGTCGTGAAACGCGCACGCCGTTGAAAGGAAAAACAGTTGAAGTCGTTTCAAGCATTGAAAGAGTGGAAAAACCATTCGACGAAAATGACCGCCGCGCTGCTCCTGGGCGCGGCGCTTCTCTTGCCGTCTCCGGTGATGGCGCAACAGGCGGGGTCCTTTGCGACGCCGGACGCCCCGATCTCGGCGGCCCCAGCGCAGGCGCTGTCGGACGCCGAGGCTCCGCACGAGGACGCGGCGGAGGAGTCGCTCGCCGGGCGCGTGATCATTGAGGGCAAGACCTACCTCCTCGATGACGACGGTCGCAAGATCGCGGGCAATTGCTGGGCGCCGTGGGACGGGCAGAACTACTTCGTCAACGCAGACGGCGTGGTCTACCAGAACATGTTTCTGCACTTCGGCGACACGACGTACTACGTGGATGAAACAGGCGCACAGGCGCGCGGACATCGCGAGATCGCCGGGGACCTCTACTACTTTTGGGAAGAGGGCGAACGCGCCGGACAGATGGTGAAAGGCAATCAATTCGTCCACACCCCGTACGGTTGGATGTTCCCTCAGGCCGACGGCGCGCTCTACCACGACCAGTTCATTTCGTTTGGGCCGCACATCCGCTACTACATGGGTTCAGACGGCGTCCTGCAAGAGGGACTCGTCCCTGCCAACGGCACGGTGTATCGCATGACGGGAGAGGCCGGAAAACTTCTGCAACAGTCCAGTTCCTATGAATACGAAGGCAAGTGGTACTTCGCGAAGCCGGATGGGGAGCCGTACCGCAATCAGATCATCACGTTTGGCCAGACCTGCTACTTCATGGGCGCCGACGGCGCGCGGGTCGACGGGCCCTTCACGTGGAACGGCGAAGAGTACATCGCCGATGTGGCGGCGGGGACAGTGGACAAAGTGTTCACGGCGGATTTCCTCTGGCCGGTGGCGGGGCGCACTGAGATCTCGTCCTCCTTTGGGCCGCGCTGGGGCTCCTTTCACTACGGCATCGACATCCCGGCCCCGCTCGGCACGCCGGTGCGGGCGGCGCGTGACGGCGTGGTCGTGGAGCGCGGATACAGCTCCAGTGCGGGCAATTACCTCGTGGTGAAGCACGAAAACGGGTACTTCACGAAGTACTACCACTTGAGCGCCTTCGTGGCCGCTGCCGGGCAGCACGTCGCGATGGGCGAGACGATTGGCGCGATGGGATCCACCGGCCGCTCGACGGGAAGCCACCTGCACTTTGAAGTGCGCAGCGGTGCGCCCTTCGGCCGTGTCTACGATCCCGAGACTTTTACTTATGCGTACTGACGATGTCTTCTCATACCACACCAACTGAAAAATACGAAGGCGATTTTCGCTGAGCCTGGGTGGGTTATGGCATCCTCGTCGGACTGTGCTCCGGCGGGATGGCCGTGGCCTACCGTTTTGTTTTGTCTCGAATCGATGCCGTGCGGGCGAACGCAGTGGCGGGGTCGTGTTTTTTCCAGCGACTGGCGATGCCGGCTGAAGCGCGGTTATGATACACTGTAAGAGAACGATTTCGCTTCACTGCGCGGGAAAGGAACGACCATGAATCACAAGACCATGAAACGACTGGCGAGTTTGACGCTCGCCGTGGCGATGCTTCCGCTGAACGGGGTCGCTTGGGCGGCGGAAGGGGAACGGCAGTCCTTCAATGAAGAGAGTGTGGGGCAGGCGCTGGTGGAATCCGTCACGGGTGTGGAGGCTACGGCGACGGAGGAGACAACGGACGCAGCGTCGCAGGCGTCGGAGAGGACGTTTGACGCGCTGAACGAGGGCGCGGAAGAGAAGGCGTCTTCTGAGGTTTTGGAAGCGCACCCGGAAACGACGGCGCCTGTGGAGGCCACAGCGTCGCAACGGGGAACGGAGGCGGAGCCGGAAGGGACGCTTCCCCATCTCAGTGAAGGGCTCACGCCGGCGCACGAGCCCGCGACATCGGCCGTCAAGGGGGCGACGCGGGATCTCCCCATTCGCTACAGTTCGAAGACCGATCAGTTCACGCGTGGCGATGAGGTCTTGAAGAGCCAGTGGATCGACTATCTCGGCGGGCGCTATTTCACCAAGCCGGATGGGACGGTGTATCGCAATACGTTCCTGACGTTTGGCAAGCGCGGCGCGTACTACGTCGGGCCGTCGGGTCTGATGCTCACGGGCAAACAGGAGATTGACGGCGACCTCTACTATTTTGCTGAAGACGGGGCGGAGCGTGGCCGTCTGGTGCAGTCCAACAAGTGGACCGAAACGCCGGAGGGGTGGGTTTTCCCGCGTCCCGACGGCAGACTTTATCGCAATCAGTTCATCACGTTTGGCGCGGCGAACCGCTACTACATGGACGGCGCGGGCGTGAAGGTGACGGGGATTGCCCCGGCCAATGGCACGGTGATGCACTTCGACGAGGACGGCCGGCTGGTGCAGCGAGCCCACAAGTACGAGTTCAATGGGAAGGTCTACTTCTCGAATGAAAAGGGCGATCCGTATCGCAACACGTTTGTGCGTTTCGGTGAGGATACGTACTACATGGGTGCGGATGGCGCGGCGATGACGGGCGTGTTTGCGGTGGACGGCACGGCGTATCGGATGGACGCTGAAGGGCGTCTGGTGCGGAAGTCGTCCGCTTATGAATACGATGGCAAGACTTATTTTGCGCGGCCGGACGGCTGGCCGTATCGCAGTCGCGTGCTGACTTTTGGGCCGAAGAAGGCCATTTACATGGGGGCGGACGGCGCGCAGCAGTACGGTCTCATCGACGGCGGGAAGAAAGACTATTACGCGGATCCCAAGACGGGCAACCTGGTCAAGAATGCCGGTCTCTTTACGGTGGGCGATGAGACGTACTACAGCGGTGCGAGCTATGAGCTCACGAAGGGCTGGAAGAAGATCGGCGGCAAGAGCTACTTCTTCGACACCACGACGAAATTGCCGTGGCGTGTGGAGGGTGAGGATCGCGTCATCGATGGTAAGTCCTATCACTTCAACAACAGTGGTGTGGCGACGCGGAACACCGCGGTGAAGTCGGTGCGCGGCGAATGGACGTACGATGGGTACACGCTCTCGGGTCCGGCGGTGCGGGACCGCGATGCGGGGCGCAACCTCGTCGTCATCAGTTTGGAACACCAGTACATGTGGATTTTCAAAAATGGGAAGCTGGCCTATGAGACGGCCGTCATCACCGGGAAGCCGGGCACGCGCACCATTCGCGGCAATTTCTATGTGCAGGGCAAACAGCGCGATCGCTATCTCACGGGTCCGGATTGGAAGTCCTGGGTGAACTATTGGGTGCAGTTCTCCGGAAACTACGGCATCCACGATGCCTCTTGGCAGCGCGGGCGCAATTTCTACTATGACAGTGAAGCCTACACGTGGACGGGCAGCCACGGCTGTGTGAACGTCTATCCCGGCGACATGCCGACTGTGTATCGCTTGGTGAACGTGGGCACGCCGGTGACGGTGTACTGAGCGAGGATCATGTGATGTGTTGCCGGCGCGACTGTGCGTTCGACATCGCAATGGGACATTTGAGAGCTTGAAGTATCGGGATGCGGCCAGGGGAGACCTTGGCCGCTGTTTTTGTGGGCGATGATGACTGCGTATGTGATGATGACTGCGCGTGTGATGATGACTGCGCGTGTTGCGATTGGTTCACGGGCGCGGGGTGGTCACGGGGACGACAGAGACGCCGTCTTTGCGTTGGTAGGCGAACGGGGCAATGAATGACGGCGTCGCACGCTAAATCTGTTTTATCACGGTAGTGGTACACGGTTCCGTTGAGCGTATGCGCGTAAATGCGCAGATCGCGAACACAGAGGTTTTAAAAGAGCAAGTCCATGGTCGGAAGGTCGTTGAGCAGGTCCTCGGGGACCAGCTCGAGAGCTGCGGCGGCGATCGAAGGATCGGTAAAGTAGCGTGTGTCGGTGGTCACAATGGCATCGAAATAGTCGATGGATTGAAAAGGGGGGCTTCGCCGGCATCTGGACGGCTTGGGGCCATCCTCCTCGTCATAGAGTGAAGTAAGCTGTTGGAACGCGTCCATTTGGAGAATGCGTTGTTCTCGGCGGCGGTGGAAGGGGCCGCGTCACTTTTAGAGGCGTGGCCGAGGCCATGGCCGGGGCGGAGACGCTCGGCATCGCTAAAGCGGCGATGAAACCGCGGGCGAAGCCGGGCGGTGGTATAAAGTAGAATCGTAAAATAGGGATTGAATCACTGGTGCCGGCTGGAGGAGGGGACCTGTGGCCGGAAAAATGGGTGGTAATCTCAAAAACGCGCTTTGCCACACACTTTTTTGTGGGTCCGTGAATCGCTCTTTTCATTTTGGCGTTTTGCCACTCATCGATTTCCGAAAAAAGGAGGCGAAGTGATGCAGATGGTCGACGCATGCAACGCCATTCATGGTCGCTGTTTTCATTTTCGGTCAGAACCATCACCTCGAAGCGAAAAATGGTGAGGGGTAAATCTAATATTGAAAAAAGCAATTCGCGGGTTTGCCAAAATGTATGTCGCTCATTGCGATATGGACTTTACCACCTATAATTCGTTATCGGTTTGACAAAAGATCAGGCATTTGCTTGAATGAGTTTTCGTTATATAGAATATATATCCATTCCGACAGCCAAAACAGCCTAAACAGCCGGCCAGCCGGCCAGACCATCAGCCGAACAGCCGAACAACAAAAACAGCCAAACAACCAAAACAACCAAACAGCCGGCCAGACCGTCAGTCGAACAACCAAAACAGCCGAACAACCAAACAACCAAAACAACCAAACAACCAAACAGCCGGCCAGCCGGCCAGACCGTCAGTCGAACAGCCAAAACAGCCAAACAGCCGGCCAGCCCAAACAGCTTGTTCGTACCCGCCTGGCCCATGGATGGCGTCTGGACAAAGCAACGGCTTCTCGTGGGGCTGGCGTTTTTTCGGTCACCTCTTCTTTTCGACGTTTTTGTGGCAAAATAGTCTGGACAGAGACACGAACAGACAGAAGGGATCAGATGAGTAAATGGACGATTCACGCGACGGCGGCGTCGGGGTTGGAGGCGGTCGTCAAGCGGGAGTGTGAAAAGCTGGGACTTGGGCCTTGCCGGGTGGAAGACGGGCATGTGCTCTTTTCGGGCGATGCGACCGCCATCATGCGGGCCAACTTGTGGCTGTCGGTGGCGGATCGGGTGCTTGTGGAGTGCGGGCGCTTCGAGGCGACGTCCTTCGACGCCCTCTTTGACGCCGTCGCGGCGATGCCGTGGGCGGACGTGCTCCCGGCGAATGCGGCCTTCCCCGTGCAGGCCAAGACGGTGCGCTCCACCCTCGCCTCGCCCTCGGACGTGCAGAAGATCACCAAAAAAGCCATCGTCCGGGCCATGCAGCGAAAATACGCGCTGGAGCACTTCCCCGAAGACGGACCGCGCGTGCCGGTAGACGTGACCTTGCGCCGCGATCAGGCCATCGTGACCGTGGACACGACAGGCGAGGGCTTGTTCAAACGGGGGTATCGCCAGCACAAGGGCGGCGCGCCCATCAAGGAGACGCTGGCGGCCGCGCTCATCGATCTGAGCGTGTGGACGCCCGAACGGGACTTCGCCGACGTCTTCTGCGGCTCGGGCACCCTCGTCATCGAGGCCGCGCGCAAAGCCAAGCACATCGCGCCGGGCATCGACCGGACTTTCCTCTTTCAAGAGTGGCCGTGGATGGACCCCACCGCGTTTCGCGACCTGCGCCGCGAGGCGTTCGGCGCCATCCGGACCCACGTGGACGGTCGCTTTCTCGGTACCGACATTGACCTGCGGATGGTGGACATCGCGCGAAAAAACGCCCAAGACGCCGGCGTGGACGACGTCGTGCGCTTCGTGCATCGGGACATGCGCGAGGTGGGCCTCGCCGAGAGCTTCGGGGTGCTCATCACCAACCCGCCCTACGGCCAGCGGCTTGCCCCCGAAGAAGGCGTGGCGACGCTGATGCGCGACTTCGCCCGGCGCTTCTTCGCACTTCGCACGTGGTCCCTCTACGTCATCACGGCGTTACGGGACTTCGAGACCCTCGCCGGACGCGAGGCGACGCGCCGCCGCAAACTCTTCAACGGCGGCGAAGAGGCGACCTACTACCAGTTTCTGGGGCCAGATCCGAGGCAATTTCGCGCGTGATCCTCGCAAAAACCACGGCCTCTCCACCGTGGAAAAGGCCCAATCGTGATATACTGAATGCAACGAAAGGAGGGGCGATGGACATCGAGAAGACAACCACCGGCGTCGAGGCATTGACGGCGCAGGACTCCGATTTTCGTTATCTTGAGGCGATGGACGATCTCGTGCGCATTGTGGACGCCAAAGGCCACGTGCTCTTTGAAAACGAGACGATGCGCCGCTTCACCGAAATGGCCGACGATGACGCGCCGTTCTTTCCGCTCTCCACGGCCACGGGCTCGTTCACGGAACAGGCCGTCACCATGACCGAACTGTGCGTGGCAGGACACGTGTTCGCCATCAAGAACTCCCCGCTCATCGAGGCGGGAAAAGTGACCGCGGTCATTCAGGTGTTTCGCGACACCACCATCCAAAACAGCATGACCATGCGCCTCGTGGAGACCAATCGCAAATTAAAAAACGAGATCGTGCTGGCGCGCTCCATCCAGGAGAAGATGCTGCCGCGCCTGACGGGATACGGGCGGCTCGCCTTCGACTTCTACTATCGCCCGACAGAAGAACTCTCCGGAGACTTTTTCGACGTGGTGCCGCTGGGCCAAGGACGCCTCGGCCTCTACATTTCCGATGTCGTGGGGCACGGCGTCTCGGCGTCCATTCTGACGATGTTCGTGCGCCAGACCATGCGCAGCATTCTCCAAGAAGAACGCATCCGCGAGCCGGCCACCGTCCTGCACCTGATGCGCGAGCGCTTCCGGGCCATTCGCATGGGCGAGGGCCAGTACTTCTCACTCTTCTTCGCCCTGTTCGACACCATGGAGGATACGGTCACCTACGCCAACGCCGGACACGCGTGCCTTCCCATCGTGGAGCGCAACGGACAGATCGACCGGCTGGACGTCACCGGACGCCTCATCACGTGGGAAGGCGACCGCTACGTGTACAAACAGAAGATCCGCACGCTCGAAGGCGGCGAGCGCTTCCTGTTCTACACCGACGGTGCCTCCGAGACGCGCAGCGCCGCGGGCACGGAGTACGGCGAAAAAAATCTCCAACACTTTATGAAACAGACCACGGGTTCCCCCTTATCGCGGATTGTCACGGACGTTGAACAGTTCGGAGTGGGCGAACCCAAAGACGATATCGCACTGGTTTACGTGGAGAATCAAAGGAGGGATGCATGAAGCTGGATTTGACCGAGGCGCTTTCTCAAGAGCAATTGGAAGCGCAGAAACAACGCGTGTTGGATGCCTTCGAGACGCTCGTCGGACGCAACGGCGCCGGCAACGACTTTTTAGGTTGGATCGACCTGCCTGAGAACTACGACAGAGAGGAATACGACCGCATTTTGAAGGCGGCGGCGCGCATTCGGGAAACGGCCGAAGCGCTGGTCGTCGTGGGCATCGGCGGTTCGTACCTGGGCGCGCGCGCCGTCATCGAAGCCCTCTCGCCCTCCTATGACCGCCAAACGCCGGAGATCCTCTTTGCCGGTAATCAGCTGAGCGCCCAAGAGATGGCAGAACTCCTGGACTACCTCAAGGGCAAGACCTTCGCCATCAACGTCATCTCCAAATCCGGGACCACGACGGAGCCCGCCATCGCCTTCCGCCTCTTGAAGTCCCTGTTGGAAGAGAACGTCGGCGCGGAAAAGGCGCGGGAACTCATCTTCGCGACGACGGACCGCCAGAAAGGCGCCCTCAAGACCTTGGCGGACGATGCGGGCTACGAGACCTTCGTGGTGCCAGACGACATCGGCGGACGCTTCACGGTGCTGACGGCCGTGGGCCTCTTGCCCATCGCCGTGGCTGGCATCGACTGCGATGCCTTGATGGCCGGCGCTCAAACCATGCGCCAAACGACACTCCAAGCCGACTTCGACCAGAACCCCGCCCTGAGCTACGCGGCGGCGCGCCTGGCGATGATGGAAAACGACAAAAAGACGGAGATCTTCGTGGCCTACGAGCCAAAGCTGCACTACTTCCAAGAGTGGTGGAAGCAGCTCGCCGGGGAGTCCGAAGGCAAAGAGGGCAAGGGCCTCTACCCGACGTCGGTGGGCAACACCACGGACCTGCATTCGCTGGGGCAGTGGATCCAGGAAGGCCCGTCCATTCATTTTGAGACCGTGCTCTGGTTTGACGAGGCCGTGCGCGACGTGGCGGTGCCCGAAGACGCGGACAACCTGGACGGCTTGAACTACCTCGCCGGAAAGCCCCTGCACTTCGTGAACGAACAGGCCATGCGCGGGACGCGGCAGGCGCACGTCGAAGGCGGTGTGCCCAACATCCTCCTGACCGCGAAGCGCTTGGACGCCGAAACTCTGGGCGAACTCATCTACTTCTTTGAGGTCACCATCGGCGTGACGGGCTACGCCCTCGGCATCAACCCGTTCAATCAGCCCGGCGTGGAGTTCTACAAGAAGAACATGTTCCACCTGTTGGGCAAACCTGGCTTCTGAGCCGAAACCTGGGAATGAGGTAGAGACATGGCCACACCACACATCGGCGCAGAACGCGGCGCCATCGCCGAAAAGATCCTGCTCCCCGGCGATCCGCTGCGCGCGCAGTTCATCGCCCAAAATTACTTGCAAGATGCCACGCCGTTTAATACCATCCGCAACATGCTGGGCTTCACCGGCACCTATCGCGGCGAACCGGTCTCCGTCATGGGGACCGGCATGGGGATGCCGTCCCTTTCCATTTACGCTCACGAGTTAATCCACGAATTCGGCGTCCAAAAACTGATCCGCGTGGGGTCCGCCGGCGCGATGACGGAGGCGCTGAACCTCTACGACATCGTACTGGCCCAAGGCGCGTCCACGGACTCGCGCATCGCCTATCAATTCGGTTTGAACGGCACCTATTCAGCGCTGGCGTCGTGGGAACTCTTGCGCGCCGCCTATGACGCGGCACAGGCGCAGGGAAAGGACGTCAAAGTGGGCGGCCTCTTCTCCAGCGACGTCTTCTACAACCCCCTGAACGTCAGCGAGAACCACTGGCAGCGCTGGGCGCACATGGGCCTTCTGGCCGTCGAAATGGAAGCCTATGCGCTCTACGCCGAAGCGGCCGCGGCCGGCGTGGACGCGCTCGCCATCGTGACCATCTCGGATTCGCTCGTCACGGGCAAAGAGACCACGCCCGAAGAACGCGAAAAGAGCTTCGGCGCCATGATGGAGATTGCGCTCGCCATCTGAGAAAGGAGAGCCCATGGAAATCAACCGCATGATCGATCACACCTTACTGAAACCGGAGGCCACGCCGGAGCAGATTGAGCAGCTGTGCCGCGAAGCTCGCGACTACCACTTCTGCTCGTGTTGCGTGAACACGGCCTATGTGCCGCAAGTCCACGCGGCGCTCGAAGGCAGCGACGTCAAGACCTGCTGCGTAGTGGGCTTCCCCTTAGGGGCGATGTCGACCGCCGCCAAGGCCTTCGAGGCCAGACAGGCCATTGCAGACGGGGCGGACGAAGTAGACATGGTCCTGCACGTGGGCGCGCTCAAGAGCGGCGATGACGACTACGTGAAACAGGACATCCAAGCCGTCAAAGACGTCTGTGGCGAGCGCGTCTTAAAAGTCATCTTGGAGACGTGCCTGTTGACGGACGAAGAGAAAAAGCGCGCGTGTGAACTGGCCGTGGCCGCGGGAGCGGACTTCGTGAAGACGTCGACCGGCTTTTCGACCGGCGGCGCGACGGTGGAGGACGTGCGCCTCATGAAAGAAACTGTGGGCGAGAGAGCCCAGGTGAAAGCGTCGGGCGGCATCCACACGACGGCAGAAGCCCTTGCGATGATCGAAGCCGGGGCGAGCCGCATTGGGGCATCCGCGGGCATTCAAATCGTGGAAGGCACGAAAGAGATCTGAAGTCCTTCGGGATCGCAGACCATTTCCCAGACGACGGGACGAAAATCTCCAGACGACGGGAAGAGAACGCGAAAGTGAACGACGATGCATCAGCACGAAGACGTCCAATTGCTCAACATGATCATGATTCGGCGCGCCGACGGGTGCGTCTTGGTCTTGGATAAAGTGAAAAAAGAGGGCTGGGAAGGGCTGACGTTCCCTGGCGGCAAGGTGGAGCCGGGCGAGTCGCTCGTGGCCTCGGTGCGCCGCGAAGCGTGGGAAGAGACGGGGCTTTCGGTCGGCGCGGTCCAACTCGTCGGCTTCGTCCACTGGCTCCACGATGAGGGCCTGCGAGAACTGGGCCTGCTTTACGAAACCGAGGACTTTTCGGGCACGGTCACGGCGAGCGCCGAAGGCAGTCTCGCCTGGGTGCCCTTCGAGACGTTTCTCGCCATGGAACCCAAAAGCGGGTCCATGGACGAGATGCTCAGGGTCTACTGCGGCGAGGCGCGCGAAGTGCTCATCCCCATCCACCAGGGAAAGCAAGGCCCCGCGCAGTACGACCGTTAGCGCAGCATGGAGGGGGAGATGGAACCGAATCACGAAGCAATGCAACGCGCTAAGGAGATGATCGCGCACAGCCGCTCCTTGGTCTTTTTTGGCGGAGCCGGCGTCTCGACGGCATCAGGCATCCCCGACTTTCGCTCGGCCGATGGCCTCTATCACACCATGAAAGACGCCAAGTACGCGCCGGAGTACTATTTCAGCCACGAGTTCAGCGTCGACAAGCCCGACGAGTTTGCGGACTTTGTGCGCACGTGCATTAGAAGCTACGACGTGGCGCCCTCCGGCGCGCACCTCACCCTCGCCCGGTGGGAGAGAGAGGGGCGCCTCTCGGCCGTCATCACACAGAACATCGACTCGCTCCACCAGAAGGCGGGTAGCGAGCGCGTCCTGGAAGTGCACGGCAACATGTCGGACATCTACTGTCCGCAGTGCGGGTACACCATGCCGACGGAGGAGTACATGCAAGGCACGGGCCGCGTCATCTGCCCCGTCTGCGGGAAGCTCATGCGCCCGCGCGTGATCCTCTACGGCGAAGCACTTGACCCGGTGGTCTTCAACGCGGCGATGCACGCCGTCGCCCAAGCCGACACCTTGATCGTGGGTGGGACGAGCCTCGTGGTCTACCCCGCGGCCGGCCTCGTGGACCTCTACCGCGGACACCAGCTCATCCTCATCAACCGCGATCCCACGCCCGCCGACTCTCGTGCCGACGTGGTCTTGCAAGGCAACATCGCAGAGATCCTACCGGCCTTGGATTGAAAGGACAAAACATGGCCTTCACGCACCTGCATCTGCATAGCGAATACAGCCTGCTCGACGGTTTCTGCCGTATCGAGGCGCTGATGGACGCCGTGAAAGAGAAGGGCATGGATGCCGTGGCGCTCACCGACCACGGCAACCTCTTCGGTGCGATTCACTTTTATCAGGCGGCCCGGGCTGCGGGCGTGAAGCCCATCATCGGGTGCGAAGTCTACGTGGCGGACGATCGGCACGCCCGAAGCGACCGCACGCGCTATCACCTGGTGCTGCTCGCCGAAAACGACACGGGCTACCACAATCTGATGAAGATCGTCTCCACCGGCTGGGTGGAAGGCTTCTACTACAAGCCGCGCGTGGACCGGGAGACGCTGGAGCGCTACCACGTGGGCCTCATTGCCCTCTCCGCCTGTGTGCAAGGCGAGTGCGCCCAGCGCGCGCTGGACAGCTCGTATGAGACGGCACGCGACACGGCCCTGCGCTATCGCGAGATCTTTGGCCCCGACAACTTCTTTTTGGAACTTCAGGACCACGCCTTGCGGGAAGAAAAACTCGTACAGCGCGTGTTTCGCCGGATCGCCGACGAGACGGGCATCGGACTGGTGGCGACCAACGACTGTCACTACGTGGAGGCCGAAGATGCCAAGGCGCACGACGTGCTCCTGTGCATCCAGACGGGGGCGACGCTCGACCAGGAAGAGCGCATGCGCTTTCCCAACGACTCGTTCTTCCTGAAGTCGCCGGAGGAGATGCGCGACTTGTTCGCCGCAGTGCCCGAGGCCATTGAGAATACCGAAAAAATAGCGGCACGCTGCCAGGTGGAGATCGTCTTTCACGACATGCACTTGCCGCATTTTGACGTGCCCACGGACGAGACCAATGAGGCGTATTTCACCCGCCTCGTCCGCGAAGGCGCCCAACGTCGCTATGGCGAGCGGGCGGAGTCGCCGGAAGTGGCGGACCGCGTGGCCTACGAGATCGACGTCATCCGCACCATGGGCTACGTGGACTACTTCCTCATCGTGAGCGATTTCGTCCACTACGCCAAAGCCCACGGCATCGCCGTGGGGCCGGGACGCGGGTCCGCCGCCGGGTCCATCGTCTCCTATGCACTCGGCATCACCGGCATCGACCCGCTGGAGTACGACCTGCTCTTCGAGCGCTTTTTGAACCCCGAACGCGTCTCCATGCCGGATATCGACATCGACTTCGACTACGAGCGCCGCGAGGAAGTGATCGAGTACGTCAAGCGCCGCTACGGCGCGGACCACGTGGCACAGATTGTGACCTTCGGCACGCTGGCCGCCAAAAACGCCATTCGAGACGTGGGGCGCGTGCTGGACGTGCCGCTCTACCAGGTGGACCGCATCGCCAAGGCGGTGCCCGACCAGCTCCGTATCACGCTGGATCAGGCGCTGAACGAGAGCGACGAATTCCGAAACATCTACCAGGAAAACGCGCAAAACCGCCGGCTGATCGACCTCGCGCGCGCCATCGAAGGCATGCCGCGGCACACCTCGACGCACGCCGCGGGCGTCTTGATCGCGGGCGAGCCGGTGGCCAACCTGGTGCCCCTCTCGACCAACCAGGGCCAGGTGACCACGCAGTACAACATGACGCAGCTGGAAGAACTGGGCCTCTTGAAAATGGACTTCTTAGGACTGCGAAACCTCACGGTCATCGAGGACGCTCTGGACGGCATTGCCGAGTGCACCGGGATCCGGCCGGATCTCTCGAAGATGGATCCCAACGATCCCGCCGTCATGTCGCAGTTCACGAACGCCGAGACCATCGGCATCTTCCAGTTCGAGTCGGCGGGCATGCGCCGCTTTCTCGCCAACTTGCGCCCCACGCGCTTCGACGATCTCGTGGCGGCCAACGCCCTCTTTCGGCCCGGCCCGATGGAGCAGATCGACACCTACGTGGACGTGCGCCATCACCCGGAACACATCCACTACTTGCACCCCGCGCTGGAGCCCATTCTGCGCACCACCTACGGCGTCATCGTCTACCAGGAGCAGGTGATGCAGATCGTGCAGCAGCTCGCTGGATACACCCTGGGCGGCGCGGACAACCTGCGCCGGGCGATGTCCAAGAAGAAGATGGCCGTCATGACGGAAAATCGCGATGTCTTCGTGCACGGCCGTCCGGCGACGGCGGACGCGCCGGCCATCGCCGGGTGTGTGGCCAACGGCATTCCCGCCGACGTGGCCAACGCCATCTACGACCAGATGATCGCCTTTGCCAACTATGCGTTCAACAAATCCCACTCGGTGGCCTACTCCTACGTGGCCATGGAGACCGCGTGGCTCAAGCATTACGCGCCGCGCGAATACTTTGCGGCGCTCATCACTTCGGTCATCGGGGACTATCCGAAGATGGCACTCTACATTCGCGAAGCCCAGCGGCTGGGCATTCCGCTCCTGGCGCCGGACGTGAACGCCAGCCGCGGGAAGTTCTCCGTGGAAGAAGGCGGCATTCGCTATGGGCTGAGCGGCGTCAAACACGTGGGTACCGGCATCGTCCGGGCCATCGTGACGGCGCGCGAAAGCGGCCCCTACACGTCACTCACCGAGTTTTTGCGACGCATTGCCGACGCCGATCCGACGGCCTTGAACCGCAAGGCCTTGGAAAGCCTCATCAAGGCGGGGGCGTTGGACGGATTGGGCACGTCGCGCCCCCAGCTCATGGCGGATTTGGAGATGACGCTCTCCGGGATTCAGACCGCACGGCGCGAGAACCTCTCTGGGCAGACCTCGCTCTTCGACCGCTTTTCGGCGATGGAACAGCCCGCATGGTCCACGCGGCCTCAGCCGGACTACACGTTCGCGCAAAAGCTCGCCTACGAAAAAGAGGTGATGGGCGTCTACGTCTCCGGCCACCCGTTTGCGCCCTATGAAGCGCGCTTTGCGCCGTATCTGACGATGACCGGCGAAACGCTGGAGGACGAAGAGGGCGTGAAGCGCGCGGACGGCAAAAAAGTGCGCTACGCCGGCCTCATCCGCGAGCGGCGGGACCTTCTCACGAAAAAACACGAGTCCATGGCGTTTCTGGAAGTGGAAGATCGCTTTGCGACGCTGCATTGTGTGTTGTTCCCGCGTGTTTTTCAGCGCGAACGTGATAAAATTCTTTTGGACGCGCCCGTGCTCCTGTCCGGCACGTTGCAAGTGCGTGACGAGGAGGTGAGTCTCCTCGTGGACACGGTGACGGGCGTGGACGAGCTGCCCACGCGGAGGCTCTACGTGAAGATGGACTCCACAGACCGCGTGCGCTATGCGAAGCTGCGCGAGATCCTCAGACGCCATCCGGGCCGCGTGCCCGTGGTGGTCTACTTTTCAGATCGCAATAAGGCCGTGGCGCTGCACGCCGAATGGGCCACCAGCGGCGCGCCAGAACTCATGACGGCATTAAAAGAACTCTTTGGCGACGATCAGGTCGTCCTGCGCGAACAGGAGGAAGCATGAAGACGATTGGAATTCTCACATCGGGCGGGGATGCCCCCGGCATGAACGCGGCAATTCGCGCCATTGCGCGAACTGCATTTGAAGAAGGCCTGCGCGTCAAGGGTATTCGCTTTGGCTATGACGGCCTCATGAGCGGCGACATCTACGAGATGAACGTCTCCAGTGTGGCGGACATCATTCAGAAGGGCGGCACCATCCTGGGGTCGGCCCGCAGCAAGGAATTTCAGACGCCGGAAGGTCAGGATCAAGCGGTGCGCATCCTGAAGCAGTTCGGCATCGAAGGGCTGGTCGTCATCGGCGGCAACGGCTCGTTCCAGGGCGCGGCGGCGCTGCACAACCGCGGCATCCGCACCATCGGCATTCCGGGCACCATCGACAACGACCTCGGGTACACGGATTACACCATCGGCTTCCACACGGCGGTGGAGACGGTCATCGAGTCCATCGGCAAACTGCGTGACACGTCCAACTCCCATGGGCGCGCCAACATCATCGAAGTGATGGGGCGAGACTGCGGCGACATCGCCCTCTACGCGGGGCTGGCTGGCGGGGCGGAGAGCATCGTGGTGCCAGAGCACGAGTTCTCCATCGACGAGATTACGGACCGCATCGAGCGCGGGCGCAAGCGCGGCAAGCGCCACCACATCATCGTGGTGGCGGAAGGCGTGGGCGAGCCGTACTCCATGCGCGCCGCCATCGAACAGCGCACGGGGGTGGAGACCAAAATCACCATCCTGGGTCACCTCCAGCGCGGCGGCAGCCCGAGCTTTACGGATGCGAAGCTCGGCAGCATGATGGGCTACAAGGCGGTGAAGGCCCTGATCGCGGGGTCCAGCTCGGTGGCCGTGGGCGTGCACGGGGACGAGATCTTCACGATGCCGATTCTGGAGGCCATCGAGGTGGAGCACGAATTCAACGAAGAACTCTACGAAATGGCGCGCGTGTTGTCGCACTAAGTGTTTCAGGCGCTCAAGGAGGAGGGAACATGAAAAAGACCAAAATTGTCGCCACCATCGGACCGGCTTCCGAAGAGAAGGAACTCTTGCGCCAGCTCGTGAATGAAGGGATGAACGTCGCGCGATTGAACTTTTCGCACGGCTCCCACGAAGAACATCGAGTGAAAATTGAACGATTGAAGGAATTGCGCCGGGAGATGCACGTACCACTGGCCATTGCGCTGGACACCAAGGGTCCGGAGATCCGCCTGGGGACGTTTAAGGACGACCAGAAGGTGGATCTCGCCATTGGGGACGAGATCACGCTCACCACGCGCGACGTGGAGGGCACGAAGGACATCGTCCACATCACGTATGCGGGACTGCCGCAAGACGTGGCCCCCGGCAAGCGCCTCCTCATCGACGACGGTCTGGTGGAACTGGAGGTCGTGGCCATCGAAAATGGGACGGACATCCGCTGCCGCGCGCTCAACTTTGGGACCATTTCCAACCGCAAGGGCGTCAACGTGCCGGCCACCGACATCAAACTGCCGGCGTTGACGGATCAGGACAAGGCCGACATCCTGTTCGGCATCGAGGCGGGGGTGGATCTCATCTTCGCGTCGTTCATCCGCTCGGGGGCGGATGTGAACGCCATTCGGGCGCTCCTGGAGGACAACGGCGGCGGGCACATTCACGTCTACGCCAAGATCGAGAGCGAGCAGGGCGTCAACAACCTGGATGAGATCGTGGATGCGGCGGACGGCATCATGGTGGCGCGCGGTGATTTGGGCGTGGAAGTGCCCAACGAGCGTGTGCCCATCGTGCAGAAACAGATCATCCGCGCCGCCAATCTGGCCGGCAAGCCGGTCATCACGGCCACGCAGATGTTGGATTCCATGCAACGAAACCCGCGCCCCACGCGCGCCGAGGTGAACGACGTGGCCAACGCCATTCTGGATGGCTCGGACGCGGTCATGCTCTCCGGCGAGACGGCGGCGGGCAAGTACCCCGTGCAGGCGGTGCGCCAGATGCGCGTCATCGCGGAGACGACGGAGAAGTCGCCGGACTTCTTGCACTCCATCGAGGACCGCAACACCTGGGTGAGTCGCGACGTCTCCAGCGCTATCTGCCGCTCGACGTGCCAAATGGCGAGCCAGGTCATGGTGGCGGCCATCGTGGCGTCCACGGCCTCCGGCTTCACGGGGCGTCAGATCTCGCGGTACCGTCCGCTCACGCCCATCATCGCGGTGACGCCGAATGAAGCGGTCTACCACCAGCTCTCCATCGCCTGGGGCGTGACGCCGGTGCTCTCGCAGGTGTCTACGGAAACGGATGAGTTGATCGACCGCTCCATCATGGCGGCGCTCAGCACGGGGCTGTGCCAGCAGGGCGATCAGATCATCTTGACGGCGGGCCTGCCCGTGGGACAGGGCGCGTCCACCAACTTCATCAAAGTCCACACCATTGGAAACATACTGGCTTCGGGGCAGGGCATCGGCCGCGGCCTCGTGGTGGGGAAAGTCATCGTCGGCAGCACGGCCAAAGAGTTGGCGGACAAGTACGTGCCGGGGTGCATCCTCGTGGCGCGCTTCACGGGCGCGGACATGATCCCGTACATCGAAAAGGCCGGCGCGGTGGTCGTGGAAGAGGGCGGCCTCACGTCGCATGCGGCCATCGTGGGCTTGCACTACGGCGTGCCCACCATCATCGGCGTGAACCACGCGTCTAAGGTCTTGAGCGACGGCGACGAAGTGACCGTCGATGCCACCACGGGCGTGGTGTACGCGGGCAGTCAGACCATCGTCTGAGAGGAGTTACTGTCGTGTGAGGGGGATGTCCTCTTCGAGGTGCTCCAGCGGCACACAGCCGGCGGCGCGGCGCGCTTCTAAGTAGCACTGCCCGCAGACGGCTTCGTACTCCACCGTGGCGCTGTCGTCGATGACCACTTGATCGCCTTCGAAGACGGGCGCGCCGTTCACGCGGCGGATGTTCATGACGGCTTTGCGCCCGCACTGGCAGATGGTCTTGAGTTCTTCCAGCGAATGGGAAAGCTCCAACAGCCGCCGACTGCCCGGAAACCCTTCGCCCTGGAAGTCGCTGCGCAGGCCGTAGCAGATGCAGGGGATGTCGGCGTCCATGACGGCGGCGAACAACTGATCCACTTGGGTGACGCTTAAGAATTGCGCCTCATCGATTAAGATGCAATCGAGGTGGCGCTTTTTCATTTCCTCGTCCAGGAGCACGCGACAGTCCGTGTCGGGCGTGATGATGCGGTCCACCGGCCGCCGCACGCCGAGGCGGCTCACGATTTCGTCCCCGCCCTTGGTGTCGATGCCGGGTTTGAGGAGCAGCACCTGCATGCCGCGCTCTTCGTAGTTGTAGGCGACTTGCAACAACAGCGTCGACTTGCCGGAGTTCATCGCGCCGTAGCGAAAATAGAGTTTAGCCATAAACACCTTCCTTTTTTCGTGATCGCCCTTACTATAGCATGAACGTACACGTATGCGCCCGCCAGAGGCGGTGCGCGATACACGTTCGGCCGCGTTGGCGGTGTGGGGTCACCCGGCCCCACGGGGATCGAACGCCACGTGGGGTGTGCGGGGTTCGTCCCCAAGCCTCCCACGTTGTGCTATGTTATAGGAAAGCTCTGGACGAGGGAGGAGACATGGATTACAAATCGCAACCGTCGACGGAGCCCATCTCATATGCGGCTCTTTTTTTGACATTGCTTAAGATCAACGCGTTCACATTTGGCGGCGGGTACACCATCGTGCCCGTCATTCGCGATGTCTTCGTGCGCGAAAAACAGCTTATCGACGAGGAGGAGATGCTCAATCTGACGGCATTGGCCCAGTCCGGGCCGGGGCCCATGGCCATCAACACGTCGCTCCTGACGGGCTACCGCGTGCGGGGGCCCTTGGGCGCCATCGTCGCCCTCATTGCCTCCGTCCTGCCGTGCCTCATCATCATCACGGCGCTCTTCTACGTGTACCGCAACGTGCGGTCCAATGAATGGGTGAACGCGGCATTCCGCGTCATGAGCGGCGTCATCAGCGGCGTGCTCGTCATCACCACCATTGACATGGCGCGGGTGGCGCTTAAAGCCCACAAGCGCTTTGGCGCGATGCTGATGGCGGGAGCTTTCATCGCGAGCGCGTTTCTGCACTGGAACACCGTGCTCATTCTGGTCATCTGCGGCCTCATCGGCCTCGCGCTCTTTCACTTCGTCGAAGAAGCGGAGGTGAAGTGATGCTCTTCGATCTCTGGCTCACCTTTGTCAAAATCGGCGCGTTCGCCTTCGGCGGCGGGTATGCGGTGCTCCCGCTCATCACGGCGTATGTGGTGGAGAATAAGGCGTGGTTGACCGTGCAAGGGCTGACGGACCTCGTCTCGCTCTCGCAGATGACCCCCGGGCCCATTGCCATCAACGCGGCCACGTTCATCGGCACGAAAGTGGCGGGACTGCCGGGCGCCGTCATCGCCACGCTCGGCAACGTCACGCCCCAGTTCTGCCTCATGATGCTCCTGGGGTATTTTCTGTTCACGAGCCATCGCAAGTTGACCGCGCTGGACGACATCTTGAAGGGACTCAAACCCGCCATCGTGGGGCTCGTAGCCATCGCCGCGATGCAGATGATCCGCTCGTCGCTGTGGACGGCCGAGGGGGCGATCGAAGGCCTCGGCGTCATCGGCTTCGGGCTGGGCCTCGTCCTCTACGGCACCAAAAAGCTGGACGTCATCCGCCTCGTGGTGCTGGCGGCGGCCGTGGGACTGGCTTTGCACGCGATGGGTTTTACAGGCGTGATATAATGGAAAAATGAGAAAGGGGGCGACATGAAGAAAATAGCGAAAGCGCTGATTTTGGTTCTGCTTTTGGCGACGGTGGGCGTGGGCGGCTTCGTCCTGGGATCGAACACGGCCATGCAGGGGGCGGTCTCATGGGGAGCCTCCGACGAAGGTGTGAACTGGAATCGCATCTTGAGTAATTTGAAAAACTACGAAGCGGTCATCGACCAAGACTTCTTATTTGAATACACGCCGGAAGATCTGGAAGTGGGCGTGTACAAGGGTTTGTTTGAGGGTCTGCAGGATCCGTATTCGGAGTACTTCTCCCCGGAGGAATACCAGCGCCTCATGGAGGACACGACGGGGCAGTTTGCCGGCGTGGGCCTGGTGGTGACGGCGGGCGAGGACAACGCCATCACGGTGGTGGCGCCCATCGCCAACACGCCGGCCGCGCGTGCCGGCATCAAGGCCGGGGACATCATTCTGGAAGTGGACGGGCAGTCTTACGCGGGCACGGATTTGGATCTGGCGACGCAGATGATGCGGGGCGAACCCAACACCCAGGTGGACCTCACCGTGCGGCGCACGACGAATGGGAAGGCGGAGACGCTCAACATCCCCATCACGCGCGAGATCATCACCGTGGACACCGTCGTGGGCAAGAAACTCGACAACAATGTCGGTTACATCCAGATCACGTCGTTTGAAGAGCCCACGGCGGACGAATTCAAACAGGAATGGGACGCGCTGGTGGCCCAGGGCGCCACGCGCTTCGTGCTGGATTTGCGCAACAACCCCGGCGGGCTGTTGGTGACGGCGGAAGACATCGCCGACGCACTGCTGGGCGAAGCCACCATCGTGACGACGGTGGACAGCATGGGCCAGGAAGAAGTGTCCACGTCGGATGCCGCACAGTATTCCCAGCCCATCGTGGTGCTGGCGAACGAAGGGTCGGCGTCGGCCTCGGAGATCCTCTTGGGCGCGTTGCGCGACAACCACCGCGCGAAGTCCGTGGGGACGAAGACCTTCGGCAAGGGCATCGTCCAGCGCATCTACCCCTTGGGGCCGAACGGCGAGGAAGGCGGCTTTAAGCTGACGATGGCGGAGTACCTCACGCCGAGCGGAGAGCAGATTCACGGCGTGGGCATCACCCCGGACATCGTGGTGGAAGACAATTGGGACGCGAAGGGCTACGGCCCGGATTTCCTCAGTGAAGATCCGCAATTGCAACGCGCCCTGCAAGTGATTCAGGAGCCGTGATGGAGTTTCAACTGCACGCGCCCTACGAACCCACCGGCGACCAGCCCGAAGCCATCAAGGCGTTGGTCGAGGGCATCCGCCGCGGCGACCACTATCAGGCGCTCCGCGGCGTGACGGGTTCGGGCAAGACCTTCACCATGGCTAACATCATCCAACAGGTGCAGCGTCCGACGTTGGTGCTGGCCCACAACAAGACGCTCGCCAGTCAGCTCTGTTCGGAATTTCGGGAGTTCTTTCCGGAAAACGCCGTGGAGTTCTTTGTCAGCTATTACGATTACTATCAACCGGAAGCCTATGTGGCTGCGACGGATACGTACATTGCCAAGGACTCGTCCATCAACGACGAGATCGACAAGCTTCGCCATTCGGCCACGATGTCGCTCTTCGAACGGCGCGACGTCATCATCGTCGCGTCGGTTTCGTGTATCTACGGCTTGGGCGACCCGGAGGACTATCAGGAACTCACCATTTCTCTACGCCCCGGCCAGCAGATGGACCGGGACGACTTTTTGCGCCGTCTCGTCTCCATACAATACGTGCGAAACGACGTCGCGTTCCAGCGCGGCACGTTTCGCGTGCGCGGCGACGTGGTGGACGTGTTCCCTGCGTCGTCCAATGAAGAGGCCATTCGCGTGGAGTTCTTCGGGGACGAGATCGACCGCATCGTGGAGATCAACTCGCTGACGGGCGAGATCTTACGCGGTCGCAGCTACTTCATGATCTTCCCGGCCAGCCACTACGCCACGACGCCGGAGAAGATGGAGCGCGCCATCACCCGCATCGAGCAGGAACTCGCGGAGCGACTGGTGGAACTCCGAATGCAGGGCAAGCTCGTGGAGGCGCAGCGCTTGGAGCAGCGCACGAATTACGACTTAGAGATGTTGCGCGAGATCGGCTTCTGCTCGGGCATTGAGAACTACTCCGCGCCCATGAGCGGGCGTCCGCCCGGCTCGCGGCCGTACACCCTGATCGACTACTTCCCCAAGGACTTTCTGCTGATGGTGGACGAGAGCCATCAGACCATTCCCCAGGTGCGCGGCATGTACAACGGGGACCGCGCGCGCAAGCAGAACCTGGTGGACTACGGCTTCCGCCTGCCGTCGGCTCTGGACAACCGCCCGCTCAAATTCGACGAATTCGAGGCACTCATCCCGCAGGGGGTGTTCATCTCGGCCACGCCCGGCCCTTACGAAATCGAGCACGCCACGCAGATCGTGGACCAGATCATCCGTCCCACGGGGCTGTTGGACCCTGTGGTGGAAGTGCGGCCCACAAAGCACCAGATTGACGACCTCATGGCAGAGATCCGCAAGACCACGGCGCGCGGGGAGCGGACGCTGGTGACGACACTCACCAAGAAGATGGCCGAGGACTTGTCGCGCTACTTCGAGGAGGCCGACATCAAGGCCATTTACCTGCACTCGGATGTGGACACGATGGAGCGCATGGAGATTTTGCGCGACCTGCGTTTGGGTAAATACGATGTACTCGTGGGCATCAACTTGCTCCGCGAGGGGTTGGACCTGCCGGAAGTGTCGTTCATCGCCATTCTGGACGCGGACAAGGAGGGCTTTTTGCGCTCCAACACGTCGCTCATTCAGACCATCGGGCGGGCGGCGCGCAATGTGAACGGCCACGTGGTGCTCTACGGCGACACCATCACGGAGTCCATGCGCGAGGCCATGGAAGAGACCGCGCGGCGGCGCGAGACCCAGCAGCAGTACAACGAAGCGCATGGCATCACGCCGCGCACCATTAAGAAAGAGATTCACGAGGCCATCTCCACCGAGATCGTGGCGGAGGAACTGGCCCCGTACAACGCTGAACTGGCCCAGGCGGCGCAACAAGAGGAATTTACGGAAGAGGACATCCAGTCTCTCGTGCTCAATATGGAAATCGAGATGAAGAAGGCGGCCGAAGCCTTGGACTTCGAGCGCGCCGCCTCCATTCGCGACGCGATTCGCGCGATGAAAAGAGACGATCTCCTCTAGAATAGGGGGACTATGACACTGGAAAACATCGTCATTCGCGGCGCACGGGTGAACAACTTGAAAAACCTGTCGCTCACGTTGCCGCGCAATCAATTCATCGTCATGACCGGATTGTCCGGTTCGGGCAAGAGTTCGCTGGCGTTCGACACCATCTATGCCGAAGGCCAGCGTCGCTATGTGGAGAGTCTGTCGAGTTACGCGCGGATGTTCCTCGGCCAGATGGACAAACCCGACGTCGACGTCGTGGAGGGGCTCTCGCCGGCCATTTCCATCGACCAGAAGACCACCAATCGCAATCCGCGCTCGACCGTGGGCACGGTGACGGAGATTCACGACTACTTGCGCCTGCTCTACGCCAAGGCGGGCAAGGCGTTCTGCCCGGTGTGCGGGGAGCCCATCCGCGCCATGGCCGTGGACCAGATCGTAGACGAGGTACTGAGACTCCCCGAGGGGACCAAGTTCATGGTGCTCGCACCGGTGGTGCGCGAGAAGAAGGGCATGCACGAAAAGGTGTTCCAGAACTTGGAACGGCAGGGCTTTTTGCGCGTCATCGTGGACGGGACCATGGCGGAACTCACCGAGGTGCCAAAACTCGAGAAGAACAAAAAGCACGACATCGCCATCGTCGTGGACCGACTGGTGCGGCGGGACGGCATGCACGCGCGCCTGTCGAGTTCCATCGAGACCGCACTGGAGCAGGCCAACGGCACCGTCATTATTCAGGTCATCGACGGGGAGACGCAGACGTATTCGTCCAAACTCGCCTGTCCCAACGGCCACATGACCATCGACGAAATCGAACCGCGGCTCTTGTCGTTCAACAGCCCCATGGGCGCGTGTCCGGACTGCAACGGCATCGGCTTCCACATCGCTGTGGACAAGAATTTGTGCATCCCCAACCCCGACCTATCCATCGACGAGGGGGCCATTGCGCCATTTGCGACGTCGACCAAGGGCACGTACTACTACGAGATGATTCACGCCATTGCGGATCTCTACGACTATCCCACGGATGCGCCCATCGGGGAGGCCCCGCCGGAGATGGTGGACGCCATCTTGTACGGCACGGGGACGAAAAAAGTGCGCTTTTCGTTCGAGTCGCATTTTTCGGGACACAAGGTGTTTAACGACGCGTGGGAGGGGGTCATCCCCAATCTCACCCGTCGCTACGAGCAGACGGGGTCGGATGCCATGCACGCGCGCATTCGGGAGTTCATGGCGGAGAACACGTGCGAGACGTGCCACGGTGACCGCTTGCGGCCAGAAGCGCTGGCCATCCACATCGGGGATAAGAACATCGCCGAACTGAGCCGCCTCTCCATTCAGCAGGCGCTCGAATGGGTGAAGGGTCTCACGTTTTCGGAGGCGGACGCCATCATCGCCAAGCCCATCCTGAAAGAGGTGCGGGCGCGCCTTAAGTTCTTGGTGGACGTGGGCTTGGACTATCTCACGTTGGACCGCTACGCGGCGACGCTGTCGGGCGGCGAGAGCCAGCGCATTCGCCTGGCCACGCAGATCGGTTCGGGTCTCGTGGGCGTGGTGTACGTGTTGGATGAGCCGTCCATTGGCCTGCATCAGCGGGACAACGACCGCCTGTTGGGGGCGCTCAAAGGCCTGCGCGACCTCGGGAACACCTTGATTGTGGTGGAGCACGACGAGGACACCATGCGCGCGGCGGACTGGATTGTGGATATCGGGCCAGGCGCGGGCATTCAGGGCGGCAAGCTCGTGGCCGAAGGGACGTTTGAGGACATCTGCAACGCCCCGGACTCCATCACGGGCGCGTACCTCTCGCATCGTCGGTTCATTCCTGTGCCTGCCGTGCGGCGCCAGCCGCAGGGGTGGCTGGAAGTCCTGGGCTGCCGGGAGAACAACCTCAAGAACATCGACGTCAAGTTGCCCCTGGGCGTGTTGACGTGCATTACGGGCGTCTCCGGCTCGGGCAAGAGTTCGTTCGTGGAGGGCATCTTGTACAAGGTGCTCGCCAATCGGCTGAATCACGCGCGGCTGCGTCCGGGCAACTACCGTGGCATCCGCGGCGTCGAGCAGCTGGACAAAGTCATCGAGATCGACCAGTCGCCCATCGGGCGCACGCCGCGGTCCAACCCGGCTACGTACACCAAGGTGTTCGACCTCATCCGCGACGTGTTCGCGTCGACCAATGAGGCCAAGATGCGCGGCTACGACAAGGGGCGCTTTTCGTTCAACGTCAAGGGCGGGCGATGCGAGGCCTGCAAGGGCGACGGCACGATCAAGGTGGAGATGCACTTCTTGCCGGACGTCTACGTGCCGTGCGAGGTCTGCGGCGGAAAGCGCTACAATCGCGAGACGCTGCAGGTGCATTACAAGGGCAAGACCATCTCGGACGTCTTGGACATGACTATTGCGGAGGCGCTGGAGTTCTTCCAGAACCACGTGGGCATTCAGCGCAAATTGCAGACGCTGGTGGACGTGGGACTGGGCTACTTGAAGGTGGGCCAGCCGTCGACGGAGCTCTCGGGCGGCGAGGCGCAGCGCGTGAAACTGGCGGCGGAGCTGGGAAAGGTCTCCACGGGGCACACGCTCTACATCCTGGATGAGCCCACGACGGGGCTGCACGTGGCGGACATCGACAAGCTCATCAAGGTGTTCCAGCGTCTGATCGACCTGGGCAACTCCATCGTGGTCATCGAGCACAACCTGGACGTCATCAAAGTGGCGGACTACTTGGTGGATTTGGGCCCGGAGGGCGGCGATGGCGGCGGTGAAATCGTCGCGGTGGGGACGCCGGAAGAGGTGTGCCAGGTGCCCGCGTCATATACAGGAAAGTACCTCGCGCCCATCCTCGCGCGTGATGCGACGCCTGCGGAGGGCGGCGATGTTTGAGGGACGCAGCGTTCGGCTGGCGGCTGCGCGCACGCGCCGTGCGGTTCGGCCTGCTGAAAGACGTCTGCGCCTGCAGCGCGTGATGGCGGGGCGCAAGGGCTTTCAGCGGCCCACGCCCCTCGTGCGCGTACCGCGTGCCGTCATCGACCGCTTTTTCATGCGCCGTGTCCTGGGGATGGCGGCGGAGGCCGCGCGCTGCGGCGAAGTGCCCGTGGCGGCGCTCGTGGTGTGCCGCGGCGTGGTGATGGCGCGCGCCGTCAACCGGGTGGAGCGGGATGGATCCGGGCTTCGGCACGCGGAAGTGCTGGCCCTCGACGAAATCAGCCGTCGGCAGGGCCGACGGCTGGTGGACATGACGTTATACGTAAATGTGGAGCCTTGCGTGATGTGCGCCGCGGCCATGGTGCATGCCCGCTTGGGGCGGGTGGTCTACGGCACCGACGACCCGCAGCGCGGGGGATGCGGGTCGCAGGTCGACGTGTTGGCGCTTCCCGGGAGCCTGCATCACGTGGGGGTGACCCGCGGCGTCTTCGCCCAAGAGGCGCGGGCGCAAATGCAGGCGTTCTTCCGGAGGCGGCGCTAGAGGCCGCGAGAGGATTCCCGCGGTAGCGTCGTGACGGAGGAGCGGCGTCGCGCAACGCTGCGACATCGGCTGTTTCGCGACGCCGTGGCGTGAGGCGCTCGGCATCGCAACGCGGCGCTAGAAGTCAAATGAGACGGAAGCGGGGGCTTGGGCTGCGGCGAAGTCGCCGAAAGTGTCGGCGTGCATGGCCACGTTGACGTGGAGTTGCACCATCACTTTGAGCTGTGACTCGTCGATGTTGAAGTGTCCGTTGTGGTTGATGACGCCCGTGGCGGCGTCTTTTTTCGTGCCGATGTAGGCGAAGGCCGCCTTCGTGGCTTGGGAGATGTCCGCAAAGTCCTCGCCGCCCATGGACGCCGGGAGGTTCGTGAGGATGTGGCCGGGCGCAAAGAGCGGTTCGGCGACGTGGCGGATGTAGGCCGCGGCCTGTGGGTCGTTCTCCAGGACGTTGGCCGCGTTGACGTTTTCGAAGGTCACGGTGCAGCCGTAGGCCTCGGCGATGGCGCGCGACTGGTCTTCGATGAACGCCACGTATTCGTCGCGGCGCTTGGTGTTCAGGGTGCGCAGCGTCCCTTCCAGGAGGCCTTCTTCGGCTACGACGTTGAAGCGCGTGCCGGCGACGAGTTTGCCGATGGAGAGGATGATGGGCTCGTTCGGGCTCACGCGGCGGCTGGCGATGTTCTGGAGGTGCACCAGGATGGCGGCCGAAGCCAGAGCGGCGTCGCGTCCTTGGTTCGGGGCCGCGGCGTGGGCGCCTTTGCCGTGGACGTGGATCTTGAAGAAGTCCACGGAGGCGTTGATCGGTCCGGCTTGGATCTGGACGGTGCCCGCGTCGAGCGCGGGGGTGACGTGCTGGCCGAACGCCAGGTCCACGTCGTTCAGATGGCCTTCGGACACGAAGAGTCTGGCGCCGGCGCCCACTTCTTCGGCCTGTTGGAAGGCGAGTTTGACGGTGCCGGGGAGCTGGTCTTGGCGCTGGCGCAGAATGTAGGCCGCGTAGAGCAGCGCGGACGCGTGGGCATCGTGCCCGCAGGCGTGGCAGAGGCCGTCGTACTGGGAGCGGTAGGGGACGTCGTTCAGTTCTTGCAGGTCCAGGGCGTCGATGTCGCCGCGCAGGAGGACGGTCGGCCCGGGTTTGCCGCCTTGGAGGACGCCCAGGGTGCCCGTCTCGCCGACGGCGGTGTAGGGGATGCCCCAGGCGTCGAGCTTTTCGCGGATGTACTTGGCGGTCTCAAACTCTTTGAGGCTCGCTTCGGGATGCGCGTGAAAGTGGCGGCGCGTTTCGATGAGCTGAGGCTCGATGGCGAGGATGTCGGAATCAATGGTACTCATCACTTACTCGGTTCTGTCGCGGCCGACTCTTGGGTGGGGAGGGATTTCCACGCGGCGAGGGACGACCCTTTGGAGGTCTCAGCGAGCACTTTTTCGGTTTCCGGCGTCTGATAGTACTCCTTCACCAGTTTCTGATACCACGGGTTGTCTTGGTCTTCCGGGCGCGCGGCGATGATGTTGACGTAGGGCTCGGAGTTGTCGTCCACGGGCTCCAGGAAGATGGAATCTTCGATCGGGTTCAGGCCGGCGTTGGTGGCGTAGGCGTTGTTGATGACGGACGCGGTCACGTCGTCCAAGGCGCGTGCGGTCTGCGAGGCATCGAGTTCGGTGATTTCCAGATTCTTCGGGTTTTCGGCGATGTCGTCCAGCGTGATGGGCTCGCCGGGGTTGCCGTTGACTTTGATGAGGCCGGCCGTCTGCAAGAGGAAGAGGGCGCGTGCTTCGTTGGTGACGTCATTGGGGATGGCAATCCGGTCGCCGTCTTTGATTTCGTCGACGCTCTTGATCTGGCTGGAGAAAAGGCCGATCGGCGCGAGCACGGTGTCGCCGATGGAGACCAGTTCCTGGCCGGATTCCTGGATGTAGTTGTTCAGGAAGATCTTGTGTTGGAACGAGTTGAGGTCGATGTCGCCCGCGGCCAGCGCCTCATTGGGCTGCGTGTATTCGGTGAAGTGCACGAGTTCCACGTCGATGCCCTCGCCTTCTTTGAAGCGGCGGATGACGTCGTCCCAGTCCTCGTTGTTTTCGCCCACGACGCCCACTTTGATGACGGTCGGCTTTTCGGCCGTGGGTTCGGCCGTGATGTCCGCAGCGGTTTCAACGGCCGCGGTTTCGGCCGCTGAGGCGTCGCTCGGGGCGGCGGTGTCGCTTGCCCCTTGGTTTCCATTGCCGCAGGCGGCGAGGATGAGTGAGAGTGCGCCCGTTAACAGTGCAGTGGTCAGTTTTTTCATGATGTTTTCCTTTCCGGTTCGGTTTTCACCTGGGTCAGTGGGTCGTCTTTTGAATCAATCGGTTGGCGATGCCTTGGATGAGGTACACCAGGATGAGGATGATGGCGACGCACACGAGCGTGACGTCGTCTTTGTAGCGGTTGTATCCGAGGGAAATGGCGAGGTTGCCGATGCCGCCGCCGCCCACGGTGCCGGCCATGGTCGTGAGGCCGATGAGGCTGATGAGCGTGATGGAAGCGGCACGGATGAGCTGCGGCAGACCTTCGCGCAGGTAGACGTCGAAGATGATCTGCAGGGGCGAGTCGCCCATGGCCTGGGCGGCCTCGATGAGCCCGGGGTCGAGATCGCTCAGCGCCTGTTCGACTTGCTTGGCGAAGAAGGGCGCGGCGCAGAACACGAGGGGCACGATGGCCGCCGTGGAGCCGATGCGCTTTTGCACGATGAGCAGCGTCACGGGGACGACGAGGGCCAGCATGATGATGAAGGGCACGGCGCGCAAGAGGTTGATGAGCTTGTCGATGAGGCCGTTGAGGGCGGGCAGTTCGAGAATGCCGCCCTTTCGCGTGACGACGAGGATGACGCCTAAGATGAGGCCGAACAGTCCGGCGAATACGGCCGAGAGAGACGCCATGTAGAGGGTCGTCACGGTCTCTTGCAAGATGCGTCCGCGGATGGACCACGCATAACTAAAATCCATGAGCACTCCTTTCGTTTGCGGTGAGTGGGGTGGTGGGGGTGTGGGCTGGCGTTTCGCCGTTTGGCCCGTTCGTGCGGGGGAACAGGCGCTGGACCTGCACGCCGGATTGCTGCAGAGCGTCGAGCGCTTGGCGGACCGCATCGCGCGTGCCTTTCAGGCTCACCACAAGTTGGCCGACGGGGGTGTTTGCGATGAGTTCGATGGAGCCGGCCAAGATGTTGGTGACGACGCCGAATTCGCTGTAGAGTTGGGCGATGAGCGGTTCGGTGGCGCTGTCGCCGACGTAGCGGAGCTGTGCGAGTTCGGCATCGGGATCCAGGGCGATGGCGCCGTTGAGGATCTTTTCCACCGTGTTGGCGGTCTCGCTCGACGTTGCCACGAAGTCCTGCGCCAGCGCCGTTTTGGGGCGGACGAAGAGTTCGATGGTGTCGGCTTCTTCCACCACGCGTCCGTCTTGCATGACGGCGCAGCGGTTGCAGATTTCTTTGACGGCGCGCATTTCGTGGGTGATGAGTACGATGGTGATGCCGAGGGTCTCGTTCACTTTGCGCAGGAGTTGGAGGATCTGCTTCGTCGTCTTGGGATCCAGGGCGCTCGTCGCTTCGTCGCAGAGCAGGATGTCGGGCTGGCTGGCGAGGGCGCGGGCGATGGCGCAGCGCTGTTGCTGTCCGCCGGAGAGTTGGCTGGGGTAGGCATCGGCCTTTTGCGCGATGCCGACGAGGTCCAGCAGCTCGCGCGCGCGTTTTTCTTTTTCTGCGCGGGTCAGCGGCTCGTGGCGGATGGGGTAGATGACGTTTTCGAGCACTGTGCGCGCGCCGAGCAGGTTGAAACTTTGGAAGATCATCCCGATCTGCTTGCGGCGTTCGCGCAGTTTTTTGGGCGAGAGTTCCAGCAGGTTGGTGTCGTCGATGACGACGCGCCCGCTCGTGGGGCGCTGCAGGAGGTTGATGGTGCGCACCAGGGTGGATTTGCCGGCGCCGGAGTACCCCACGATGCCAAAGACATCGCCATCCCGAATCTTGAGGGAGACATCGCGCACGGCGTGGACTTGGTCGAAGTCCACCGAAATGTGTTCCAGTGAGATCATGGTGTTCCTTTCTGGTTGAGGTTCAAGGTCGCTGTGGGTGGGACATCCTTTCGGGCGTGCCGAAATTCGACTGCGCATCGTGCCTTCCTGTTGTGGCGTTGCCATAGACGATGCGCGCTGTGTCATGGGCTTTTCACACCTTGTTCTGGGTGGGCGCATCGTGTGGCCTTTCTCTTGCCGGGTGTGACCGTACCGCATCGACCGTGCCTTGCGTCGAAAAGGGGATAAAAAAAACGCCCTTTTGTCATCTGACAAAAGGACGAAAGACATTCCGCGGTACCACCTTTGTTGTGTATTGAATCACTTCAACACACCCCTTTTCGAGTACAATCATACTCTAACTCTGTAACGGGAGTGCCCGTCCGACGCTCATCGCGCCGGCCCATCCGAGGCCATGTTCATCGCGCCGTCCAAACACCCTTCTCAGCATACCGGATTCTCTGTAGAAATTCTGGCGAAACTACTCTTCTCTTCACTTGGTTTGGTATGGACCTTCGGGGAATCCGTTTCGGACACAATGCGTCGCTGAATCTCATGCGGCATGTGGCCGCGACGTCCGAGCCACAGCATCGCGACGGATCGTGCTCCCTCAAAAGGTTGGCAATACTATATGCCGTAACATCGTCGATGTCAAACAAATTTTTTCGGTGTCATCTTGCCGCTGAGCGCGAGCTTCAGCAGTGAGGGCGGGGCGCTTCGGAAAATGGGACATTCAGGGCGATGCGGGATATGCGGACCGAAGGTCGTGGCAGGAAGTCCCGTCCGAAATTCTCAGCATCGCGCGGGGCGCCTGCGTCACCTACGCGGACAAGAGTTTGTGGTAGCCCATCATGGGCTTCAAATGGTGCTCAATCGTGCGATTCATCCATTCTTGTACGGAATGCCATAGGAAATCAGGCGGTCCGCTATGATTTTTTCGGACTTGGAGCGGACGGACTCGCCGTGTTTGGTGAGCATTTGCTGTTCTTCATTGCGGTAGTCGAGTCCTTTGTAGGGAATGGCGAACCACTGTTCCATTGTGCGTTCGAGAGGAGTCTTGAATATCTTCCTTGCAGAAGAACAATGTTCGTACAAATTTTGCACTTCTTCATCCTCATAGGCGCGGTTGAGGCGTTCCATGAGGGTCAATCGCTTCTCTAATAGTATTTCCATATGCTTTTCATACTGCGATTGTGCCAGGGGCGTGATCAACTCTTGCTCACTCTTGTTGATATAGTGAATCGTCTTTTTCTTCGATTTCGGGTCGCGCCTTACGAGTCGATATCGCGCATATCCCTGGCATGTCGTCGCTAGTACACGGTTGGGAGGGAAAAAGCGCGATGTGCCATGTACGGCAGGGTGTCCCAGTACACGGATAAAAGCGAGATCGCGTGAAAAGCCATGCTTAGCATGGGCCCCCAGTACACGGCTGGGAGTGAAAAATGCGATGTGCCGTGTACGGCAGGGCGCCTAAGTACACGGATAAAAGCGAGATCGCGTGAAATGCACTGACCCCCAAAGGTTGGATTTCTTGGTCCAACTATTGGGGGTCAGTGCAGAATCCACAGAGGGAAAGTGTGTCGCTCTTTTCAAATGCGCAATAGCGCCTCATCGTTGCCCAGATTTAGTCGGTTGTATTCTCGATTTTGAAAAGAGCGACAAACGGGTCGCGAAAAAAGGCGTTGCTAAGAGACAAAGTCAACTACCCACCCACTAAAGTGAGTGGGCTTGTAACTCCCCAGTAGTGCTATCGTCTTACGACTCCTACCTTTGGCTTATCTGATTACTCAGATAATGGGGTTACATCGCAGGGTGATTGACTGCACCCTTACCATCTCAGACATGCTGAGGTGATACTGTATCCGGTACTTGACTATCCTTTGCAAGATAGTTGATTCCC
Organism: Peptoniphilaceae bacterium; assembly: GCA_028726605.1. GTDB lineage: Bacteria > Bacillota > Clostridia > Tissierellales > Peptoniphilaceae > Murdochiella. The sequence continues at coordinate 3,455 of JAQYPV010000009.1, read as the reverse complement.
ATGCGATACAGATTCATAGCTCCAATACGGTCGTCATTGGATGTATAACCGCAAGATTTACAACAGAAGATATGTCTCTTCTTATCGCGGTTAGACTTTTCCGTGTGACCGCAAACAGGACAGGTCTGACTTGTATAACGAGGGTCTACGTTAATTACTAAACTCTCATTAAGTATAGCCTTGTACTTTAGCTTCTGTTCCAGGTCATAAAACGACCATGACACTGAAACATAGCGGTCTTTACGACGCACCTTCTCAGTGGCGGAGCGAACACCAGACAAGTCTTCCAAGACAAAGAGCGTATGCTTCGGGTTGGATTCAACGAGTGCCTTTGATACCTGATGGTTTACATCCTGCATCCAACGGTTTTCTCGCTGACCGATCGCTTTGAGCCTTCGTCTTGCAGAAGGGGTCTGTCTTTGCTGAAGTTCCCTGCGGAGCTGTTTGTACTTGGCACGCCTTTGCTTGATCGCTTTCCCGCTTACAAAACCAGACTTGTGCTTACTGTCATAGGTTGCAACCACAAAGTTGATGCCCCTGTCAACGCCGACGACATTACAAACGTCACAATCCAAGGCTTCAAGGATATCTCTGGTAACTGGGATATGCAGAAAATACTTGCCATGCTTTTTCACAAGTTTGGCGGTGCCAAAGGAGTAGACATCGTGGTCAAAGTATTTTTCCATGCCGTCAGAATAGTATGGCAACTTTACACGACCGCTAAGTGTGTTCACAGAGAACAAGTTCTGTGTAAGGGAATAGTCTCTATTCCACACAAGGTCGTATTGGGGCTTAGAAAAGTCTGGCTTAATCCATTCATGTTGGTTTTCTAAAATGGTTTTGTATCTTGCAATAACCGTCTTAAAAACAGATTGTGCCATCTGGGATTTTAAGCCATAGCGTTCACGGAGGTCATAATACAATGCTTTATTAAGCGAAAACTGCTTCAAGTCGTGCGTCTGGAAGATGTAATTTGCTACAAAATTACACGCGCTGCGATACGTGTCCATAGTAACATCCAACAGCTCACGCTGTTCGGGTGCAACTTGGACCTGAATCTTTGCAGTAGTAGTGATTTGCATCAGTAACATCTCCCTTTATTGTATTTCACTATATATTATTAAAGCATAGGCTTAATGAATATACAATAGGAGAAACTAAATTTATGCAAAATTACTATAATCGCAGAAATAGACGCAAAGACAATCTTAAAGTGCATATCGTACTTGTGACAAAGTATAGGAAAGTGTTGTTGCAGAATGGTATCTACGACTTTGTAAAACGTTCCATAAGCTATCTTGCAGACCAAAACGACTGGACAATTATCGCTATGGAGACAGACAAAGACCATATTCACATATTGCTGGAATACGATGCTACAGAATGCATCTGCGACATCATCAGCATCATAAAACAGAGAACAACACGATGGCTCTGGATACGGTACAGAAATATATTAACTAAACAATACTGGAAGAAACACATCTTCTGGTCAGATGGATACTTTGCCTGTAGTATTGGAGGAGTATCATGAGAGTGTAAGCTTAATTGTGTCTGAGTCCTAAGCAATAAGCATAGAAAAAGGGACCTTTATTGAGTAGAATTTTGTTAACCACACAAAACTCAAATCGAAAGGGGCCCTTATGGATAAGTTTACCACAGAACTCATGACAGCACTCACCACTCAACATGATTTGAAAGAGTTTTTTAGACAAAAGCTTGAAGATGCCATCAATCTCCTCCTTGAACGAGAGCTCACCGTCTTTTTGGATTACGAAAAGTGGGACGTAGAGGCTTAGGATACGGAAAACAAACGCAATGGCTACTATTGGCGAGATTTCAAAACCGAATACGGGGTGCTACACTTACGTATTTGCAGAGACCGGTTGGGTGAGTTTCATCAACGCACCCTGCCCTACCGAAAAAGATCCAGCGATGATCTAGAAACAACGATCATTAAGCTGTACAGCCGGGGGATTACCACGCGGCAGGTTTCACAAATCATCGAGGAAATGTACGGTCATTACTATTCCGCGGCTACGGTCTCCTAGCTGAGCAAAATTGTTGATGAAGATGTCAAAGCCTTTCACAATCGCCGGGTCAAATCCAAATATGTTGCTGTTTTTTTGCGATGCCACCGGTCTGAATCTCCGAAGGGAGAATGTGGAAAAAGAAGCCCTGCACGTTTTTGACCGGGATTGACTCCAATGGGTACAAGGAAGTATTGGATTTTGGCCTTTACCCTCAGGAGTCCTCGGGTGCCTACCGGGAGATGCTCCTCTCGCTACGAAAGAGGGGCTTAGAACAGGTTCTCCTCTTTGTCAGCGATGGGCTCATTGGTCTACCGGAAGTCGTCACGGATGTTTTTCCCAAGGCCAAGCACCAGAGTTGCTGGACCCATCTCATTCGAAACGTTCTGCTTCATGTACGTAGCCGAGACAAAAAGGAAGTGGCCCAAGATCTCAAACATGTATACCACGCCCATGAGGTGGAAAGAGGCCTGGAAGAACTGCAGACATTTTTGGACAAATGGGGGAGTCGCTATCCTAAGGTTAGGACGATTTTTAAGAGAAAAGACAATCTTTTTTCCTTCATGGCCTTTCCGGAGCAAATTCGCTCCTCCCTCTATACCAACAATCTCGCAGAAAGCGTGAACAAAAGCCTGAAGCGGGTGACGAAGGTCAAAGAACAATTCCCGAAAGAGGATGCATTAGAACGATGCATCTGCTCGCATTTCTTGAGCTACAACGCCAAAGCAGAGAGCAGGAGACAGCAAGGATTTTCCGGGATGCATTATGAACTGGAGGAGATGTTTGATGCATAGTTTCGATCCGCTTCGATTCTTCCTTTGCCGCACCGGATAGGATACGGGTGCGCCTGCTTTCGGTCAAGGGACGCTCCCTACGGTCGCTCGAAAGCCCTTGACCTCCTTTGGCGCACCCGTTTGGGCCGGTTAACGGCAAAGGAAGAAGAAAATACCGGTGGAAAAAAATTCTACATATGAAGACACAATTTAGTTGACACTATCAGTATCATCGGCAACCATTGAAAAGTATATAGCCGAGCAAGGCTAAGAAAGGAGAAAGCGGCTCCTCCCACCTGCTGAAGCAAGTGGGTTTCCGCCGCTAAATGATTTTATGAAAATAACCACCACTTCGTTGTTCGCTCAGCGCCCTCGTCCCGCGTGACACGACACGCCGGGCCGGTCCTTTCACGCGTATCGGCGAATCCCGGACATAACGGCGTCAAGGGAATGGTCCATTCGCGCCATCCCCTGGCGCCGCTATGTGCAGTCGTCCGCCCATCGCGAAAAAACTGACTTAATCGCCCCAAATCGCTCCTTTGATTCGCTCCCAGAGGCTGCGCTTTTCCGGCGCGCTCGGCTCGCGCGTCGTGGCGTCGCTTTCGCCGCTCATGGGTTGCGATGCTGTGGTATGGTCAGTTTCTGCCATCGT
>JAQYPV010000008.1 GCA_028726605.1 Peptoniphilaceae bacterium | reverse complement strand
TGAGGAAAGGCGAGGCGGCGTCGACGCCGAAAGGGCCGGCGCAATGGAATTGTCCTGAAAAGGTTTCGAAAGGTTGAAAAGGAGGCAGTAATGGCATTGACGATTTTAGCCTGGCTCATGATCATCGTATTCATGTTCATGATCATGACCAAACGCCTGAGCCCATTCACGTCTCTTATCATTGTGCCATTGGTCTTCGTTTTGATCGGTTCGTTCATGGGATTGTACGCGACGCCGGAAGTCGAAGAGCTCATGGGTGGTAAGGGATTGTTGCAGCAGCTCTTGGTGGTCGGAGAGTGGATCAAGATGGGCGTGACGAAGACCGCGCCGACGGGCGTCATGTTGCTCTTTGCAATTTTGTACTTCGCTATCATGCTCAACGCTGGAATGTTCGATCCGCTGACGCGCGTGATGCTGAAGTTCGCAGGCGGCGACCCGATGCGCGTTTTGATCGCGACAGGCGTGGTGGCCGCCGCAGTGTCGCTGAATGGCGACGGCACGACGACGACGCTCATCACGTGCACGACATTCCTACCGATTTACAAAAAACTGAACATGAAATTGATGAACCTCGCCGTGGTGACGGTGCTGATGAACACCATCATGAACCTCTTGCCTTGGGGAGGTCCGAGCGCGCGCGTGGCATCCGTGCTGCCCGAAGTGGACACCGGTGTCTTGCTCGCCGCACTGGCGCCGGGCATGATCGTTTCGCTCATCTACATGGTGGGCGTGTCGGCGTACATGGGCAAGAAAGAGCGCGCGCGTCTGGGCATTGTCAAATTGTCCGATGCTGAGATTTCAAACCTCGTCGCGCCCAAATCAGAGGAAGAAGAGGCGCTCAAGCGTCCGAAGAATGTCGTCTTCAACTGGATTTTGACGCTCGTCCTCATCGTCTTCTTGCTTCGCGGTTGGCTGCCGTCGCTCACGATCTTTATGATCGGAACGATCGTCGCGCTCATCGTGAACTATCCGAACCTCAAGGAAGAAAAAGCGCGCATCGCCGATAATGCTGGCGACGCGTTGCAGGTGGTCATCCTCGTGTTCGCCGCGGGGGCCTTTACGGGTCTCTTCGAAAACTCCGGGATGTCGACCGCGCTCGCAAACAGCATCGCGTCCATCATTCCATCGAGCTGGGGATCGGGCTGGGGTCTCGTCACGGCCTTCCTCTCTGCGCCGGGCACTTTCTTCCTCTCGAACGACGCCTTCTACTACGGAGTGCTCCCCGTACTCAATCAGACCGGCGCGCTTTACGGCTGGTCGGCCTTAGAACTCGGCACGGCATCGCTCTTGGGACAGGCTTACCATCTGCTCTCGCCGCTGGTCGCGTTCATCTACCTGCTCTTGAGCTTGACAGAGCAGGATCTGGGCGAATGGCAGCGGGAAAGCGCAAAGTGGGCGACCGGCATCTTCATCATCTTCATCGGCATGGCCGCCATCACGGGCAATGTGCCGCTGTTCAAGTAACACGAGAGTTCACATCACCGATGAGATTGGCGTCACAGTTGCGATTTGAAGGGGCATCAGCCCCTTCATTTTTGTATTATGATGGATGGCGAATGCAAAGGAGGCGATATGAGTAAGGTTTCCCAATATCTCGGCATGTTGCGCCATTCGACCCGGCGGCACGTCTACATGAAAAAAGAGGGACAGTTGTTTGAAGCGGATACACGAGCGGCGGATCGTTTTCGTCTGATGATGACCCTGCACTTGCTCGCGACGATGCTCTTCAGTTTTCTGCTCTTCAACGGCAATCCGGAGATTTTCGGCTCTACGAATTGGGCGGTCGACGTGGGAATTAAGCTCTTGACATTTGCGGCGCTGTGGTTTCTGATCTTGCCCTTTGCGAGCCTGTTCATCGTCCAGCCGTTCAAAATGCACTTTAAGGCCGTGAAGGAAAAAATCTACTGAGTTCTGAGGTAGACACTGCCGCCGGCTCTACTGCTTTTCAGCCTTCAACGATTTCGTTTTGCAGTACGCGGCCGATGCGTTCCGCAAAGCGCGAGACCCCGGTGAGATGGGCGAAAGAGTTTCCGTAAATGATTTGAGCGGCCGCCACATCTGCTTCGTCTCCCGTGAAGAGGCCAAACACGTCGATGCCGCCCTGTCGGAGAGATCGCACTTCGCGCGCCGTGTCCTCAACGGCCAGGTCACCCTGATATTGCAAAAAGTGTTGGTGAGCGTGGGCATTCAGTTGGATGCGCTGATCAAACGGCTTGCCGTCGGTGAGGACGAAGAGGAGATTTCTGGCCTCAGGCGTGCGTCGCACGGTGGCCTGTACCAGGCGCATCGCGTACCCATCGCGATTCGCGCCGTCCGGCGTGTAGCGCATGAAGACCTCCGCATCGGGCGCTTCGTCGTAGTCCTTGAGCAGCGTCAAAATGGTAAAGCCCTGCTGACTTTGGTACGAAAGCGCGCGGAAAGGGATGTCGGCCGATGCCAGCGCCTTCGCCAGGATGAAGCCCTGCGCCGCAATTTCCGCACTTCGCTCCGCCTGCGATGCTGAAGCGTCGAGCAAGACGTCGACGATGAGAGAGCCGGGCGCTTCGTGAGAAACCTGCTGAAAGATGGCCGTATCGTGGAGGGCGACGGCACGCCACGCGCGCGCGGCCATGAGGCGGCCATGGTCGGCCACAACGGTTTCGTCCTGTGCGGCGCGTTTGATGGCGGCGCGGAGCCGCTTTTCCAGGTGTTCGGTTGCCCGCGCAATGTCCTTCCGGTGCTCATTTAGATACTGTTCATTGGCCTGTTGTACTTTTTTTCGACTTTCTCTACGATATTCCGAGGCCTCAAGAGGCAACACGCCCCGCGTCACGAGTGGGCGCACGTCGCGGTGAATGCCGGTCGACGTCTTTTTTGCGAGAGCCTCCTCCGTGGCAGGGGAGATCGAAGACGCGCCATACGTGCGCTCGACGATCTCCCGACGCGCTTCTTCTGCCTTGGCCTTCACCACCTTTTTCGGCGCTTCCTGCTTCATCTGCTGCGGCCGAGAAAGATACACACTCGCCGTGAACTCCGCGGAACCCACGGCCATCTCATCCTGCAACTCTTCCTCGCTCAGAAGCGGTTGCTCCAAAGGCGCGCGTTCCCTGCGCGTCTCCTGCTTTGGCGCCGATGCGTCGTCAGTGGCTCTCGAATGCCTTCGCGGTCGCACGGCGAAGAATTCTGAGAGAATACCGCGCATCCCGTCGAGGAGGGTCTGGGTTGAAAGGCCCTGTAGAGCCTCAAGGCGTCCCAACAAGAGCCGCAGGCGTGGGGACAGTTTGGGCACTTCTCCAGCCTTGCGCGCCAAGAACCCTGAGCGCAACAGGCCGTTCATTTCCTTTGGCGGGCGCGCTTCAAACGCCAGGCGTTCTGCTCGCTCACTCGCCTCAATGAGCGATCGCAGCGCCGGGCGTTCCTGTTCCAACCACTGATCTGCCGTCCCCTGCATGGGCAGGGCTAAAAGCGCTTCCAACTCAGATTGCGGAACGACGTCTCTCTGCTGAGCGACAAATCTATGAATCGCCTCGAGATCGTAGAGCCGGTGGAGGGCGCCGTCTCGTGCGTTCAAGAGCAGCAGGGCCCTGTCATCGTCAGAAAGTGCGGGATGCGGGGTCCACGTATAGGTCTCGTCCACCGTCCACTGGATGTTCGCCGCGCGCTTTTGTCTCTGAGTCGCTTCCCGTTCGGATCGCCTCGTTCGCTCGTCCGCCTCTGTCGCTACGAGCAAATCGCGTCGAGACCGCGCCGTCATCGCCGCGCCTCAAAGAGCGCCGACGCAGGCTCTCGTGCGTCGAAGCGCAAGCGGATGACGTCTCGGACGATCTCCTGCTCAAAAGCGTCAAAGCTCTTGTGGGTCATGCCCATGTCGAGCGCGGTCGCGGGCGCGAGGCCGGATTCCATAAGGCGTAACGCCGCTAAGAGACCACGCAAGTCGACGGCTTTCGAAGATATTTCGCCGTGTTCCGCCTTGCGATGCAGGTCGAAGAAGAGCCCGACGAGTTGGTCTAGGGCTCTGCCGCTCAACGCTGGAAATTGTACGCGCAAGAGGTGGCGCAAGGCGCCTTCCGCAATGGTCGGCATGTGCAGAATGACGAAGCGCGAAGAGAGCGCCTCGTTGAGTTCCCGCGTGCCCAGGTAGTCGTGGTTCATCGTGGCGATAAACCGCGTGGCGGGGTGGAGGAAGATGGGTTCGTAGCCCGGCAAGTCGATCACTCGACGAAAGTCCAGCGTGGCGTGCAGCACGGCGATGGCGTCGTTGCGCGCCATGTTGATCTCGTCCAAAATGCCAAACGCTCCCTTGACGGCGACGTCTGCGATGGGACCCGGTCGAAACTCCACAGCGCCGTTTCGAAGGGTGTCCGTCCCGATGAGCGCCGCCTGGTCGGTGGCTACGTGAAAACTCACCGTGCGCCGCGGCCGTCCGAAGAGATCGGCGAGATTTTCCGCTAGCACGTTCTTGCCCGTGGCCTTTTCGCCCACGAGGAGCAAATTCTCTCCGGCGAGGATGGCGTGAATGGCCGCTTCCCAGACTTCGCACCCCTCGTAGATAAAACGCGGGGTTGAGTCGCCGCACGCGATTTCTCCCCACTGTGCGCGCTGGTCTCTCACTTTTTGCAAAAGCGCAGGGGACACGCCCTGCGCTGCCAGTTCCTTAAACATAATGACTCCTTTGTCTTGTCAATCGACAGAAGGATACCCGTTTTTGAGGCAACAAAAAATCGGCGTTTCCGCCGATTCTCGTACTCGTTAAAGCTCGACGCGACCCTTTTGTTCGTCGTCGTTGACGCTGTAGTAGATGCCATTTTCTTCCGGCTTGATGTAGTAGATGACTTCTTTCATCTCGCCGAGCTTGTGGCCATCTGCCTTCCAATACTGTTTCACCTGCTTTTCGACGTCGTCCATCTTCACTTCGCGTCCGGCGTACTGCACATAAATGGTCGTCTTCGTCATAATGCCCCCTATCAAGTGTTCCTTTGAATGATTTCATTCACTGTTAGACTAACAAAAAAAAACTGTTTTTTCAATTCTTTTTCGAAAAAATGGCTGAAGCGCAACGTTTTCAAGCATAAATTTTCTGAAAGTTTACAAAAACTCGTGCAAAAAGTCACAAAAATCCTCAAAACAATTGTCCAGCGGGGTACAAATGATTGCGATATACTGTTTGCGATTTCACTGAAAGGAGAAAGGTATGTCCTTTCCAGAATTACTATTGCTCGCCTTCGGCGTGTCCATGGACGCCTTTTCCGTCGCCATTTGTAAAGGACTCGCCGTGCAAGACGTAAAGCCGCGCCAGGCGACCATCGTGGGCGCGTACTTTGGCGGTTTTCAGATTTTGATGCCTCTCTTAGGCTTTTTTCTCGGCACGTTCATCGCGGGATTCATTCAGGCGATCGATCACTGGGTGATCTTTGGCATCTTGGGTTATTTGGGCGTTGAGATGATTCGCGAGGCCCTGCATCCAGAGGCCTGTCCCACGGGAGATTTTGACGCACGTACAATGCTGCCGCTTGCCATTGCGACGTCCATCGACGCCTTCGCCGTCGGCATCGCCTTTGCCATGATGCAGGTCCACTTGGCCGTGGCACTGGGCATGATCGGACTTTGCACCTTCGCGTTTTCATTCCTCGGCGTGTACATCGGCCATTTCTTCGGCGAACGCTGGCAGAAGCCCGCAGGCATCGTGGGCGGCGCCATTTTAATAGGCATCGGAGTGCGCGTCTTGGTGACACACCTCATGCAGAATTTATAGGATTATTTCAATGCAAATGGATGATTTTTCGCTCGTAATCGACGACTTGACGCAAGAGGGAGAAGGCGTCGGCCACCTCTCGGCCTCAGACCGCCTCTTTGAACGTGATGGGCGCACGTCCGCCTTGGGCGATGACCCGCGCGTCGGCATGGCCGTCTTCGTGCCGGGGGTGCTGCCCGGAGACATCGTGCGCGTCCACCCGATGCGGAAAAAAAAGCACCGCGTGGAAGGCGTTTCGCGCGTTCTCCTGCGCCCCTCCGACCGCCGCAGGCCGTCCCCTTGTCCGCACGCCTCGGTATGCGACGGCTGTCCCCTCATCGCCTGGAAAGAAGAGGCGCAAAAGGAGTGGAAGCTCGAGACCGTGCGCGCCGCGTTGACCCGCCTCGGGGGATTCGCAGAGGCAGAATTGCCGGTTTTTTCATGGCTTTCAGCCGACCCTATCGGGTATCGCAACAAGGTGAACCTCCGCGTCACCTCGGACGGGCGTTTGGGCTATTCTAAACGGGGCAGTCACGACGTCTTTCCGGTCACGCAGTGCGTGATCGCTCATCCGCTGTTACAAGACGTGATCCAGCGCTGGAACGCCAAGGCGATGAAGGATCCACGTTGGTCGTCGCTGGTAAATCCCATCCGCATGGTGGTGCTGCGCGTTTCATCGACCGACGAAATGATGATGGCGCTCGTGACGGACCCCATCGACGGAAAGTCGCGTGCGGCACTTTGGAAAGCGCTCAGGCCCTTCGGTGCGACCGTCCTCTGTCAGTCAGCGAATGCGCGTCCCGGTGACGTCCGCCTTCGGGAGCCCGTTTTCTATGCCACAGACCGGAGGGCGCTCCACACCACTATCGACGGACTCCAATTTAGCGTCTCGCCGGCGTCGTTCTTTCAAGTGAACCGCTTTTTGACGCCGCGACTCTACGAGACAGCGCTCGAGGCGATCCCCTCTCATGCCGACGCCTCCGTCATCGACCTCTACTGCGGAACGGGTACGACCTCCCTGCTGTTGGCGCAAAAGGTGAAAGAAGTCATCGGCGTGGAAGTCGTGCGTCAGGCTGTGAACGACGCTCGACAAAACGCCGTCGAAAATGGCATCGAAAACGTCACGTTTCTCCCGGCGCGGGCAGAGGACGTCATCGACGAACTCACGCGCAAGACTTCGCCGGCGACCGTGGGACTCGTGGATCCGCCGCGCAAGGGTCTCGACCGTGCCGTGCGTGAGGCGCTCGCCATGTCCGCGCTGCAGAGACTCATCTACATCTCCTGCAATCCGGCGTCACTTGCGCGTGATTTGCACGACCTCCTCGCCGCGGGCTTCCGCCTCCAGGCCCTCACGGTCTGTGACATGTTTGCTCAGACGACGGAAATCGAAACCGTGAGCGTGCTCTCTCGCACGGAAGAGGAATGAATACCGAGCAGATGGTCATCGTCGCAGCGGTGCCGTACTTTGCTGCGGCGCTCCTGTATCTGGGATGTGTTATCCTATTGGAACAGGTGTTTTTGAAGATCGAGAGGAGTCAGCAGCATGCTTAAATTGGAGAACATCACGCAGACGTTTGGCGCTCTCGAGGTCTTGAAAGGCATTACTCTCGACGTGAAGGCGGGTGAAAAGATCGTCATCATCGGCCCATCGGGTTCGGGCAAATCGACTTTTCTGCGCTGTATGAACTTGCTGCAGGTCCCGACAGGGGGCAGCGTCACGTTCCACGATCGGGTCATCAACCGCCCGGGCGCTCATGATGGAGCCTGAGCTCATGCTCTTCGACGAGCCCACGTCGGCGCTGGATCCCGAGATGGTGGGGGAAGTGTTGGAACTCATGAAAGAGCTCGCGAGGGGCGGCATGACCATGGTGGTGGTGACGCACGAGATGGGCTTTGCCCGCGAAGTGGCCAGCCGCATCTTGTTCATGGACGACGGCCAAATCGTCGAAGAGAGCACAGATGCCGCGCAGTTCTTTGTGGCGCCGCAAATGGAGCGCGCGCAGCAGTTTTTGTCCAAAATGTTAGTTTAAGGAAAGTCGGTGAAAGGGGCGCAAGCCCTTTTTCTCTTGATCGAGGGGAGGGGAGATGCAGGAAATTCACGTCGGCGTCCGCACGCTCATCGAATTTGTCATGCGCTCGGGTGACATCGACTCTTCCTATCGCTCCGCGCGCCGCATGAGGGAAGGACAGCTGGTGCATCAGCGCATCCAAAAGGCGTACGGTCCGGGTTTTGAGAGCGAAGTCTCGTTTCAAAACCGCACGACACTACACGACGTCACTTTTGTGGTCGACGGGCGCGCAGACGGCGTCTACGTGGATCCTGAGACCATCCTGGTCGACGAGATCAAGTCCACGGTGCGGCCGCTGCGTTCCCTTTCGGAGGAAGAGCATCCGCTCCACTGGGCGCAGGCGCAGTGCTATGCCTACTTTCTCTGCTTGCGTGAAGAGCGTGAGGAGGCGGTGGTGCGCCTCACGTACGTGAACGGCGATGAGGACGACCCCGTGCGCCAGTTTGAAAAGACGATTTCAAAAGAAGCGTTGGAGGACTTTTATCGCGCGCTGCTCAGCAAATACTTGGACTTTTCCGGGCGCATCCTCGCGTGGAAGCGAAAGCGCGACGCCTCGTTAAAAGAGGCCGTCTTTCCTTACGACGCCTTTCGGAAAGGGCAGCGCCGTATGGCTGTGGGCGTGTACGAAGCCATCGAACGCGGGCAAAATCTGTTCATCGAAGCGCCCACCGGCATCGGAAAGACCATGTCCGTGCTCTTTCCCGCTGTGAAGTCACTGGAGCGGCTACGGACGGACCAAATCTACTACTTGACGGCCAAGACCGCCACCCAGGAGGAGGCGGCGAAGGCCCTTCGCGTGCTGCGCGGCCACGGCGTTGCGCTGAAGAGCGTGCAGCTTCAAGCGCGCGATAAGATCTGTTTGAACGACCGCGTCGCGTGTAATCCGAACGACTGCCCCTATGCGAAGGGACATTTTGACCGCGTCAACGACGCCATCTTTGAAATATACGACGCGGAAGAGATGTTGACGCCGGAGACGACGCGTCATTACGCGGAAGAGCATCGTGTTTGCCCGTTCGAGTTGGAACTGGACCTTTCGACGTTTTCCGACGTGGTGCTCTGCGACTACAACTACTTTTTCGACCCCCGGGCCTTTTTGCGTCGCGCTTTTGCGGAAGAGGCGCCGTCCACCATCATTTTAGTGGATGAAGCGCACAACCTGATCGACCGCAGCCGGGAGATGTACTCGGCTTCGCTGTCGACGGAGGAGATTTCTCGCGTGGCGAAGATCTTTCCCCAAAAGCGTGATCCCAAGATTCACAGAGCGCTGAAACGCGCGTTGAAAGCCATCCGAGACTTTCACGCGTCGTTGGGTGAACGGCCCCAAAGCGCGACCCTGGAGCATCCGTCCACGCTCTACGATGCGGCGCGCCAAATTCGCGTAGCGCTGGACGACTTTTTGGCCAAAGAGGCCGACGACCCAGATTACGAGGTCGTGCGTCAGTTTTCTTTTGCGCTGTCGGATTACATCAAAATCTACGAAATGTGGATGGACGGGTTCGTCATGTTGGTGAGTGCCGAAGGCGAAGCCGTCACGTGGCGCATTCAGTGCATCGACCCCTCCGCGCTCATGCAGGATACCCTTCAAAAAGTGCAGAGCGGCATCTTCTTTTCGGCGACGCTGACGCCCATGCACTACTATACGAAACTGCTTGGCGGAGGCGCGCATCCGCTCGTGATGCACTTGCCGTCGCCGTTTGACCCCACACACCTTCACATCTCTCAGGTCTCCCTCTCGACGCGCTATCAGGCGCGCGCGCGCACCTTGCCGCGGTTAGCCCGCCTCTTGCACACTTGGGTTGAACGTCGTCTCGGCAATGTGATGGTCTTTTTCCCGAGCTTTTCCTATCTCGCACGGGTGGTGGAGGCCATGGAGCCTCTCGTGACGCACCAAGTGCTCGTACAGACGCGCGAACTGGACGGCGAAGCGCGCCGGTCGATCCTCGAACGCTTTCAGAGGGAACGTGACCTCTGCGGCTTTTTCGTGCTGGGCGGTCAATTTGCAGAAGGCATCGATCTGCCCGGCGAAGCGCTCAGCGCTGCGGCCATCGTGAGCGTGGGGCTGCCGGGGCTTTCCTTTACGCGGGAGATCATCCGGCGGTATTTCGACCGTACGGCGCACGCGGGTTTTGCCTTCTCCTATACGTATCCCGGCATGAACCGGGTGCTTCAGGCCGCAGGGCGTGTCATCCGCACCGAAGAGGACCGCGGCGAGGTGCTTTTAATCGACGACCGCTTTGCCACGTCCCCCTACCGGGCCTTATTTCCTGCTTATTGGACAAAAGTCCGTTATTACTCTAGCGTTGAGGATTTCTTGTACGAGAATGGCGATGAGATTGACGATGAAGCGCCTCTCGAATGACGAGCGTCAGTCTTCCGCTTCCGGTTTTCCCGCGGCATTTGTGAAGAGCGTCGATGGGGCCGTTCCTTCGGACAGCTGCAGGAGGATGTCGGGGGTGCTGCCGTTGGCCAAAATGACCGGAATGCCGTAACCCATGGCTTCGCGCGTCGCAGAGATTTTGGTCTCGATGCCGCCCGTGCCGAAGTCGCTCTTGCCAGAAATGTCGATGTGGGATAGGGTTTCGTCCAAATTGTCGATGAATTCGATGAGCTTGGCCTCGGGATGCGTCTTGGGGTTTTGATCGTAGATGCCGTCGATGTCGCTCAACAGGATGAGGCAGTCGGCATTCCACAACACGGCGGTGTGCGCCGAGAGGGAGTCGTTGTCTCCGACTTTGATCTCTTCCACAGCTACGGTGTCATTTTCGTTGACGATAGGGATGATGCCCTCGTCCGTCAAGGTGAAGAGCGTGTTACGAATGTTCAGACTGCGCTCTTTAACCCCGAAATCGTCACGCGTGAGCAGAATTTGTCCCACGAAGAGTTCATGTGCGGAGAAGATCTCACTGTAGGCCGTCATGAGTTCCACCTGACCGATGGCGCAGAGGGCCTGTTTGTAGTTGGTGTCTTCTTTCCGCGACCACTTGCCGATGCGTGAGACGCCGGCGACGCGTGCGCCGGAGGAGACGAGGACCACTTGCTTGCCCAAAGCGCGCAAGGCATCCACGCTCTTCGCGAGGCTCTCTAAAAACTCCCGATTCACCGCACCGTCTTCATGGGCGAGGGTACTCGATCCGATTTTGACGACGATTTTGCGGCTCTGGGCGATGACGTCTTGCGGCGTCCGGCCGAGCCAGCATTCTCTTTTCGACATCTCAACCTCCTAGCGTCGACATTGACCGTTTCCGTTGATTTCGTATTTGTATGACGTCAGCGCCTCAAGTCCCATGGGGCCGCGTGCGTGCATTTTCTGTGTGGCGATGCCCATCTCGCCGCCAAAGCCGAAGACGCCGCCATCTGTAAAGCGTGTGGATGCGTTGACGTAGACGGCCGCGGCGTCGACTTCCTGTTGGAAGCGGCGAGCATGGTCTTCGTCTTGCGTGAGTATGGCTTCGCTGTGCGTGGTCCCGTAGCGCGCGATGTGTGCGAGGGCCTCGTCTAACGAAGACACGAGGCCGATGGCCAGAATGTCGTCCAGGAATTCTGTTGCGAAGTCGTCTTCCTGTAGCGGAGTGACGGAGATGATCCGTGCCACTTCGTCATCGCCACGGAGTTCGCAGCGCCCTTCGAGCGCCTGGGCGAGCTTCGGAAGGAAAGCGCTGGCGATCTCACGGTGCACGAGAAGCGTCTCCACGGCATTGCACGTCCCCGGACGGCTGGTCTTGGCGTTGTCGACGACGGTCACGGCCATGTCGAGATCCGCCGTGGCGTCGACGAAGATGTGATTGTTGCCGACGCCGGTTTCGACGACAGGCACGCTGGCGTTTTGGACGACGTGCTGAATGAGTCCGGCGCCACCCCGCGGGATCACGAGGTCGATGATGCCCCTGAGGTGGATGAGTTCGTCCACAGCCGAGCGATCGGCGTCGCGAACGAGGTCGATGATGTGGGGATCGATGCCGGCACGAGAGAGTCCTTCGCGCAAGGCGTCGACGAGCGCTACATTGGAGCGCAATGCCGACGAAGAGCCGCGAAGGAAGATGCCGTTACCGCTCTTGAGGGCGAGACTTGCGGTCTCGACGGTCACGTTGGGGCGCGACTCGTAGATGATGGCGATGACGCCGAGCGGCACGCGCACCTGCCGGATGTCGAGTCCGTCGCGATTGGTCCAGTGGCGGATGACGCTGCCGATGGGATCCTCCTGCCGGGCGACCTGGCGCAGGGCGTCTTTCATGCCTTCGAAGCGGCTGGGCGTCAGGCACAGCCGATCGACAAGACTTTCGCGCATGCCAGCGTCGCGCGCATCAGCGACGTCCTTTTCATTTGCCGCTAAGATCTCTTGGCGATGGACTTCGAGTGCGTCGGCCATGGCCAAAAGCGCCTGATTCTTCTCTTCCGTGGTCGCGCGGGCGTAGGAAATGCTCGCTTTTTTGATGATCAATGCCTGGTCGCGTAGTGTCATCGTCATGCCTTTCTCGTTCGGGTGATTTTTGAGATATTCTAGCATGTTCCGTAAGCGTATGACGATCGACAAGAGTTTTTCTTTTCCGCGGAGGAAGATGTTAGAATAGGGACGAAGGGAGGCGTCATGTCCAGAGGTGATTTCAATCAAAACGTGCCGGCGATGCGCAGAAAGTCGGGTGTGCTGTTGACGGCCGGCCTGTTCGCGCTGGCCGCAGGTGCGCTTTTCTTATGGCCGCACCCCAAAGCGCATGCCTATCCCATGCAAGAAGACGTCTTTGTCGAAGGCGCGGGCTATGTCGACGGAGATCTCGTGCTTTCGAGCGGCGGCTATGGGAATTCGTACATCGGCCGTCTGGTGGACGGCCGTGTCACGTCTAAATTGCTGCTTCCTGAGCCGTACTTTGCGGAAGGGTTCACACAACTCGGAGAGAAGGTCTACTGGCTCACGTGGCAAGACCACACGGCCTTCGTCCTCACGTACGAGAACGGGACGTTTACGGCATCTGACACCACCTTCACGTATCCGACGGAAGGCTGGGGACTCACCAACGACGGCGAACACCTCTGGATGTCGGATGGCTCGTCGACGCTCCATGTGATCGACCCCAAGACGTTCGAAGACGTGCGACGCCTTTCTGTCACGATGAACGGCGCGCCGGTGGACCAGCTCAACGAGTTGGAGTACGTCGACGGCTTCCTCTACGCCAACGTGTGGATGGAGACGGTCATCTTGAAGATCGACGCCCAGACGGGGGAAGTGGTGAAGCGCTTTGACTTGGATGCCCTCGCTCAAGAGTCGGCGAAGCGCGGCGATTCGGATTCCGTCTTAAACGGCATCGCGCATATCGAAGGGGATGACTTTTACCTCTTCGGTAAGAATTGGACGAACTACTACCGTGTCACACTGCGCTAGGACTGTGGTCACCATTGCGGATGACTTTTCGCTCGAAAAGACGGTAGACAGCGGACAGGCCTTTCGCTGTGAGAAATTGGATGACAAAACCTATCGCTTCATCAGCGCCGCGCACGTCTTGGAGATCGAAGAGCGTGCACCGACGCAGTACGCCCTGTCGGTCACTTCGGATGAGTGGGTGTCGTATTGGGCAGATTATTTTGACCTCAACCGGCAGTATCGCCCCATTCGGGAAAAGGCCCAAGCGGAGGGCGGCTTTCTGGGCGAGGCGGCGCGCTTTGGCGCAGGTATCCGCATTCTGCGACAGGACCCTTTCGAAATGCTCTTGACGTTCATTTTGTCGCAGCGCAAGAACATTCCTGCCATCATTCAATCGGTGCGTCGCATGGCGGATGTTTACGGTGAACCGGCGCCCGGGGCGCCCGGGCTGCGCTTCTTTCCGACGCCGAAGGCATTAGCGGGTGTGACGGAAGCGGAGTATCGGGCGCTCGGGATGGGGTATCGAGCGCCGTACCTGGTGGACGCTGTTTCGCGAGTCTTGGATGGGCGGCTCAATTTGAGTAAGCTTCAGGACGCGGACGATGCGACGCTCATCACTGCGCTCATGCAGGTCAAGGGTGTGGGCATCAAGGTGGCCAATTGCATTGCGTTATACGGATACGGGAGGATGACGGCGGCGCCAGTTGACGTCTGGATTCAGCGGGCCATCGATCAGTATTTCGATGGCAAAAATGTGTTCTTGCAGTTTGGCGAAAGTGCGGGAATTCTACAACAATACGTGTTCTATGCCATGCGGCGGATGCCGCGTGAGGAATGAAGTGGGGAGATGGATGCGAAGCGAACCGGCCGAAAGGCCAAAGGGGGGAGGATGCGCAATTTTACTTTTTACAACCCGACGAAGATCATCTTTGGGGCGGAACGTGAGGCGGATTTTGCCCGTGAAGTGGCGAAATTGGGAAAAAAGGCGTTGGTGGTGACCGGAGGCGGCAGCGTCAAACGCAATGGCATTTTTGACACCATCGTCGAGGCGCTGAAAGATGCGGACGTCGCCATCGTGGAGGAGAGCGGGATTTCGCCGAATCCGCGTTTGAACGAGGTCAAGGACGGCATCCGCATCGCTCGTCAAGAAAATGTGGACGTCATCTTGGCCATCGGCGGGGGTTCGACCATCGACGCGGCGAAGCTGATGGCCGTGGGCGTGCCGACGGATGCGGAACCGTGGGACATCGTGCTCGGAAAGGTGAAGCCGGAGCGCGCCCTGCCGCTGGCGACGGTGTTGACGCTCGCGGCGACGGGCTCGGAAATGGATCCGAGTTCGGTCATCACGAATCTGGAGACGCAGGAAAAGTACGGTTGGGGTTCGCCGCTCGTCTATCCGGCGGTGTCGCTGGAGAATCCGGCGTTTACCACGACGGTCAACGCCTGGCACACGGCGGCGGGGACGGCGGACATCATGAGTCACGTCATGGAGCAGTACTTTACGCTCGACGATCGCGCGTATGTGGCGGATTCGCTGGCGGAGGGGATTTTGCGCACTGCCATTCACTTCGGGCCAGTGGCCATCGCCGAGCCGGACGACTTGGAAGCGCGTGGCAATTTGATGTGGGCGAGCTCGCTTGCGCTGAACGGCCTTTTGAGCATCGGAAAGGACTATCCTTGGAGCGTGCACGACATGGAGCACGAACTTTCGGCGAAGTACGACATCACGCACGGTGTGGGGCTGGCCATTTTGACGCCGCATTGGTTGAACCACGTGCTCAACAAGAAGACGGCGCCACGGATTGCGCGCTTTGCTCGCAATGTCTTTGGCATCCAAGAGGCGGACGATGTGGCCTGTGCGAAGGCCGGCATTGAGGCGCTTTCGGCGTTCTTTGCGTCGCTTCACATTCCGATGCACTTAAAAGACGTGGACATCGATGAGTCGCGCCTGGAGGAGATGGCGGAGGATTTGGCCAACTATCGCCACGGCGTCATTGACGGCTTCCAACCGTTGCACAAGGAAGACATTTTGGCGATCTACAAAGCGGCTCTGTAAGTGAAAAGTCCAGCGCCGGAAGCGCCCGCGAGCGATGTTGCCCTTAGCACTCGAGGTGCGGGTGTTTGTGCGGCGCAGGTGTTGTTGAGGTCATTTCACGTGATCATTTGTAAGGCACATCATAAGAAAGGATAATTATGCAAATTGTCGAGCCATCGTTTTGCTTTATCGGGGACGTGAATCCGCAAGCCATGCTGCGAAACATGGAGGAAGCGGGGCGCGTCTGCTACAAGAGCGAAGACATGATTAAGGAGGGTAGCGCCGGTACGTTTTTGCAACGCATTGTGCGCAGCGGCCATGAAAGCGTGATCGAACACGAGAAGTTGACGGTGAAGATCACGTGCGACCGCGGCGTCTCTCATGAGATCGTGCGTCATCGTCTGGCGAGTTACAGTCAGGAGAGCACGCGTTACTGTAACTACACCAAGGATAAATTTGGAAACGAACTGACGCTCATTCGGCCTTCATTTTGGGCGGAAGATTCCGCGGCTTATGAGATTTGGAAGGCCCAGATGGCGTCCGCGGAGCAAGCCTACTTCGCCCTCATCGATGCGGGCGCGAAGCCCGAAGAGGCGAGGACGGTGCTTCCCAACAGCTTAAAGACGGAAATTGTCGTCACCATGGATTTGCGCGAATGGCGACATTTTCTGAAACTTCGCGGGAGCGCCGCCGCCCATCCGCAGATTCGCGAGATCGTGGCGCTGATGCTGCCCGAGTTTCAAAAGTTATTGCCAGAGATTTTTGGAGATATCCAACAGCCCGCGTGAGCGGGTGAGGGGGACTCAAGAGAACGAAGGCGAGGACGAAAAATGGTCGTCTTCGCCTTTACTTAAATGTCAAAAATCCGCTCTTGCTCTTTTGCTTTCTGTATCTGTTCACTCAATTTCTCCACTTCATCATCGCTCTTTTTCGGGCGCGTTACGATGGCGAGAATGAGGGTGATGATCATGACGATACCGATGAAAAAGCGACTTGAAGCAAGCGATAGAATCAAATCTCGCGCCCGCACAGCATTTCCGAAACATATCTCCCGACATTCAAGATAAAAACAACAGATTGGGTCTCTACCTCTTGATTTTCACCTTCGTTCGATTTATAATGTTTTGCGTCATAACGAGGGTCTGTAACTCAGCTGGGAGAGTGTCACGTTCGCAACGTGGAAGTCGTGGGTTCGAATCCCATCAGATCCATCAGAACGCGAAGCGTCGAACTCGGTTTCATCAGAAACATGTTCGCGCTTGCAATAGAAATAGAGGTCAACCGTTAAGGCTGGCCTCTTTTCTTATGCATTTTGGGGGTTTTTCGTTTATCTGTCGGGGTTTTATGCCATCAGCGGGGATGAATACAGGGAAAAGTCGTTCTGATTAAAAATCGGTTCATTTCCCTATGTATGAACCCAACAATTTCTATAAAGATTTTCCTCGGGCTTGCGAATCCATATTAAAGCGTGGTGTGACCTAATGACCTAAGGCTTTTTTTCATTAGGTCACCTTTAGGTCGGAGTTGATAAAGTCTGCAAGCCGAGAGAATGAATTCTGACCTAATGACCTAACGTTTTCTTATAAACTTGAAGAAAGTCAGAGAAATGTATATAAGCGAAAAGAAAAAAAGGATTGAATTATTAGGTCTTTAGGTCAAAAACGAAAGATGTCTTACATAGCAAGGGTTTTCAGGTGACCTAATGCTGACCTAACGACGTTTCGCTTAGGTCGTGGTTAGGTCATCCCCCTCCTCTGCCTGTATTCTAACATTTTTTTCAACTTTTTTCTCCTCATAAATGAAGTGAATGTGAATTATGACAGCCAGCGTTATAAAGGCAGATTGCGCAGCATTGTCCGCACAAAGATGTGGGAATGGTGCTCTGAGCATAGTACAACTCTAGCAGAGCTAGGCTCATCTTATGAAGACGTGAGACGTCAGCTCGGCTTGGTGCAGGTACAGGACGATGAAGAATAACGAAAGCGAGGTAATACATCATGGCTATGAAGTCAACTGATTATGACGAGCGCATTGAGCGTGCTGAGGCACAGCTCAAGAAGTGGAAAGCGGAAAAAAAGAAGCTTGCTACGAAAGAGGCCAAGGCGGCACAACGTGAAGCCGAGGCCAAGCGGGACGAAGAACTTCGACAGAAGGGCTACCAGTTCGAGGATTTGGAGAACTGGATGAAGTCCCGCACCATTAACGCAGAGGGGCGCAAGCTTTCTCTGTGGGAATGGTATCAGCGAGAGAGAGACGCGACGCCGGTGACGATCTTTAATCGTCACCAGCGTGCGTCGTCGCTGATGAAAGCTGGTTCAGGGCGCTGCATCCTGGCACTAAAAACGAGCGTAGCGAAGTGGTACCAACGCGGAGCGATGGTATTGAGTGCAAGACCTTCCTTCGGTAGGAATGCACTCTGCATGACGCCGCGAATAACATTCGGAGCATTCCGAAGAAGGGAGGGCTGAAAAGTATGGCGGGGGTAGAATGGAAAGGCGGCAAGTGCAAGGGTGGCACTCAAGCAAAGGGCGCTCTCCTTCACAACGATAAGAAGGAGCGCTTGAAGCGTGAACATAATAACCCTGACATTGACCTTGAGAAGACGCCACAGAATTTCAGCTATCACGGTCTGACCTATGGGCAGAAGTGTAAGCGGTATGATGATCAGGTGGCGTCGGCGAAGGTCAAGTTGCAGCGCACGGGAAAGAATACGAACGTGACCATGAACGGTCTGGTTGTCTACTTGCCCAAGGGCCAGCAAAATGAGGATCAATATGATCCAGAGACAGTAAGGGCTTGGTTCAAGGATGTCGGCGATATTCTGGACAAGCGGTACGGGAAAGACTTCATCGAAATGGATGTTCATGTCGATGAGGTACATCCCTATATCGATGCCAAAACAAAGAAATCGACGTGGTCTCTCATTCACGGTCATGCTGCCGTTATTCCTACGGTCACAGAAGATGGTGAACGGTACCTCAATGGCAAGAAATTTGCATCGAGGACTGCGATCAATGAACTCAATCAGGCAATCCATGAAATGAGCATGGAGAAGTACCATGTGCCCTACATGGACGGTAGCGGCAAAAAGGGTAATATGTCTATCGGCAGATGCAAGCATGAGTCAGCAAAATTGCTTATGGAACGCGAAGCCGAGGTTACGGAACAGCATCGCCAGAATGAAGCCGAGAAGCAAGTATTGACGGAACGTGCGGAGCGCATGGATAAGCTTATCCAGCTTGGGCGCGAGGCAAGCAAGGAAAAAAGGCTTATGAGAGAGTTCAAGAGTCGCAGAAGAAAGAGCGACAGCTCCCAGATCTTTCTGGCATTCATTTCTGAGGGTGGGATGTTCTCAAGCAGTCGTAGTAGTCAGTGTGTGTAATGTGGGTAACTCGCAGAGTTTTCATATTTCCACACTGTTTTTTTCTTCTTCCATGGAAAACCGTTGATAAACGAGGCATTTTCTGATATAACCAATTCAACAATTCAACATATACGCATCAAAGCCGAAAGGAGGATTGTATGACATCTGAAAGAGATACCGTCAGCACAGATGAGAAGACAACATTGAATATCTCTTTGACAGTAGATGAGAAGAGATTTCTGAAGGTCTATGCAGCCAAGAACGGTTTAACTGTCTCAGGAATCATACAGAAATACATAGAAGGGTTACGAAAGAAATCTGAGGCAAAGGACTAAAGGGATTGTAAAAACAAAAAATAGAGGAGGTACTTAACGTGTTAGCACTGAAAACTGCAGAAGAGATGTATCAGTACTGTAAGGACAACAATCTTGGTACAGGGACAAGTAAAGGATGGGCAATTAAACATTTCCAGTTGCTTATCGACAACCTTAAACCCGATGAAACAGTTTACTGTGTGTTTATAGGGTTGCATAATTATAAGAGCATGACAAAGCATGATAATAATTATGCTTATGCAATGACAAATAAGAGACTCATTATGGCTCAACATAAACTTTTAGGTGCTAATGTACAGTCAGTTAATATTGAAAACATTAACGATATCACACTGTCAAAGACTGGAATCGCTGGAATGGGAATAGGTACTGTATGTATCGATACCTTTAAAGAAACGTTTAATGTTGGCGTCAATGTGTCTTCTGCAGGAAATATCTATGAACGGGCTCATGAAGTTTGGGATATCGTGCGCGCTCAGAAAGCTGATAGTCAGGTTACTAGAACGGGTGTGCAAAACGCAAAAAGTCCTGCTGAACAGATTAAAGAGTATAAAGAGCTGCTTGATATGGGCATTCTAACTCAAGAAGAGTTTGATTCAAAAAAGAAGGAACTTTTAGGCTTATAATGGCTAAGCAAAAGAAGTTCGTACAGAACAACAATAACCTTGCTATTGCCTACTACAGATACAGTGCCCACGCACAGAACGAAGCCAGTATTGACCAGCAGCGTGAGGCGGCTGAGAAGTATGCGGAAGCTCACGGATTTACGATCATGAAGGAGTACGCCGACGAGGCTCTGTCGGGTACTTCCAATGACCGTCCGAAGTTCCAGCTGATGTTGACAGAGGTGGGGCAAATTCGCCCCGCCGCTCTGATCGTCTGGAAGACGGACAGAATAGCCAGGAACCGTATCGACTCGGCATTAGCGAAGAAAATAATCAGGGATGCGGGCTGCGTAATCCCTTACGTTGCAGAAGCCATCCCACAGGATGGCCCAGAAGGAGTATTGTTTGAAGGATTGCTTGAGTCGATGGCGGAGTTTTACTCACAGCAACTCAAGCAGATTATCAGGCGTGGCATGATTTATAATGCTGAGAACTGCTTCTATAACGGGCATCCGACGCTTGGCTATAAGCCCGAAGAGGACAAGAAAGCCAGCAAGAAAATTCTTATAGACCCTGATACAGCGCCAGTCGTTCAGCGTATCTTCGCTGATTACGCTGGGGGCAAGCCGTTACAGGTCATTATGAATGAACTGAACGATAATGGTTTGCGATCTGTGAAGAGTAAAAAATTGACCATAAACAGCCTGAGGCATATTATCCATAATGTGGCTTATATCGGAACGTACAAGTACGGAAAAGTCTTCTCGGTGAATGACGTACAGATTGCGACAAACGCGCCTCCGATGCATCCTCATTGCTTCTGCTCGCTCGCGGCGGCGACGGATGAGCAAATGAATACAGTCAAATAAGTCGCTGAAAAAAGGCATAATTAGCTATAAGAAGAGGATTGCAGAACACGAGGAAAAGCTGGCGCATCCTGAAGACTATTACATCGATTGAGACCGTGTCGATGAACAGATAAAAAACAAAAGATTGCGCCATTGGGAGAAGGAAATAATCAATTTCAAAAAATCGATTCATGAAAATATGGATGAAATGGATCGGAGGAAAGAGAAATGAGTCGGGACTGGAATTTTTCAGAAGAAACGCTCAAGGCGATCGTTGCGAGAATATACCAAAGGCTCGAAGAAAACAAAGCTGAACTTGACGTCACAACTGACTATGGGCTCGGTGTTGTTGATGGAATGGAGCAAGTCATCGACATGATTAAAAATGATCTAGAGGGAAGAAACTTGAGGGCCTCGGACTACGGAATTAAGCTCTAGTCGAACCGTTGCTCTGGCAAAGGAGGTTATGATGTTTGATGAAATCTGCAAAAAGCTGGGCTTCGATCCATTTAACCACATATTTGAATATGAAATGCCGGAGACTGAGGATGACACAAATGCTCCAGGACCGTTAAGTATTCTCACTCGAGAAGAAACTGATTATCTCAACAGCATTTCG
>JAQYPV010000007.1 GCA_028726605.1 Peptoniphilaceae bacterium | reverse complement strand
CGCTGCGGCTTTCCTTGCTCCGCACAGATACCACCGAAAGGATCAGGCCCAGCAGGACAAAAACGATATTGGCTCCGGCCCAAGCGGTTCGGACTCCGTCCGCCAGCGAAAGGTGCAGGAACGACGGGGCTAGAGCCGCCAGTGGCAGGATGCTTATAATGAGTGCAGCGATACTGACTGATTGAAGTTTTTTCTTTTCCATAGTTTTACCTCATTTCTTTTTTCCCAAATTGGGTGACAGCCAGCGCGAAAAACAAACCAAACACGAGGATCGCGCACGGCAGGAACGGAAACATCGAAAAAGCGGCGTCGGAAGTTTCTGCCGTAAAGTCATGGAGAGAGCAGGAAACGAGATAACCGCTGTAACAGTACGGGTAGGCGAGCCACAGCGGCGTATTTGCAACCAATACACCGGGAATCACAAGCAGCAAATTCAATCCCACAGAGAGAAGCGGCTTTTCAAACAACACGGTGATGGCCCACATAGCCGCAATACATGGCAGCATCGTCAGAAACAGCCCCAAGCACCATTTCAAAAGATACAGGATCGGCAAGGTTTCTGTTACTCCCATCGTCTGTGTCGCAATCAACCCGGCGATTACGAACACGACAAGAAACACCACCATTTCCATAAACAGATAAAAGGTAAGCACACAGAATTTGGCAATGGATAATGTGCAACGGCTAACCGGCAGCGCCAGCATTTTCAGAATCCCGTTATTTCCTGTTTCTCGTCCTGCGATCATCACACAGACTACAATCATGCTGAACGGGAGCAGATAGTAGGCGTAAACAAGCGCACTTTGAATGAACATGGCAGGCCACGCATTGGTATATTCCG
The DNA here is from genome assembly GCA_028726605.1 of Peptoniphilaceae bacterium. Taxonomy (GTDB): domain Bacteria; phylum Bacillota; class Clostridia; order Tissierellales; family Peptoniphilaceae; genus Murdochiella. Next base: position 171,958 of record JAQYPV010000007.1, on the reverse strand, counting down.
GTGTAAAATAGTTGCTCAAACTCGCAACCCCGGAAACCACCACCAATAAAGGTGCAATGAAAATCAGGGGTACGATTTTGGAGCGTTTTACTTTCATAAACTCGATTTTGAGTAAATCCAAAAAGCTCATTTCTTGTTTATCCCTCCTTACTCGTAGCGTCTGTACTTCGCCAGCCACAAGCCCACAGCAAGGAACAACAGCGTTTCCGCCAAAGCGACAAGGGCAACCGTCGGATCAGGCTGGGCGCTCATGGCTACTGCTGGTTTCAGAATAATCACAAAAGGATGCACCAGCAGAAGCGCCAGCCCCGAATTTGCAAGAGCCATACCACTTAGAAAACCGGCGACACCAATTCCAAGCGGCACCCACATATTTTCAAAGCGCGAGGAAATCAGCAGCATAAACGACAGTACCGGCATGGATGTGAGAAAAGAGTAACCGGCAAAGCGTACCAGCGTACCCATCTCAAACGCTCCGTCCGGCAAATCCGTCATACCGATCTGTGCAAGAGCCAGATTTTGCAGTACGATTGCAACCAAAAACATGACCGTCAGAATCAGGAATTTGCACAGGTACATGGCCGGGACACTTACGGGAAGCATATACATCTTCTTAACTGCGCTCCCCTTAAATTCCATGTTGTAGATCATGCAGGTAGCAACCACGATACCGAACAGGTTCAGCACCATAATCATGCCGTAGAGCTGGGTCAACAAGACATCCATCGGAGCCAGCGGCAGATTCAGAAGCGTATCTTTCCGCACAATGAAATTGACAAATGCGTAGGCGGCTCCCAAGACACCAACGGCCAGCAGCACGGGAATCACGCCGGTTCGCTTTTCTTTCCGAAGTTCGATTGCCAGCGTTTTCATAATTTCGCCCTCTGCTTTCTGTCCATGTTGTCCTTCTCAACCATTGAAAGGAACACATCTTCCAGATTGTTCGCAGCGAAGCCGGATTGCAGGGCGTATTGACGCAGATCATTCATGCTGCCTTCAAACAGTAGCCGCCCGTGGTTGAGAATCCCGATGTCATCCGCAATCAATTCGATTTCAGACAGCATATGGGACGAGATCAGCACCGTGCAGTCGTAAAGGCTGGGCAAGGATTTTACCAGGTTGCGGATTTCGTGGATACCGGACGGGTCAAGGCCGTTGGTGGGTTCGTCCAGAATCAGAATCGGCGGACGCCCCAAGAGCGCCCCGGCAAGGCCCAAGCGTTGCTTCATTCCCAGCGAATACTTCTTTGCCAGCCGGTCGCCAAACTCGGTCAGACCCACCAACTCCAGGGCATCTTCCACATCGGCTTTCGGCAGTCCCAAAATGCGGCGGATAACATCAAGATTTTCCCGCCCGGTGAGGTTCGCGTAGAAAGACGGCGCTTCGATGAAAGAGCCGATCTCTTTGAGAATGGCAATCCGATCATTCGGGAACTGCTTTCCATCAATGGTAAAGCTACCCTTTGTCGGCGCGGTCAGGCCCAGCAACATTTTCATGGTCGTAGATTTTCCCGCACCGTTGGGGCCGAGGAAACCATAAATACTGCCCTTGCGAACATGAAGCGAAACGTGATTGACCGAAGTGAAGTTCTTGTACTTCTTAGTCAACTCTTCCGTTGTGATGATATAGTCCATAGAAACATCTCCTTTCGATGTTTTTATGGTAAAACTTCAACCTGACATCTACATTCTCCCGTCCTTACTTTTACCTTACTTTTTAAGGGACAAGATCGCAGAATGGACAGCCTATAATATAATTGAAACAAAGAAAATCAGATTGGAGAGGATGCTATGGATAATTCTTTTTTACATAGTAAAAGGCTCCTGTTGGTAGATGACGAACAGGAACTATTGAAGATGGTATCAGATATATTGAAAGATGCGGGATTTGAAACTGTCCTTACCGCTATGACGGTCAAAGAAGCTATTTTGATCGCAAAAGAGGAAACTCCTGATTTAATTATTTTGGATGTCATGCTGCCGGATGGGGATGGCTTTTCTCTGATGCAGCAGCTCCGCACCTTTACCAATGTGCCGATCATTTTCTTAACAGCAAAGGACGAAGCAGCAGACAAATTATCGGGATTGGGACTTGGTGCAGACGACTACATTTCTAAGCCCTTTATGCCGCAGGAATTGTTACTGCGTATCTTTGCGGTACTGCGGCGAACCTACAAAGAGGATTCGCCACTGCTTGTTTTGGATGGATGTACGATTGATTTCAGCCGGGCCGAAGTCCATAAGGGCAGCGAGATTATTTCACTGACAGCCAAAGAACACACCTTACTTGAAACGCTTGCCCGTAATGCTGGAAAGATTGTTACCGTAGATGCGCTTTGCGAAGCCCTCTGGGGGGACAATCCTTTTGGTTATGAAAACAGCCTCAATGCCCATGTCCGGCGCGTCCGGGAAAAGATTGAAACTGATCCATCAAAACCCGTATCCCTGATAACCATTAAAGGTTTGGGCTATAAGCTGATAGCTAGGAAGTGAAGCCATGAGATCATTCGGAAGTTATATTTCTAAATATCTGGTGTCGTTCGTTGCCTTTATTCTGATATTGCTGTTTCTTAACGCGGTGGTATTCGGTCTGACATTTCAAAAAATTGTGACCGATGATTATGGAGATTCCTCTCCGCAATCCATGTTGGAAATGACTGCTGCTGCCACCACACCGGAACAATTATCAGATGATGCGGTGCAAAAACTGCGGCAGAATCATATTTGGGCAATCTATTTGAACGCAGATGGACAATGTTATTGGTCGGTTGATTTGCCGGACGATGTACCGGAAAGTTACACCATTCAGGATGTCGCTCTGTTTTCAAAAGGGTATATTGAGGATTACCCGGTTTTTGTCTGGAACACCGATGATGGGCTGTTGGTGTTGGGTTATCCCACAGACAGCTATACAAAACTCACCAGCAATTACTATTCCATTGCGGCGCTTCAACGACTTCCCATCTTTGTACTTGGAATGTTGGGATTGGATGTGCTGTGCCTCTTTTTAGCCTATTACTTTTCCAAACGCAGAATCATTCACAATACCGAACCGATTGTGTCCGCTGTGGAAATTCTGGCAGACGGAAAGCCAGTTTCCCTTCATATCAGCGGAGAACTGTCGGAAATTGCAAACAGCGTAAACAAGGCTTCTTCCATTTTGAACAGGCAAAATGAAGCACGGGCGAACTGGATCAGCGGCGTTTCCCACGACATCCGCACACCTCTCTCCATGATTATGGGGTATGCGGGCCGCATTGCGGAAAGTGAAGCTGCCAGCAAGAGCATCCGGGAACAGGCGGAAATAGTACGGAAGCAAAGTGTAAAAATCAAAGAACTGGTACAGGATTTGAATTTAGTATCGCAGTTGGAATATGAGATGCAGCCGCTTCATAAAGAAGTGGTTCGCTTATCCAAACTACTGCGATCCTATGTAGCAGACCTATTGAATACGGGAATGTCTGATAGCTACAACATCGGAATTGAGATTGCTCCCGACGCCGAAGATGTTGTGTTGGAATGTGATGCCAGATTGATTTCACGGGCGGTGAATAACCTTGTCCAGAACAGCATGAAACACAACCCGCAGGGCTGTGAAATCCGCCTTTCTCTTTCAGCATCACAAAATCAGCTTATCTTGGCGGTTACGGATAACGGAACGGGTCTGTCTGCTGAAAAGCTGCAAGAGCTGGAAGAAAAGCCGCATTATATGGAAAGCACGGATGAACGGCTTGATTTAAGACATGGGCTTGGGTTACTGATTGTCCAACAAGTCGCCGCAGCTCATAACGGCAATTTCAAACTTACTAATGTTTTCCCGAAAGGGTGTGAAGCTGCTTTAATGTTCCCGTATCGTAGATAAGCCAATATTACGGAAATTCATAAATAAGCACCGGGCGCAGGGCCAACAGGCCGCCGCGGTCCGGTCGCTGCCGGAAGTGAAGTACACAGGCCGTCGCCTCCTTTCTGCTTTTGGGCAAAAAGAAAACCGCAGACTTTTTCAAAATCTGCGGCTTGGCCGGGGAACAGAAAAGGGCGCTGTCAGCTTGACAACACCCTGTTTCTGTCTGATTATTCAGTTGTTTTGACACGCCCCGTTTTCCGCTGCCCTAAAAAACATTGATTTTACTGGGTTTCTTCATGTTTTCTTATGGCACCACGGTTAATGCGGGGCCAAACTCAATAGCTGGGCACGCGTAGGGATTGACCAGGATGGATGGTCGCGTGCGCCAGTGAATTGAGCTCGTATATGTCTCGAACGACATCGCGAACGTCGCGCTGTTGTGAGGCCGCAATGGGCTGGGCAATTTCCCACACCGTGTCATTGGCCTTGACCACGACGACGCGCGTTGGAGAGACTTCCGCGCCCAACGCCGTGCGATTCGACAGAAAGCCGAAGAGCAGCGTGAGGCCAATCGAAAGCAGCAAACTGCATGAGATGACAAATAGTGAAAAGCGTCGTTGATTCACAATAATGGTGCGTTTCATCTTTCCCTCCTCGCGAACATTTGTTCTTGACGTGTTCAGTATAAACGAACATTTGTTCGCCGTCAAGGGAATTTATGCGTCCTTGGGTCCCACCGCTTCACAGGCCAAAAGACACCCGAGTTTCGCCTGTTCGTACACCACGCCGCCCTGATAATAGGCCACGTACGGCGCTCGCATGGGCCCATCGGCGCTGATCTCAATGGACGAGCCGTCGATGAATCCTCCCGAAGCCATGACGACGGGATCGGTGTAGCCCGGCATCTCCCACGGCAGCGGCAGCACGTCAGAGCCCACGCTCGCGGCGCGCTGGATGTGCTGCGTAAAGGCCAGGAGTTTGTCCGGATCCTCCAGCAGGATGGCTTCGATGATGTCGCTGCGCGGATCGTCCGCCGCGGGAATGCAGGTGTATCCCAGTTCCGTAAAGACCTCGCTCATCAAGAGCGCCCCTTTGAGAGCCTCCATTGTGATGTGCGGCGCAAAGAAAAACCCCTGCAAGGTGGTTCGCGTCGTCCCAAACGTGAGTCCCGTCTCTCCCCCCAGTCCCGGCGCAGTCAGGTGATTCATGCAGTATTCGATGAGTTCCTCTTTTCCGGCAATGTAGCCGCCACCCACGGCGATGCCGCCGCCCGGATTTTTGATGAGCGATCCGGCGATGACGTCCGCCCCCACTTCAATCGGTTCCCGGTGTTCGGTGAATTCGCCGTAGCAGTTGTCGACGAAGACGATGCTCGTGGGGCTGAGGCGATGGATCAGACCAATGGCCTCTCCCAATTCGTCGATGGTAAAGGCGCGCCGCTGCGTATAGCCGGTGGAACGCTGGAGGTGGACGAGACGGGGTTGCTCTTGAAGCGCCGTTTCGAGGGCGTCGAGGTCAATGTGGCGCTCCTTGAGCGGCACCTCCTTGTACGTGACGCCCTTTTCGATGAGCGTCCCGCGGGCGTCACCTTTGAGCCCGATGACTTCCTGTAACGTGTCGTATGGCGCACCGCCCGCCGCGAGCAGCACGTCGCCCGGCCGCAGCAGGGCAAAAAGCGCGGCAGAGATGGCGTGGGTCCCCGATGTGATGCCGGGCCGCACGATGGCCGCCTCCGCGCGAAAGACATCGCGAAAGATGGCCTCGGTCTTGTCTCGGCCGACATCGCCATAGCCATAACCCGTGGCGGCAAAGAAGTCCGACTGCGAGAGACCGTTCTGCTGCATGGCACGCAGGACCTTCAACTGATTGTCCATGCGGATGTCCTCGAGCACCGCAAAACGAGGGATGAGACGCTCCTCCGCCCGATCGATGCGCGCGATGGTGGCGTCCTGGAGATCAAAGTACTTTTGATAAATGGAATTGTGCATGGTGTTCCTCACTGATCGGATGGCTCGGACAGAAAGCGTCGCGTGATGGCGAGCATTTCAGGATAGACGTCATCTTCCACGTCGAGCCAAATGGCCTTTGGCGTCTTTCGAAACCACGTGAGCTGGCGCTTGGCGTAATTGCGGGAAAAGCGCTGGATGAGTTCTTTCAGTTCGCGGCGGTTGATGAGCCCGCGCAAGTACCAGAGCGTCTCGCGATACCCGATGGCGCGCATGGCCTGTGCCTCTCGCGGCACGCCGCTCTGGACGAGGGCATTCACTTCATTGATGAGCCCCGCCTCGAGCATGGACTGGACACGTTGGTCGATCGCTCGATAGAGCGCTTGACGTGGGCGATGCAGTACGAAGATGAGGTTCTCCCACGCCGCGTCCGGTCCATCGGCTGATGTCGCAAGCGAAACCGTGTTCTCTCGCTGCGCGAGCACTTCATGGGCCCGAATGAGCCGCGGTCGGTCCTTCGGCGTCAGTTTTTTGGCTAATTCGGGATCCCGGCGCTGCAATTCTGCGTACAGGTCTCTCCCCTCATCCGCGTCGTAGCGCTTCTCCAGCGCCTTCCGTAAGGCGGGCTGTGGCGGCGTCTCGTGAAATTGAAAGTCGCGCACCATGGCGTCCAAGTAAAGTCCTGTCCCGCCGACGTACAGGGGGACGACATCGCACGCGACGAGTGCGTCCTGAATGCGCTTGGCCGCCTGCTGATAGTCGTGCACCGAAAAGGCATCCCCGGGATTCTGGATGTCGATCAGAAAATGGGGCACGTCCCCGCGCTCGGCGGCAGTCACCTTCGCCGTGCCGATGTCCATCCCGCGGTAGATCTGCATGGAGTCCATGGAGAGAATGGCGCCGTGAACGGCTTGGGCCAGGCGGACGCCCAGGGCGGACTTGCCCACAGCCGTGGGTCCTACGATGAAAATGCGCTTTTTATTGAGCATACTCTCTCCTATTTGACACGCATAAACCACTTTTCAAAATCGTAGCGCGTGCGCTTGATGATCGTAGGCCGTCCGTGCGGACAGGTAAGCGGGTAGTCCGTCTGCTCCAACTGGGCGTAGAGCGCAAGGCTCTCTGCGGAGGAAAGGGCGTCCCCCTGCTTCACCGAGGCGCGACAGGCGCGCGTGGCGACTTCGTGGAGCAGGCGATCGTACTCCGTCATGTCGTGAAGGGGGATGTCCAGGAGTTCCAAAAAGAGCGACGAGAGGTCGGCGGCTTGAAAGAGCGTCGGCACGGTGCGCAAGAGAAGCGTCTCCTCGCCAAATGGCTCGGCCGAAAACCCGAGCGCATCCAACAGGTCGCGACGCGCGTCAAAGGCCGCCATCTGTGCCTCTGTCACCGGGACTTTCACGGCGAAGAGCAGGGGCTGACGCACGATGGCGTGCGCCTTCGCCTGGCGCAAAAAGCGCTCAAAGTTGATCCGCTCGTGCGCCGCGTGTTGATCCAGAATGTAGAGCGTATCGCCGCCGATTTCCTCGAAGAGCAAGTAGACCCGAAAGAGCGCGCCCACATAGCGAAGCCGTTCGAGAGGCACGAGAATGTGGTGCTCCTCTTCGTGAAAGAAGTGCTCCTGGACGGGCGGGGGCGTCGGCTGTGGCGCGAGATACGTGGGCGTTTCTTCTTCGACCGAATCATCCACGGCCTCGGTGACGGTCTCGACGGTCAACAGGTCTTCGTCTTCCGCGTCGTCTTCCCCTGATTCCGCCGAGTCGATGGGTGTCATCGGTATCGGCGGCGTGTTCGGCTCGCCTGCCTCTTTCGTCGGCCACGCGTACTGGGCGAGGATGTGGCGATAGCTCTCTTCCGTCGAAAGCCCGCCGAAGAGGCTGTCATCCGTTTCGACATTCGCGGGGATTTTCGGCGCTGCGAGGGCCGCGCGCACGGCGTCCTGGACCAACGCCACGAGCCCCTCACCCTCCGTGAATTGGATGGTGCGCTTGTTGGGGTGGATGTTCACGTCCAGATTCGCCGGATCCGTTTCGATGAACAATTGAAAGGCCGGGAAGCGACCGTTGGGGATGACGGAGTGATAAGAAGTCTCGACGGCATCGCGAATGGCCTTGTCGTCTATGCCGCGGCCGTTCACAAAGAGGAACTGCATGGAGCGGTTGGCGCGGTAAAACGTGTTGTCCCCCACCACGCCCGTGACGCGGTAATGGTCGTTTTCCCCTGACACGCGACGCAAGGCGTCGTGATAACTCGTGCCGTAGAGCATCAAGAGGGTGTCTTCTAGCGTCTGATGCTTTGACGTCTGCAGCACTCGCCGATCGTCGCGAAAGAGCCTGAAGGCGAGGTCCGGATGGCCGATGGCCGTCTGATAGACGAATTGCACGATGGCATTGGCTTCCGCGATGGCGCTCTTCATGAACTTGAGGCGCACGGGCACGTGCGAGAAGAGGTCGAAGACCTGCATCTGGGTGCCGGTGGACATCGCAATCGGCTTGCGGTCGACGAGCTTGCCGTCTTCGTAGACGAGCGAAAGCCCCATCTCCTGATCGGCCGTCTTGGAGCGCGCCTCCACGCGGCTGATGGCGATGATGGACGGCAGCGCTTCGCCGCGAAATCCCAGCGAATGGAGTCGGTAGAGGTCGTCGAAGGAGGAAATCTTAGACGTGGCATGCGGGTAAAACGCCGTCTCCATCTCTTCCTTTGCAATGCCAGAGCCGTTGTCGCTCACCAGAATGCGCTTTTTTCCGCCTTCTTCGATGGTGATGTCGATCTCGTCTGCTCCGGCGTCGATGGCGTTCTCCACCAGTTCCTTCACCACGGAGACGGGGCGCTCCACCACTTCACCGGCGGCGATCTTCTGTATGGTCTTTTCATCCAAGGTTCGAATCATCACTCTCCCCTTCCAACGCGCGCGCTTCTTTTGCAATGTCTTGGAGCATCGAGAGGGCCTCCAGCGGCGTGAGACGGTTGACGTCGATACGAGCGAGCTTTTGGAAAAACTGCGCCTCCGCACGCGGCCGCGTTAGACGCGCGCGCTCTTGTGGTAATGGCGCCATCCCCGCGCCGCTGGCGTCGAAGCGCTCGAGCAACGCATCTGCACGGTCCAGAATTTCCTTCGGCATGCCGGAGAGACGCGCCACTTCAATCCCGTAGCTGCGATCCGCATAGCCGGCGATGACTTTGCGCAGGAAGACCAGCCCATTGGCGCTCTCCGCAATCTGCATGGTGCGGTTCTCGATGTTCGCCTTCTGCGCCGCTAGCTCCGTGAGCTCGTGATAGTGCGTGGCAAAGAGCGTCTTGGCGGCCAGGTGGTCCGCGAGGTATTCGAGAATGGCGTAGGCGATGGAGAGGCCGTCGTTGGTGCTGGTGCCACGCCCGACTTCATCCAAGATGAGAAAGCTCTCCGAAGTGGCCTCGCGCAAGATATCGGCCATCTCCTTCATCTCCACCATAAACGTGGACTCGCCACGCGCCAGGTGGTCGCGCGCGCCGATGCGCGTGAACAGGCGATCCGTGATCGAAAGCCGACACGAACGCGCCGGCACGTAAGAACCCAGTTGCGCCATGATGACGATGAGCGCATTTTGCCGCATGTAGGTGGACTTACCCGCCATATTCGGCCCCGTGATGAGCTGGATGCGGTTGTCCGGCGACCCCAATTCCAGGTCGTTGGCGATGAAGTCGATCTCGTGATGACGCTCCACCACGGGGTGACGTCCTGCTTCAATAGCAAATGTGCCGTCATCCACAAATGTCGGGCGCACGTACCCGTTTTCGTCCGCGCACGTGGCGAGCGACTGCAAGACGTCCACAGTGGCCAAACAATCGGCCGTCTGCTGAATGGCAAAGCTCAAGGCGCCGATGCGATCGCGCAATTGAGTGAAGAGTTCATATTCCAATTGCTCGATGCGGGCGGCGCTGCCCACGATCTGACTTTCCCACGCCTCTAACGGATCGCTCGTGTAGCGCTCCGCGTTCTTGAGCGTCTGGCGCCGGTGATAGTCTTCCGGCACCTTGTCCGCATTGGAGCGCGTGATCTCGATGAAGTAGCCCTGATTCTTGCGATAGACGATGCGCAGATTCTTGATGCCCGTGCGCTCGCGTTCCTCGGCCTCGTAGGCAAGGATGGCATCCTGGGCGGCGACGCTGCCCCGGCGCATCTGATCTAGAGCGTCGTCATACCCTTTGCGGATCATGCCTCCCTCATTGACGGAGATGGGCGGCTCGTCGACGATGGCCCGTTCGATTTCCTCTCGCAAGTCCGTGAAGGGATTGAGCTCGTCGAGCAGAGCGGAAAACACTGTGCCACCCTCCTCCAGCAGATGCCGCAGCTCCGGTATGGGGGCCAGCGAATGCGCGAAGTTCAGAAGATCGCGCGCATTGCCGCGACGATAGCTCAGGCGACTCAAAAGCCGTTCGAGGTCGTAAATGGGATCTAAGAGTTCCCGCACGCGAAGCCGCGTGGCGAGCGCGTCGACGAAAAAGCCCACGCCGTCTTGCCGGCGCTCGATCCGCGCGACGTCGACGAGCGGAAAGGCGATCCACTGGGCGAGTTTTCGCGCGCCCATGGCCGTGCGCGTGCGATTGAGGACGTCGAAGAGCGTGTCCCGTCTGGAACCGTCCTCCAAATTGTGCAAGAGTTCCAAGTGTTCTCGCGTGGAGGCGTTCATCTGGAGCGCCTGAGTCATATCCATCCACGCCACGTGAGTGAGATGCTCCAAGGCCTCCTCGCGGAAGGCATAGGCCACGTCCAGGAGAGAGAGCGTCGCCTGGACCGCAAGGGGATGAGTTTTGAGCTTGGGCGAGACGTGAGCGATTCGCTTGGTCAGGCGAAGAAAAGCGGGGGCTTCAGACGCTTCGCGCGGCAGGCGTGACACGAAGAGGCCATGCTTTTGGGCGAGCTTTGCGAGGACGTCGTTTTTCGCCTCGTTTGCTGCGTCGTCCACGAGGGCGATCTCCGAGGGATCGATGGATTCCATCCAATCTTCGAACGTCTTCTCCAACGAGGGATACGCCTGTACCTCCCCCGCGCTGAGCGCTCCCGTCGAAAGGTCGCAGCGCGCAATGCCCAACGTCTGCTCGAGGACGTAGACCACCATCAGAAAGTTGTTGCTGGAGGCGTCCAATGTCTGTGCATCGGTGAGCGTGCCGGGTGTCAAGATGCGCGTGATGGCTCGCTTGACGAGGCCCACGGCCTCTCGCGGGTCCTCAATCTGATCGACGAGGCAGACCTTCTTCCCGGCGTTCACCAGACGCGCCGCATAGGTCTCGATCACGTGGTGCGGCACGCCCGCCATCGGGCAGCGCTCCTCTAAGCCGCAGTCGCGGCTGGTCAGAGTGAGTTCCAATGTGCGTGACCCCTCGATGGCGTCGTCAAAAAACAGCTCGTAGAAATCGCCCAGACGGTAGAGGATCATGCAATCCGGATGTGCTTCTTTGATCGACACGTAGTGACGCATCATGGGAGAGAGTTTTTCACGATCAATGCCGTCCCAAACCATACAGCCTCCTACCGTTTCGCACTGAGAGTCGATGTCTCGAAGAGGGGCTCGCCTACGAGTGCAAAAGAACCCGCTTCCGTGATCTTCACCGGCGCCATCTGACCGATGAGCCTCTCGTCACCCGGAAAGTGGACGAGCCGGTTTTGTGCATCGCGCCCGGACACGCGATGCGGGTCGTTCTTGCTGATGCCTTCGACGAGGACGCGCACCTCTTGGCCGATGGCCTCGTGATTCTTTCTCGCAAAAATGGGATAGAGCACGTCCAGCAGTTCCTGGAAGCGTCGCGCCGTCGTCTGGGCGTCCACGAACTGATCCACGCGCTTGGCCGCCACCGTTCCCGGCCGCGGCGAATAGATGAAGGTGAAGGCGGCGTCGAATTCCACCTCTCGGCAGAGCTCGAGGGTCTCTCGATGATCCTCCTCGGTTTCCCCGGGAAAGCCCACGATGATGTCCGTTGACAGCGCGATCTCCGGCATGGCCGCACGAAGCGCCCGTACGCGGTCGAGGTACTGCTCTCTCGTGTACTTGCGGTTCATCGCCTTCAAAACGGCGTTGGAGCCAGACTGCAGAGGCAAGTGAAAATGCCGCTCCACGTTGGGATGCGACGCCATCACTTGGATCAAGGCGTCCGAGAGGTCTTTGGGATGCGACGACATGAAGCGAACGCGTTCCACGCCGGGAACCTCCGCCACTCGGGCGAGCAGCGCCGGGAAGTCGACGTCTTCATCGCGATACGAGTTGACATTCTGACCGAGCAGCATGATCTCCTTCGTCCCGTCCGCAGCAAGGCGTTCCACCTCGCGCACCACGTCGATGGCGCGACGGGAACTCTCCCGCCCCCGCGCGAAAGGCACGATGCAGTACGTGCAGAAGTTATTGCAGCCCGTCATGATGTTGACGTAAGCGAACTGGTGATCCGCCTTGCGATACTGCGCGGCGAGATCCTCTTCCACGGGCGTGGTGTCAAAGACCCGCTCCCCCGTGGCCCGATGGCGGGCGATGAGCTCCGGCAGCTTTTGAATGTTCTGCGTGCCGAAGACCAGGTCCACCTGCGGGTACTTCTTTTGAATCGTCTCCTGTGCCGGGCCGGTCTGCATCATGCAGCCACTCACGGCCAAAATGCGCCCCTCCCGCTCGTCGTGCCAGGGTTTCAAGGCGCCCAGTTGCCCGTAGACCTTGAGTTCGGCATTCTCGCGCACGAGACAGGTGTTCATCAGGATAAAATCGGCGTCGTCGCGCTGCGCTGTCGGCTCATAGCCCATCTCTTCCAGGAGAAAGGCGATGCGCTCCGAGTCGTGTTCATTCATCTGGCAACCGTGCGTGATGATATGATACTTCATTCCTGTCCTTTCCAAAAACAGTGCAAGAAAAAAGAGGCCCTTTCACGAGAAAAGGGCCTCGTCTCACAATGCGATCAGGCTTCCGGATTTTCCGTTTCCTCGCCTTCCGCCTCGGCAGATTCCTCTGCTTCCGGCTCCTCAGCGACTTCCTCGGCCGTCGTCTCCACCTCAGCGGTCTCGACGCTCTCTTCGGCCGACGCCTGGGCCTCGGTCTCTTCCGGCTCTTCGACTTCTTCGTTGAGCAGGCCCATCTGAGCGGCGATCAAATCGCCCAAATTGGTGCCGATGTCATCGCCGGTGCTGAAGCTGATCTTCGGCTGCTGCTTCTTTTCACGCGGCTGACGCTTTTCGCGCTGCGGCTTCTGCGGCGCTTCGCGACGCTCAAAGCGAGAGGCGTCGTACTGCGCTTCGCGGAACGGCGCTTCGCCTTCCACTTCCGGCGCCGCTTCATCCGCTGCATGATCCTTCGGCTCTTCCAGCGCACGCGTCGACAACGCGATGCGCTGACGCTCTTCGTCGATATCCAGGATCTTCACTTCGAGTTCCTGACCGACGTTGAATTCATCAGACGGCTTCTCCACGTGACGGTGCGCAATCTGCGAGACGTGAATGAGGCCTTCCACGCCTTCATCCAAACGGACGAATGCGCCGAAGTCCAGCAAGTTCACAATGGTGCCTTTGACCACGTCACCAGGCTTGTTGTTCTGTTTGAAGATCTCGAACGGCTTCGGCGTGAGCTGCTTCAGGCCGAGCGAGATGCGGTTGCGATCGCGGTTCGCCTTCAGGACAACTGGTTCGACTTCCTGGCCAATTTCCAGAACATCCGACGGCTTTTCAATGCGCTGCCACGAAATGTCCGAAACGTGAATGAGTCCGTCCACACCGCCTAAGTCGACGAATGCGCCGAAGTCCGTCATGCGGACCACTTTGCCCTTCACCTTCTCGCCGACGACGATCTTCTCCCAGACGTCATCCAACTGTTCTTCCAAGACCGCACGAATGGACAGCACCACGCGACGCTTTCTTTCATCGATCGAAAGGAATTTCGCGGTGACCGTCTGTCCGACGTATTGCTTGAAATTCTTTACGAAATACGTGGCGATCTGCGATGCCGGAATGAAGCCGTTGATCCCCATGACGTTGGCGACCAGTCCGCCTCGGTTTTCTCCGGTGATCTGCGCTTCGACGGTTTCGCCCGCTTCGTATTTCTCGACCAGTTTCTCCCAGTTCTTGAGACCCTCTACGCGGCGGGTGGACAGCACAACGTTGCCTTCGCCGTCGTCCATCTTGATCACGTAGACGTCGATCTCGTCCCCTTCATGGAAACTCTGGTGCGTATCTTTACGCTCCTCATCCGTCATCTCATCGCTCTTGATGATGCCATCTGCGCGATAACGAATATCGACGTAGACTTCATCGTCCTTGACGGCGATGACGGTGCCTTTGACAATATCGCGAGGAAAAATCTTCACCATACTGTCTTCGATCTGTTCCATGAAATCTTCTCTAGAAAAATTCTCCATCCCTCTGACGACCTCCTCAATGATCCAATCCGGTGTGCTCGCACCGGCGGTTACACCTATTCTATTAAATTTTGACCATTCTTGTAAAGTCAATTGCCCAAATTCTTCCACTTTTTGGACATGAATGCCTTCCTTTTCCACGACCTGACGCAGTTTTTCCGTGTTCGACGAGTTCAGCCCTCCCACGACGATCATGGCGTCCACATCCTGTGCTAATTGTGCCGCGGCCTGCTGTCTTTTTCGGGTGGCCTGACAGATGGTCGGAAGATCAACGTGGCGCACCGCAACCGGCAGCGCCGCTACGACAACGTCGAAATGCTGACGGCGATTCGTGGTCTGCGAGATGACGAAGAGCGGCTCCTCGGCTGTGACTTGCGCGGCCTCTTCAGGCGTTTGGACGACGAGCGGACGATGGAGATAACTCACAAGGGCCTTGACTTCGGGATGCTCCGGATCCCCCACGACGAGGATCCGATAGCCTTCCCTTTCCATGGCCTGGGCTTTGCGATAGATGCCCAAGAGCACGGGACACGTTCCATCGATGAGCGTGGCGCCCGTCTCTTCCAGCGCGCGCCGCTCCTCTCGCGTGACGCCGTGTGCGCGCAAGATGACGACGCTGTCGGCGTCCAGATTCGCCCGTGCCGCGTCCCAGTCTTCTAAGACGTGGATGCCCTCCGCTTCCCGGCGTTTCACATAGGAGGAATTGTGCACCAATGGCCCGTAGGAGTAGATGGTCTTGTCATGAGCGTTGAGCGCATCCTGTGCCTTTTGGTCGATCTGACTGACGCCGAAGCAGAACCCTGCAGGGTTGGCAATGCGAATGTCCATTCACTCCCTCTCCTTCTCAGGCACGGACGCATCGACGCCGCGTTGCGCATCTGAATGCGACTCGAGCACCAGGCACTCCGGCTCGTAAATCATCTGATAGACGAGCTTCGTGATCTGATGACGACCTTTGCGCTTGTCAAACGTCGAGAGCATCTCAGCCTTGAGGGCAGGACGAAAGCGCACGGTGAACGGCGCGCGAAAGCGATACGTCGTGTCGAGATAAGCGCAGTGCACGTCAGTTTTCGCCTTTTGCACGAAAAACCCCGTCCCGTCCTTCATTTTCTCCGGCGCGGGTTCGTGAACGCGCGTGCCTTCGGGGAAGAGCACCAAAGGGCAATCATCCTGCAACACGTGAAGCATCTTCCGCAGCGCCGTCAAGTCGTTGTGATCGCGGTCGACGAAGATGACCTGCATTTTGCGGAGAATCCACCCCACGACGAAGACGTGCTCCAGTTCCTTCTTGGCCACGAAAATGGCATTTTCGGGTACCGCCGCCAGAAGCGCGATCGGATCCCAATTGGACGCGTGGTTGGCGCAGATGAGCGCGCGCCCCATGACGTCGGGGATGGGGTTTTCGACGCGATAGCGAAATCCGATGGCCATTACGACTTGAGCGAGCTTCTTAAGAAAGTGTCGAAACATGGGAAAACTCCTCCACGATCCGCTCCGTCACCTCGTCTAAACTCATCGCGGAGGTGTCCAGGATGACGGCGTCCTCCGCCGGCCGTAGCGGTGACACCGCGCGATTCGAATCGTAGAGGTCGCGCTCCTGAATGGCCTTGAGGATTTCTTCATAGGACTGACGGGACGTGTTCTTCTCGTCGTGCAAACGGCGTTTCGCCCGCACTTCGGGTGACGCCGTGAGGTAGATCTTGAGGTCCGCCTGCGGCAACACCACGGTGCCGATGTCGCGCCCGTCCAAGATGGAGTCCTGCGCAGAAGCGATGCGCCGCTGCATGGCGACGAGATGTTCCCTCACTCCCGCGTAGCTGGAAACGAGGGAGACGTGGGCGTTCACGGCAACGCTTCGAATCTCCTCCGTCACGTCCGTGCCGTTGAGCACAATGGCGTCGGGCGAGACGCGCAAGCGGATGCGGTCCAGACTCTCCACGACAGCCGTCTCGTCGTTCAGATCCATCCCCTCCTGGAGACAAAATAGTGTGATCGCCCGATACATGGCCCCCGTGTCAAGGTGCGTGAAGCCCAAGCGCGCCGCGAGTCTCTTGGCGATGGTGCTCTTGCCGGACCCGGCCGGCCCGTCGATGGCAATGGTATGACTCATCAATTCCTCTCTATTCATTACGTGTGGCTGCGGCCGCCGCAGTGCCGGCGAGATGTCCCGTCGAAAAAGCGATTTGCAAATTATAGCCGCCCGTCTTGGCGTCCACATCCAAAACCTCTCCCGCAAAGTAGAGGCCGTCTACTTTTTTAGACGACAGATCCTTGGGATTCACTTCCTTGACCTCCACGCCCCCGCGCGTCACGACCGCCTGTTCGAAGCGCCCCCAGCTCCGCGCGGTAAACGAAAAGTGTTTCAGCTGTTCGATGATCTCGCGTTCCCGCTCTCGCGTCAGCGAATGGATGGGAAGGCTCTCATCCCATCCTCCCCGCCACACGAACAGCGGGACGACGCGCTTTGGCAAGAGCGTCTCGAGGAGGGTCTTTAACGACCGATTCGGCCCCTTTTCCCGCTCCCGAATCAGACGCGCTTTGAGCGCCTCCGCGTCGAGCGCCGGTTTCCAGTCGAGCTCGAGCGTCTTGCCCGCGACGTTTGTATCGGCAAGACGCGCCGCAAGCGTCAAGACGATGGGGCCGGAGATTCCCGTGTGCGTGAAGACCAGTTCTCCGAATTCTCGCTCTCCTTCGAAGTGTAGCGCGACGTTCTTGAGGGAAATGCCCTCCCAAGGCGTCACGTCGTCTTCGAGATCGAGGGGCACTAAGGACGGAAAGAGTGGCGTCACTGTGTGTCCCAGCGCTCGGGCAAAGCGAAAGCCGTCCCCCGTCGACCCCGTCGAAGGATAGGATTTGCCACCGGTGGCGATGATGAGCCGAGTGACGTCAAAGGGTTTTTCAGTCTCAAAGTAAAGGCGAAACCCGTCTTCTTTTCGCTCGACGTGCGTCACTTTGTGGTGAAAGTAGAGCGCGGCGCCGGCCTTACGCAATGTCCTCTCCAAGACGCGGTTGACGTCGCTGGCCTTGTCGGAGACGGGAAAGACGCGCTGTCCCCGCTCCACCTTGAGGGGCAGTCCGTGCGATTCGAAGAAGCGCATGGTCTCTTCATTCGTCCAGTGATCGAGCGCCGAGTAGAGAAAGCGAGGATGGCGTGCCAGCCCCTCCATGAATTCCGGAAGCGTCGTGGCATTCGTGACATTACAGCGCCCTTTTCCCGTGATGTAGATCTTCTTTCCGAGCTTTTCGTTGCCGTCAAAGAGGGCGACGTCGGCTCCCGCCTCTGCGGCGGCGATGCCCGCCATACTTCCGGCCGCGCCCATGCCGATGATGCCAATTGCCGCTTGACGCTTTTTCATCTTCCCTCCCAGCGGGCGTATTCGCCAGGGGCTAAGCCGTCGAGGCGGACGTCCTCAATGCGCACGCGCACGAGCCGATCGACTCGATAGCCCGCCGATTGAAAGAGGTGGCGAATCTCCCGTTTCTTTCCTTCGTGTAAGAGTACCGAATAGAGTGGCGCCTTTTGATCCGGCGTGGGCCAATCCGGAAGCAGCGCCCCTTCCTCCGCCGTCGGGCGATGGAGGCGGATGGCGTCGCAGTGATAGCAGACGCCGTCCACACAGACGCCCCGCAAGAGACGTGCGCGATCGGATGCCATCAAGAAGCGGTCCAAAAGCACGACGTACTCCTTTTCAGTCTCGAACGACGGATGCGCCACTTCTTGCGCAAAGGCGCCGTCGTTGGTCACCAGGATGAGCCCTTCCGACTCCTTATCCAGGCGCCCGATGCTGAACAGGCCCGGCACCTTCGGCAGGTCGTCGTAGATGAGCGCCCCGCCGTGGGGATCCTCGTGGCTGCACAGCACGCCGCGCGGCTTGTGGTAGCGAAAGACGACCGTCTCCGCGGGCAGCACAATGGATGCCCCGTCGACCTCGACCGAATCGCACGCCTCGACCTGCGTCGCAAGGTCCGTCGTCACGCGCCCGTTGACGCGCACGCGGCCCTCCCGGACGAGATCTTCTGCCTTGCGCCTGGAGGCGACGCCGCTGCGCGCCAAAAACCGGTTAATCCTCATGGCGATCTTCTTCGGCGAGGAGCGCCTCGGCCGTTTCACGCGATGGGAGATCATCCAAACTCTCCATCGCGAAGGCGCGCAAAAACTCCCGCGTCGTGCAGTAGATGATGGGGCGGCCGACCTGCTCGAGTCGACCCGCTTCCTCGATGAGGCCGCGCTGCAAGAGCGTGTCGATGGCGCTGGTGCTCTTGACGCCGCGCACTTGATCCACGCGCACGCGGCTCACGGGCTGCTCGTAGGCGATGATGGCGAGCGTCTCCATGGCCGAATGCGAGAGGCGGTTCGGCGCGACGGCCGTGTAGAGTTTCGAGAGATAGGGATAGTATTCTTCGCGCGTCGAAAGCTGCGCGGCATCTCCCACGCGACGCACGGCAAGGCCGCGCTGTTCGTCGTCAAAAAGGCCCTGGAGGTCCGCGACGAGAGCCTCCACGTCTTCGGGCGAGAGGTCGAGAATGGCGCCGATCTCAGAAAAAGGCAGGGGTTCTCCCCAGACGTAGAGCAGGCTCTCCAAAATGGCCAATTGTTGCCTTCGCGTCATGCGTCCTCCTGTGGTGTGGTCTTCGGATCCATCTGGTCCAGCGCCTCGGTCCAATGCTCTCGATCGGCGAGGTGAATGGCAATGCCGCCGGCGTCGTCCTGTTCGAGCGCAACGGCATCGCGACGCACGAGTTCGAGCAGAACCAGGAAGGTCACGATGACGGCCCCCTTGCTGTCCGATTGCACGTCCAACAGATCCCAAAAAGAAAAGCGCTCACCGCGTGCCATGCGCTCGCGGATGCGCGCCGCAATTTGTCGTTCCGAAATCTCTTCACGGGAGAGGACGTCCTCCACCTCAAAGGCCCGCGGACGCTTTTCCTCCTGCCGTTTGCGCATGGCGAGAAGCGCCGTAAAGAGATCTTCACCCTTGCCCTCTAGTTTTTCCTCCGGCAGCGGGCGATAGAACTCCGGATCTTCTCCCATCTTCGTGAGGCGGCGTTGAGCCATTTCCTGCCGCGGCGTCAGCGTCTCCGCCAGAGACTTGTAGAGGCGGTACGCGGCGAGGCGGGCGATGAACTCCTCCTCCGTCAAGCCCTCCTCTTCCTCCTCTTCCTGATCGCGAATCAGGAGGCGAATTTTCATACGCACGAGAAGGGAAGCCATGTCGATGAAATCGCTGAGTTCGTCCGGCGGGATGGGTTCCGTCTGCAAGGCCAAGAGATACGACTCGGTCATGTCCGAGATCTCGATCTCATAGATGTCCACCTTCGCCTGACGCACGAGCGTCAAGAGCAGATCCATGGGCCCTTGAAAGGGGCGTGTTTCCACGGTGATCATCGCGCGCCCTCACAGTGCAAAAGCAATGTTGAGCATGCCGCTGATGATGCGCGAGGCGAGCGGCTGTGCGAAGCGCGAGTAGAGGCCCGTGAAGACGAGGATGGGCAGAAGCCAGCGCGTGTAGCGCTCTGTCTGTTCGATGGCGCGCGCCGCGTCCTCAGGTAAGAGGCTCATGATGGCTTTTGAGCCGTCCAGCGGCGGAATGGGCAAGAGGTTGAACAAGCAGAAGAAGACGCCGAAGAACATCATGTCCAAGAGGAATGTCGCCATCCAAACCCAATGCATCGGAATGATGCGCAGCAAAAGCGCGGCCAGGAAGGCGGTGAAGAAGTTGGTCGTCACTCCGGCCAGAGACGTCGTCAGCATCCCGAGACGCCGGTTCTGAAACCGGTAGGGGTTGATGGGCACGGGTTTGGCCCACCCGATGCGAAAGACCACGAGAAAGAAGAGACCCATGGGATCCACGTGTTGCACGGGATTCAACGTGATGCGCCCGGCATCACGCGCGGTGGGATCGCCGTTCCACAGGGCCACCAGCCCGTGCGCGCACTCGTGCAGCGTGATCGTCAGATACATCGCCAGAATGGTGGATAGGATTTGTGACAGGTTCATTCCTTGAAACATAGCTTCCCCGATCTAAACTCGTCGCGATGCTGGTAGGCGAACAGGATGGCGATGATGCTCTTGGCGTCCACGACTTCGAAGTTCATCACCATGCGGTAGAGCTCCTCGATTGAATGCGATTCCACGTCAAGAAACTCCGTGTCGTCCAAGTGCTGTTCGGACGGCGTGAGTCCTTCGGCAATGAAGAGGCTCAGTTTCTCGTTGGTAAATCCCGGCGAGGCGTAGGAATCCAAGAGATACGTCATCTTCGTCGCCTTCTGCCCCACTTCCTCCTCGAGCTCTCGCATCGCCGCTTCCTGCGGATTCTCTCCGGGTTCGACGAGGCCGGCCGGAATCTCCAAGAGCCGTTCTTTGACGGCGCAACGGTACTGACGCACCATGTACATCTGATCCCCGTCGTGCACGGCGATGATGCCCACGCCCTTCGCGTGGTCGACGATCTCTCGCTTGGCATACGCGCGATTTGGCAGTTCCACAGTCTCGACGCGTAGACGCACGATACGCCCCTCGTAGATATCTTCCGATTTGATGGTGCGTTCGATTGCTTCCTGCTCTTGCGTCATGACGACTCCCTTCCGCGGCGCACGGACTGCGCCTGTAAAAGCATTTCTCTCGCGCTCTCGCGTGTGATTTCCGTGATCTTGACGCCGCCGATGAGGCGCGCCTGCTCGTCCACTCGCGCCGCGTCGGAGAGTTCGTGCATCTCCGAGACCGTGCGGCCGCTTCTGACCTCTTTTTTCATCAAGTAGTGCGTGTCTGCGAGGGCCGCAATCTGCGCGAGGTGGGTGATGACGATGATCTGATGCGTTTCAGAGAGGCGATGGACCTTTTCGGCCACCACCTGAGCCGTACGGCCGCTGATGCCCGTGTCGATCTCGTCGAAGACGAGCGTCGGCGTGGCGGCAATCTCCGATGCCACGATCTTTAACGATAGCATAAAACGAGACATTTCGCCGCCGCTCGCCACTTCGGAGAGCGAGTGCATGGGCTCGCCGGGATTCGTCGAGAGTTGGAAGTCGATCGCATCTCGTCCCGACGCCGTCATCTCTTCCAAGCGCGTAAAGGGAATGGCAAAGTCCATGCGCTTGACAGCCATCTGCAACATCTCTTCTTTTACCCGTTTTTCGAGGCGCGCTGCGCCCTCCACGCGCAGGTCGTGGAGCGCATCGGCCTCTCGGCGAAGCACCTGCTCCAGGTGAGCTTTTTTCGCTTCGGCCTCCTGCCGGCGGT
The DNA here is from genome assembly GCA_028726605.1 of Peptoniphilaceae bacterium. Classification (GTDB taxonomy): domain Bacteria; phylum Bacillota; class Clostridia; order Tissierellales; family Peptoniphilaceae; genus Murdochiella. The sequence continues at coordinate 150,568 of JAQYPV010000007.1, read as the reverse complement.
TTTCCAGGTGGTCTAACGCGTCGAGTTCAGAGAGCACGGTCTCGTAGAACGAGAGGATGGCCTCAGTGTCCCGTCCGTACTTGCGCTTAAGCCGCTGCAACAGTTCGAAGAGTTGGTCGATTTCGTGCATGCGCGCTTCGTCGATCACGATGTGGCTGCGGTAGCGCTCCAATCCATCGATGACGCTCTCCACCTCGGCATCCATCTGCCAGAGGAGATCGCGCATTTCATCGGCGGCCCCGTCACGACGCGCCAATTCGTCGAACAGAAACGCGACGTTCTTGATCCCCTCGCGCAGGCCGCGATCGCCATCTAAGGCGCGCATCAACTGGTTCGCGGTCTGGAGCCGTTCGGCCGCCGAACTGAGCGCACGGTACTCTTCCGCGATCGCCTCCTCATCCAAGTGTTCGAGATCCGCTTCTTCAATTTCGCGCTTCTGAAATTGCAAGAGGTCCCGCCGGCGCGCCGCTTCTTCCGGTGTCAAATCCAGTGCGGCGAGTTCGCGCCCCACGCGCCGAAAGGCGTCCAGGCCTTCGCTGATTTGCTGTTTTATCGCCGCCGCTTCCTCGCCGATGAAGGCGTCCAGGAGCGGCAGGTAGGTCTTGGGATTTTTTAAGAGACTCTGCGCGTTTTGCGCATGGATGTCCAGCAAGAGCGCCATCACTTCTCTGAGGGTCTGTTGCGTGACGCTGCGGTCGTTGATGCGCTGCCGCGCCCCGCTCTTCGTGAGGGTGCGCCTGACGATCACCGAATCGTCATCCCAGGGGATGTCCGCATCTTGAAACACATCCACCACGGAGTCGTCCTCCGAAAGGCGAAACGTCGCCTCCACCACAGCGGGTTCGTCGTCACGCAAGATGTTCTTGTCTGCCTTGGCGCCGCGCACGAAGTCCAGCGCGTCCACGAAGAGGCTCTTGCCCGCGCCGGTCTCGCCGGTCACCACCGACTCTCCCGCCGTAAACGTCACGTCGACGTCGTCGATCAGTGCAAAATGCTGGATGTGCAGTCCCGTGAGCATTACTGTATAAACTCCTCGATGTCCTTCACTAAGGCGTCCAGATAGCTGATGTCCGTCGGGGCGATGAACAGCGTATCGTAGCCGGCGACGATGCCGGCGACGTGATCCAGTTTGGCGTTGGTGATGGTCATGGAGACGACCGGCGCGCAGTAGATGACCGTCTCGATGATGACCATGTTGCCGTTGTGATAGACGCTCAAGATGGACGAGCGGATGATCTTGTGCAGGCGTTCGTTGAGCGAATCGTGCACCGTATCCAGCACCGTGTACTGGTAGTCGCCTTTCAAGGTCTGCACTTTCGAGATGCGCAATTCCTTGATGTCGCGAGAAATCGTCGCCTGTGTCGCATGGACGCCATGTTCGCGCAACAGATCGGCGAGTTCTTCCTGCGTCTGCACTTCGTTCTGCTCGATTAAATCCAGAATCAATCGCTGCCGATTGTATTTTTTCATGTCATCCTCCGTTCATGCGCAATCTGATGAATGGGGCCTGTGAGGTGATCCATCCGAAGCTCTCGCGCCAGAGCCACCGCTTCGTCGCACAAATGCTCGAGGGTCGGCGCGAGAGCATCGCCCAACGCCACGGCCCACGTCCACTTGCCCTGTCTCTCGTCTTGTTCCCGATCGGCGCAGTCATCGGCAAGCTGAAAGAGGAGACCAAACGTGCGACCGAACGCTGCGGCTTTTTCGATGTCCTCCTCCGTCGCTCCCACGAGTACGGCGCCCATCGCGCAAGCGGCTTCAAACAGCGCGCCGGTTTTCTTTTCGACCATGCGCCGGGTCTTCTCGGCATCGGCGTGTTGAAGGGCCAAATCGTCGCGCTGGCCGCCGATCATGCCGCGCGAACCGGCAGCCCGCGCGAGCCAAAGTCCCGCGGTGACGAGTCGCTCCTCAAGCGGTGGCGTCGCCTTTGAAGTGGCCTCGAAGAGGACTTCGAAGGCGCCGTTTAACAAGGCGTCTCCGCACAGCACGCCTTCCGCTTCCCCGAATGCACAGTGCACGGTCGGCTGGCCCCGGCGCAGCGTGTCGTCGTCCATCGCCGGAAGGTCGTCGTGCACGAGTGAATAGGCGTGAACCAACTCCAAGGCGACGGCCGCGTGCGTGAGCGCTTCAGTGGTGGCGTCGTCGAGCGTCCCACCGGAAAGCGCCGCCGCGACTTCCCACAGCAGTTGAGGGCGCAAACGCTTTCCGCCGCGCGTCGCATAGCGCATCGCCTCGTTGGCAGAAAGCCGCTCCAAATCACGCGCCAAGGCGGGCAGAAAGGTCGTTTCCATCCACATCGCGCTCTTCATGCCTGATCCCGTACGATTTCGACGGGCTTCCCGTCCAAGGTTTCAATGGTGAGAGCGGCCTGATCGAGTTTATCGTGCAGGGCGTCCGCAAGCTCTCTCGCCTCGCGGTAGAGCGCGACAGAAGCGTCCAGCGTGAGATCGTCGCGCTGCATCTTCTGCGTCATCTCTTCCAAGCGCTTCATGCCCTGTTCAAAGGTCTCCGTCGCTTCCATCTGTCATCTCCTTCGTCATCACGCCGATGTCATAGCGATATCGGCCTGCACGTAACACGTAGTGTTCACCCACTGAGAGCGCCCCGGCGCGAAGCGGGCGACCGTTCGGATCGGTGACGCGCCACGACGCATCGCTGAGCATGCGCTCGCGCACTTCAGTGAGGCGTTTCATCTCGCGGTCCACCGCGCGACTGAGAGCTTCCAGCCGCGAACGGAACGCCTTTTGAAGCGCCGTCTCTGCCTGCAGCAGATGCGCCTTCTTTTCCCCGATGCGGCGCAGTGGCGCCTGTCGTTCCAGTTCGAGGCGCAGGCGCTCCAATTTCGTGCGCCGGGACTCAAGGGCGCGCTGCATCGCGTGTTGCGCCCGATCGGTCGTCTGAATGATCTGCTGATGGAGTTCCGCGGCATCAGGCGCGACAAAATAAGCCGCTTCTGTCGGCGTCGACGCGCGCACATCCGCAGCCAAGTCACTCAATGTCGTATCCACTTGATGGCCGATCGCCGTCACGACGGGGAGCGTACAGGAGGCAATTTTGCGCACGAGCGCTTCGTCGTTGAAGGCCGAGAGGTCGTCCGAGGAGCCGCCGCCGCGCGCCAACACGATGACGTCGATGGGGCGCTCGAGGCTCATGGCCTCCAGGGCGCTGATCGCAGCGATCATCTGACGTGGCGCCTCCATCCCCTGCACCCGCGCCGGTGACACGATGATGGGCGCCAGACGGTAACGCGATGCCATTTCGTTTCCGAAGTCGTGAATGACGGCGCCCTCCGGGGACGTCACGAGGCCGATGCCTCGCGGAAAATCCGGGAGCAGGCGCTTCTTCTTCGGATCGAAGAGGCCTTCCGCGAAGAGTTTGCGTTTGAGCGCTTCCAGCGCCTCGAGCTGGGCGCCGCGTCCCGCCGGACGAATGGCCATCGCCCGCAGTTGAAAGCGACCCTGCGGTTTGTAGACGACCGCGCGCGCCATCAAGAGCACCTGATCGCCATCGCGAAAGTTCGGCGTCAAGACGCCGGAGAAATCCACGCAGGAGACCGATGCCTTCTCGTCCTTGAGCGAAAAATAGGCGTAGCGTCCGCGACGTGAAATCCCGGACAGTTCCCCCTCGATGGTCAGGCGCTGAAAGAGCGGATCGCCCAAGACGACCTTTTCCAGATAACCGACGAGAGTGCTGACGCCGATGGGATTCACGACGCGTCCTCCGGAGTTTTCGCTTCGTCCGCCTCCGCCTCTTCGCGATAGAGCGCGGAGAGCACGCCGTTGATGAAGCGGTAAGAGTTTTCATCCGAATACTGTTTCGCCAGGGCCACGCACTCGTTCATCGTCACCGATTCCGGCGCGAAGTGCGTGAAGAACATCTCATTGACGGCGACGCGCAGGATGGCGCGATCAATGTGATGCAGGCGTTCCATGCTCCACTCCTTCAGATGTGAGGCGATCAACGCGTCGATCTCCTTTTCGTGCACGGCGAGCGATGTGAGCGAAACCGATAAATATTCATTTGTCTGCGGCAGCTCGTGCGCCTCTAAAAGCGCCGGCGCTGAAAAGGGCGCGGCGGGATTCAGGATCTGCTCGTAGCAGAGCCTCACCAGCCACTCCCGCTGTTCTTGTCGTCGCATGAAATCACACGCGAGAGAGGTACTCGCCGGTGCGCGTATCGATCTTGATGTGATCGCCGATGTTCACGAACAGCGGTACGTTGATGGTGGCGCCCGTTTCCACCGTCGCGGGCTTGGTCGTGTTGGACGCCGTATCACCCTTGATGCCCGGTTCCGTCTCCGTCACTTCCAGTTCGACGAAATTCTGCGGCGAAATGTTGAAAGGCTTGTTGTTGTAGATCTTCATGATCGCCGTGTCGCTCTCGCGGATGAAGCGCATGGCATCAGCCACCGTCTCGGTGTCCAGCGCAATCTGCTCATAGCTCTCCGGATCCATGAAGTAGTAGAGCGCGCCGTCGTTGTAGAGGTACTGCATTTCCTTGGTGTCGATACGCGCTTCGTCAAATTTCTCCGACGGGTTAAACGTGACGTCCTTGGCGCCCCCGTTCATGACGGAACGGATCTTCGCACGGACAAACGCGGCGCCCTTGCCCGGCTTCACATGTTGGAAATCCACAATCTCGTAGACGTCGCCATCGTAAACAAATGTCGTGCCTTTACGTAAATCATTCGCTGAAATCATATATCCTCCTCAAGATCAATTCATAATGAGTATACCAAAATCCAGTATAACAATACAACGCATCGCGCGCACAACCTTATGAAGTCTGCGTCCACTCCCCCATGGCGCGCCGATACTGAAAGGCCTCCAGGATGGCGTTCGGCTGGATCATTTCCTCGCCATCCACATCGGCAATCGTGCGCGCCACCAGGAGAATCCGTCGCGCCGCGCGCCGGGAGAGGGCGAAATGCGTACTCACATCAGAGAGCAAGGTCTGCGACTCAGAAGCGCATCCTAAAGCCTTTGGCGTGACGTCGTCCGTAACCCTCGCATTATATCGTCCCGGACCGTTGCGCTCCCACTGTCTCTCCATCGCCTTGGCAATGGCTAGTCGCATCTGAAAACTGTTGAGGGGTTTTTGGGATGAGCCGCCATGATCTTCGTCGTTCAGCGTCACGATGAGGTCGATTCGATCCATCACGGGCGCGGGAATGTGTTGACGATATTTCTGAATTTGGTAGGCCTTACACGTACAGGTGTGACGCGAGTCGCCGGCGTAGCCGCAGGGACAGGGATTTGCCGTCGCCATGAGTTGAAAGTCGGCCGGCACATTCAGATGTCGGCCGCCGCGGGAGAGCGAGATCCGCTGGTGTTCCAAGGGCAGGCGCAATTGGTTTAAGAGCGCCGTCGGAAAGAGAGGCAGTTCGTCCATGACGAGGACGCCTCGATGGGCGAGCGTGATCTCCCCGGGATAGATGGGAACGCCGCCACCCAAAAGCGCAGCCGCCGTAATGGGAAGGGACACCGGGCGAAAGGGCATGTGACCGAAGGGACGTTCGCCGCACTGCGCGACGGATTCAAACGCGCGGATCTCCTGATCCGCTTCTGCACTCAGCATCGGCAAAACGGAAGGCAAGCGCGAAAGCGCCATGCTCTTTCCCATGCCCGGTGGGCCGATGAGCAAGAGGTGATGCCGGCCGGCGACGGCGATGGTTAAGACGCGCTTTAAGATCTCGGCGTGCTGGAGCTCGGCATAATCCCCCACAGGGGGCCGCGTGGCGCAAGGGGCTTCGGCGTGGCCGATCACAGGCGTAATGGCCCGGGTCCCGTCCAGATCGTGGAGCACTTCAGCCAGCTGATGACAGGGATAGAGTCGAACGCCCTGGATCGTTCGGCATTCGTCCACATTGTCACACGGGAGGTAGACGTCAGAAAAGCCGGCCTCCGCAAGGCGATGCACCATGGCATACGCCCCGGGCACCGGTCGGCAGTGCCCGTCCAGCGCCAGCGCGCCGATGAAAGCTTTGTGCTTCAACGGCGCGACGGGGACGCGCTGCATGGCACCACAAAGGGCGACGGCGATGGCGAGATCCCACTGCGTCCCCCCTTTCTTCAGATCTCCTGGATAGAGGTTGACGATGATGCGCCCGAGCGGCATGCGCAGATTCATGGCGTGCAGCGCCGCGCGAATGCGCTCTTTGGCTTCCTGAATGGATGCGCCGGCGAGGCCGACGATGGTAAACTGCGTAAAGCCGCTCAAGATCTCGGCTTCGACCGTGACGGGGTCGGTCTCAAGTCCTTCAGAGCGGCAGGAAATGGTTCGTGCAAGCATAATGCCTCCTTTCGATGTCATTCTATCGAAGGAGGCATTGGCGTTCGTTCCATTATTGTCGAAAGAATTCCAATGTGTCCCGAGGACGTCGTCTTCGTCTCAGTCTGCTTCATCCGGCTGCGACAGGTCAAAGGGTCCCTCGGACGTCTCGCGTGTCGTTTCAGGTAAGGGGAGACTGAGCACGCGGCTCATCCGCTCCCACTCGTCGTCCCAAGGAGCCGCGACGTGGATCCACTCCCCCGTCCGAGGGTGCGCAAAGGCGATCTGCCACGCGTGCAGCAGGTGATGTCCCGTCTCGTGGCGCTGGCGACGAAAGCCGTAGAGCGTGTCGCCGACGACCGGATGCTCTTGGGCGCGCGCGTGCACGCGAATCTGGTGGGTGCGGCCGGTAAAAATGCGCACGTCCATGAGCGATGCTTCGTCGCTCATCTCTCGGGTGCGAAAGAGGCTCTTCGCCTCCCGTCCGTCGGTACGCACGGTGCGCCGCTTCGGATCCTTGGGATCTCGGCCGATGGGAAGGTCCACGAGGGTCCCCTCCGTATCCCACTTTGTTTCCACCATGGCCAGGTAGCGTTTTTTCACCTGATGGTTGCGAAACGCTTCGACGAGTCCGTCCCGTGCCGTTTCGGTTTTGGCGACGATGAGGCAGCCGCTCGTCTGCGCGTCCAGGCGGTGCACGATGCCCGGGCGTTCGGCGTCGTCCCCGACGGCAAAGCGACGCCCGCTCCCCATGAGCTGATTCACCACCGTCCCCTGGCGCACCTGGGGTGTCGGGTGCGTCACGAGGCCCGCGGGCTTGTTGACGACCAGGAGGTCGTCGTCTTCGTACAGAAGGGGAAGCGCAAACGGCTCGGCGCGAAGCGGGGCGAGGTCAAAAAAAGTGGGGTCGTAGGAGATGACGTCCCCGGCGCACAGGATGGTCTTGGGACGCACTGTCTCCTGATTCACCACGAGTCGCCCCTCTTTGATGGCCTGGGCCAGTTTGGACCGCGAATACCCGTCGAAAAGCGCCGCCGCACCGGCATCGGCGCGCAACCCCACAGCGTCGCTCTCAGGATCGATGACGACGCTGCGCCAGCGCCTCTCTTCCCCATTCATGAGATGAAATCCGTGGGCTGTTCGGGCAGACGCCAGTCGATGGGCTCTTCGTCGCGTTCGACGAGCCACTCGTTGATGGCGGAAAACGGTCGAGACCCAAAGAAGCCGCGGTGTGCGGAGAGCGGCGAGGGATGGGGCGACTGCAGGATGAGATGCGCGGGATTTTCGATGAGCGGGCGCTTGGACTGAGCGTATTTACCCCACAAGATGAAGGCGAGCGGCTTTTTCCGTGAGCCCAGTTCTCGGATGATGCGATCCGTCACGAGTCGCCAACCGATGGCTTCGTGCGAATTGGCAAGGTGCGCCCGCACGGTGAGCGTCGCATTCAAAAGCAAGACGCCCTGCTTTGCCCAGGCGGTGAGGTCTCCGTGAGCCACGGGCGAGATCCCCAGGTCGTTTTGCAGTTCTTCGTAGATATTGCGAAGCGACGGCGGCACGGGAACGCCCGCGGAAACCGAAAAGGCGAGGCCGTTGGCCTGACGGGGTTCGTGATAGGGATCCTGTCCCAAAATGACCACTTTACAGGCCGCGTACGGCACGAGCTGAAGTGCACGAAAGATGGACGTGGCCGGCGGATAGACGTCGTAATGGCGGTATTCCTCGATGAGGAGTTCTCGCAATTTGCGATAGTAAGGCTTTTGCCACTCGTCGTTTAAGATCTCGTCCCAATCATTGCCGATGTTGATGCTCATGATCTTCCTCCCAATCTTTGGCATCGCTGAACAGCACGAGAAGTGCGAAGAGGATGACGCCCACCGTCACGCCGATGTCGGCCACGTTGAAGATGGGAAACTGATAGAAGTCGACCCGGTCCACCTGAATGAAATCCACAACGTAGCCGAGCCAAAGGCGATCGATGCCGTTGCCGATGGCCCCGCCCAAAATGAGGCCGAGTGAAAGCAGCAGCGGCCACCCCATGTGGCGATAACGTCGCATCATCACGAGGAGCAAGATGGCCGCCAAGACGGTGATGAGGATGAAGAATGTCGTGTTGCCCTGCAAGATGCCGAAGGCGGCGCCGCGGTTTTCCAAGTAACGAAACGTGAGCGCCTTGCCCAGGACCTCGACGACATCTCCCCCTGCCAATGCCTCACGGGCCCACGCCTTTGTCGCCTGATCCAGCACGACCCAAAGCCCAGCGATGATGATCCCCAATCCCATGTCCTCTCCTTTTTTTCACTAAAAAAAAGCCGGATACCTCAGCATCCGGCGTCGTCTTAAAGCTGATACAACGAAGAATCTGACGCTGTCTCTTTCATGGCTGCGTCCACATCCACGCCCTTCGGTACGATGACGTAGATGTCTTTGGTGACCTTCTGAATGTTGCCATTCAAGGCGTAGACACCGCCGCTCACGAAATCGAAAATCTGGCGCTTCTTGTCCGGCTCGAGCATTTCGAGATTCAAAACCACCGTTCGCGACTGAGCGATGTTGTCGATGACCTTCGGGCCGTCGTCGTATTCCAGCGGCTCCTGAATGCTGATGCGCATGCGACTTGAAGACGACATCTCGACGACATTGCTGAGGCGGCTGGTGCGCGGCGCAAAGTACGCTGATTCCTGCTTCACCTCGGCGTGTGACTCGTACTTCGTCGATGCACTCGACTCGTTGGAATCATACGAATCGTAGGACGGTTCATTGTAGCTGTAGTCGTTATTGTACTCGTAATCGTCTGGGTACGCGTCCTCGTCGTATTGATCTTCAATGCCGATCATGTTCTTCATCTTATCCAACAGTCCCATTGTCGCCTCCTCCAATATTGCGCGACCCGAATAGTGCGGTACCGATACGAACCATATTGGATCCCTCTTCGAGTGCCACTTCAAAGTCATGCGTCATGCCCATCGACAGCACGTTCATTTGGGTTTTATTATACCCGATGGCTGCCGTCTTATCGAATAAACTTCTCATCTTTCGAAAATACGGGCGTACGTCTTCGGGATCCGACGCGGCGGGCGCCACGCACATGAGCCCGTTCACGCGCACGTGTTGCATCTCCTCCACAGCTTCCAATAACTCAGGAAGCGCCTCGACGGCGCATCCCCCCTTTTGCGCTTCTCCCGCAATCGCAATTTCGATGAGCGCTAGGAAATCGCGCCCGTCGCGTGCGCCGATGCGCTCCATCTCGTTCAACAGAGACAGGCGGTCCACCGACTGCACCAGGACGACCTCAGGGGGCAGTTGGCGCACCTTATTGGACTGCAGCTGTCCGATCATGTGCAGGCGCGCGCCGGCATAGGCTTCTCGTTTGCGCGACATCTCCTGCACGCGGTTTTCACCGATGTCGGTAAGGCCCAGGGCGATCGCCTCGCGAATCACATCCGCTTCCACGGTCTTGGTGACCGCCACTAACGTGACGTCCTGCGGTTTGTGCCCAAAGCGGGCCGCGGCCTTTTCGAGACGCGTTCTCACCTGTTCCACATTTTCTCTCAGTCCCATGCGTACACCGCTCCTTCCTTCACCTCATCCGGTTTCAGGATCACGTGATCGTAGCGCGAGAGCGTGATCTCTTCCGCATCTGCCGCTGCCACCGGCGCGATCCACGCGGAATGCGTGGCTTCGTCCACACGCATCATCTGCACTGCCACGCGGCGCGCCACGTGATCTTCATCCAGAATGTAACAGAACACCTGCTCGCCCGCCGTCATCAGCGCCTTCAAAGGCACGGAAAAACTCTCGCGTACCTCTTTTTGCAGGATCAGATCCATCGGTCCAACGGTGGCAATGCGGTTCAACCCGTCGCGCAGGGCGCAGACGATGAGGCGGCCCGACGCTGCGGTCTTGATCTCTTCCACCGTCGCCTGCCACGTATTGCCCTTGCGATCGACGAGGGTGACCGCTTCGCCCACGTCGACAGAAAGAGGCCTCGTGGTCTGCGGAAGATCCAGGGCACAGTAGAACAAGCGGTTGTCAATGAAGGTGAGTCCCTTCGAGACGTCCCCGCTCGCCGCCTGCGCGCCCAAATCGCCGGGGCTCAAGCCCTCCAGCGCATCAGCCGTGTAGAGCGACAGAGCACGCCCCAACCGGACCATGCCAGAGAACGGCATGACGATGGCCCCATCGGCGAGCATCCGGTCGATGTAGGCCCGTTCCTGTGCCGAGGGGTTGTCTTTTTCCCACGCCATCAGGCGGTCGCGCAAGGTGTCGTTCAGCGAGGCGATGCGGCTGCCCACACGGTAGCGCAAGGACGCATCCCAATCGCCTTTCTCCACGTCGTAGAACGCCTCAGGGGCGTAAAGGTGGAAGAAAAACGCTCCGCGTCCGCTCTCCTGAACGGTGACGGGCACGGACTCCGTGAGCACCATCGTCTTGGGGCCGGCAAAGAAGCGAATGCCCAAAAAGACGAGAACCACCAAAATCGCCACGATGAAGAAAGAGCCGAAAAGGCGCCCCTTTCGGTGCGCATGTCCCTTTCGTTCATCATTGGGCATGGTGTCCTCCAATTTTGCGTTCGTTGCCAGACAAAAGCCGTTTGATGTTTTCGCGATGGCGGTAGATGGACAGCAGCGAAAGTAAAATGGCGCTCACGCGGATCTCGAGAGGATACTCAAAAATCAGCATCGAGACGACGACCGTGGAGATGGCCACGATGGAGGCCAACGACACCATGCGGAAGGCGATGAGCACGAGCGCGAAAATGGTCAACATCACCACGGCGAACTTCCAGTCGAACGCCAACCCCACGCCGGCGATCGTGGCCACGCCCTTGCCCCCGGAGAAATTCAGAAACGGCGAGTAGCAGTGTCCGATGACGACGAAGAGCATCGCGAGGGCCATGGGCAAGAGATCGGGCCCGCCGAGCGCTTGCCCGATCTTGACCGCTACAAAGCCTTTGATACAGTCGCCGATGAACGTCAGGACGCCGATCTTCTTGCCCATCGTCCGGAAGGCGTTGGTCGTGCCGATGTTGCCGCTGCCGCCTTCACGAATGTCGCGACGCAAGAGGACTTTTCCGAGAACAAAGCCCGTCGGAATGCCCCCGAGGAAATAGGCGATGAGGATGGAGATGAGGTGGGTCATGCCTTTTCCTTTCGTTCGCGCACTTCCAGTTGCAACGGCACACCTGTGAAGTCGAAGTTCTTTCTGAGCGTGTTCTCCAAGTAACGCAGATACGAGAAGTGGAATAAATCGGCGTCGTTCACGTAGAAGATGAACTTGGGCGGGCGCGTAGCCACTTGGGAAGCGTAGTAGATTTTGAGCCGTTTTCCCTTATCCGTCGGCGGCGGCGCCATCACGACGGCGTCGCGAATCACTTCATTTAAGAGGCCGGTGGAGATGCGGAAGCTGTAGTGTTCGTCGACCTCCTGGATGAGCTTGAACAGGCGATCCAGACGCTGTCCGGTCTTGACGGACACCGTGATGAGCGGCGCGTAGTGGTTGAACGAGAGAATGGTGCGAATCTCGTCTTCCATGCGCTTTTGGGTCATCGTGTCCTTGACAACCAGGTCCCACTTGTTCACGACGATGATGGCCGCCTTGTGCTGGTCGTGCGCATAGCCGGCGATCTTGGCATCTTGTTCCGTCGGCCCGTGCTCCGCGTCGATTAAAAAGAGGCAGAGATCCGCGCGGTCCACGGACGACAGGGTGCGCAGTGCCGAGTACGCCTCGATGCGCGAATTCACGGCGCTTTTGCGACGCAGGCCCGCCGTGTCGATCAGCACGTAGTGCCTGCCGTCCCGCTCGTAGTAGCTGTCGATGGCGTCCCGCGTGGTGCCCGGAATGTTCGTCACGATCATGCGCTCCTCGCCCAGGAGTCGATTCACGAGCGAACTCTTGCCCACGTTGGGCTTGCCGATCAGCGCGATCTTCAAGGCGTCTTCTTCTTCCGCCGTCGTCTCATTTTCGGGCAGCAGATCGAGGATTTCATCCAAGAGATCACCCAACCCGTATTGCTGTTCCGCCGAGATGATGGACAGCGAGTCGAAGCCCAATTCGTAAAACTCGTAGACTTCCGGCGGCGTCGCGTGGGAATCCACTTTGTTCACGACCAAAAGGCAGGACTTTCCTGTCTTTCGAATCTTGGTGGCGATCATGCGGTCCATGGGGGTCACGCCGTCTTTCACGTCCACGAGAAAGAGCACGAGGGAGGCTTCTCGAAGCGCAAAGTCGACCTGTTGCTCAATTTCCGACTGCATCAAGTCGTCGCTGTTGACCTCCAAGCCGCCCGTGTCCATCAACAGAAAGGTGCGGCCCAGCCACTCCGCTTCGCGATACAGGCGATCGCGCGTCACGCCCGGAGTGTCTTCCGTGATGGAGACGCGAGAGCCCACGAGTTTGTTGAACAGTGTCGATTTTCCCACATTGGGGCGACCGACAATGGATACGATCGGCCTCATGCGCTCTTCTCCTCCGCGCTCGGACACGGCGCTTCAGCTAGTTCTTGGAGACTCACGCGTCGCACCATGGTCCAGTCCTCCGTGCCTTCGAGCTTCTGGTTGACGAAGCGAATGACGAAGGCGAAGACGACGAGCGCTGCGAGCCCCGCCAAAAAGCTCTTGGTCTCGTCCACCGTCCCGGTGCGGGACTGCCAGAGCGTTGCCAGCGCGATCCCACCGACGAAAAAGAGCACCGGCATGATGTAGAGCAAAAACACGTTGCGAAAGAAGGTCTTTTCGCGCATCTCCACCACGACGCCATCGCCGGGCACGAGGCCCAGCGTGTTCGGAATGGTGTGCGTGCTGGGCTTGGTGTGGCACGCGCCCGCTGCCGCACAGGAACCGCAGGCCTCCGATCGCATGACCAACACTTCACTCATGTCGCCCTGATTTGCCGTGACAATCGCTGTGGTCTGCATGTCATTCCCTTCCTTCCGCTATAGAATCGCCCTCCGTGCGCCGCGCCGTGAGGTGCAGCTCGTCGTATTGCACCTGGGCAATGGGCGTGGGCGCGTCAGACATCAGATCCTGCGCCGTCTGTGTCTTCGGAAAGGCGATGACGTCACGGATGTTGCTGCGGTCGATCAGCATCATCACGAAACGATCGAGGCCGTAGGCGATGCCGCCGTGCGGCGGGGTGCCGTATTGCAGCGCCTCGATGAAGAAGCCAAAGCGCTCCTCGATGTCCTGATCGCTGAGTTGCAGAATGTCGAAGATCTTGCGCTGCAGCTCCGACTGGTGGATGCGGATGGAGCCGCCGCCGCGCTCGTCGCCGTTGATGACGATGTCGTACGCCTCAGCGCGAACCTTTCCGGGATCCGTATCCAAAAGCGGAATGTCCTCATCCACGGGCTTCGTAAACGGATGATGCGTCGCGTTGTAGCGGCCTTCCTCCTCATTCCATTCAAAGAGCGGAAAATCCACGATCCAACAGAGCGCGAACGCGTCGGGGTCGAGCGTCAGATGCTCCTGGGCGATGTGCACTCTGAGGCTACCCAACTGCTCCAAGGTCTTGTTGCGCGGACCCACGAGGATGAGACCCAAATCGCCCGTCTGAAGCGCCAGCACTTCGGTGAGATAGGAAGCGGCCTGTTCCGTTAAGAACTTCTGGAAGCTCGTCTTGAGCCCGTCTTCCTCGGCCTTCACCCACAGAAGTCCCGAAGCGCCAATGCCCTTTACTAAGGTCAGGAGCGCATCCAATTTCTTGCGCGAATACGCCGCGGCGAGGCCGTTGAAGTTGATCCCGCCGATCCACTCGCCCTTTTCGACGGCATCCGTAAAGAGCGGGAAGTCGGTGGTCGCTGCCACGCCCGAAAGGTCCTGGATCTCGAAGCCGTAGCGCAGATCCGGCTTATCCGTGCCGAAGCGCGCCATGGCGTCCGCATACGAAAGGCGCGGGAATGGCCGCGGAATCTGAATGCCTTTGATTTGCTCAAAAATGGAGGCCATCAGGCGTTCGTTCATGTCCATGACGTCTTCCATGGTGACAAACGACATTTCGATGTCCACCTGCGTAAAGTCCGGCTGACGGTTGGCACGCAGATCCTCATCGCGAAAACAGCGCGCCACTTGGTAGTAGCGGTCCGTGCCGCCGATCATCAAAAGCTGCTTGTAGAGCTGCGGACTCTGGGGCAGGGCGTAGAACTTGCCCGGAGAGACGCGCGAAGGTACCAAATAGTCGCGCGCGCCTTCGGGCGTCGGCTTGCCCAGATACGGGGTCTCCACTTCGATGAAGCCTTCCCCATGTAAGAACTCGCGAAATGCCCGCGTGATCTCCGCGCGTTTCTCGAGCATCTCCTGCATGCGCGGCTTGCGCAGATCCAAGTAGCGATATTTCAGACGCAATTCCTCGCTCACCGCATCGTCGTCTTTGATGTAGATGGGCGGGGTCTTTGCGCGGTCCAAGACGCGAAGTTCCCGGACCTTCACCTCCACCATGCCCGTGGGCAGTTCGGGATTTGCCGACTCGCGCGCGACGACCTCCCCGACGGCGGCGAGGACGAATTCCTGACGCACCGAAGCGGCCTTTTCATATAGCGCGACATCTTCTTCGCGGCGGAAGGCCAACTGGCAAATTCCGCTGCGGTCGCGCAGGTCGATAAAGCACAGCGCACCCAGATCGCGGACCTTGGCGGCCCACCCCATGACCGTGACGGTCTGTCCGATGTGTTCCTCACGAAGCGTTCCCGCTTTGTGACTGCGTTTTAATCCTCGGATGGATTCCATCTCTCCCCCTTTGTCCATGCCAACACATATGGGTTGGCCTGTCGTTCTCTCCCAACGCGTGTCGCAGAGCCATGACCCGGAGCGATCACAACGTCGTCATCGGTTTCAGCCATAAAGCGGCGAAGCGATGCTTTGAGGCTCTCTTCGTCGCCGGAATAGAGGTCCGTGCGTCCCACGGAGCCTTCAAATAGCGTGTCCCCCGTAAAAGCCAGACCCGGTAGTTCTAAAATGGCGCTGCCCTTTGTGTGACCCGGCGCCGCCACGACGCGAAAGCCCAGTGCGCCGACGCTCTCGCCGTCTTCAAACGTCCGATCCACGGCAAAGTCAGAAAGCTCCGGGACCTGTCGTTCATAGTCGCGTTTCGTCTGCTCAACGACGTCGCGTTCGTCCGCAGAAAGCCAGACTGTTGCGCCATACTTCTTGCGGTAATAGCCCACACCGGAAATGTGGTCGACGTGCCCGTGCGTGAGCACGATGTCTCGGACGCTCAACGACTCGCGAGCGATGAATGCGTCGATGGCCTCCAGCGGATAGCCCGGATCCACGAGCGCCGCCACCCGGCTCGCGAGGTCGTAGACGAGGTACGTGTTCTCCTCGAAGATGGGAGAAATCTCGCGAATGACGTTTAATGCTGCGTTCATCTTCTCCCCTAACTCTTGGTTCGATACACGCTGATCGTGTTTTGAAGTTGACGGATCTTGCGCATCAGTTCCTGCACCTGATTCGCGTCCTCAATTTCCAGCGTGAGGACGATGGTCGTCGTATTGCCCTCAGGATCAGTATGGGCCTGAATACCGGACATGTTGACGTCCTGCTTCGTCATGAGTTCCACGACGCTCGCCATGTAGCCCGTCTTGTTGGCCGCACGGATGGTGATGGTGGAGAAGAACTTCGTGTTTTCCGTCTGATCCCATTCCACCTCGATGAGCCGCTCCGGATTTTGCGTGTTCAAGATGTTCACGCAGTCGGCCCGATGCACGGAGATGCCGCGTCCCATGGTGATGTAGCCCACGATTTTGTCGCCCGGCACCGGCGTGCAACACTGTGCGAATTTGACCTGCAGGTTGGTCACGCCTTCGCCGCGAATGCGTATCGTGTCGTCCCCCGCCGTCGGCCCTTTCTGCTGCGTCGGCACGTGGAGGGCGGCCTTGTCGCTCTCTTTTTCTCGATTCTTCTCGGCCTCTTTTTCGCGCTTCTCTTCGAAGAGTTCCTTGAGTTTGCTCGTCACACTGCCCACGGTCTGTGAGCCGAAGCCCACTGCCGCAAAGAGGTCGTTGGGCGATGAGAAGCTCATTCGCGCGATGACGTTTTGCAATGCCTCTTCCGTCATGGCCTCGTTCGGCGGCACGCCGTCCTTTTTGAGATCCTGGACGATCATGTCCCGACCCATTTCGATGTTCTCGTCGCGCTTCGCGTGTTTGAAGTACTGACGGATCTTCTGTTTGGTCGAAGGCGTCTTGACGAACTTGAGCCAGTCCCGAGACGGGCCCGCGGAATTCTTGGAGGTCAAAATTTCCACGATCACGCCGTTTTCCAGCACGTGATCCAAGGGCACGAGGCGGCCGTTCACCTTGGCGCCCACGCAGTGATTGCCCACGTCGGAGTGAATGCGATAGGCAAAGTCCACCGGCGTCGAACCGCGCGCGAGCTCCACGACGTCGCCCTGCGGCGAGAAGACGTAGACCTCATCCGAGAAAAAATCGCCCTTCAACGTCTCCATGTACTCCGACGAGTCGGTCGTGGTCTTCTGCCATTCCATGAGCTGGCGCACCCACGTGAGCTTCTCGTCGAACGAGCTGCGCTTGGATTTGCCCTCTTTGTAGGACCAGTGCGCGGCAATGCCGTATTCGGCCGTCTGGTGCATCTCGTAGGTGCGGATCTGCACCTCAAAAGTCTCCCCGCCCGGCCCGATGAGCGTCGTGTGCAGCGACTGGTACATATTGGCCTTGGGCATGGCGATGTAGTCCTTAAAGCGGCGCGGAATGGGCTTCCAGAGCGTGTGGACCACGCCCAGGACCGAATAGCAATCCTTCACCGTGTCCACGATCACGCGAATGGCCGAGACGTCGAAGATCTGGTCAAAGGACTTGTTCTGCTGGTACATCTTCTTGTAGATGGAGTAGAGCGTCTTCGGGCGGCCGGAGATCTCGAATTTCATGTTGAGCTTGTCCAGTTCCTCACTGAGCTCTTGTATGATCTCATGAATGAACGCCTTGCGCTCGTCGATGCGCTTGTTGACGAGCCGTGACACTTCATAGTAGGCATCGGGATCCAAGAACTTGAGGCAGAGATCCTCCAGTTCGGATTTGATGGTCGAAATGCCGAGGCGATGCGCAATCGGCACGTAGATCTCGATCGTCTCCGTGGCCTTTTCGATCTGCTTTTCGCGGTCCTTGTAATCGAGCGTGCGCAAATTGTGCAGGCGATCGGCCAACTTCACGATGATGACGCGAATGTCGTTGGCCATGGCCATGACCATCTTGCGGTAGTTGTCGACCTGATTCTCCACCTTGGACTTGGACTGGAGCTGTTTGAGCTTGGTCACGCCGTCCACGAGAGTCGTAATCTCCTCCCCGAAGGTCGTGATCATGTCGTCCTTCGTAAATTCCGTGTCCTCCAAGACATCGTGAAGCAGCCCTGCGCAGATGGTGGCGTCGTCCATTTGAAGTTCCGCTAAAATATAGGCCACGTGCAGCGGATGAATGATGTAGGGTTCACCGGAATTGCGCTTTTGCCCTTCATGCGCCACAGAAGCCGCATGATAGGCACGACGAATCAGCGCTTCATCCGTCGTGGGATGATACGACTTGATTTTATCGATTAAGGTCTCGATCGTCATACGGCCTCCTTTCTTTTTCAAAATTCTAAATAATGATTTATTATACCCGAGAAAAGCGTTGAATTATACCCGTGAGAAGCGCATATCACTCAATTTGAGTTCAATCTGCGTCTGCCCGCGGAAGGTGTTCCACTGCGGTTTGTACAAGACGTCCATCGAAACGGGGATGTCTTCCCCGCGCAAGAGCGCCTCCACCCACTCGGGCGCTTTTGGATGCTGCCCTTTGAGCCGCACGAGGAGTTCCTGCGCCTGAAAAGCCACCGCCACAAAGCGCGCGCCATTCTGCTCGAGGTTCACCCTGAGGACGTTTTGCGCCGCCCCCACCACACGAAACCCCCGCACGTGCACTGCGATCGCCGCAAAGAGCGGCGCCGCAAAGCCGTTTCCATACGGCTCCAGGGCGTCTAAATCGCGCATGAGGGCGACGTCGATGGCGCTTAACGGAAGTCTGCCATCCACTGTAATCTCTCGTTCGAGGTCGCTCGTCGTGAGCTCGCTCTCGGCATTCCATGTGGCGACGAGGCGCTCCAAATCCACCTTGCGGATCGTCATCCCGCACGCCATGGCGTGTCCTCCGAACGCCACGTAGTCGTCGCGGTGCGCGTTCAGTTTTTGGAACATGTGATACGCCGGAATGCTGCGCCCGGAGCCTTTGATGAGGCCCTCGCCGTTTTGCGCATCGGTGAAGACGAGCGAGGGGCGGTTGTAGCGCTCCCGCATCCGTCCGGCCACGAGTCCGCACAGGCTCTCATGTAACCCAGGCAAATAGCAGACCAGCACAGGCGTGAGCGGCTTTTTCTCGATCACTGCCTGGGCGCGCTCCGTGCCCTCCAAAGTCATCGCCTTGCGCTCGTCGTTCAGCCGCACCAACTCCTCCGCGTAGGCCGCCACGGTCACGGGATCGTCTTCGAGGAAGAGTTCCACCCCGAGGCGCGCCGTCATGAGCCGGCCCGACGCGTTGATGCATGGGCCGATGATAAAGCCCGCCGTGTAGACGGTGATGTCCTTTTCCCAGTGAATGGCCTGAAGCAAAGCGCGCAAGCCGGGATTCGTGGACCGGTTGAGCGCGTCCAGCCCCAGGGTCACAATGGTGCGATTCTCCCCCACGAGCGGCATGACGTCGCAGATGGTGCCCAGCGCGGCATAGCCCAGCAGTTCTTCCCGCAGCGCAAAGGGATCCTCCATCTGACGGGCCAGCGCATCCACGAGCTTAAATGCCACACCGGCGCCGCAGAGGTCCCTGAAAGCGACACGCTCGCCCGGCACGTGGGGGTTGATCAGCGCCTCACACTCCGGGCGGCGAAACGCGCCGTCCTCGACCACTGGCTGATGGTGATCCGTGACGATGACCGGCATGCCCACTTCCGCGGCGTACTGCAGGGCGTCGAATGCGGCGATGCCGTTGTCCACAGTGACGATGAGGCCGCAGCGCTCGTCCATGGCGCGTTCCACGAGCGATGGCGAGATGCCGTAGCCGTCCTCCATCCGATCGGGAATGGCGTAACTCACGGCGTGCAACGGATCCGCGCCCAAACGTTCCGCAAAGTACCGCAGGCCCTTCATCAAAATGGTCGTCGCCGCGACGCCGTCCTGGTCGTAGTCGCCGACGATGCGAATGGGAATTTCCGCGGCGAGACAGTCTAGAATGTACGACACAGCCACTTCCATCTCTCGAAAGGCGAACGGATCCGATAGATCCTCGAACGTGGGGTTTAAGGCGGTTTGCGCTTCCGACGCCGTCACTCCGCGATTGGCGAGCAACAGGCACGTCACGGGCGATAGCTGCGTCTTTTCGCGCAGCACCTCATATTCTCTCTTGTGATGGCTCATAAACCAACGCATGCAACACCTCGTCGCATTCACTAAAAAAAGGGGCGTTTCGCCCCTTCTCAGTCTTCATCCGTGACGCCGGTGTAACCGTCGGTCGTAAAGGCGCTTTCCCCGGCCGATTCCTCCGTCACAACTTCTTCTCCCTCGGCTTCCGCCGCCTCGGTCGGCTGCTCCTGATAGCCCGACGTGGGCTTCACGACGTAGGACAGCGCGTCGCGCAAGAGTTCCATGCGCATGTGATCGCTTCCCGTTTCGATCTCGAACGAGTCGTCGCGCAGCGCGGTGATTCGGCCGCGAATGCCGCCGATGGTCACAATCTGATCGCCGAGTTTCAGCGATTCCCGAACTTTTTTCATCTCTTCGGCGCGCTTCTTCTGCGGGCGGATGGTCATAAAGTACAAGAGGCCAAACATGGCGATGAGCATGATAAACGGACTTAATTGAGCTGGCATAATTCCTCCTTCATTTCCCCTATTGTAGCACAACCCTCAGCGTTTTTCGGTGGCCAGGTAACGCCCCAGAAATTCCTCGCGGTAGGCCAGAAAATCGTCATTCAAGATGGCCTTGCGCATCTCCTGCATCATGTGAATGAGGAAGTACAGATTGTGCAAGGTCAAGAGGCGCGCGCCCAAGATCTCGCCCGCCATGACCAGGTGACGCAGGTACGAGCGCGTGTAGTGTCGGCACGTGTCGCAGGAACAGTCCGCATCCAGCGGGCGGAAGTCCTCTTTGTACCGGGCGTTGCGCAAATTCATCTTGCCGTCGTGTACGAGCGCCTGCCCGTTTCGCGCCACGCGCGTCGGGAGCACGCAGTCTGCCATATCGATGCCGGCCGCCACGGAGTCGAAGAGGTAATCCGGCGTGCCAATTCCCATGTTGTAGCGCGGCTTGTCCTCCGGCAGCAAAGGCGTCGTGTAGTCTAGGATCCGCAGAAAGTCCTCGCTGGGTTCGCCCACGCTGATGCCTCCGACGGCGTATCCGTCGAGATCCATCGCGATGCTCTTCCGCGCGCTCCGGGTGCGCAGGTCTTCGAAGAAGCCCCCTTGAACGATGCCGAAGAGCGATTGGTCCTTCCGCGTCTGCGCGGCCTTACAGCGTTCGAGCCACCGAAGGGAGCGTTCCATCGACTCTTCCGTGTACGCGTGGTCCGAACCAAAGGGCACCGGCTCGTCAAAGGCCATCATGATGTCGGAGCCCAGGGCTTCTTGCACTCCCACTGACTTCTCCGGTGAGAGGAATTTCGCGGATCCGTCGATGTGCGACTGAAAGGTCACCCCGTCTTCCGAGAGCTGCTTGCGGTCCGCAAAGCTGAAGACTTGATAGCCGCCCGAATCGGTCAGAATGGGACGATCCCAGTTCATGAATCGGTGCAGTCCCCCCGCTTCTCGGATGACCTCCGGGCCCGGTCGTAAAAACAGGTGGTAGGTGTTGGATAGCAGAATCTGGGTGTCGATGGCTTTGAGCTCGTCCACCGTCATGGCCTTCACGCTCGCCTGCGTGCCCACGGGCATGAAGACCGGCGTCTCTATGTCGCCGTGCGGCGTGTGGATGATGCCCGCGCGCGCCATGGAGTGGCGGTCCTGGTGGATCAGTTCATAGGTCACTGCGCGCATCCGTCACCCTCCGTCGAAACGCCCAACGCCTGGAGGTCGACGGGGTCGTGTTCGCCGTCAAAGAAGGCCTGGACATCCCGCACCACGCCCTGATCCGCATTGCGTGAGATGGCGTCATCGCGCTTTAGGATGAGCATGGCGTCTCCGAAACTGAAGAAGCGATAGCGCAGCCGATTGGCCACCTCATACGCGTGCAAGATGCGTTCGCGCCCGACGAGCGCGGCGATCATCATGATGAGCGTAGACTCCGGCAAGTGGAAATTGGTGATGATGCCGTCGATGGCGCGATAGGTGTATCCCGGATAGATGAAGATGTCCGTCCACCCGCTGTCGGCCTCCAGATGACCGAACTTCTGCGCGACGGTCTCCAGCGTGCGCGTCGATGTCGTCCCCACGCTGATGACGCGTCCACCAGCTGCCTTCGTCCTTTCGATCAGATCCACCGTCTCCTGGGGGAGGATGTAGAACTCGGCGTGCATCGGATGCTCTTCGATGTTCTCTTCGCTGACCGGTCGAAACGTCCCGAGTCCGACGTGGAGCGTCAACTTCCCGATGGCGATGCCCGAGCGCTCCAAGTCCTCCAACATCGCCTCCGTGAAGTGCAGGCCGGCCGTCGGTGCAGCGGCGGAGCCGTCTACCTTGGCATAGACCGTCTGGTAGTCGTCCGGATTCTGGAGTTCTTCGGTGATGTACGGCGGCGTCGGCATGGACCCCACGCGATCCAGGATCTCCTCCCACACCCCTTCGTACGAAAAGTCGAGCACGCGCTGACCGCCGTCTAAGATGTCGACGACTTGGGCGCGCAATTCTGCGCTGTAGACGATTTCCGTGTCGATCTTCATCTTTTTGCCCGGTTTGACAAGGCACTCCCACCGGTCGTCGCGAATGCGCTTTAAAAGCAACGTCTCGATGCGCTCCTCACGCCCCTCGCGGTGGCCGTAGAGACGCGCCGGAATGACACGCGTGTCGTTGACGATGAGTAAGTCCCCCGGCTTTAAGTAGTCTTTCAAATGGTAGAACTGGTCGTGCGTCATCTCGCCCGTGTCTTTGTCCAACACCAGAAGACGACAGTCTTCTCGGTTCGGCGTCGGATGCTGTGCGATCAACGACGGATCCAGTGTGTAGTTAAAATCGGACGTCTTCATCGTCCCCCACTTTCTCGTTCATGCTCTGTTGGACGGGCAGGCCCAGGTAAGAAAAGGCCTGTGGCGTCAGCACGCGTCCCCGAGGCGTGCGCGCGATGAATCCCATCTGCAAGAGGTACGGTTCAATGATGTCTTCAACAGTGCCGCTCTCTTCGCCCATGGAGGCCGCAATGGTGTCCAACCCCACCGGGCCGCCGCTAAAAGTGACGCCAATGGTCGACAGGTAGCGGCGGTCGTTGCGGTCGAGGCCCAGCGCATCCACCTCGAGCATGGAGAGCGCCTCGTCCGTAATGGCCTTCGTGATGACGCCGCCCCCTTTGACGTCGGCCACGTCGCGCACGCGGCGCAAGAGGCGGTTCGCAATGCGCGGCGTGCCGCGCGAGCGCTTCCCGAGTTCCATGGTGGATTCCGCGTCGATCGCCACGTTCAGGAGCGCGGCCGAACGCTGAACTACCTGCGCGAGTTCCTCCGGTTCGTAGAGCTCGAACGTGATCATGACGCCGAAGCGGTCGCGCAGCGGCGAAGAGAGCATCCCGCTGCGCGTGGTGGCGCCGATCAGAGTAAAAGGCTCCAACTCGAGGCGCAAGCTCTGCGCCGTCGTGCCCTTGCCCACCATGATGTCCAGTGCGAAGTCCTCCATGGCCGAGTAGAGGATCTCTTCGACGTTGCGATTCAGACGATGCACCTCGTCGATGAAGAGGATGTCGCCGCGTTTGAGATTCGTCAAAATGCTCGCGAGATCGCCCTGCCGTTCGATGGCCGGGCCGGAAGTGATCTTCATGTGCGCCCCCATCTCGTTGGAGATGATCGTGGCGAGCGTCGTCTTGCCGAGACCCGGTGGGCCGGAAAGCAATACGTGATCGAGCGCCTCGCCCCGCGCCTTAGCCGCGTGGATGAAGATGTCCAATTTTTCCTTCGTCTTCTCCTGGCCAATGTACTCCGCAAGCCACCGCGGACGCAGACTCTTCTCCACGCGGGCGTCGTCGTCTGTGGGATGTGGCGTGATCAAACGATCCTGCATATCGACTCCTTTCCCCTCAACGGCCGAGACGCGCTAACGCCTCGCGCAGCACCCTTTCGGTGGACTGTGTGGTGTCCACGCCTTTTAAGGCTTCTTCGGCTTCACGCTGCTGATAGCCCAGGTTGATGAGTGCTTCGAGCGCCTGACTGTTCCCCGAAAGCGGAAGCGGCTCCATTCCAGAAGCGGCCACAGATCGGCCTTTCAGCGCGTCGGTGAGTTCCAACAAGATCCGACTGGCGGTCTTCTTGCCCACGCCGGGCGCGCGGGTGAGAGCGGCGACGTCGCTCGTCTGCACTGCTGCGACGATGGCGTCGACGGTGAGGGCAGAGAGAATGGCCAGAGCCGACTTGGGCCCCACGGCCGACACTTTCGTCAAGAGGTCGAACATCTCGCGTTCGGCTTCATCGTAAAAGCCGAAGAGCGCCACGGAGTCCTCGCGCACGATGTAGCGCGTGTAGACGCGCACTTCGTCCCCCAACGTCCACCGCGAGAGCGCCTGAACGGAAGCGTTGATCTCGTAGCCGATGCCCTGATGGTCCACGACGACCCGGTCGCTTTCGATGGCGACGATTTCTCCTGTGATATAAGCGTACATACTACCTCATTCGTTGTTGTTCCTTGAAGCGCTGTCCGAAGGCGTGGGTCATGGCTACGGCGAGCCCGTCTGCCGCGTCGTCGGGCTGAGGCACCTGTTCGAGCCGCAGCAGCATCGTCACCGCCTTCTGCATCTGCACTTTGGTCGCACGACCGTAGCCCGTCATGGCCTGTTTGATCTGCGACGGCGTGTACTCGTACAGGGGAAGTCCCGCCCGTTCAAACGTCAAGACCTCGACGCCACGCGCCTCCGCCACGGTGATGCCCGTGGTCTTGTTCTGATAGAAAAACAGCTCCTCGAAGGCCACCTCATCCGGCGCCGTGTGATCGATGAGCTGTTGGGTTTGCGTAAATAAGTGTAAGAGCCTCTCGGGCATCGTCATCTGCGGCGCCGTCTCCACCACTCCGTAGGCCACGGGCCGAATGGTGTTACCATCGAAGTCGATCACCCCGTACCCCATGCGCGCCAAGCCCGGATCGATCCCCAGAATTCTCATTTGGCGTACCGCTCCAAGACGGCGTCGTTGATGCCGTTCCAGTAGGCGTACTTGTACACCTTGGCGATGTTGTTGTACAGGTAATGGCAGATCTTGGAGTAGAGGAACGTCAGCTCTTTCATGGTGAGTTTCTCTTCCTCCACCTTGAGATGCGTCAAATGCTCGAAGTCCAAGACGATCTGCGTATCCAAGACGTCGTTTAACCCGTAGATCTTCCCGCGCAGCACCCGCTTACAGTACATGTTCGACAGTTGGCGGGCGTTTTGCAGTTCCTTCGTCTCCATCTTGATGGTGCGAAACACTGCGGATTGCAGTCCCATCACCTTGCCCGACTTGGCCGTGTGGTACAGCTGGTGACGATGAGACAGCTCGTGCTCCCCGAATTCCTGAAGCGCGAGCCGTTCCATCCGGTCCACGTAGAACGAGGCGTGAAGGCCGTTGGCGTACCCCTTGAGGAACACCGCGAGTTCCAGACGATTGACATCGTCGTTGATGCGCTTTCGAATGGCCTGGATGATGTAATCGCTGTCCTTCCTGGATTTGAGCGCCCGTTTGAGCGACGTCCCCAGGCGCTTCATGAGCTGATAGCGCGGCTGCACATTGGAGAGTTTGTGCTCGTGGTCGATGAGCGACAGGAGCAGGTGCATGGAGTCGAAGTCGTCATTGTAAAGAAAGCGGTATTCTAAACCTTCTTCTATTTGCATCAATGAATCTTCCATTCCCCCTCCTCTCTTTCCACGAACTGTTCCTATAGTATAACAAGTCTGAGACCCTTTGCGCTTTTTCTTTTGGGACGGGCGTCAGGTCATGAGATAAATTACGCTTTGAAACGGATCCCTTCAAAGGCGGTGTGAACGCGCCCCGCAATGCGCGCTTCGCTCCCACATCCGGGCACGAAAAAACCGCTTGAAGCACTTCAAGCGGTCAAACGTGCCATTGAGGATTCGAACCCCAGGCCTTCTGGTCCGTAGCCAGACGCTCTATCCAGCTGAGCTAATGGCACATACCTCAGCGGGTGAAGGGAATCGAACCCTCGTAGCCAGCTTGGAAGGCTGGAGCTCTACCACTGAGCTACACCCGCACGAGAGGCGGATAGAAAAAAGCGGCAGACGAGATTCGAACTCGCGACCCTCGCCTTGGCAAGGCGATGCTCTACCCCTGAGCCACTGCCGCACATCGCAATGATGACACCGATTTGTTTTTGATGAATCACGTGACAGATATTTTAGCACTTTCCAAAATCTCTGTCAAACTTTTTTACCGCCGGAGCGGCTTCATGTTTGGTAGTAATGGGCGAGAGCGGATTCGAACCACTGAAAGCAAAGCTAACGGATTTACAGTCCGTCCCGGTTGGCCACTTCGGAACTCGCCAATATTCATAAACACGACCCGGATGGGGTTCGAACCCACGACCTCCAGCGTGACAGGCTGGCATTCTAAACCAACTGAACTACCGGGCCGCAACCAAACATGAAAATGACCCTACCCGGATTCGAACCGGGGATACCGCCGTGAGAGGGCGATGTCTTAACCGCTTGACCATAGGGCCATGTAGCGGAGAAGGGACTTGAACCCATGACACCTCGGGTATGAACCGAGTGCTCTAGCCAGCTGAGCTACTCCGCCAAAGACCGGAACTCATGTCCGGAATGCCGAGGACCGGAATCGAACCGGTACGATCAAAATGATCGAGAGATTTTAAGTCTCTTGCGTCTACCAATTCCGCCACCCCGGCTTGAACGCCTTGTGTAGGACTCGAACCTACGACACTTCGGTTAACAGCCGAATGCTCTACCGACTGAGCTAACAAGGCAAGCGCACGAGTGAAAGCACCTTCTCTTTGCACATTGGGCACGATGTCTGTACTGCATCGATGCGACTTGTTAAGTATACCAGCGTCGCCGATCGATTGCAACACCCATCCGATGTTTTTATACTGCTCGCTTCAAGCCTCAAGGCATGAGGACGTCCTGCGGCGCGCTCATCTCGACCACGCCCCCGATGGCCGGCACGAGCGCTCCTCCCTCCTGATGGAAGGCAGAGAGTTCAATGGCGCCCGACGGCTGCTCTAAGAGGACCGTCTTTTCGCCGAGATCCAGCGCCTCCAGGTAGGCCGTGGCCACGGCAAAGCTCCCAGAGCCACACGAGCCTTCCCGATAGAGCGTGTCTGCTGAGACCACGTACACATACGGTGCCATCTGAAGGCGCTCGAGGTCCAGGAAGAGCACGCCATAGGCTTCGCTCGAGACGACGCTCGGCAAAAACGCGAGGGCGCGGCGCACGAAGTCGGGATCTTCCAGACGATCGGTCACGATGAGGTGACAGATCCCCTCCAAGACGACTAAGACGTGCTCGCCTTCAAACGAGACGCTCTTCACCTCCAAAGCAGGTGGCAACGAGACGCGCGCACGAGAGGCCTCCACGTTGACCAGCACATCCAGCGGTCGGGTCGTCCCGCTCACACGCACGCGCTCCGTCGTGGTGCCGCTCTTCCGCTCACTCATCGCCACGTAAAGGCCGAAGCTGCGCGTCGCATTGCCGCAGAATTCGCCTCCCATCATCGCCAAGGACGCGATGGCACCGTCGTCATCGTGGAGGACGAAGCCCACTTGCTCGATGGTGGGGTCAAGTGCCATCAGGAAGCGCCCCACCCTGACGCGCTCGTCCGATGCGACGTCGCTCAAGACAAAGGCCGTAATGTTTCCCGCGGGATTGACGCGCAGATAACGGATCTTCTTTGGCATGACTCACTCCTTCAGCGTGATGGCGGCACGCGATAAGACGCTCTCGCCGTCGCCCACGAGCGCAAGGTAAACCCGATTGGCTTGACGCGCCGCCCGCACGGCGATGGCATCGTCCAAAAAGGCCTGTTTGCGGTACTCGATCAAGAACTGTGCCGGCTCGACGGCCTCTGCCGCAGAGCGAAAGGCCGATTGGATCATCTTGAGGTATTCGACGTTGTTCATGTGATGATTGGTGTCGATCTGATCCCAGCGCACCTGCGTCTCTTCGAGCGTCGTCCAGACGAGGTCGTCGGGGAAATCGATGTGTCGCTTCGTGTAGACGATGGGAAGCGGTGCGTGCACGTCCACAGCCGAAAGGTACGCCTCGGGCACGCGCATCATCTTCTGCCGGACGAGATCCCAAAGCAGCCACACCGAATAGCCTTCTGCAAGGCACTCGCCGGCGGGCGTCTTCACGTAAAAGCTCCGATTGACCTGCGCCTTCGTCAGGCGGTGAATGAACGTGCCGATGTCCACGTCCTCGCCCCGCACGGGCAGGCGGTGGATGTCAAGCTGCCAATAGGTCACCATCCATCCCAGAGTTGCGTCATCCACAGCGTGCGCGCGCGCAGCGGACGCGTCGGAATCCATGATGATGACGTCTTGCACGTAGTTGATCAACGCCGGAATGGTGAGATGCCCCTCCAAATCGGTTTCTGAAAAGCGAATGGTGAACTGTTTTTGAAACATGACCCCTTCTTACTCTTCGCGACATTAAACTGGCGTGACACGGGAACAGGCTTGAAACGGGTTTCAAGCCTCGCGATCAGTACATTTTAGCGCCGGCGGGAATGCGCCCATCCAGCATGATGAGCTGAAGCTGCTCCTCCCCCTCGCGCTCGTGAATGGCGCTGATGATCATCCCTTGGGAATCCACGCCCATCATCTTGCGCGGCGGAATGTTCACAATGGCGAGCAAAGTCTTGCCCACCAGCTCCTCCGGCTCGTAGTACGCGTGGATACCGGACAGAATGGTGCGATCCGTTCCCGATCCGTCGTCCAGCGTGAACTGCAGGAGCTTTTTGCTCTTCTTGACTGCCACGCAGTCTTTGACTTTCACCGCACGCAAATCAGACGCCGCAAACGTCTCGAAGTCGATGGTCTCGTCACTCAAGGGCTCCACCACCACGTGGGACCAGTCGATGGCATCGCGCGAAAAGGCGACGGTTTCCTCAGCAGAGGCCTTCGCAGGAGATTCCGGTGACGCGGCTTCGCCATCGGCATGGGTGGGCTTCATCGTGGGGAACAGCAGGACGTCGCGAATGGACGTCTGATCCGTGAGGAACATGACCAGACGGTCGATGCCGATCCCCAGACCGCCCGTCGGCGGCAGGCCGATCTCTAAGGCGTTCAAGAAGTCCTCGTCCATCATGCCCGCCTCGTCGTCTCCCGCCTTGCGCATTTCGACTTGCTTCTCGAAGCGCTTTCGCTGATCGTCGGCGTCGTTAAGTTCCGAAAACGCATTGGCGATCTCGCTGCCGTAGACGAAGGCTTCAAAGCGCTCCGTCATCTCCGGATTCTCGGGCGAGCGCTTGGCGAGCGGACTGATCTCCACCGGGTATTCGGTGATGAAGATGGGCTGAATGAGGTGCTCCTCTACAAAGGCGTCGAAGAACTCCTGGAGAATCTTGCCCTTACCCGCGTTGGCGTCGACGTCCACGTGCTTTTCCTTGGCAATGGCGCGCGCCTCTTCGACAGTCTCAATGGTCGAAAAATCCACGCCCGCATACTGCTTCACCGCTTCTGTCATGGTCATGCGCTGCCAAGGTGCCGAAAAATCCAATTCCGTGCCCTGGTAGTTGACTGTCGTACCGCCACAGACCTTTTCTGCGACCGTAGAGACCATGGACTCCGTGATCTCCATCATGCCCTCCACATCCGTGTACGCCTGATAGAGTTCGATGGCGGTGTACTCCGGGTTGTGCTTGGGATCCATGCCTTCGTTGCGAAACATCCGTCCCATTTCGTAGACGCGATCAAAGCCGCCCACGATCAGACGCTTCAAGTAGAGTTCGTTCGCAATGCGCAGGTACATGTCGATGTCCAGCGTGTTGTGGTGCGTGATGAACGGGCGCGCCGTGGCGCCGCCAGAGATGGTGTTCAGAATCGGCGTTTCGACTTCCAGGAAGTCACGACCGTTCAAAAAATGGCGGATTTCGCTGATGATGCGGCTGCGCTTGACGAACACGTCTTTCACTTCCGGATTGACGATGAGGTCCACGTAGCGCTGGCGATAGCGCAGATCCTGATCCTTCAGGCCGTGGAACTTCTCCGGCAGCAGTTGCAGCGATTTTGTGAGCAACAAAAGCGATTCCACGGACAAGGAGATCTCGCCGCGGTCTGAACGCAGCACCTCCCCTTCCGTGCCCACGATATCGCCCAAATCCAAATCTTTGACGACGGCAAAGGCCTCTTCACCCATGATGTTCTGGCGGGCGATGAGCTGAATCTTGCCCGTCGCATCCTGCAGATCCAAGAAAATCATCTTGCCATGGCCGCGTTTGGCCATGATGCGGCCGGCCATCCGCACCGATTTCGTCTCCCAAGCCTCAAATTCGTCGTGAATCGGCCGGGCGTGCGCCGTCACGTCGAACTTCGTCTGCTGATGCGGATCGCGATGCGCTGCGCGCAAGGCGTCCAGCTTCTGCCGGCGAATCTGTCGCATTTCATTTTCGCTGATCTGCTGCATCCTCTTCCTCCTTCGGAATCTCAGCGCACGATTTCGAGCACTTTGTACGCGACGGTGCCACCCGGCGTCTCCACGGCCAAGCGGTCGCCCACTTTCGAGCCGATGAGGCTCGCGCCGAGCGGCGACTCGTTGGAAATACGATTCTTGCGCGGATTCGCTTCGACCGTGCCGACGATGGTGAACTGCATCTCTTCGTCGAATTCTTCGTCCAGGACTTTCACCGTCGAGCCCAGGCCGATGACATCAGACTGCTCCATGCCCTCGGTCTCAATGACCTGCGCGTTTTTGAGTTGTGCTTCAATCGTCGTGATACGCGCTTCCAGTTCGCGCTGCTCATCTTTAGCAGCATCGTACTCCGCGTTTTCCGACAAGTCGCCAAAGCCGCGAGCCACCTTCAAGTGCTCGGACACTTCCTGGCGGCGCGTCGACTTGAGGTAATCCAATTCGTCGATGAGCTTTTGATAGCCTTCTTTCGTCAAAATCGTCTGTTCCATGATTCTCACTTCCTTATAAAAAATAAGCAGGTTCGACCTGCTTATCGCATTATATCCAGCACAGGAGCAAGTGTCAAAAATCCCGCCGTGTCCCTCATGCGTCATGGCGTTCATTCTGAACCGTGCGACGCAAGTCCCCGATGGAGAGCGTGGAAACTGACGCCGATGGGATCTGAAAGGCCGCGAGAAACCCCTCCAGCGCCTCAGGGGACGGCGCTTCGACTTCCACGTAGGGGACGGGCAGATAATCGGCATCCCAGGTGTCAAATTCGACACGGAAATCCTGCCACAGGTAGCGGCGACGCGTCTTGCGCGCAGCCTCTTTTTCGGAAAAGCCGAGCTTTTCCATCAGCAGGAGCGCCGCCTCCGGATCGTCCACGTGCACGGTGTACTCCTCGTTGACGCGCGCGCCTTCCTTTGACACGCGACGCTTTAGGGTGAGCTCGTGAACCGGCGCCTCTCCCTCCACCTCAATCGTCCGCAGGCGCAAGTACTCCGCCTCGGGTAAGGGATGTGCGGGGTTTGAGAGCCGGACGTTGATCTGATGTTCTTCGCGGTCAAACGTCGCGCCCTGCGCCTGAAGCGTCCGCTCTAACGCGTCGCGGTCCAGTCCCAGGAGTTTGACTTCGACCTCGCGCTCCGGTTCAGTCATTTTGCAATTCTTCCTGCAAGAGTTCGCTCAAGATCTGAATTTCGTCGCGCGTCAGCGTAATTCCCTTGCTCATGCGCGTGTGATCCGGATTCCAGCTGCGCAAGTCGTACTTGGCATCGCGCTCGTTCCACGACACGAGATTGAGTTCCTTGCGCCACCCCTTGGCATCCGTGCTCAGCACGCCGAGCGTCTCCACTACTTCGTATTTCAAATCTGCCATGATTCCCTGCCTTCACTGTTTCGAGGTCGTGCTCATATCGGTTTACCATGATATACTGCAAAAAAGGAGGTTCTATGAACATCACCTCAATTCACTACGATGAGAGCACCGGCGCGTTCGTCTTCGAAACGACACGCGGCGAGCATCTCTTCGTCACCTACGACTCGTATCTGCGTTTGAACATCCACGCGCCCGCCCAAGTCTCCGACGACGTCGCCTGCGCGCTACGCGAAGAAGATCAGCACGTACGCGCCTATCTGGTCGCCAAGCGCTACGCCCTCTACCAGCCGCGCACGGCCGCCGACGTTCGACGCCGCTTGCGACGCGAGAGCCTCGACGAGGCGACGTGTGAAGACGTCGTCGAGCGGCTCAAAGCGCAGCACCTCTTGGACGATGCCGACTACGCCGTGCGTTACGCCCAGGATAAAGAGCACAGCGCCCATTGGAGCAAACGCCGGATTCGAGCGGAACTCGGACGTCGCGGCGTCGCCTCCGAGACGATCGAAGAGGCTCTCAGAAGCCTGCCCGACGCCGGAGAAGACGAGGCCCTGCGCCATCACGTCAAGCGACAGCTCGCACGGCGCGACGTCGGGAATCCGAACGACCGGCAGAAGATCATCCGCTTTCTGCTCCAAAAGGGATTCGACTACGATGCGGTGCGTCGGGTGCTCAGCGAAGAAGGCGCGGATGAGTGACGCGCACTACGTCTACCTCCTGCGCTGTGCGGACCAGAGCCTGTACACCGGCTACACCACCGATCTTTCGCATCGCGTGGCCGCGCACAACAGCGGAGTCGGGGCCAAGTACACGCGCTCTCGTCGTCCCGTCGCCCTCGCCCAGGCCTGGGCCGTCCCCACGCGCTCTGTGGGACTTCGCCTCGAAGCGGCCATCAAAAAGCTCACACACGACCAAAAAGAGCGCCTCGTCGCGGACGCGCCGTCGCCCGAAGAGCTCATTCAGAGGCTCTTGGACTAAGGCTCGCTCAGCGCAAATCGTAATAGATGACCTCCGGATGCGCCTGGGGGAGATTCACGAACTTGGCTCGTATGTCTCCGGCCTGATCATCGTAGAAATACTGTAAGTTGACGATCTGAGCGCCCTTTCCCAGTTGGATGGACAGGCGCGCCGTCTCTTCGATAGCGTCCTTCGTGGCATTGTAGTAGAGCAATTCGTCTTCGCTTTGAATGAAGACCCGCTCGCCCGACGGCGAAATGCCCGCCGCCACGGCCAGCGGCACTTTGTTCGTGATGCGCGTCCATCCGATCTGTTCCTTCGGCACTTGAAATGCCGGAATCTTCGTCACCAGATCCACGTAAATGCGCGACGGAAAGGTGTTGTTTCCCGCCGCCCAGTTCATCGTCGTCACAAACGACCACGTGGAATTGCGCCGCACGATGCCGATGTTCTGGTCGTCGACGGGGTACTTTTTCGCGTCGACCGTCCCCTCCGGATCGATCATCTCCAATTGATTGTGAATCTGCGCGTGAAACGCCTCGCGCTCCTTCTCTCCGCCGAGATCGTCGACGGAAAGCGCCTTCTCGCGTTCAAGTGCGTCGAGGCGCATGATCTCGTACTGCGGCATGTCGTCGGCATTCGGCGGGTAGCTCGAAGGGCGCACAAACGAGACATAGTTGCCTTGGGCAAACGTGATCTCTCGCCCCAAGGCGTCGTTCAGGACGCTGGCGCTCTCTTGGGTTTCGTCGTACGGCGCCGAATATGTATACCGTCCGTTCATGATCTGATTGTTGGGATCGCCCTCCAGCGGTTCATAGGACAGCAGGCGCGTGTTGTTATCGTCGTCCAGCAAAAACAGCTGGTCGATCATGTAGACGAAGGGGCGTGCCTGCTCGGGTTCGTCTTCAATGAGATAGGTCTGGTACGTGCTGTAGGGATAGCCGCTGGACGATCGCGTGGGCGTGCGGACGCCGATGACCGTCGAGATGTGACTCTGATGGCGCGGCGTCGTCACGTCGCTCTTCGATTGATGGGCCAGCTCCAAGTACGAATTCTTCGTGTTCTCGGGTACGATCTCGTTGACGCGCGTCAAGAGGTAGAGACGCGATTCGTCCGAGAACGCGATGCGATCGTCTCCCAGGAAGATGAGGTCCATGGAAAACAGGTCGTTGTCGCGGATCATGTGCACCTGCACATCCTCTTCCGGGGCAATCCCCGTATCCTGGGAAATGTGGCGCAGGTCGGCGTAGTCCTTCATGTTGACGCTTTTGGACGTGAACGTCGGCGCGATGGTGACCTGATCGTTGATGGCCACAAACGCGGGGTCGATGTAGAGTTTGTCCTTTACGGCGTACTTGGCGTTTGAGACATTGGACGCGTCCTGGCGAATGGCGTCGATCTCCCACACCCCTTGCAGCGGCAGCTGGCTTAGAACGGGAGAACGCATGAGCGCCGCGGAGTCCAACGGCGTCGAGGCCTCCTTGGAGCCGCAGCCGACGAGGAGCAAGAGCATCGCGACGAGAAAGAGCATTCTCTTTTTCATACGTCCTCCTTCTGTTCCGGCATCGGCAAGAGGAGCGATACGCTCGTCCCCGTACCCAAACGGCTCTTGATCTTGAGACTTCCGCCATGCGCCTTTGCAATTTCTTCGCTGATGGAGAGTCCAAGGCCCGAATGAGACTGACTCGACGAGCCCTTCCAGAACTTTTCGGTCACAAATTGGATTTCGTCTTCCGAAATGCCGATGCCCGTATCCGTCACGGTCACCGTCACCCAGCCCGGTGCGGTCTGAATTTCCAAGTAGATCGTGCCGCCGGAATCAGTGAACTTGATGGCGTTGTCCAAGACGTTGATGAGCACTTGCTTGATGCGATCCTCGTCCGCCACCACCACGACCGTCTTTTCGGAATAGCTGTAGTTGAGATGCACGTCCTTTTCGTTCGCCCGCGGCGTCATCTGCCGCAGCAGGCGATTGGCCATCTCCACGAGGTCGAACGACACCTTGTTAAGTGAAAGGCGTCCTGTCGAAAAGCGCGAGAAGTCCAAGAGTTCTTCCACCATCGTGCCCAGGCGCTCGGATTCCTTTTCAATGATCTTCAGCCCTTCATCCATGATCTCCGGTTTGATGTTGTCGTTTTGAAGCGTCACGGCCCATCCCTTGATGGACGTCAAGGGCGTGCGCAGTTCATGCGACACCGACGAAATGAATTCGTTTTTGAGTTTTTCTTTCTGAGCGATGTTGTCGCTCATCAGGTTCATCGTGCGCGCGAGTTCGCCGATCTCGCCCTGAGACGACTCGTCTGCGCGTTCCGTGTACTGCCCGTCGGAGAGGCGATTGGCCACTCCCGTGAGGGCGCGAATGGGCTTGACGATGGAGCGCGTGATGAGATAGGACCAGAGGCCGCTCAAGAGCAACACGAACGCGGAAAACGCGAGGGACAAGAGAATGCGCTCGCGGATGAGTTCATCCACCTCCGCAAGAGACGTCGTGAGGCGGATGATGCCCACCTGATTTTCCGGGCTGCGCAGCGGATAGGAGAGGCTCATGACGTGCTCATTGGAGTACGACGCCGTGCCCACAACGGTCCCGGCGCGGTTTTCCTGCGCATTTTGCACGTCTTCCGTGACCAGGGTCGATCCGGGCAGATTGGAACCGGCGCTGTCGTAAAGCACCGTGCCGTCGTTGTTCAAGAGCTGCACTTGCATGGCGTTGCCGCGAAAGAACTGATTCTTGTTCTCCAAGACGACCTTGTTCAGATCTTCATCGGAGACGTAACTGTAAAAGAGCTCCTCATTGTAGCGTGCCTGTGTAGTGAGCGACCCGCTCATGTTGTCGTAGTAGTAGTCGTAGAGGGAGCGCACATAGAAGATCTCAAAGATGACCGTGCCAAAAAAGACCACGGCGAGGACCAGCCCCATGATGCGCAGGCCGATGGTGTCTTTCACGCGGTCGAAAGTGAGGTTGTGCAGCTGTTCCGGTATTATGCGTCGTTTTTCTTCCACCGGTATCCCACTCCCCATACGGTTTCCAGATAGGCCGGCTTGGCCGGATTATCCTCAATTTTCGAGCGAATGCGTCGGACGTTGACGTCCACGATCTTCGTCTCGCCGTGGTTATCTTCGCCCCAAATCTGATGCAAGATTTCTTCACGGCTGAGCGCCTTGCCGGGCCTGGAGATAAACATGCGCACCATGGCAAGCTCGGTCGGCGTGAGGTCGATCTCCTCCCCGTTTTTGTAGAACACGCGGGCGTACTGGTCCAGCACAAACGGCCCATCCTGAATCATCTGCGGCGAATTGGCGGTCTTGGGTTCCTCGTCCCCCGGATCCAGCCGCAGACGGCGGATGAGCGAGCGCACGCGCAGGGCCAGTTCATGGGGATTAAAGGGCTTGACCATGTAGTCGTCCGTTCCCTTCTCCAGTCCCAAAATGCGATCGATCTCCTGTGATTTGGCGGTCAGCATGATGATGCCGATGTGGGGCATTTCCGTCCTGAGCGTCTCACAGACTTCATATCCGGAAATGCCGGGCAACATCAGATCCAGGATGACGATGTCGGGGTGCTCGGCGCGGGCGATGGCGATGCCGCTCTCCCCCGTGTCGGCCTCGAGAATGGTGAACCCTTCGTTTTCCAAGTTGATCTTCGTGAACATACGAATTGGCGCTTCGTCTTCGACTAACAAGATGCGAATACTCATTGCTCCCCCTTCGCCTTCAATGAATCCCACATTTTCTGAAATGCTTCAATCTGGGTTGAGTATACGTTGAATGACTCCGGAATTTCAAGCGCACTGCCCCCGTTGAGCGTCAGATGATGCGCCAAGAGCAGCGGATGTGGGTATGCGCTGCGCCACTGTCGCGCGCCGTACATCCCGTCGCCGATCAGGGGATGGCCGATGGCGGAGAGGTGAGCGCGAATCTGATGAGTGCGCCCCGTCTCCAACTGAATGTCACACTGCGAAACGCGAGGGGTCCAGTGCACGGGAGTGACGTAAGTGGAGGCGGGCTTCCCCGTGTCGTCAACACGAGAGCGACCATTCTCAGTGAGGAGAGGCAGCGCGATGTGCCGCGCTTTATCCACGCGGCCTTCGACGTAAGCCATGTAGTCCTTCTGCAGATTTCCTTCGCGAATCATCTGCGTGAGCACCATCGCCGCCTCGTGCGTCTTTGCGCCGATCACAAGGCCCGCCGTGTAGCGGTCGAGCCGATTGACCAGGGCGGGAACGAAGCTCTTCTCATTTCGCGGCACGTAGATCTTCCGGGCAATGAGATCGGCGACGAACGCGTCGACCACGGTCTGACCGTAGTCTTCGGGTCGCGCGGGGTGGCTCAAGAGACCGGAGGGCTTGTCGATCACAACGAAGTGCTCATTTTCGAACACGTACTCCAACCGAAGGCGGCTGCGCGGCGCCACGTGCTTCTTCATCAAAGGATCGAGCACCTCGTCGTAGATGTAGAGTTGTACTGCGTCGCCGCAGTCGAGCATGGCCTCGGCCGTGGCGCGCTTGTGATTGACCTTGATTTTCTTCTGTCGAATCATCTTTTGCAAGAAGCCGCCGCTCGCCCCCGGAAACACTTTTTCGAGATACCGATCGAGCCGTTGACCCGCGTCGTTCTCGGCAATCTTCAGTTCACGCATCGTCACCTCTCACCATAAAAAAAGAGCGTGTCCCCGAAGGACACGCTTCAAACGCGCTCAGGCTTCCTGTACACGTTCTTCAATTTCAATGCCTTCCACCTCAGGAATGGCACTTTTCTCCATCGAAAGGGCCAACACGATGGTCGTGTTGTTTTCGTCGCCCAGCGTCACGAGGGAGGTCAAAGCAGACTCGAGGTTTTCCGGGTGCAGAATGTCCTTATGAAGGTCATCGATGTAGATCTTTTGAATGTCGTAGTCGCGCGCCATGACGCCGGCCAACAGGCCGTAGAGACGGTCAAAAGAGTCGATGTGGTAGTCTTCCATGTTGATCAGGCGAATTGAGTGGTCCAGTTGCAGCATCTGATCGTCATCGCGATCCACAAACACCACGTGACCGTTAGTCGTCTTAAAGGCCTCGTTGGCCTCTTCAATCAACTGTGTCGTCTTTCCGCTGCCCGAGGCGCCGAGAATCAGTCGAACCATGTCCCCCTCCTCTCAGTCTTCTTCGTGCTCGTGGTCGTGCTCGTCTTCTTCGAGCAACTTGTCGAACGCGTCCGCCACGGCATTGTATTCCTCATCCGATTCAATTTCGGTCAATTCCGCTTCGTCTTCGTTTTCCGTTTCTGCATATTCGTAGAATTCAATCTGGCCATCTTCCTCTTCCGTCTCCGTGAAGAACAGCGCCATGTACTCTTTGCCGTTGAACGGGAAGATGTCTAAGACAATCGCTTCGTGTTCCACGCCGTCTTCGTCCGTGATGACGATGACGTCTTCGTCGTCCACTTCGACCATGTCAAATTCCTCATCGTATTCGCCGGTGGCGTCTACCGCTTCATCGGCAGTTTCGAAATCTTTCTCTTTCTCGTCCATCTTGATCCTCCTTTTTGGGTTGTTGAAAACGCCAGTGGGTCGTCCTCATTATACCGTGTTCATGCCTTGGTGGCGACACGTTCCATTAACTTTTTGAGCAACTCATAGGTGCGCAACGTCGAGTCGATGTTGAGACGTTCGGCGGCGGTGTGTACGCCTTCCATGTCCGGACCGATGGAGATCATATCGAGGCGCGGATTCTTCTCGGCAAACATCCCGCATTCGAGGCCCGCGTGAATGTCTTTCACGACGACCTCTTCGCCGTACTGATCTCGGTAGACGTCCTTCAAGAGCTCGCGCAACGGCGAATCCTCCACGAGGGCCCACGCCGGATAGCGGTCGACGTATTCGCCCGTCCCTTCAAAAGTGGCGAGCACCTGGGCGATCTTGGATTCGAGCTCAGCGCCCACGGCGGGATCACTGGAGCGCACCGACACCATGATGTCCGCAAAAGCGTCCTGCGTCGAGACGATGGCGAGGTTGTCCGAAGCCACGACGCCCTTTTCCTCGTCCTCATGCATCTTGTACACGCCGTGCGGCATGAGCTCGACGAGGCTCAAAAGCGCCTTCATCGAGGCGTCGGTGAGCGGTGCGTCGTTGAGGGCGACGTCGTCCTGCTGTTTGGAGACATCCGGCTCCTGTTTTAAGATGCGACCGAGGATCTCCTCCCACGTGGCGTCGAGCGCGGCGATCACGGCCTCTCGCTCCTCTGCGGCAAAGCCGATGACGGCCTGCGCTTCGTTCGGAATGGCGTTGTGCTTCTCACCGGAGTGAAACGAAAAGAGGCGAATGGACGCGCGGTGACTGATGGCGCGAATCCACTCCGCCATCACCTTGGCCGCATTGTGCGGAACGGAGAGAATGCTCGTCCCCGAGTGACCGCCCCGCATCCCTGTCACGGTGAGAGCGAGACCGGAGAGCCCCGAAGCCATCTCTCGTTCGAGAGGCATCTTAAACTCACCCGTGGCGCCGCCGGCACAGCCGCACGTCACAAAGCCTTCTTCTTCCGAGTCGATGTTCACCAACATGTCCGCGTCGAGCCATTCCGGCGAAATGCCCAGGGCGCCGTCCATACCCGTCTCCTCGTTGGTCGTGGCAAGCACCTGCACTTCAGGCAGCGGCATCACTTCTTCAAGCAGCGCGAGACCCATGGCTAGGCCAATGCCGTCGTCCGCGCCGAGCGTCGTGCCCTTGGCCCGCAGCCAGCCGTCGCGCACTTCCATTTCAATGGGCTCGCAAGTGAAATCGTGCTTCGACTCTTTCGACTGTACGCACACCATGTCCATGTGCCCTTGGATGATGACGCGCGGCGCATTCGCATAGGCCGGATCCGCCAAGCGCACGATGCGCACGTTTCCAGCCGCGTCTTTTTCCGCAGACAAGCCCATCGCGTCCGCTTTGTGCATCAGAGCTTCTCCGATGGCTTCGACGTGATCCGAGCATCGCGGCACCTGATTCAGATCGTAAAAGTGCTGAAACACCGGATGGTCGGGATAGTTGGCGATTTCCATTTCATTCCCCTTTCGTATCGCTTTCGAGCGGTTCTCGTATCACGTGGTATTCTCGTTCCCATTGACGTGTCAGATTGACGTAGAGCGCCTGTTGGCGCAAAAGCATGAGCTGTTGGTAGATGCGCGCTTTGAGCGCCGCCGGGTCTCTCTTCTCCTCGGGGGAAAAGCGGTCCTCGTGCGCCTCGTAATACGCTTCCACTTCGTCCCTGGACACTTCGGCCTCGCTCAAAAGGCGAGACAAAGCGAATTGTTGTAATTGCTGTCGTTCCACTTGCGCCATGACTTCGCGAAAGGCCTCATCGCGGTCCCAATGGCGCCGTTTGGCCTCGCGGTAGAGGAGTTCTTGACGGATCAACTCATCCAGGAGGCGCTCGGCGCCTTCCGTCCCTTCAAATTGGACGGCTTGATCCCCCAAGGCGAGCTTGAGTCGCCGGACGTCTGCTTCCGTAATATCGACATCGCCCACGCGGGCCAGCACTTTATCGTCGTTCATGTGCGATCTCCTCGTTTCGGACGTCGCGCCCGCGTCGCACGTCCACGTTCCTCGTGTTTCATGCGAATGCCCCCGTCGGCGAATTCGATTTGGCCTTTTTTGAGCAGCCGTCCCACTGAGCGCTTGAACTGCGCTTTGCTCATCTGAAAGAGCTGGCGGATGTCTTCAGGAGCCGAGTGGTCGTTCACTCGAAGGTACCCGTGGTTGGCTTCAAGCATCCTCACGATCGTCTCGGCGTCCTTATCCATGCGCTCGTGCGCGCGCGAACGCATGGAGAGGTCGATCTTTCCATCGGGCTTAATCCGCTCCACGCGCAGGTTCAACTTCTGACCCGGAATGAGCGCGCCCACCATGTCGTCGCGGGAGATCAAGCCGTTGTACTTTTGCTCCACCAACACGAACGCGCCGATCTCGGGATTGGTGGCGTAGACCGTGCCGTCCACCCAGTCGTTTTCCCGAAGTCCTGCGGGCTTTGGGAAGTGATCCTTCACGCGCATCGTGGCCGCAATGCGATTGGACTGATCCACGTAACAGTAGATGAGCACGCCTTCGTGGACCTTGAGTTTGCGGAGCTGTTCTTTATACGGTAAGAAGAGGTCCTTGTCCATGCCCCAATCCAGAAATGCACCCACGGGACTGATGTCGGTGACGCTCAAATAGGCGAACTCGCCCACCTGGACTTTCGGACGTTTCGTCGTGGCGACCATGCGGTCTTCGGAATCGCGATGGACGAAGACCTCCACGGCATCGCCAATTTTGGCCCCTTCGGGCACGTAGCGCTTGGGGAGCAAGAGATCCCCGTTGAGGACGGCGCCCGATGGCTTAAAGCTGTGAATGTGGAGCGTCTGTATTCTGCCCAGCTGCATGTCAATCCTTTCGTTCATTTTCCTGTACGGGAGGGCGCAGGGACCCGTCTTCACCGGGGATCGCCTTGCGGGGTGGATACGTGAATCCCTCTCCCATCACCTCGTTAGCCGAATAGACAAAGACGAACGCCTCAGGATCGACCGTGTCGACGTAGTCTCGAATGCGAAAGTACTCCGTGTTGTGCACCACCGTGACGATGACCTTCAGAGGACGCCCCGAAAAGCCACCCGTCATGGGGTAAATGGACGTGCCGCGGTGCATCTGATGGATGATGAAGTAGTTCACTTCGTCGAGGTGCGAGGTCGTGATGTTCATCACCATGCGGCGGCGAAAGCCGGCGATCGTCTGGTCGATCATGACGGATTGCAGGTAAATCGTGAGCCCCGCGTACAGCGCGTCGCTCAAGGACAGCGTGATGGCGCTCAGGAGCACAACCAATCCGTCGACGATGAACAGCGCTTTCGCCATGGCAATATGTAAATAGCTGTGCAGGATCTGCGCCAGAATGTCCGTGCCGCCGCTGGAGGCGTTTTGGTCAAAGATGAAGCTGAGACCCAAGCCGTTAAGGCCAGACGCCAGCACG
Source organism: Peptoniphilaceae bacterium (assembly GCA_028726605.1). Classification (GTDB taxonomy): domain Bacteria; phylum Bacillota; class Clostridia; order Tissierellales; family Peptoniphilaceae; genus Murdochiella. The sequence goes on along the minus strand of JAQYPV010000007.1, from coordinate 109,284 downwards.
ATGATCAGGAGTTTGTCCGGCACGAGGGGCTGGGGGGCCGGGGCGATCCATTCGAAGACCATCACCCAGAGCGAAAAGATCATCGACCCGATGAGGGTGAGGATCCCGTACTGCTTGCCCAAGAGGAGAAAGCCGATGGCGAAGAGCGCGATATTGCCGATGAGGACAATGGTGCCGATGTCCCACGAAGGAATCACCTGATTGAGGATGATGGCAAAGCCGCCCAGACCGCCACCCGCGATGTTGGACGGTGCCAGGAAGAAGTGCAGCGCGATGGCCAGGAAAAACCCGCCGAGTGTGATCCAAAGCAGTTTTTTTGCAAAATTCCATCTTTCCTCGTTCATGTCCACCGTCCTTCATGTTCTCGAATCAAGTCTAACCCCTCGTCCAGGCGCGATTTCGCCAACACCTCGCGCGCAAATGCCTGCTCCTCGCGGACGTCGCATTGGCGAATGACGTCCTTGATGCGCGGAATCTGCGCTCCCGGAACGGAAAACGCATCAAGGCCCATCCCGATGAGCAGTCGCGTCGCCAGGGGATCCGCCGCCAGCGCCCCGCACATGGCGCAGGGAATGCCGCAATGATGCGCGCTTTGAATGACCGCGTCGATGGCGCGGAGCACTGCCGGATGAAACGAATGAAACAGGTGTTGCACCTTCGCGTTGGTACGATCTGCCGCGATGATGTACTGCGTCAAGTCGTTGGTCCCGATGCTGAAGAAGTCGCAGTGTTCGGCCAGCGCATCCGCCAAAAATACGGCCGCCGGCGTCTCGATCATGACGCCGACCTCGACGTCGCCCACCGCCGTGCCCGCGCTCCGCAGCGCGTCTTTTTCTGCCGCAATCATCTGCTGCACGCGCTCCAACTCCTCGAGGGCGGAGACCATGGGGAGCAGAATCTTCACATCCCCCAATGCCGCCGCGCGCAACAAGGCCCGAAGCTGCGAGCGAAACGGCCCTGTCACGTCGAGGCTGAAGCGAATCCCCCGCCGTCCCAAGGCCGGATTTTCCTCAGCTTCGAGCGGGTCGTAGGGCAGAGCCTTGTCCGCGCCGACGTCGAGCGTGCGCACCACGAGAGGCCCTCCCATCTCTTGCACTGCCGCGCGATACAGCGCAAACTGGGTCTCTTCGTCGGGATAGTCCTCCTGGGCCATGAAGAAGAATTCGGTTCGGAACAGCCCTACGCCTTCCGCGCCGCGTTCCTTCGCGAACTCGAGGTCGTCGAGACCGCCGATGTTGGCTTCCACGGCGATGCGCCGCCCATCGAGACTCAGCGCCTGTTCGTCGCGTTGGGCATCCCACTGCGCTTCCTTTGCGCGCTTTGTCGCGATGTTTCGACGAGCGGCGGCGATTTCCTCCACCGTGGGCTGTACGTCCACTTCTCCGGCATCGGCATCCAGGACGATGCATTCTCCCGTGTGAATGAACTCGTGGGGATACGGCACGCCGATGAGGTACGGGATGCCCAAGGTTTGCGCCAAGATGGCCGCATGTGAAGAAATGCCGCCTTTCTCACTGATAAAGCCCAACACTTGAGACGTGTCGATCATGACGAGAGACGACGTGTTGAGCATTTCGGCGACGATGATGGAGGGCTCACTGAGCTCAAAGGAGGACTGATCCGCGCCGTTCAAGTGCATCAAAATGCCATGCGCCAGATCTTCGAAATCCACGCTGCGCGCACTGAGGTACGGGTCGTCCAGAGCCTGAATCTCCCGCGCCATGGCCTCGATTGCCGCTTCAATGGCCCATTCCGCGCAGTAATGCAAGTCCCGAATCCGCGATACGATGGCGTCTTCCAGATAGGGATCGTTCAACAGTTCCATCGTGGCGTTCAACAAGGCTCGCTCAATTTCCGTCATCGGCTCGCACAGCCGGAGCGTCTCGTAGTAACGCGCCATCGCCTCTCGGGCGCGCGCACGTTCATCGTCCACGGCTGCGGCGGCAACGGTCTCGTGCAGCACGTGTACGGGCGGTGCAGACAGTTCAAAAACCGGGCCAACTGCAAGGCCCGGCGCCGCCACAATCCCTTTGATCTTCATCGACAATACCTCGGACGTAAAAAGGACATCGTAGTGATGTCCCGTTTTTCTCAATCGCTTAAACCCGAAATGAATTCGACGATCTCGTCGACGTGCGCCTCGTCGTTGTCCCCCGTCACGCGGACGATGATGTCCATGCCCTTGGAAATGCCCAAGCTCATGACGTTGAAGATGCTCTTGGCGTTGGCGACCTTGCCGTCTTTGATCAACTCCACATCGCCCGGGATGTTCTTCACGAACTGGACTAACGCCGCCGCCGGACGCGCATGCAGGCCTGTTTCGTTGACCACTGTCACTTTTCTCTCTGCCATTTTCTCCTCCTCTTTTTCTACCAGCTTTCACACTCGAATCTGCTTTTGATACTCTATTTTACCTTATTATTCCCGCCCTTGTGATTGTTAAGCACGCTTTTCCGTGGAATCGCCCACCAAAATCTGCGTGGGCAGGTACAGCGACTCGTTGAGCGGCATGTCGTTCTGAAGCACCTTCGTCAGCGCACGCATCGCGACGGCGCCGATGTCGTAGTACGGCTCTTCCACTGTCGTGAGTCGGGGCCGCGTGATCTGCTTAAAGGACATTCCGCCAAACCCCGCGACCTGGAAGGTCTGAGGTACGGTGATCTTGTGGTCGTAGCAGTAGTTCAAGATCCCCGCGGCGAGCTCGTCGTTTTCGCACTGCAGGCAGTCGAAGGCTTCCTTCCGGAACAGCGCTTCGATTTCTTCGCCCGCCTGATAGCCCGCGTCGATGCCCATGCCCGGCGCGTCCACGCGAACCGGTGTGAGGCCGCGCGCTTTCATGCCGGCGTCATAGCCGGCGGCCTTTTCGAGTGCCATCTCAAAGCCCAAGTTGCTGCGCAGATAGACGATCTTGCGGTTGCCGAGGTCGAGCAAGTAGTTGGTGAGTTCCTCCATGGCATCGCGGTAGCGAATCGTCACCGTGTGCAGATCGGACGACTTGTAAAAGCGATCCAAGAGCACATACGGCAGGTGGTACTCCTTGATCCTCACGATCGTCTCCGGTTCGATGTTCTCGGAGATGATGATGACCCCTTCCACCTGTTTGCGATAGAGAAAGTCGATCGACTTGCGTTCCAGCTCGTCTTCGCCATACGTACTCGACAGCAGTATGTCGTAGTGATACATGCGGCCGATCTCCTCGGCGCCGCGAATCATCTCCGCCATGTAGTGAATGCCGATGTCCTTGACCAAAATGCCGATGGAGTTGGATTTCTTCATGACCAAGCTGCGCGCCAGCTCATTGGGCTTGAATCCCAGCTTGTTGATGGCGTCCAACACCTTGCGCTCCGCTTCCGGGCTGACCGGCTTGGACTTATTCATGACTCGTGAAACGGTTGAGATTGAGACCCCCGCCAACTTAGCGACATCTTTAATTGTCGGTTGCGCCATAAACCACCCCTTTGATTTAACGCCTGCATTGAATCTAGCGACAGTTTAGCATAAAAACGTTAACATGTATAGCGCTTTTTGTGCATCATTTGCGCTTTTAGTTGCAATTTCCCGTTTTCCCTTCCGAGCGTCATTTCAAGGGGATTAAAAAGCCCTCTCGCTCGGCATTCACCGGACGAGAGGGAGAGCAATCGTCGTATTGTGACTTACTTGTTCAGCACGTCGCGCACGACTTGTGCAATTTCGCGAATGTAGCTGAGCGTGGAGTTACCTCTGTTCACCCCAGATGAGATGAAGTCCGCCGTGTCGACGGCAGCGGTTCCCACGTATTCGACCGTGTCCGCCAAGTCATTCGACACGCGAGTGGCGTTCACCAACGTGCTCTTGACCTCCTTGAGCGAGTCCACGATGTCCTCAGACGAACGATCCAAGATGGTGTTCACCTGACGGATTGAATCCTGCGCAGAATTCGTTATCTCAGGAATGGCTGTGATGGTGGAATCCAAGTCGTCCTTGTGCTTCTCGACGACCTCTTTCACGTTCTCCGTGATGTCCGCCACATTGCGGAGCACCCGGACGAGCATGACCACGGCCACGATGGCGATGACCACCAGCACGATGCCAAGCAGCTGTAAAACACCCTGTAGGGAGATGGTAATCATGACACCCCCTTACTTGTTCTTCTTATCGACTTCTTCGGCCGCTTTCTTCACGTCGTCGACCACATCATCCTTGGTCTTCTTCACATCGTCCTTCACGTTCTGCGCGCCCTTTTTGACGTCGTCTTTGACGTTCTCCACGCCCTTTTTCACTTCTTCGGCCTTTTCCTTGAGCTCTTCTTCTTCGCGTCCCAGCTCCACTAAGCGGTTGGATTTGTTCTCCTGAAACGACGAATTGGCCGCGTCCAGTCCGCTCTCGATGGCCGGCTTGATGCTCGTGAGGCGAGAATTGACGTCCTTGCCAAAGTCGACGGCCGCGTCGCGGTACTCTTCGGCTTTGGCACGCACCACATCGCCGGCGTCACGCGCGCGATCGGCGAGATCCGCACGAGTTTCCGCACCGGATTTCGGAGCGGTCAACACGCCGATCCCCGCGCCGATGAGCGTCCCCAAGACGAGACCGAAGCCCACCTTTTTGCTGTCTTCAAAACGCGCACGAGCCACGCGTTCACGGTTTTTCTGTTCAATGTAATCGACAATACCCATCTTATCCTCCTTTTGGCCTTGCGGCTTTCCTACGCCTCTCATTCTAACAAAGAACGTGTGCTAGAAGTAGAATACCCAAGTTTTTTCCATGAAAATCTTTACCTAAAAAGTTTTTTTCGACACAAAAAAACTCCCGCACGAGGCGGGAGGGAATGCCTTGGGCCCTACTGGTTGAATACCTTCTATATGTGAAGGTGGGTTCGCTGCCTGCGTCTTCAGACGTCCACTCGATGGAGGCATGCCTTCCAAAACAGGACTCCGCAATCCCTTATAAGCGGCGTAGGTTTAATTTTTCAGGCTTGTTCCAAGACAACCACAGTATACCACAATACCGATTTCCCTACAACGGATTCTCGCACGTTTTGCCTCTTCACGATGTGGCCCGCCCGCTGAGAGCAACTTGTGGTAAGATGGAACGAATAAGGAGGGGTCCATGACCAAACACATCAACCTGTTTGTGAAACCCGAAGGCGCATCGGTGGCGGCTGAGGAACGCGTCGAGCAATTCTTCACCAGACGAGGATATGCCATCTCACACATGTACCAGAAGGACGCCTTGTACAACGTCGTCATCGGCGGCGATGGCACGTTTCTGCGGGCCGTTCACACGACGGAGTTTTCGGACATCCCCTTCATCGGCATCAACACGGGCACGCTGGGCTTCTTCCAGGAGATCTCGCGGGACGACATCGAAGAGCACCTGACTCTCTTATTAGAAGGGAAGGTGACTTTGGATTCCCTGGCTTTTCTCGACGCGTCCATCACGACCAACGCGTGGACGTACACGCTTCACGCCTTGAACGAATTCGTCATCCAGAGCAATGACCATCGGATCCTGCACTTGAACGTCTCCATCGACGATGTGCCGTTCATCAACACCTCCGGCGATGGCCTGATCGTGTCCACTCCGGCCGGATCGACGGCGTACAACCTGTCTGCGGGCGGAGCCATGCTGCATCAGACGCTCGAGGGGTATCAGATCACCGCCGTCAACCCCATACGCTCCAAGTCCTACGACGCGTTGCCGTCTTCCATGGTCTTGCCGGCGACGTCGACCACCGCCATCGCAGCCCCTGAATCAGATCGGGAGCGGATGGTGCTCATCGGGGACGGCATCGTGCACCGCTTCTGCGACATCGACGAGGTGCGCTTTCAGATCGCGCCTCGGGCCATTCGACGCGTGGTCTTTAAGCCCAATTGGTACTGGCGCAATTTGAGAGAAAAGTTGATCTGACCGCCGAAAAAAAAACGGATACGCTGCATAAAAGAGGAAACTTTAATATAAGGAGTAGGAATGGAAATTGTCATCGTCGGCGCGGGCAAAATGGGGATGGAGTTGTGCAAATCCCTCGCGCTGGAGGGGCACAACATCACGCTCATCGAAAAAAACGCGGAGCGTCTGCAATTGGTCTTGGAGTCGGCCGACATCAACGGAATTCTGGGAAACGGGTCGTTCTACGAAGTGCAGTCTCGAGCCAACGTCGCCACTTGCGATATGTTCATCGCGGTGACGGAGCAGGACGAGCTCAACATCATCGCCTGCGTCATCGCGGACAAGATGGGCGCCAAGTACACGGTGGCGCGCGTGCGGACGCTGGAATACGCCGAACAGATGGACTTCGCGTCCAAGAATCTGGGCATCTCCCTCATGGTGAACCCGGAGCGCGAGGCGGCGCGAGAGATCTTCCGCACGTTGCAGTTCCCCGCTGCGCTCAACGTAGAGCCTTTTGTGCACGGGCACGTGAACATGGTGCAGCTGGTCGTGCCCGAAAAGAGTCCCCTCATCGGGATGAACATGATCGCCTTTCGTCAGCACTTTCCGGGGCTCATCATCGCCATCATTCAGACCGAAGAGCGATCGGTCATTCCCGAAGGGAGCACCGTGCTGAATGAAAACGACCACTTTTACGTCTTGGGCGAACACCGGGACCTCAGGCGCCTCTACGGCGAGATGGGCGGGCTCACGCGCATTCGCTCCGTACTCATCGTGGGCGGCGGGCGCATTTCCCGCTACGTGCTGGACATGCACCGCAAGACGTCCAAGCACATCAAACTCATCGAGGCCAACGAGATGATCGCCAACGACCTCGCCGAGGAGTTCCCCAATATCGAGGTCATCCTGGGCGACGGCACCGATCAGGAGCTGCTGCGCGAGGAGAACATCTCCGCTTACGACTGCCTCATGTCCATGACGGGCATCGACGAGGAGAACATCATTTTGTCCATGTTTGCAGCGTCGGCCGGCGTTAAGCGCACCATTACGAAGGTAAACCGCACGGCGCTTCTGCCCATCGCCTACAGCGTGGGCGTGCAGACCATGATCACCCCGGTCAACCTCGGCGCCACCGCCATCATTCGCTACGTGCGCTCCATCAGCAACGCCTCGCAGAGTTCCAACATCGAAGCCCTCTACCGCGTCTCCAACAGCGACGTCGAAGTGATGCAGTTCTTTGCGCGCCCCAGTTTTAACGCCATCAACATGCCCATCGTGGACATTCCGTTCCGCAAGGGCGTCTTGGTCGCCCTCATCGTCCGCAATCACGAGATCATCATCCCCACGGGTAATGACAAGATCTCCGCCGGTGATCGCGTGCTCATCGTCTCCGGACAGAGCACGGCCAAGGACCTGAATGACTTTTTACAACGGGGGGATAAATGAACCGCTCCATCGTCCGCTTTATCGTCGGCCGCGTGTTCGCAGCGTTTGCCCTCCTGCTCTGCTTTCCCCTCGGCGTGTCTCTGTTCTACGGCGAGAACGCCACGCACGTGACGGCCTGGCTCATCGCCATCGGCCTCTCCCTCGGCTGCTATCTGGCCTTCGGACGGAAAAAGCCGAGCGAAATGACCTTTTACGCGCGTGAAGGCATGGTGATCTGCGCCTTGCTCTGGATTCTCTTCTCCTTCGTCGGCGGGCTTCCCCTCTACCTCACGGGCGAATACCCGTCCCTCGTGGACAGCTTTTTCGAAATCTCATCGGGACTCACCACCACGGGCGCTTCGGTCGCCCAAAACGTCGAGGTGCTGAGCCACTCGGTCATCTTTTGGCGCTCGTTCACCCATCTGATCGGCGGCATGGGTGTCCTGGTCTTCTTCCTGGCTCTCATCCCCCGCGCCTCTTCCAGCTCCGTTCAGATCGCCAAAGCGGAAATGCCGGGCCCGAGCTTTGGGAAGTTGGTCGCGCGCCTCTCAGACACGGCGCGCATCCTCTACGGCATCTACCTTGGCATGACGACCATTCTGATTTTGCTCCTGGTCTTCGCCGGCATGCCCCTCTTTGACTCCATCTGCCACGCGTTCGGCACCGCCGGCACCGGCGGCTTCGGCATCAAGGCGGCGTCTATCGGGTACTACACCTCCCCTGCCATCCAATGGATCATCACCATCGGCATGTTCGTCTTCGGCGTCAACATGAACTTGTACTACTTCGTATTGATCGGAAAAGCCCGCAAGATGTGGGAGGACGAGGAGTTTCGCTGGTTTTTGCGCATCGTGCTCGGGATGACGGGACTCATCGTGATCGATCTCATCGCCCGGGGCTATATGACACAGGGCTTTGAACCGGTGCTACGCGACGCCGCCTTCTCCCTCTCCTCCATCATCTCCACCACGGGGTACGCCACAGCGGACTTCGCAAAGTGGCCGCTCTTCTCGCGGGTCATCTTGATGCTGGCCATGATCATCGGCGGCTGTGGCGGCTCCACGGCGGGAGGCTTCAAAGTCTCGCGCATTGCCATCTCTCTGAAAGCTGGTCTGCGCTCCCTCGTGCAGACGCGTCACCCGCGTCACGTGGTGCCCCTGCAGTTCAATGGGGAGACCATGAACGCCTCCACGCAAAAACAGCTTCACGGGTACACGGCCGTCTACATCGTGCTCGCCATCCTCTTGCTGCTCATCGTCACGCTTGACGCCAACACCGATTCGCTGGAGACGGCCATGACGACGGTGCTTGCGACCTTCAACAACGTCGGACCGGGGCTGGGGAATGTTGTGGGCCCCACAGGCAACTATTTTGGCTTCTCCCCGATCACCAAATTGGTCCTGAGTTTCGGGATGATCGCCGGCCGCCTGGAACTCTGGCCCGTCCTCATCCTCTTCGCGCCCAAAACTTGGCGAAAGCACTGAGCACCAGCATTTGAAGCAAAAAAACCGCTCCTCGGAGCGGCTTTTTTCATGCCATGCGCGGAGGTGTCACGTTCGACTCCCAATGCGTCGGGGGCGTCTTTTTGAACGCGATGAAGTAGATCATGACGCCAAGGGTCAAAAGTGCCGCGGCGAGCCCCAACGGATGGACTTCTCCCATGAAAAGTGACCCAAACTGGTAGATCATCAGAGATATCGCATAGGCGAAGCCACACTGATAGCCCACGGCAAAGAGCGTCCAGTGCGCACTTCGAAATTCTCCGATCATCGCGCCGATAGCGGCAAAGCAGGGCGCGCACAGGAGGTTAAAGACCAGGAACGAAAAGCCGGAAAGCGGCGTCATCATCGCTGCAATGGCCTCCCCCAGCCCTTCTTCGCTCACTTGGTTGAGCACGGCGAGCGTAGAGACGATGTTCTCCTTGGCGACGAGTCCGCTCAAAGACGCCACAGCCGCCTGCCAATTTCTCCAACCCAGAGGGGCGAAGATCCAGGCAATGGCGCTGCCGATTCCCGCGAGGAGAGAATGGGAAATCTCGTCTTCCGCGAGCATCGTGAACGTGCCGTCCACCCACCCGAAGGACGACGCAAACCAGATGATGACTGTAGAGAGCAAGATGATGGACGCCGCTTTGCGCACGAACGCCTTCACGTGCTCCCACGTCGTGCGCAAGACGTTGCGCAAGAGCGGCAGCCGGTACGGCGGCATCTCCATCACAAAGGGCGACGGGTCGCCGGCAAAGCGCTTCGTCTTTTTGAGCATGAGACCGGAAAGGGCAACGGCGGCCATTCCGATGAAGTACGACGACGTCGCCACGGCCGGCGAGCCACCGAACAGCGCGCCGGAGATCATGGAAATGACACCCACCTTGGCGCTGCAGGGCAAGAAAGACGTGGTCATGATGGTCACGTGGCGGTCGCGGTCGCTTTCGATGGTGCGCGTGGCCATGATGCCCGGCACGCTGCACCCCGTTCCGATGAGCATGGGGATGAAGGACTTGCCCGACAAGCCGAAATAGCGGAAGAGGCGGTCCAGTACGAAGGCGATGCGCGACATGTACCCGCAGGATTCTAGGAGCGCCAACATGAAGAACAGCACGAACATCTGCGGTAGAAAGCCCAATACGGCGCCAACGCCCGCGACGATGCCGTCCACGGCGAGGCGCAGAAGCCAAAGGGGCGCGTGGAGCGCCGTTAATGCGTTTTCGACGAGGACCGGAACGCCCGGCACCCAGGCGCCGAACACCGTAAATCCGTCGCCGAACAGGCGCTCGTTCGCCCAATCCGTGGCATTCCGTCCCACGCCCACCATGGCGAGCCAGTAGATGCCGAACATGATGACGACGAAGAGCGGCAGCGCCAGGACGCGATGCGTGAGGACGGCGTCGATGCGATCGGAGAGGGTGTGCGTCTCCTCCTTTCGATGCACGCTGCGCGCGACGATCTGCTCAATCGCCTCATAGCGCGCTGTGGCGATGAGTTCTTCCGCGTCATCGTCAGTTTGGCGCTCAAGCGCCGCGCGAATGTCGTGTAACGCCTTTTGCTCGACATCGCTGAGCGTCACACTCTCCAGGACGCGCGGATCGGCTTCCAAGAGTTTGATGGCGCTCCACCGCGGGCGCTCCTGTTCGGAGGTGAGCGTCTGCTCCACTTTCTGTATAGCTTTTTCAAGCGCATTCGGATAAGAACGCTTCCCCACGGGCTTTTGCCGGTTCTGCGCCTGTAACAGAGCGCCTTTCACCAGATCGTCCACACCCGTGCCACGCAGCGCAGAGATGGGAAAAACCGGACAGCCCAATTCCAGCGTCAGCTGATTCAAGCGGATGTGGTGGCCTTCTTTTTCCACCTCGTCCATCATGTTGAGTGCGACGACCATGGGCATATCCAGTTCGAGTAACTGAAGCGTCAGGTAGAGATTGCGTTCGATGTTCGTGGCGTCGACGATGTTGATGATGACGTCGGGCTGCTCCTCGAAGAGTGCTTCCCTCGTGATGACCTCTTCGAGCGTATACGGCGACAGCGAGTAGATTCCGGGAAGATCCAGGACACGGACGTCGTCTTCCCCTTTGAGCCGACCCTCTTTTTTCTCCACGGTGACGCCCGGCCAGTTGCCCACGAACTGATTGGACCCGGTCAAATCGTTAAACAGCGTTGTCTTTCCGGCGTTGGGATTTCCCGCCAGTGCCATTTGAATGCCCATCCTGCTCCTTTCTGCCCGAATGCTTTGTGTCGTTGTGACCTGAAAGAGATGAATCGGATTCGATTTCGACGATCGCAGCGTCTTCTCTTCGAATGGACAAGGTGTAATGCCTCAGTGAGATCTCAATGGGATCTCCCAGCGGCGCCACTTTGCGCACGTGTACTTCCGCGCCGCGCGTGAGGCCCACGTCGAGCATGCGCCGGCGGAGAGCCCCCGTGCCGTGTACGCGAACGACGCTCGCCGTTGCCCCCACGGGCAATTGCTGTAAAGATATCATCATGCCTCGCTTATGTATTTGTTCAGTTTCAACCCATGAGTTAGCACTTACTAACTCATGATCACTGTACGCGTGCACTAACAACCTGTCAAGAGGAAAGGGGCCGTTGACGCCCCTTCCTCCGCAGCACTTACTCCTCCGTCTCTTGAAGGGCTGTTCGAAGCAGGTCAGCCACCAAAGGCAGCGCAGCTTCGCCTCCCGTGCGACCGTCGTCTTCCAAGACGAGGGCCACGAGCACGCGCGGCTTATCGGCCGGCGCGTAGGCAATCGTCCACGCATTGGTGGAGTCCCCCGACGTCTGCGCCGTGCCCGTCTTGCCCGCGACGGCTTCCCCCACCCGCTCGGAGAGGCCGTTTTCATCCGCGGTGGCCTGAAGGGCTTTATCGATCGTGCGCACATGCGCTGAATCGATGGACTCGAGCACTTGCGTCCCGGTCGGTGCGAGCGTCGCCCCCTTGGGAGACAGCCAATGCGACACCACATAGGGACGCATCACCTTGCCGCCATTGGCAAGAGCTCCGTACGCCACGGCCATCTGCAGAGGAGTCACCAGAACGTCGCCCTGGCCAAAGGCGTTGGAGACCTTCTGATTCGTGTCCATCCCTTCCTCATACGGAGCCACTGACTGCGCCGTCTTCACTTCAAACGGCAAGGGCTGATTGAAGCCAAAGGAGGCCGCAGCGTCGCCGAGGGCATCCGCACTGAGGTCTTTCGTCTTGTCGATGAAGTAGACGTTGGACGAATGCATCAACGCTTCCATCAGGCCGATGGAACCATAGGCATTGCCATTGTAATTCTGATAGGTTTTGCCCTCGACGGTCGTCTGGCCGGTGTCTTCGTAGTTCAAGTCCACGCCCGCCTCCAAGAGCGCCAGGGCCGTGATGGGCTTCATCACAGAGCCAGGCGCGTAGAGGCCTTGCGTGGCCCGAGGAAAGAGGCGGCCCTCATCGTCCTCGACGAGAGACGACCAGTCGTCTTCCATGGTGTTGAGGTTGAAGCTCGGCAAGGACACCATGGCGAGCACCTCGCCCGTCTTGGGATTTAAGATGACGGCCGCGCCCTTGTGTCCTTCAAGGGCCGTGTACGCCTCGTATTGCAAGTCGTTGTCGATGGTGAGCACGGCGTCATTGCCCACGCCCTCGTTTAAAACCTGACCGCGCAATGCCGCGATGGGGTTGTCGCCCGGCAGATTCAAAAGGCGCGCATTGAGCGCCGATTCCAGACCCGTCTTGCCGTACATCTTCGAGTTGTAGCCGATGAGGTGCGAATACATATTCGGATGATTGACGTAGCGCACATAGGTGCCGTCCTCCTGCCGTTCCCGCCCCACGATCTCGTGTTGATGGCGATCGTAGAAACGTCCGCGGCCGAACTGCGTTTCGTCGACCCAGTTTCGCATGTTGCGCGCATCCGCCCGCAAGCCCGGCGCCTCCACGAACTCAAAGTAGACCATGTACAGGATGAGTCCGAAAAAGAGGGCGAGAATCAGCGCCATGAGGATGGCGAGTCGCCGTTTACTTCGTTTCATGGCGCACCTCCAGTGTGAAATTCTCGGCGCACGCCTGAAGCGCCCCGAGCAGAATGAAACTCGACAATAGCGAAGAGCCGCCATAGGTCAAAAACGGCACGGTAATGCCCGTGAGCGGAATGACCTTGAAGACGCCGGCAAACATGATGAGGGCCTGTGCCGCAAACTGCGTACTGATGCAGACCGCTAACGCCGCGTAAAAGTCTCGCTCCTGCTGCATCGCGTACTTAAAGCCCCGATAGAGCAAGATGATGAACAAGAAGATGAGGCAGATGCCCATGAAGAGTCCCATTTCTTCGATGGTCGAGGCGAAGATGAAATCCGAGTGACCCAGCGGGATGCGCGTCGGTTGGCCGAGTCCGATGCCGGTGCCGAAAAAGCCGCCTTCCGCGATGGCGAACAGCGCCTGGATGATCTGATAACCCTTGTCGTTGAAGTCCGACCAGGGATTGAGCCACATGTCGAAGCGCACGCGCACGTGCGAAAAGAGGTGATAGGCCACGAAGAGGCCCAGGCACGCCAAGGCGATGTTCAAAAAGGGGATCCACCGATTGCGCTCAAAGGCCGCCTGCGAAGCGATGAGCACCACAAAGAACACCGCGGCCGTCCCCAGTTCGCGTTGCAGCATGAAGAGGGCCAGGAGGACGTAGACGGCGATACTCAGCGACATTTTCATCACGAGGCTCGTCTGGTAGCGCTCGTAATGCGTATACCAAGACGCCACGAAGAAGACAAAGGGAATTTTGGCAAATTCCGACGGCTGTACGCGCACGCCCGCCACCGTGATCCAGTTGCGCGCGCCTCCCAGCGTGAGACCGAAGACCAAGGTGACGAGGAACAATCCCACAGTGACGGCGTAGTAGAAGATCTCGTGCCCCTCAAACAGGCGATGTCCCGCGCGCACGATGAAATAGACGAAGAAGAAGCACACGAGGCTTCCCAGGTAGATGACCAGCTGACGCATCCCCAGCTCCGGCTCGATGCGATAGATCATGATGATGCCGATGGAGAAGATCATGCTGGCGATCATCACGAGGTACGGCTCCCCGTGCGAAACCCAACGCAAGAACAACAGCGAGACAAAGGTGGAGACGATGAGCCCGACGCCGAAGAGCAATGTCTCTTGATTCAAGGTGTCAATGGTGAAGCCGAACACTAGGCCCAGGGCCAGCAGTTGGAACAGGAGGATCTGTCGCCGTGCCGAGCGAAACGTGCGCGTGAGCTCGTCCGGCCCCTGAAACGGTCGGTGGAGGAGTTTATTCTTCATATTCGTCCCCACGCAAAAACAGAAAGTCGATGCCCCCGAGGTTGACGATGTCGCGAGACATGAGCTCACGCGGCCCGTCCACGGGTTCTTCGTTCACCAGCGTCGGATTGGTCGCCTGCAGATCGTCGATGAAGAACTGCGTCCCATTTTGCACGATGCGCGCCTGATGCTTCGACATGCGGCGGTCGTGGATGACGATGTTGTTGTCGTCCGCGCGGCCGATACTCGTGTTGTCCGAGAGGAAGTACTCGTCGCGAATAGGAAAATCGAAGAGCGACGGGTCGTGCAGGAGTTTGAGTGACGCAGCGTCCACGGGACGCCGCCGCACCGTCTGACGGATATCCAAGGTGATCATGCGCACGATGCGCGCGATGAAGACCAGGACGATGACGACGAAGACGAATTTCAACACCAGCGAGATGATGGTGTAGAGGTCAATTTGGCCGAAGATTTTCGTAAAAAGAAGGGCTTCCAGCCCGTTGAAGATGTTGTCCATTGTTGCCTCCTGCACCAAAGTATAGCATAGCCCCAAAAGGCCAAATTGTGCAGAATATAGAGAAGCACCCTTCGCCCGAGGGCAAAAGGTGCTCTAATGCCTGATGTTGACTCGTTCAATTCACGGATTCCATGCGGGCGACGAGGCGCTGGGTCAGCTGCTCGACGGTTTCGTCCGCCTCTTTCGCATCGCTGCCCACGGTGTAGACGTAGAGTTTGATCTTGGGTTCTGTGCCTGACGGACGGATGGCGCACCAGCTGGCGTCAGTAAAGGTGTACTTCAAGACGTTGGAGCGCGGGAGGCCGGTGTCGTCCCGGAGATAGTCGACGACGCCCTCGACCTCGAAATTTCCCATCTCGCCCAGACCGTGGGCCCGGAACTCGTCCATGATGCGCCGGATCTGCGCCTGCCCATCCGCGCCTTCCTTCACGACCGAGACCAACTTGTTGGCGTGATAGCCGTACTGTTCGTAGATTTCGTGTAGCACGTCTAAAAGAGTCAAATTCCGCGTCTTTTTGTAAAAGCCCGCAGCTTCGGCGAGAAGCATGGCGGAAGAGACGGCGTCCTTGTCGCGCACAAACGCTCCGCGGTTGAATCCGATGCTCTCCTCGTAACCGAAGACGAAGGTGTGTTCTCCCGTTTCATCCCATTCGTTGACCGGCGCGGCGATGTTCTTGAAACCCGTCAGCACTTCGATGAGCTTGAGTCCATAGCGCTCGGTGATGCGCCGCGCGATGTCCCCCGTCACGATGGACTTGATGACCGCACCGTTTTGCGGCAGACGCCCTGTCGCCTCCAATTCCGAGACGATGTAGTTCGTCAGGATGGCACCGATGTGGTTGCCGTTGATGAATTCATAGGAGCCGTCCTCCCGACGTACTTCAATCGCAATGCGGTCGGAGTCCGGGTCTGACGCCATCAAGAGCTCCGCGCCCACTTCGGCGCCCAGCTTTTCGGAGAGCGCAAAGCACTCGGGCCGTTCGGGGTTGGGATAGCCCGTAGTCGTAAAGTCCGGATCCGGATTCTCCTCGGCCTCCACCACGTGGATGTTGGTGAAGCCGCGACGGCGCAGGGTCTCGCGGATGGGCTTGTTGCCACAGCCGTTTAAGGGGGAGTAGACGATGGAGACGTCCTTGTCGATGTCGTCGTGAATGGTGAGGGCGAGGACTTTTTTGAGATAGCTCTCCATGAGGCTGTCGTCGATCAGAGTGATGATCCCCGCGTCGACGGCTTTGTCAAACGGCAAGCGCTCGATGTGACCATCTTCCGCCGCCGCCACGCTGTGCGCTTCGATGCGCTTCGCCCAGTCGTCCAGGATCTGCGAGCCGTGGGGGCCGTAGGCCTTGTAGCCGTTGTACTCGCGCGGGTTGTGCGACGCCGTCATCATGACGCCCGCGTACGCGTTCAAGTGGCGGATGGTGTAGGACAACACCGGCGTGGGGACGATGTCCTTGTGCATGTAGACCTTGATTCCGTGACCGGCAAAGATTTCCGCCGTAAGACGAGAGAATTCCAACGACATGTGGCGTACGTCGTAGCCGATGGCCACGCCCTTCGCCCTCGCCTCATCCCCTTCTTCGTCCAACATGCGCGCAAAACCTTCCGTCGCCCGTGCCACCGTGACGACGTTCATGCGATTCGTGCCCGCGCCCAATTTGCCGCGAAGCCCCGCCGTGCCGAATTCCAACGACTGATAAAAGCGATCCTCAATCTCCTCCAGATCGTCCCGGATGGCGACTAATTCGTCGTGAAGCGTCGCATCCAACGAGGCGTCGTTCAACCACTCCTCGTAGACCTTTTGGTAATCCATGCTTCCTCCTTCTTCTATGATCTCAGCGCATGCGAGCGCCTTTGTAGATCGTCAACGATATCGGCTCCAAGTGAATTCTCGCCCGTTCGCGATACGAGAGCGTGAACCGATTGCTGGAACACTGGCCCGTCTCATCGAAGATGCGCTGCAGACTCACGTGATAGGCCTTGAGAGCATCGAACAGAAACGCCAGATCCTGCTCCATTCCATCCCAACCATTATAGTAAAAACAGAGCAGAAATTCTCGCGGATCGTCGAGCACGCAGAGCGTGGCGATCAGGTTGGGTGACGTCATCGGCAGCAGGTGCACGCGCGCCTTCACCTCATGCTTTGAATGGAGCGTGAACACGTCATAGCGCTTACGCAAGGCGATGAGGTCTTTGACGTAATGGAACAGGCTGAGATGTTCTTTCTTGAGCGACCAGTCGATGGCGTTGACGCAGTAGGGCGAGTGGTACGAGTTCGCATCCATGCCCTTCGTGCGACGAAACTCGTTGCCCGCATGAAAGAAGGCGATGCCCTGCGACGTGAGGAGAATCCCAAAAGCCAAACGCGTCATGGCGTCGTTGCAGGCCTCCGAGCCGAGCGAACGCGTGAGTTTGTCCTCCAAGATGAGATTGTCGTGTGCGTTGAAGTAATTGACGGTGTTCACGGGATCTTCCGCCCCGCCGTTGCGCGCTTTGGCGTAGTCGATGGACCCCGTGAGGCCGATCTCCACGCCCGCCTTCATGGCCGGATTGCCTTGCACAAAGCCCCGGGTATAGCCGTCCACGTCGCCCTTGATCGCATCGCGAAAGGCCTCGTTGAACAAGCCAAAGCCCCATCCGTTCTGCGTCTTCCACACCGTCTTCAGCGGCGAGGGAAGGGCCGAACGCGCGCCCGCCCAAGGTTCGCCGTACACCAAGACGTTGGGGTTTTTGACGCGCAACTTCGCCAAGGCGATCTGCACCGTGCGGGTATCCGTGAGCGCCATCAGGTCGAAGCGAAACCCATCCACGCCGTACTCCCGCTGCCAGTAGAGCAGCGAGTCGATGATGAATTTGCGCACCATCGGCCGTTCCGATGCCAGCTCATTCCCCACACCGGAGCCGTTGGAAAAGCGGTTGCCTTCCTGTCGATAGTAGTAGCCCGGCGCCAGGCGATTGAAGTTGGAATCTATCGTCTGATAGGTGTGATTGTAGACGACGTCCAAAATGACGCCAATGCCGGCCTCGTGCAGCGCCTGAATGAGCGCTTTGAGCTCTCGAATGCGGCTCTTTGGATCCGAGGGATCCGTCGCGAACGCGCCTTCCGGGACATTGTACAGCTGCGGATCGTACCCCCAGTTGTAGTTGTCGTCGGCGCCAAAGCGTTCCGGCGACTCATCCACCGTTGCATTTTCGGCGATGGGCATGAGGTGGACGTGCGTGATGCCGAGTTCCTTCAGGTGGTCGAGGCCCGTCGTGAGCGTCTCAAAGCGCGTGCCTTCTTCCACGAATCCCACGTACTTCCCGCGATGCGCGGCGCCGGACGTTTGGGAAAACGTGAAATCCGCCACGTGCACTTCGTAGACGATCGCGTCTTCCACGGGAAGCGCCATGGAGTCGTCTCGGGCAAAACCCACAGGATCGGTGGAACGCAGATCCACGACGCACCCGCGCTTGCCATTGAGGCTGGCGGCGCGGGCATAGGGATCCACCACCCGATCAAAGTCCAGACCATAGGTGTAGAAGACGCCGTCCAGATCGCCCGCCACGCAGAGCGTAAAGAGGTCCCCTTCCCTTTGCATGGGAAGCGTGGCCGTCTCAGGCCCCGTGGCTGTTTCGTACAGATTCAGTTCAAGCGTTTCGCGTCCGGGCGCCCAGACGCGAAACGTGGTCTGTGTCTTTTCATATGTCGCTCCAAGAGGCGCCGCCAACGCCAGGTTTGAAGCGCGTATTTCGTTGGGTGACATGTTACTCCATTTCAACAGCCCGAAACAGTCCGATGGCGTCTCAGAACGTCAGCGGATGGCTCTCCTGTTTCGGAGCATACGGATTCAGTGATTCATAGAGGTCGACGTAGGCGCGGCTGGACACATCCCAGCTCAGATCCTTGAGCATGCCATTGCGCTGCAACATCCGGAAGTCCTCGGGGACGTTGTGGTAGACGTCAATGGCGCGCTTGAGCGTGAAGAGCAAGTCGTGGGCGTTGATGTTGGCAAAGCTGAAGCCCTCGCCCGTCTTATCGATGCGATTGTAGCTGTTGACCGAATCGCGCAGTCCGCCGGCTTCCCGCACTACGGGCACGGCGCCGTAGCGCATGGCGATCATCTGCGAAAGGCCGCACGGCTCCACCATCGAGGGCATCAAGAAGAGGTCGCAGCCGCCGTAGACGCAGTGAGACTCTGCATTGGAAAAGTGTAGGCGCGCCGCCATCTTCTCAGGATACTTGTGCGCGAAGTAGCGGAACATCTCTTCATAGGTGGCATCGCCCGTACCCAACACCAGGAACTGGATGTCCTCTTGCAAGAACTCTTCCAGGATAAAGCGCACGAGGTCGAGGCCCTTCATCGCCGTCAGCCGCGTCACCATCGCGATGAGGGGCACGTCGTCCCGCACGGGAAGCCCCGCGAGTTCTTGCAGAGCGTGCTTGTTCTCTTGACGCTTCTCCACGGAGTCTGCGTCGTAGTTGGCCTTGAGATACGTATCCGTCTGAGGATCCCAGACGTCGTAGTCGATGCCGTTCAAGATGCCGCTGAGCTTTCCCGCATAGGCGTTGATGACATTTTCCAATCCCTCAGAGAAAAACGGATAGCGAATCTCCTGCGCATAGGTCTCGGATACCGTGTTGACCTTGGTGGCGTGCACGATGGCGCCCTTCATGAAGTTGATGGTGTCGTAGAACTTCAAGTCGTAATCCGAGAGGTAGGCCCCGTTGAGGTTGGTCCAGTAGAACAGTTCCGTCGAAAATTGCCCCTGATACTTCAGATTGTGGATGGTGTAGAGGCTGCGCGTATCCCGGTAGAAGTCATCGCCCGTGCGAAAGTCGTTGAGGAACACCGGAACGAGCCCCGCATGCCAGTCATTGGCATGGATGACGTCCACCGGCCAATCCAGGATGCGCGGCAGTCGTACGGCGGCCTTGGCGAAGAAGATGAAGCGCTCGCCGTCGTCAAACTGTCCGTAGATGGACGGGCGATTGAAGTAGTACTCATTGTCCAGGAAGTAGTACCGAGCGCCGTCGTAATCCAGCATGAACACGCCGCAGTACTCCTGTTTCCAACCCACGGTTACGGTGAAATCCGTGATCTTCTTCATGTCGCGCTTATACGCCACGTCGATCTGTCCGTACAGTGGCAGCACCACGCGGCAGTCCTGGCCGAGACCATTGAGCGCTTTGGGCAGCGACGAGGCGACGTCTGCCAGCCCCCCGGTCTTGATGAACGGCGCCGCTTCGGCGGCTACAAATAGGATGTTCATCACTACCTCTCGATCGTCACATTCTTGCCCACCACGAAGGGATGGGCATATGCGCCCGCCACAGTGACGCCGCGGGCGATGGTCGCATTCTTGTCCGTAATGGTGTTGACGACTACGGCGTTTTCTTCCACGACCGTCTTTTCGTTCAAGATGCTGTTGCGCACGATGGCGTTCTTCTGGACGTGGACGCCGCGGAAGAGGATGGAGTTCTCCACTTGGCCTTCAATGATGCAGCCGTTGGCGACGAGGCTGTTCTGGACGTGCGCGTGATCGGCGTAGATGGTGGACGGTTCGTCCTTCGACTTGGTGTACACCATGCCGCCGTTGAAGAAGAGGTCGTCGTAAACCTCAGGGTTCAACAGTTGCATATTGGCGCGGTAGTACGAGTTGATGTTGTTGATGACGATCACCGGCGTCTTCACCTCATAGGCCTTGATGTTGATCCGGTTTTTGTAGTTGTTGATGGCGCGAATGAGCGTAGCGGCGTCGCCCTGTTCCAGGGACTTCGTCACCAGTTCGATGAACAGGTCCTTTTTGATGAACAGGTAGTCCATGTAGAGCGGGAACACTTCGTTGGTGCCCAGGTTCACGCCGATGTTGAGGAAGTTGCCGTTCTCGTCCAAAATGAGCTTTCTCATGTTGGTGTAGTAGCCTTCGCGGTCGCTGATGTTCTTGTAGAACAGCATGACGTCGGCGTCGCTGTTCTTGAATTCAGCGTAGGCCTCGTTCAAATCCACTTTGGAGAGCGTCATCGGGTTCATGATGAGGATGTTCTGCGCAGAAGACTCCTCAAAGAACGTGATGGAGTCATAGTAGGTGCGAATGATGCTGGGATCGTGCTGCGGCTCGTAACTCGGCGGGTTGATGAACAGGCCGTTGTTGCGGCGGTTCAGTTCCCAACTCTTGCCGTCCCCGATGTGATCCAGCGTCGAGCGGATGTTGTTGCCGCCGTAGAGCATGACGCGCGAGAGCTGATAATTGGACATGGCCGACAGCGCGAAGTCCACGATGCGATACCGCCCCGCAAACGGAATCATGTAATCCGGGCGCTTCTCGGCCAATGGGCCGAAGCCGACGGATCTGCCCTGTGTTTCGCGGGTGCTGATGATAATGCCGATGCAGTCTTTCATATGCCCTCCTACTCTTCCGTTACGGTGCCGTCGGCGACCAGGAAGACGCCGCTCGCATTCTTGTCGCCGATGACTTGCCCTTCTCCGACCACTGCATTTTCGTCGATAACCGCGCGCGACACCTTCGCGCCCTTCTTCACCACGACACCCGAGAGCAACACGGAGTCGGTGACTTCCGCGCCTTCTTCGATGGTGACGTCGTTGAAGAGCACACAGTGATCTACCTTGCCGTGGACGCGGCACGCTTCGTTCACCAGAGAGCGCTTGACCTCTGCGTGTTCAGAGATGAAGTGCGGCGGCAAGTTCTTGGCGGACGTGTAAATGCGCCAATTCGACTCGTAGATGTCCAGCCCGTTATCCGGGTCGATCATGTCCAGGTTGGCTTCCCAGTAGCTCTTGACCGTCCCCACGTCCTTCCAGTAGCCGTCAAAGCGGTAAACGTAGAGCGGCATCTTCTCGCTCAACATGCGCGGGATGATGTCATGGCCGAAGTCGTACGAAGAGTCAGGATTCTGATAGTCCTCGATGAGTTCTTTGCGCAGCGTCGTCCAGTTGAACATGTAGATGCCCATGGAGGCCAGATTGCTCTTGGGCTCCTTCGGCTTCTCGGCGAATTCCACGATCCGGTCGTTGCTGTCGATGTTCATGATGCCGAAGCGCGACGCCTCGTCCCAAGGCACTTCCATGACGGCGATGGTGGCCTCTGCGCCCATGGACACGTGGACCTTGAGCAATTCGTTGTAGTCCATCTTGTAGATGTGGTCGCCGGAGAGGATCAAGACGTACTGGGGATTCAGATTGTCGAGGTAGTTGATGTTCTCGTAGATGGCGTTGGCCGTGCCGTCATACCACCGTCCGCCGTCTTCTGAGTAAAACGGGGAGAGCAGGCGCAGGCCGCCATTCGTGCGGTCGTAATCCCACGCCGCGCCGATGCCGATGTGTTCGTTGAGTCGAAACGGCTTGTACTGCGTCAAGATTCCGATGTCGCGAATCCCAGAATTCGTGGCATTGCTGAGTGCAAAATCGATAATGCGGTATTTTCCGCCAAAAGGTACCGCCGGTTTCGGTGTCTCACGAGTCAATGCCTTGAGACGTGAGCCCTGTCCCCCGGCTAAAAGCATGCAGACCACTCCACTTTGCTTTTTCATACCATCCTCCTTCAACATCAGTCGGTAACGTTTCCTTAACGAAGTTCTCCTCATATTTTACCATCATAGAGGCGAAAAATCACTCAGTATGACGCGCAAACCACGGCTTCTGCGTAAAAATCCGGTAAAACTGAACGCTCGCATGAAAACTTATTCCCCAAAACAAAAAAAAGCTCACACGAAGTCAATTTCGTGTGAGCCCGAGACTTATTCTTCAGGGATGTCCTGTTTCTTGATGTTGTAGAACGCGTCGATGCCAGGGTAAATGGCGTTGTTGCCGAACATGTCCTCAATGCGCAACAGCTGGTTGTACTTCGCCACGCGGTCCGTGCGGCTGGGCGCGCCGGTCTTGATCTGTCCGGCGTTCATCGCCACGACCAGGTCGGCGATCGTCGTGTCCTCGGTTTCGCCGGAGCGGTGCGAGACGATGGCAGTGTAGCCGGCGCGCTTCGCCATCTCGATGGCGTCGAGCGTCTCGGTCAAAGTCCCGATCTGGTTGACCTTGATGAGGATGGCGTTGGCGACGCCCAGAGATATGCCTTTGTGGAGGCGCTCGGTGTTGGTGACGAAGAGGTCATCGCCGACCAACTGCACCTTGTTTCCCAGGCGCTTCGTGAGCTTCTGCCAGCCTTCCCAGTCTTCTTCGGCCAGGCCGTCTTCGATGGAAATGATCGGGTACTTGTTCACCCATTCTTCCCACATGTCGATCATCTCATCACTGGTCTTGAATTCGTCGGTCTTCCAGAAGTAGTAGCCCTCTTTGCCGATCTTCTTGGCTTCCTCGTAGAGTTCCGTAGTGGCCGGATCCATGGCGATCATGAAGTCCTCGCCCGGCGTGAAGCCCGCCTTTTCAATGGCCTTCACGAGGTACTGCAGCGGCTCTTCGTCATTCTTGAAGTTCGGCGCGAAGCCGCCCTCATCGCCCACCGCCGTCGGATGTCCGTCCTCGGCCAGCACCTTCTTCAGCGTGTGGAACACTTCCACCGCATTCTGCAGCGCCTGAGACCACGTATCCGCGCCCACCGGCATAATCATGAATTCCTGGAAGTTCACGGAGTTGTCAGCGTGCTTGCCGCCGTTGATGACATTCATCATCGGCACGGGAAGCGTCTTGGCGTTGAATCCGCCGATGTAGTGGTAGAGCGGAATGCCCAACTCGTCCGCCGCTGCGCGCGCGCAGGCGAGAGACACGCCCAAGATGGCGTTGGCGCCGAAATTGGCCTTATTCGGCGTGCCATCGGCTTCGATCATGGCTTCGTCGATGCCCACCTGATCCAACACCTCCCAGCCGATCAAGAGTTCGGCCAGTTCGTCGTTCACGTGATCTACGGCATCCAACACGCCCTTGCCGCCGAACGCCTTTTCGCCGTCGCGCAGCTCCACCGCTTCAAACTGACCCGTCGAAGCGCCCGAGGGGACGATGGCGCGACCAAAGCCGCCGTTTTCCGTCGTCACTTCCACTTCCACGGTCGGATTGCCGCGCGAATCCAAAACCTGACGCGCATAAATATCGATAATGCTGGACATAATCCCTCCTTAGAGATCTTCTCTATAGTTCACCAGGCTGATGAAGCTGGGTGCTTCCAAGCTGGCCCCGCCGACCAACGCACCGTCGACGTCATCCATGCTCATGATTTCACGCACATTATCGGGCTTCACCGAGCCGCCGTATTGAATGCGCACGCGCTCCGCTGCCTCTTTTCCGAAGGTTTCGCCCACGGTTTTGCGGATGAACGCCGCCATGGCCTCCGCGTCGTCCGCCGATGCGGTCTTTCCCGTGCCGATGGCCCAGATGGGCTCATAGGCGATGACGACCTTCTCAAAGTCCTCGGGCTTCAGGCCCTCCAGGTCCTTTAAAAGCTGGCCGCGGACCTTGTCTTCTTCTTCTCCCGCTACACGCTCTTCGAGAGTCTCTCCCACGCACAAAATGGGCTTCATCCCGTTGGCGAGGACGGCCGCCACCTTCTTTTGAATGAGGGCGTCATCCTCTTTGAAGATCTCGCGGCGCTCCGAGTGACCGATGATGACGTACTCCACTTCCAGGTCCTTCAGCATGGCCGGAGAAATCTCGCCGGTAAACGCCCCGTGATCCTCGAAGTACATGTTCTGGGCGCCCAGGTGCAGTTGGGAGCCGTCCAACACTTCATTTACGGCCTGTAAGTCGATCGCCGGTACGCACACCACGGCCTCCACGGCGGGATCCAACTCGTATTCGTCAATCTGCTTCACCAGAACCTGTGCCTGATACGGCGTCTTGTTCATCTTCCAGTTTCCGGCAATAATCGGTTTACGCATGGGCTCTCCTTTCATCGTTCTTCGATGGCGGCAATGCCCGGCAAGGTCTTGCCTTCCAAGAACTCGAGCGATGCGCCGCCACCCGTCGAGACATGCGTCATGCGATCCGCATACCCTTCCTGCTCCACGGCCGAAGCGCTGTCACCACCGCCCACGATGCTCACGCCCTCGCACGCCGCCAAGGCTTCCGCCACGGCATAAGTGCCTTGAGCAAATTCGTCAATTTCAAACACGCCCATGGGGCCGTTCCAGACCACGGTCTTCGCCGCTCGGATCTTCTCGGCAAACACCCGGGCCGTCTCCGGGCCGATGTCCAGCGCCATCTTGTCCTCAGGAATGGCGTCGATGGCGACCGTCTCCACGGCCTGACCGGCGGACAGTTCATCCGCCACGACGGTATCCACCGGCAGCAAGAGCTCCACGCCCTTCTCCTCGGCTTTTTGCATCAGTTCTTTCGCCAGGTCGAGCTTCTCTTCGTCCAAAAGCGAGCGGCCGATCTCCACGCCCTGCGCCTTCAAGAATGTGTAGGCCATGCCGCCGCCGATCAGGAGCGTGTCCACTTTATTCAGCAAATTGGAGATGACGTTGATCTTGTCGGAGACCTTGGCCCCGCCCAGAATGGCGACGAACGGACGTTGGGGATCTTCCAGCGCCTTACCCATGATCTCCACCTCTTTTTGCACTAAGAAGCCCAGACCGGACGGCAAAAGCGAGGCGACGCCCACATTCGACGCGTGCGCGCGATGGCTCGTGCCAAACGCGTCGTTGATGTAGATCTCCGCCAATGAGGCCAATTTTTCGGCAAACGCGGGATCGTTTTTGGTCTCGCCTGCCACAAAACGCGTGTTTTCCAGCAGCGCCACTTCGCCGTCGTTGAGCGCCATGACGCCGGCTCGGACGGAATCGTCCACTACCTCATCCGAGGCCAAAAACGCGACGTCCTGTCCCAAGAGTTCGGACAGGTGCTCCGCCACCGGCTTCAGCGAGAACTTCGCATCTGCGCCCTTCGGGCGGCCCAAGTGGCTCATCAAGATGACGCGGGCGCCACGGGACAAGAGATCCTGAATCGTCGGCATCGCCGCCACCATGCGCGCGTCGTCGGTGATCCTTCCGGAACCGTCTTTTTCCTGCGGCACGTTGAAGTCCACGCGGACGAGCACTCGCTTCCCGGCGACGTCAAAGTCTTTTAAGGTTTTCTTCGCCATATCGGCTCCTTCCGTTACGCTAAAAAAAACGGGAAGGCATTCGCCTCCCCGTGTCGTCTCTTATTTTGCTACTTCGGCGAAGTACTTCAGGGTGCGAACCATGTTGCTGGTGAAGCCCATTTCGTTGTCATACCACGAGCAGGTCTTGACGATCTGCTGTCCGTCCGATCCTTCCACGATGTTCGTGAGGGACGCGTCGAAGATGGACGGCGCCGGATACCCGATGATATCGCTGCTGACGATCTCGTCTTCCGTGTACTTGAACCACTCTGACTCGTGCTTCTTGACGGCGGCGTTGACTTCGTCCACCGTGACCTTTTGGTTGAGCACCGAGTACAGCTCGACGATGGAGCCCGAGATGACCGGAACGCGAAGCGCCGAACCGTCGATGCGGCCGTTCAGCTCTGGAATGACCTTGCCGATGGCCTTGGCTGCGCCCGTCGTGGCCGGAATGGTGTTCGCGGCGCCCGCACGGCTCTTACGTCCGCCCGGAGCATCCTGCATGCGCTGCGTGGAGGTGTAGGCGTGAACCGTGGACATGATGGCGTGATCGATGCCGAACTCCTTGTGCAGGGCATCCGCCATGGGGGCGAGGCAGTTGGTGGTGCAAGACGCTGCCGAGACGATCTGATCTTCATCGGTGAGGGTCTTCTCGTTGACGCCGTACACGATCATCTTGAGGTCGCCCTTCGCCGGAGCGGAGATGAGCACGCGCTTGGCACCGGCATCGATGTGCGCCTGGCTCTTCTCTTTCGAGGTGTAGAAGCCGGTGCACTCCAGAACGAAATCCACACCCAGCTCTGCCCAAGGCAGGTCACGGGCGTCTTTTTCGGCATAGCAGTGAATGTGCTTGCCTTCCACGACCATATCATCGCCTTCCAGAGTCACTTCATACGGAAAACGACCCTGTGCCGTATCGTACTTCAGTAAGTACAGCAAGTCTTCGTTGTCCGTCAAGTCGTTGATCGCGACGACTTCCAGTTCCGGGGCATTGCGCAAAATCTCGCGCAGCGCCAAACGACCAATACGGCCAAATCCATTGATTGCCACCTTTGTTGCCATGCCTGCCTCCTCATAATGACATTACTTGGGGAACGTCCCCATTACTCGCATATAATACCCGAAAAAGACGAATTCGTGCTATTTTTCTGAATTTTCTGATGCCTCGACCGCGCCGGACTCCGAAGCCGCGCTCTCCTGGCTCTCCGCGCTCTCCGCGGACGCATCCGCTGCCGAAGACGCCTCAGTGGACTCCGATGTCTCGCCGGCCACCTGGACCTCGGCGTCAGCCACGAGTTTTTGCACGTACTCCTGATATTTCGGCGTGTTGATGGCGGCGATGATGTCCTCTTTCAAAGTGTCCACGGTGTCCTTGCGGCTGTTCACGCGGATGATGTGGTAGCCGAATTGGGACTGCACCGGGTCACTCACCTTGCCCACCTCCAACGTCGACACGGCATTGGCGAACTCGGCCACATACGAGGACGGAGCCGCCTCTTGCAGCTGACCGCCGGAAGCGGCGCTGCCCGTATCCTGCGACATCTCCTTGGCGACGTCTTCGAAGGCTTCCCCATCGTCGATGCGCTTCTTCGCCTTCTCCGCTTCTTCCTTGGTGTTCACCAGAATATGGCTGGCGTCCACTTTGATGAGTTGTTCCTTGTTCTCGTCGAAGTACTTCTGCAGTTCCTCGTCCGTGGGTAGATTCTGCGCGTCGAACATCTCTTTGTGTTTGCGACTGATGGTCTCGTAACGCAGGCTGTCCTTCAGTTGCTGATCGGTGATCCCCAACGCCTTCAGCGTCTGGCCGTAGTTCGCCGCCCCGCCGTAGTTCTCCACCGTCTTTTCGTACTCCACGGCGAAGTCCTCATCCTTCAACTCGATGTTGTTCTTCTTGAGGTCCTGCATCATGACCTCTTCTTGAATCAGCGAGTTTTTGATGGACGCCGGCAGTTGATACTGCGCGGCCACCATGTTCTTATACAAGTCCAACTGCGAATCGTACTTTTCCTGCGAAATCTTTTCGCCGTTCACCGTTGCGAATGTTCCACCGCCGTTGCCACAGCCCGCCAAAAACAGGGCGCCTGCCAACGCCAGGCTCGCCAATCTCAACTTATCGTTCTTCATTCTTCTCCTCCATATCGCTCTCGAGTTTAATCATGAGTTGTAACAGACGTATCACATCCTGCAATTTATGCGGTGAATCCGCGACTTTGAACATCGGCGTCTTTTGGAAGTCGAACTCCAGTGGGCCGTCGAATCCTTCGGAAATCGCCTTGAGCATCTCCACGCTGAACTGGCTGAAGTCCGCATACTGCAGCTCCACAGCGCCATGCGCCTCCCGAATCTTGGAAAAGCCCAGTGCCGTCGCCATGCGCTTCACGCGGACGATGTCCAGGAGGTTGATGACGCTCTCCGGTGGGTCGCCGTAGCGGTCGATCAATTCCTCTACAATTGTACTGTAATCCGCTTCACTTTCAATGGACGCGATTTGACGATACATGGTTATTTTGTCGGAACTTTGTGGGATGTAGTCGTCGGGAATGTAGGCGCTCACCCGGATGTCGACGTTGATGCCGTCCACCTTGACCGGCTTCTTCTCCCCTTTTGCCTCTTGCACGGCCTCTTCCAACAGGCGCACGTAGAGCTCGTAACCCACAGAGGCGATGTGCCCCGACTGGCTCTCCCCCAGGAGGTTGCCCGCGCCGCGTAGTTCCAGATCGCGCATGGCGATCTTATAACCCGCACCGAAGTCTGTGAAGTCCCGGATGGCCTTGAGGCGCTTTTCGGAGATCTCGGAGAGCACCTTGTTGCGCTCGTACGTGAAATACGCAAAACTCTGCCGATCGCCGCGCCCGATGCGGCCTTTGAGCTGATAGAGCTGCGCGAGACCCATCCGATCCGCGTGCCGCACGATCAAGGTGTTCACGTTCGGGATATCCATGCCCGTCTCGATGATGGTGGTGGCGAGCAGCACGTCTGCCTCACCGGCCACGAACGTCTCCATGACGTTTTCCAGCTCCCGCGTCGACATCTGCCCGTGCGCGACGATGATACGCGCCTCAGGGACGAGACTCTGGAGCTTGCGGTACACGGCGTGCAGGTCGTGCACGCGATTGTGCACCACGTAGACCTGCCCCTCGCGATCCAGCTCCCGGCGAATGGCCTCGCGCTCGACGCCCCAGTCCTCTTCCAGGACGTAGGATATGGTGGGATAGCGCTCTTCTGGCGGTTCCTCCAAGAGGCTCAGATCCCGAATGCCCGTCAGCGACAGCTGTAACGTGCGCGGAATGGGCGTCGCCGAGAGCGTCAAGACGTCGACGTTCTCTTTGAGCTTCTTCATCTTCTCCTTGTCCTTCACGCCGAAGCGCTGCTCCTCGTCGATGATGAGCAGGCCCAGATCCTTGAAGTGAACAGAGGAAGAGAGCAAGCGATGCGTCCCGACGATGATGTCGACCGCGCCGGCAGCGAGGTCCTTGATGACGGCTTTCTGCTTGGCCGGCGGCTTGAAGCGCGATAAGAACTCGATGCGCACCGGAAACTGGCGAAAGCGCTTCAGCATCGTCTGATAGTGCTGCTGTACCAAAATGGTCGTGGGCGCCAAAAAGGCCACTTGCTTGCCATCCATGATGGCCTTGAACGCCGCCCGGAGCGCCACTTCCGTCTTGCCATAGCCTACGTCCCCGCACAAGAGGCGATCCATGGGTTTGGGCCTTTCCATGTCCGCTTTGATTTCCGCCGTCGCTCGGGTCTGCGACGGGGTGTCCTCATATGGGAAGGCGTCCTCAAAGTCCTGCTGCCACGGCGAATCCGGACCGAATGCGTGGCCCTTGATCTTGGAGCGCTTGGCGTAGAGTTCCACGAGGTCTTCGGCGATTTCATCGACCGCTTTTTGCGCCTTCTGCTTGGCGCGCTTCC
This sequence comes from Peptoniphilaceae bacterium, assembly GCA_028726605.1. Taxonomy (GTDB): domain Bacteria; phylum Bacillota; class Clostridia; order Tissierellales; family Peptoniphilaceae; genus Murdochiella. Next base: position 79,784 of record JAQYPV010000007.1, on the reverse strand, counting down.
ACTCCGCACCGCCGAGAGACGAGATCGCCGGCTTCGCCCCGCCGCTTCCGATGTACTTGGTGACCTTGTCCATCTCATCGGTGGGCACGTAGAGCGCGTCCGAACCCTTGTAGCTGATCTTGATGAAGTCCCGGACGAGGCCGTCGTACTCGATCGTCTCCGTACCCAGATACTCGCCGATGCCGTAGATCTCGTGTACCACGAAGTCGCCGATGGACAGATCTTCGTAGTGCAAGAGATCGGACTTTTTGCGCGGACGATAGGTCGTCTTACGCCGTTTCTCCCGCCCGAAGATCTCGCTTCGGGTGAGCACGAGGAGGCGGCTGTCCGGATAGCGGAAGCCCTGCGGCAAAGAAAGGCTGCACAGCGAGACGCTCCCGGGATCGTACTCCACCTCGCCCGCTGTCACGGCGTCGTCATCCAGCGCATGAGACGAGATGCCGGCGTCGAAGAGGCGCTTGACGAGGGAGTCCCGGGCCGAACCCACGAACAACAAAATGCGATAGTTCTGCCGCTTCCACATCTTGATGGCTGAGACCAGATCGTCCCATCGGTCGTGGAAGCGCTCCGCCTCCAAAGTGCGCATCTGAATGAGGGCGTCAGGCTTAAAGCTACGCTGGGTCTTCAGAATCTGCGTGACGTTGATACAGGAGTACGCGCTCAGCGCGGCGAACACGTCTGACGCCGCGGGGCGTTTCATGTGCGCGGCCAGAAGTTCCCCCTGTTCGAGCAGACTCAGCCGTTCCTCGGCGTGATTGGCATCCCGTTCTTTGGCCTCCTCGAGCAGGCGATCCACGTCTTCGAGGACGATCCGACCGTCCTCCGGCAAGTAGTCGACGAGTGAGGCCTTCGCGTCGAAAGACAGGTAGGGGGCCGCCAAATCCACATTGGGCACGGACTCCCAGGTCTCCAGATCGTCCAGGAATCGGCTGAACTTCTCCTCTGCGCGGGCCTTCGCCTCTGCGCTGTGTTGCGATTTGAGATAGGCCTTTACGTCCTTTCGCATCCCGACGAGGACGGCCTTCTGGTCTTCAGCGCCCACCGAGAGCACTTCGGCCGGCGTGAGCCACAGCGAGTCCACGGCGTCGCGCGAGCGTTGGGTCTCCACGTCAAAATCGCGCATGCGGTCGATCTCCGTGTCAAAGAACTCGATGCGCACCGGGCGCGCGGCTGACGGCGGATAGACGTCCAGAATGTCGCCACGCAAGGAGAATTCACCGGGGTGCTCCACCGACGTCGTGCGCTGGTAGTGCATTTTGACGAGGCGTTCCAACACGGTTACGATCTCGATTTGCGTCTCAGGGGTCAGGTGCAGCGCCCCCTCTTGATAGAGCCGTGGCGGGGTCACCGGGCGCTCGAGGGCAGACAGCGTCGTCACCACGACGGGCGTCTCGCCGGCAAAGAGCCGTTCCATGATCGAAAGCAGCTGGCGCGAGACGGGCGAAATGGTCGTGTCGGACTTGAAATACTGCACTTCTTCTTCCAAGAGCATCTGCGCCTTTTCACCGATCAGACCCTGCAAGGCGTCCGTCAATTCGCGCGCGCGTTTCGCGTTGGAGACCACGACAAAAACAGGACGTTTCTCACGACAGAATAGTGACGCGATGAAATGTCCTGTGGACTCCTGCACGAGGCCGTGCAACAAAATGCTCTGGCGTCCCGCGTTCAGGGCATCTGAGAGCTCCTGAAACGGCGGGGCGTAGTCCAATAAGATCGGCATTTACTCTCCGCAGCGTTTGGCGTGCTTCAGAAATTCATCCTGACGCGCGCGCTCCGCTTCCAACTGTTCTTCTCGTGCTCGCTGCTCTTCCGTCTCCTGCTGCATGGACGGCGCGAGCCACCCGTTCCACTGATTCATGGCCGCCGTGGGACCGTCTTTTAGCATCGTCTCCACCGCTTGAACTGCCGCATCTCGCTCTTCGGTGATGGTCACCCACTCCGCATCGCTGAAGTGCGACAGCACGAAATCCGCGATGTCCATGGGCGCCGGACGGCGGCCGATGGAGAGTCGGATGCGCGGAAAGTCCGTAAATCCCAGTTCCTTCACCACCGAGCGCAGCCCGTTGTGCGTGCCCGCCGAGCCCCTTTCGCGAATGCGTACCGTGCCCAGCCGAATGTCCACGTCGTCCAAGACGACGATCACGTCCTGCGGCGCCAGACGGTAAAACGCCACCGCCTCCCGGACCGCTTCCCCGGAGAGGTTCATGTACGTCTGCGGCTTCATGAGCAAGATCTTTTCGCCCTCGCGGCGCGTCTCGCCGATCTTGGCCTTCCACTTGAGCGCATTCACCGTCACGCCCCACTTGTCCGCGAGCGCGTCGATGACGTCAAAGCCCACGTTGTGGCGCGTGTGGGCATAGCGCTGGCCCGGGTTCCCCAGACCCACAATGAGTTTCGTCATTTCGCAAACAACCCACTGACCGAGCGGAACGAATAGACGCGGCGAATGGCTTCCGCCAGCAGTGGCGCCATGGAGAGCACTTCGATCTTCTCGTTCATGCGCTCTTCCGGAATGGCGACGGTGTCCGTCACGACGCACTTCTTGACGCTGGAATTCAAGATCTTCTCCGAAGCCGAGCCGGAAAGCAGCGGATGCGACGCCGTGATGTAGACTTCCTTCGCGCCGCGTTTGGTGAGGAAATTGGCGGCATTTGTGATGGTGCCGGCCGTGTCGATGATGTCGTCGATGATGATGCAACGCTTGCCTGATACGTCGCCGATGATGTCCACTACCTCAGACACATTGGCTTCGGGACGGTGCTTTTCGATGATGGAAATGGGCAGATCCAGCAGGTGCGAGAACGCCCGTGCGCGCGTCACGCCTCCGAGATCCGGCGAGACGACCACCCACTCCTCGCGGTTGTCCTTGACCATGGGCTCAAAGTACGTCGCAAGGAGTTTCGCGGCTTGGAAGTGGTCCACGGGGATGTCGAAGTAGCCCTGAATCTGCCCGGCGTGCAAGTCGACGGTGATGACGCGATCCACGCCCGCCGTCTCCAACAGGTCGGCGACCAGTTTTGCCGTGATCGGCTCGCGCCCGCTGGTCTTGCGGTCCTGACGCGCGTAGCCGTAGTACGGCATGACGAGGTTGATGTGGCTGACCGACGCCCGTTTGAACGCATCGGCGGCAATCAGCACCTCCATGAGGTGATCGTTGACCGGCCCCGACGTCGGTTGAATAAAGAAGACGTCATAACCGCGGACGGTTTCATTGATCTTGACGTTGATTTCGCCGTCGGCGAAACGCCCGATCTTCATATCGCCCAATGTGAGGTCCAGCTCACGACAGATCGCCTCCGCCAGCGGCAGATTGGCGTTGCCCGAGAAAACCTTCATTCCGACACGTTCCATGAGACCCCCTTATAGTGTTCCCTTGGCCTTGCGCTTTGCGACATAGCCTTCGATGTTCTTTTGTTCGGCCCGCTCCACGGCGAGAGCCCCCTTGGTGACGTCTTTTGTGACGGTGGATCCGGCCGCCACAAAGGCATCGTCCGCAATCGTCACAGGACTGACCACGTTGGCATTGGAACCGAGGAACACGTGATCGCCGATTGTCGCCTGATGTTTGGCCTTTCCGTCGTAATTACAGAAGATGACGCCACAAGACACGTTGACATCGGCCCCAAGCGTGGCATCGCCGATGTAGGCCAGATGACCCGCCTTCGTCCCTTCTCCGAGCGTCGCCTTCTTGACCTCCACAAAGTTGCCGATGTGGACGCCCTTGCCGATCTTCGCCTGGGGCCTCAAGTGCGAGTACGGCCCGATGTTGGACGCATCCTCCATCTCCGAAGACTCGATGACGGAGTGCCAGACGGTGACCCCGTCCCCCAATGTGGACGAGAGCACTTCCGAGCCGTCGGTGATGCGACAGTGCTTCCCGATGACGCTCTTCCCCAATATCCGCACGGAACCCGTGATGTGCGTACCGCCGCCGATGGTCACTTCCGGGGCAATGCGACACAGCGTGGGCTCGTCGATGCGCACGCCTTTTTCCATCCAATCATAGCAGATCTGTTGCGCCACCTGCTTTTCCGCCAGTTGCAGCATCAAAAGAGAATCGACGACCGGCGCATCCATGATGAGCTCGTCGATCACCGGATCGGCTTCTCCCGGCGCCTTCCAATCCAGCCAATGCTGATAAAACGTGTCAAAATCCGCTTCCGGATCCTCAGTGAGCGCCGCGATGGCCTCTCCCACGACGTGCACCGCGCCAACGCGACCCTGAAAGTCCTCGAGTACGTCCTGGGTGCTTCCGGCAAAGCGATACAAGAGGTCCTCCGTGAGACCGACGGCCGCCTCGCTCACCACGAAGACTTCATCCGTCGGATGGGCGGCGAATTCCAGCGCCGTAGAAAGCGACCAATGGGCCCCGCGGCACGCCATTTTGACGTATTCTGCCGGCGCGTGTCCCAAGACGGTCGCCAGTTCTCCATCGCCCGAGGCGCTGAGCGATGACAAAAAGGCGCTCTTCAACAAGACGATTTGCAGCATCTCCCCTCCTCCCTGTTAACTTAATTATTATACACGAAAAGCCCGAGTCCCTAAGGTGAATCGCGCTGATTTGCCACTTTTCATTTGTGGTATAATTCTATTTCGAACACCGAGGAGGAAATATGTTTCAATTTGATATCAATCGGATGGATGTCAAAAAAGTGCACTTTATCGGCATCGGCGGAGTGTCCATGTCCGGTATCGCCGAACTGCTCCACGCCCACGGTTACGAAGTGACCGGCTCCGACATCCGAGAGAATAAATACGTCAAACATTTAGAGTCCATTGGCATTCCCGTCATGATCGGGCAAAAGGCAGAAAACATCTCCGATCAGGAACTCTTCATCTACACGGACGCCATTTTGCCGCAAAACGAAGAACTGCAAGCGGCCATCGCCTCGCGCAAGCCCTGCGTGACGCGCGGTCAGTTTTTGGGCGCGCTGATGCGCAACTACTCGCGCTCCATCGCCGTGTCCGGATCACACGGCAAATCCACGACCACGTCCATGATCGCGGATATCCTCATTCACACGGAAGACGCCCCCACCATCCTCTTGGGCGGTTCGCTGGACGACATCGGCGGCAATGCCCTCTCGGGTGAGGGCGACCTCTTTCTGGCGGAGGCGTGCGAATACAAGGGAAACATTCGGTATTATTACCCCCATACGGCCATCATTTTAAACATCGACGAAGATCACCTCGACTACTACAAGAACCTGGAGAACATCGTCGAAGCATTTGAACGCTACATGGAGAACATCCCGGAAGACGGCTTTGCCGTCATCAACGCGGACGACTCCAACACGCAGACGTTGGCAAGTCACGTCAAGGGACGGGCCATTACCTACAGCACCGTCTCGGATGCGGCGGATTACTACGCCACCGACATTCACTTTGACGACTTGGGGCACCCTACGTTCACGCTGCACTTCCCGGATGGCACGATCGAGACCTACACCCTGCAGATCATCGGCCGCTTCAACATCAACAACGCCATAGCGGCCATCATCGCCACCCGCGAAAACGGCATTTCCATGGACGCCATTCGCGCCGGCATCGAAAACTACCGCTCCCTGCACCGCCGCATGGAATACGTGGGCGATTTCAAGGGCGCGCGCGTGCTGACGGACTACGGCCACCATCCGGTGGAGATCATGGCCACGCTCGGCGCTCTCTCCGAGTACAACCGCACGCGCCTGCTGTGCGTCTTTCAACCGTACACCATCTCCCGCACCAAGACCCTGATGGACGAGTTCGCCCGCGCCTTCTCGGATAGCGACCTCGCCGTGGTGACGGCCATTCAGGTCGCGCGCGAGATCGACACGGGCGAAGTGAGATCGGAACAGTTGGTGGAAAAAATCAACGAAAATGGCGATCGGGCCGTCTATCAGGAGACGTTCCAAGACGTCATCGACTACTTGGACACCATCGTGAAGCCAGGCGACGTCATCTTGACCACGGGCTGCGGCGACATCGACCAGCTGGCGGATCGCCTCGCCGAGTTGGGCCGAAAAGAAGCCCCCGCTTTCGAATCCGTGGCGATCAATTGAGCTCGGCGAGCAGCTGCTCTCTCAGGCGCATGGCCTGATCGAACAATTCATCGGACAGATCATCGTACTCGAGGACTTCTTTGACGTCTTCGAGTGCTTTTTTTGTCTGGCCCAGCTGTTCGTGCAAAATGGCGCGATTGAAGAGGAGCCGAAGTGACGCGGGAAAGGTCTTCACGCCCTCGTCAGCGACCTTTAAGGCTTCCACGAGTTCACCCTCGGCGTTCAGCGCGTAGACGAGGCCGTTGTAGACGTCGTCCACCTTTCCACCGTGCTCGAGCGCTTCGCGAAACGCCGCCGCGGCCGCGTCGTAACGCCCGGTATTCTGGTAGGCGATTCCCAAATAGTAGTCGACTTCAAAGCGCGTCGTGTTGGCCTTGGCCTGCATGAGCGCCTCAATGGCGTGCGCGTAATCTGCACGGGTCAGATAGTAGGTCGCGTCTTCCAGAGCTGCCTCCGGCGCAATCGCCGCCATGCTGTTGCGGAGTTCCTCTTTCACGGCCGGATCCGGCGCGTGTTCAAGCGCCTTTTGATAGTACCGCGTCGCCTTCAGGTAATGGCCCATCTCGGCGTTCAGATCGCCCATAGACGCGTTCGCCAAGGCGTGGTCCGGATCGTGCGCCAACACGTGTTCGAGGATGTGGCTCGCCTCTTCGTTGAAGAAATCTTCGTGTCCCACCGTCCAGAGCAGACGCGCGTATTGCACGGCCGCCATGGGTTCGTGGGCGTCCAGGACGTACGCGCCGCGAAACGAGAGGAGGGCGTAGAGGAGTTCGTTGTCGATGGCGGCGTCTTCAGAGGCCGTCTCCCCTACAGCATCTTCTGCGAGCACCTCTTCAGAACGGCCCACGCGCTCCCCAGAGAGGCGGTAGGCCTCGCGGTAGTGGTTCATCCCCAGTTGCAGGGCGTAGCCCACGGGGTCCTGCGTCGCCTTCTGCAAAAAGGCGCGATAGTTGTCCGTGAAGCGAAACGTCGGGTCGATGGCGAGTATCCAGACCATGCCGTTTAAGAGTGCTCGAAGCGGGATCTCCCGGTCAAACGAGGTCTTTACGCCGTCCACGAAGTCGATTATGCGAATGGGCAGGGGCACGCCGTCGAGTTCGGAGAGCGACGTCGCCCCTTCTTTCAGTTCGATGAAGGCCACCATGGGGTTCTGGCGGCGAAAAAAAGAGTCGACGTCCCGCACCTCTTCCAAAGGGGGGTGCGCGTGATGGTGTGTATGCGCCGACTGGGCGTCGTGGCCGTGCTCGTGCGTGTGCGCGTCGTCAGTGTCCGGTTCTGGTGTGGCGTCGAGCGGTCGCTCATAGTGTTCCGATGATGTCATCTAAACCTCCTTTAGCGCTCGACGCTGTTGTGGAACGCGCGCGAACGCGGGTTGGAAAAGTAGAGGATGCGAAAGAGAATGGCTTTGGTGTAGAGCAAAAGGCCGTAGAAGACGCCGAGAAGCGCCTGTGACAGTATAGCGGCGCTGCCCAGAGCAGTGAAAAGGCCCGGCATGATGAACGTGTAGACGCCCAACGCCACCAGTCCGTAGGCCAGCGCGGGAACCCAGTTAACTTGCCAGAAGTCCACTAAGGCCGGAAAGATGTGCGCGGATTTTTCATGTCCGATGTAGACGGCCTCATAGGCCGGCGCAGAGAAGGCCTGCCACAGCAAGACCAAAAAGGATCCCGTGTTCATCATGCCGAGCATCCGTTCCAAAGCCCACGTCACGATGTAGATCCAGAAGAGCGCCTCGGTCAGTTGAAAGAAGTAATCCCGGTCGTAGCGGAAGAAATCGTCGAAGTGCAATTGATGATGCGTGAAGACCCGCGTCATCAGCGTCGCAAAGTGCGCCAGAAAGAGCATTTTGAGCATCCAGCGCATGACGCCGACGATGCCGAGAAGCAGTCCGCCCCCAAACGAAAACGTCAACACGTTAAACGCGTACAACAAGAGCATGTAGAGCGCGCCGGCACAGAGCAGCGCTGGAAGCGCCGCTACCGTCTCTTTCAGATCCTTCCAAAAATCGAAGTAGACATTTTTGAGATCGTTCATATCCCCACCTTATTTCAGCACAATATCCGTGGCGCCCGTGCCGCCTTCCCGCGCATCCGCAAAGGCAAACGAGTCGACGCGTCGGTCTTTCTTGAGACGATCGTGAATGCCCTTACGAAGCGCCCCCGTGCCTTTGCCGTGAATGATGCGCACTTTAGAATACCCTGCCATGACGCTGTCGTCGAGGTACTTGTCCACACGGTCCATGGCTTCATCAAAGCGAAACCCGCGCAGGTCGAGCTGAGGCAAGAGCACCTGGGCTTTTTTCTGCGTCACCCCCGAGGTCTGAACGGACGAATGCGCAGGCTTGGGCACGGCGATGGTCTCCTCGCTCACGCGCGCCAAGTCCCTGACGTTCGAGCGCACCTTCAAAAGCCCCATTTGCACTTCGACGCGACCGTCGCGGTCAGGCTCGGACACTAAGATCCCCGTCTGATCCAGCGAGAGGATCTTCACCCGTTCGCCCGGCTTGAGATCCGTCGGGCCCTTGCGGTCGGTTGCCATGCGGACCTTCTTCGCGTGTTTTTTTTCGTACTTCTTCGCCTCGTCGTTGATCTCCGAAAGCGTCCGGTCCAGTTGAGGGCGTGTCTCGTCCTGCGCCTCTTTGGCCTTGCGGATCATCTCCTTGGCGCTGTCGCGCGCCTCGCGAATGACTTGTTCGGCCTCCTCTCGCGCCGCCGTCATCTGCTGTTCATAGGCGGACTTGGCCTTTTCGAGCTCTTTCTGCATCACCGAGAGGCGCTCGCGATAGGCCTCGCGCTCCCGACGCATGGCTTCGCGTTCCTCCTCCGTCTCCCTTCGCGAGCGTTCGATGTCGGCCAGCACCGTCTCAAAGGCGACGCTGCCTTGGTCGACATAGGACTCTGCCGCTTCGAGGATTTCTTCTGAAAGGCCCAGACGCTTGGAGATCTCAAACGCGTTAGAGCGTCCGGGAAGACCGATCGTCAGGCGATACGTGGGCGAAAGCGTCTCCACATCGAACTCCACGGACGCGTTTTGAACGCCCTTTTCTCGAATGGCGAAGAGCTTGAGCTCGGCGTAGTGCGTGGTCGCCACGGTGCGAATGTCGTCACGCGTGACGCGTTCCAAAATCGCCATCGCAAGCGCCGCGCCTTCTGTGGGATCTGTCCCCGACCCCAGTTCGTCCAACAAGAGCAGACTTCCCTCGTCCGCCTGTTCCAGAATTTCGACGAGATTTTTCATGGACGCCGAAAACGTCGAAAGGCTCTGCTCGATGGACTGCCGGTCTCCGATGTCGGCGTAGAGAGACGAAAAGACGGCCATCTTGCTCGGCGCCTGGCACGGTACGGCGAGGCCGGCCTGCGCCATGGCCTGCAAGAGGCCTAGCGTCTTCAGCGAGACGGTCTTACCGCCCGTGTTCGGACCGGTGATGATCAAGGTGTTGAAGTCCTCCCCCAAACGGATGTCGATGGGCACCACGTGTTTTCCGAGCAGCGGATGGCGCGCCTGGTGCAGATCGACCACGCGGTCTTCCGTGAACTCAGGGGTGATGGCGTTCAGTTTGAGCGCGTACTTGCCTTTGGCGAAGGCCACGTCGAGCGCCACGAGCATGCGCTCCGCGTCTCCGATCTCGCGCTCAAATTCCGACACTTCCATAGAGAGCGCCGCCAGGATGCGCTGCATCTCCACTTCTTCTTCCGCTTCCAGCGCGCGGATTTCGTTGTTGAGTTCCACCACGGCCATGGGCTCGATGAAGACCGTCTGCCCCGACCCCGAGGCGTCGTGCACCACGCCGCGCACATTGGACTTGTTGGAGGCCTTGACGGGCAAGACGTAGCGCCCGTCGCGCATGGTGACGAAGCCCTCGCTCAAATACCCCGCCTGAGCGGCACGCGCCAGAATTTCGTTGAGCTTGGTTTTCACCTGATCCTGTTTGGCGCGCATGCTCTGCCGAATGGAGTAGAGTTCTCGCGATGCCGTGTCCGCCATCGTCTCCTCATCCAAAATGGCGTCGGCAATTTGACGCCGAAGCCCGGACTGGACGAACAGCGCCCGAATGGCCATGACGAGGACCCCTTCGTCCACGTCCTGCGCGTATTCCTGCAGCGCTTCCGTCTGGCGCAACACCTCAGAGATGTGCAAGAGTTCGCGCATCGAGAGCACGCCGCCGAGTTTCGCGCGGCGCAGGGCCGCACGCACGGGATGAATCCCGAAGAGCGGCGGCTTGCCCACGTCCAGGACGAGGCGCAGCGCATCCGCCGTCTCCGCCTGACGCTGTTCGATCCAGCGTCGGTCAGAAGAAGGTCTGAGTTTTCGGATCGTCTCCACAGTGAGTGGCGACGACGCATACGAGGCCAATTGGTCCAAGATCTGGTCGTATTCCAACGTCTGTAAGACGCGCTCGTCCATCGCCTCTCCTTTCATCGTTCGTTTCGTATCTTTTTCATCCAAAACGCCACATCGTCCACGGTCTGCTCTCCGTCATCGCGAATGAGAATCCGCGCGGGTTTCTCGCGGAGAAGGGCGTCGGCTTGGGCACGCCAATCGATCCGCGTCGGCGCTTCCACTTCGGTAAAGCCAAAGTGCCGACGCACCGGGCGGCGTCCCACGGCATCACAGAGGAAGATCTCTCTTCTCAACGCGCAGGTGGCGCACGCCGCATCCGTGGTGCAGCCTTTGAGCGCGCTCGCCGGGCAGTGCCGCAAGAGCATCCCCGGATTCGGCCCGGCCACGATGACTTGTACCGGGTATGCGGTCTTTAAGAGCGGCTTCATGTCCGAGAACGACAGCTCGGGCGACAGCGTCACCGCTTCAATCGCAAGGGGACTTAAATCCTCCAGCGCGCGGAGCGACTCCTCGTTCCAGAGATTGAATCCGTAGTCCACGGTGACCGTAAGCGGCGTCGATCGCTCGGCGTTCCAGGCGTGCGCGATGGCCCATTCGTTGAGCGTGCGGACGCTAAAGCCGTCCCACACTTCATCATGCGCATCCGGTGCGAGTGTCTCCGCCGTCTGATGGTCCAAGAGAGCCGGAATCTCCCACTCCACCCGCACGCCCCGCGCCTTCCACGCAGGGGCACAGTCTGGATCGGTCAAGATCACGCCGTCGAGGGACGACGCGTCGGGAAAGTCCTCTGGCGCACGGTCAGTGCGCAAAAAGAGCTCCGTCCGTGCGGGGCGCGCCGCAAAAGACACGCCCGCGAGAGGATCTCTTCCCTCATTTACAATGCGTCGCGCACCGAGGAGCGGTTTCTTCCAGCGCGCCTCCAACGCCACAAGCGCTGCGCGCCGCGCGGCGTTGAGCGCCCCCATGGTGAGAAAGGCATGCTCTGCCAGGTGAAGAGTCAGGCCGCCCCAAGTGTAGTGGCTCGCGCCCAATTTTTGAAATGCCCGACGAACCGTCTCCTCGTCGAGCGCGTGCGTTTGCGCCGTCTGAACCACCTCGCCCCAGATTTCGGCACAGGCGTCCTCGGTCTGCGCCATGACGTGAATGGGCTTTTCCGGTGCGATGTCCACCGTAAAGGCCACCGGTGTCTTTGGAGTTCGCCGTGCGAGCGCCTCCTCCAGAGCGTCGCGCACGCGGGACGTGTACACGCGGCGCACGACATCTCCCTCATGTAAATCTTTGGCGGATAAGGGCAACTCACTCCCCGGCGCATGTGCTTCGGTCACGGTGAACGGGAAAGAGCGCCGACCGTGCAGCATCAGAATGTCCCCCGCAGCGACGTCTGCCGAAAGGGCGAGGCCAAACGCCGGGCGATGCCGGACGATGGTCCCCACCACGTCGCCCGTCTCCATGGTGCGCGTGAAGGCAAAATCTCGGCCAAAATCGCCGAAGAGAAAGCCCTTGGTAAAGGGGCGATTCGTCATGAGCCTGAGACCCGCGGCGTCGGGACGTCCGTTCTCGCAGGCCGCCCGATAAGCCGACACGGCGGCGTAGACGTACTCCGGCTTTTTCATGCGGCCCTCGATCTTGAAGGACGAAACGCCGGCCTGAACGAGCCGCGGCGCCTCTTCGAGCGTCATGAGGTCGCGCGGGCTCAAGTACGTATCGGCCGTCCCCAGCCGTTTGCCATCGGCGCGCTCTAAGGTGTACGTCTTGCGGCAAGGCTGCGCGCAAGCGCCGCGATTGCCGCTGCGACCGCCCTGAAAAGCGGAGAGATAGCACTGTCCGGAGACGGAGACGCAGAGTGAGCCGTGCACGAACACTTCCACCTCGCACGACACGCCATGCACGATGGCTTCCACTTCCTCAATGGGCGTTTCCCGACCCAGGATGACGCGCGAAAAGCCCAATTGTTCCAGTTCGCGCGCGCCCGCCAGCGACGTCACGCTCATCTGCGTCGACGCGTGGCGTTCGAGGGTGGGAAGGGCGCGCCTTAAGACGCGATTGAGGCCCAGATCTTGGACGATGACGGCATCCAATCCGACGCCGGAAAGGCGCTCCAAAAGGGCAATCGCCTCATCCCGTTCGTCATCATGTAGGAGCGTGTTCACCGTCAAAAAGACCCGCACCCCACGGCGATGGGCATCTGAAATCAGCGCTTCCAGTTCGTCTTCGGTGAAGTTGTCGGCAAAGGCGCGCGCCCCAAACGACGGCGCGGCACAGTAGAGCGCATCACAGCCGGCCGCCATCGCCGCGTCGGCCATGGCGCGATTGCCCGCCGGCGCCAGAATCTCCGGCCTCAATGGTGCGTTCTCCGGTATTCCTGAAACTGTTTGGCCGTCTCCAGGCGCTTGTTCTCCGTCACTTCCAACTTACGGTGCACGGCCTCCAAGTCCTGTTCTTTTTCTTCGGCCGCTGCCAAAGCGAGCTCGAGTTCTGCCTGAAGTTCGGTTAGTTCCGCTTGCTGTCTTTCCACCTGACCTTGGAGTGCTGCCAGCGCGTCAGCATTGACCTGTGCCTTGCTGCGCCATTCGTCGGCCTCATCGGCCAGGTTGATGCACGCCAGCGTCACCTGCATGGTCTTGTTGTAGCGCGTCTGCTCCGACCCCGCTTCGTCGATCTTCTGCTGCGCGTAGGCCACCACTCGCCGCATCTGCGCGTCCGGTCGGGAGCTGTGCAATACGTAGTCATTTCCGAATATCGTGACATCTAATCGGTTTCGTTCCGCCATCTCCCTCTCCTTTCTCTGCGATTCGCGCGTGAAGCCCTGTCCCGTCTCAGGCATTGCGCACGGTCGCGCCTGCCTCAGCCAAGGTAGCTTTAATGGTCTCCATGCGGCGGTCGATCTCGTCAGCCGTGAGCGTGCCTTCTGTCGACGCCAACTCCACGCGCAGCGTCACGGATTTCTTTCCTTCGGGGATCTGCTTGCCCCGGTATTCGTCGATAAACGCCACCGACTCCGCGAGGCTTCCGACGGCGTCTTTGAGCGCGGCAAAATGCGTCTCTTCGTCCACGAGCAGCGACAGATCCTGGAAGACGTGTGGATACTGTGGCAGGTGATGGAAGAGGTTCGTGCGCGAGTCGAACGGCTTCAATCGGTCCAAATTGAAGGCAAAGAGAGCCGCGTCGTGGAATTTGAGCCCCAGCGCGTTTTTGGCGCGCGTGGACAAGAGGCCCATCGCGCCGATGACTTCACCTTCCAGCACGATCGAGAGCCACCCGTCACGATCCTCCCAGGCCGGCTTCTGTTCGCGGCTGAAGCCGAGGGGCGTGGTCTGTACGGCCTCCCCGAGGCCTTCCAACACGCCTTTGAGGCGGTAGAAAAGCGCTTCGGCGTCTTGTCCCACCATGGCGCCAGCCAGTTCGCGATGCATCTCCGGCAGCACTTCATCGGGCGACGACGGCGAACTCGCGCCCCGGTGATAGACCTGTCCCACCTCGAAGATGGAGAACGCCTCAAAGTAGCGCACGTTTTTCACGATGGCGTCCATGAGGTTCGGTAAGTGCGACGGGCGGAGCACGCTCTGATCCGGCGCAGGAGGCATGTCCAAGGAGAGGAGCGTCGCCGGGTCTTCCTCTAAGAGCGCGAGGCTCTCATCGCGCACCCAGGGGTAGGATGTGATCTCCTGAAAGCCGCAGCTGAAAGCCAGGTACTCCATGAGGCGACGGGTGAGCGTCTCCCCTCGCTGATTGAGCGCGTGCGTCAACGTGACGGTGGGCGCTTTGAGAGAAAAGTTCTCGTACCCGATCATGCGAGCCACCTCTTCCAAGATGTCATCCGGAAGCGACACGTCGCCCGTGGCGCGCCAACTGGGCACGAGGATGGATAGGGGCCGTTCTCCCTCCGCTTCGGCGGCGCCTTCTGCTTCGATAAAGAACCCCAGCGGAGCCAGAAGAGCTTCTAACCGGGCGTACGAGAGATCCCGTCCCAGACGCCGCTCGAGCCACGCCAACGCCACCTCAATGCGAACCGGAGTCGTGTGCTTCTCGCCCACATCGGAAAAGGCCACACGCTTGGCCTCCGGGAACAGCTCGTGAATCAGCTGATCGGCCACGGCAAAGGAAGGATCCACGCGATCCACGTCGAGACCTTTCTCATTGCGGCTGGACGCCTCTGTGCGCACGCCAAAACGCTGCGCCGTCTTTCGCACGTTCGCCGCGTCGAAATTCGCAATTTCGAGGACGATTTCGCGTGTCTCCGGCAAAATGGAGTCGTGCTTGCCCCCCATGAGGCCCGCCAAGCCCAAAGCCTTTTCGCCATCGGCGATGACCAGATTCTCCGACGAGAGCACCAACTCTTTGCCATCCAAGAGTTCCAACGTCTCCCCGTCCTGCGCCCGGCGCGCAACGAGACCGCCCTTCAAGTGATCGGCATCGTAGGCGTGCGTGGGCTGTCCCGTCGCCAGCATCACGTAGTTCGTGATGTCCACCGGCGCGCTGATCGGACGGATGTCGAGCCGAAAGAGGCGCGAGCGCAACCACAGCGGGGATTTCTTCGAACACACGCCAGTGTAATGGGCGGCGAGGAAGCGGTGGCAGAGGTCGGCATCCGCTATGGATACCGGATACGCTTCTTCCCGTGGCACGACGTCTTCCGGCAGCGGTTTCAGGGGCACGTGGTAGATGGCGGAGAGTTCGCGCGCCACGCCGTAATGACCCCAGAGGTCCGGGCGATTCGTGATGGACTTGTTTTCAATCTCCAAGATCTGGTCGTGTAGTCCCAGCGCATCGGCCAGGGGGAGACCCGGATGAAGGTCCACTTCGCCCTCCAGGCCCTCTTCGGTCAAGTCCACGATGTGGTGCATTTCCGGCGCGGGGAACAGGGCCTGGAGGCCCACTTCGTAGGAGCCGGAGATCATCCCGTAGGACGAAAGTCCTCGAAGTTCCGTCTCTTCGATGACAACGGGCTCGCCTTCCCCGTGCCAGACGGCCTTCGAACCCGGCAGATTCACCACCACGTAGTGGCCTTCTACCAGATTGCTGCCGCCGCAGACGATTTGTATGGGCTCGGCCAATCCCACGTCCACTTGGCACACCGACAGGCGGTCGGCGTTGGGATGCGGGCGGACAGATAACAGCTTTCCGCAGACGATATGGTCAAACTGAGCGTCCAAGTCGACCGTGTCCTCCACTTCCACGGTGCGCATGGTCAAATCGTAGGCGAGTTGGTCCATAGTGAGGTCGTCCGGCAGGGCGACGTATTCTTTCAGCCAGTTGAGCGATAATTTCATGTGAACTCCTTAGTGAAATTGCGAGAGGAACCGCAGGTCGTTGCTGTGGAACAGGCGCACGTCATCCACCTCGTAGCGCATCATCACCAGACGATCCAAGCCGATGTTGATGTAGAATCCGCTCCAAATGGACGGATCCAAGCCCGCCGCCTTCAGGACGTTGGGATGCGGCGAACCACCCGGCATGACTTCGATCCAGCCGATCTGGTGACAGACCTTACAGCCCTCTCCATGACAGACCTGGCACTCCATGTCGATCTCAAACCCCGGCTCCACGAAGGGGAAGAATCCGGCGCGCATGCGCGTGCGTACGGGGTGACCGAAGACTTTTTCCAGGATGGTGTTGATGAGGAGTTGCCCCGAAGCAAACGAGAAGTCTCTGTCGACGATGAGCGCCTCGTACTGCGTAAACGCGCGCTCGTGGCGGGCGTCCGTCGTCTCGTTGCGGAAGACGCTGCCCGGGTAGATGAACCGTGCCGGCGCACCGTGCTGCATCAAGTAGCGCACCGAGGCCCCGGTGAGGTGCGGACGCAGGGCGAGCCGCTCGGCTCCGCGCTTTTCCTCCGTGCCCTCCAGCCAATACGTGTCCATCGTCTCGCGCGCCGGATGATTCGGCGGGAAGTTCAGGTTGTCGAAGGCGTATTTTTCACTCGTGATGTCGTCTTCGCGAAAGATCTCAAAGCCCATGGACTGAAAGGCGTCGTTCAAGTCGAACATCATCTGCGTGATGGGATGCAGTCCCCCGCGCGCCACCGGCGTGCCCGGGCGCGTCAAATCCAACGGGTGAGCCAGAATCGTCTTTTGATCGATGAGCGCCTCTTTTTGCGCGTTGATGGCCTCGAAGAGCTCGCGTTTTACTTCGTTCGCCAGCTGACCGACCTCTTTACGTTCGGCTCCCGGCAGGTCCTTGAGACCCTTGAGGATTTCGGTCACGCCGCCCTTCTTCCCTAAATAGGCCACTCGGGCCTCTTCCAACGCCTGATCGTCCGAAGCCTGTGCAATTCGATCCAAGGCTTCTCGGCGCAGCGCTTCCAGCTTCTCCTTCATATTCCCTCCAATCCTCCGACGCCATAAAACAAACCTCGCCCGGCACCGGTCAGAGCGAGATCCTTCTTCTTATTCTAACGGTTGCCCGAATGCCGTTCAAGCGCGGCGAGTCCCATCAGAAGCGACCCCGACACCGCCGCGTTGAGGGACTCCACCTTTTGCATGGGAATGGTGACCGTCTCATGGAGCCGCGCGATGACCGCCGGCGAAAGGCCTCGCCCCTCGTTTCCGATGACGAGCGCGAACTCTTCCGGCCACGTCACCCGACGGACATCGAAGCCCTTGAGATCCGCTCCCCACCAAAAAAGGCCCATCGCCTCGTGCCACGCGTCGACCGACGCCTGATGCGCGGCGTAGAGGTCCAGCCGAAACGTGGAACCCATGGCGCTTCGAAGGGTCTTCGGCGCGTAAAAATCGGCGCTCTCGAAACCCAGAACCGATTTGAAGCCGAACGCCTCCGCGCTGCGCAAGAGCGTCCCCACGTTGCCCGGATCCTGCAAGTGATCCAGGATGAGAACCCGGCCCTTGAGCCGCCGCGGCACGGGATCCCGCGCGGGGAGGGTCGCCACGGCTAGGATGCCGTCTGGCGTCTGAGACGACGCCAGGCGGTCAAAGAGGTTGGCCGCAAGCGAGACGAAGGGCAGATCCTCTTCCCAATTTTGAAGTCTTCCGCGCGCCGCGGCGAGGCTCTTAGTCTCTTCCCATGTCTCCCACGCGTCCTCGCGCAAGATGACGTTCTGCAGTTCCACACCGGCGGCGAGCGCTTCGGCCACGAGCTTGCGGCTCTCGATCAAGTAAAGCCCGCTCTTGTGCCGTCCATGAGCAGTTTGAGCCTTCATCCACTGTTTGTAGCGCACGTGATCCGGTCGCGTGATGGAGATCATGCGCTTCACAGTTCCATCCTCTTAAAGGACGCCGTCGGCAACAGGGCGTACACGGTCTCGCCCTCGTGAAAGATCTCCGCGGGTGAGGGGTTCATGCGGATGTCCTCGCCTTCGATGGCCACGTCCACGTCCCTGAGGCCGATGACGGCGTACGTCTTCCTTTTCTTGTCCATAGATTCTCCTTTGCGACTTCTCAACCCACCAGAATCTTCTCTTCGGCCAGACGGCTCAGGCGCTGTTCGCCTCGAGGCACGAGCGCGTGCAACATGGTGAGGGGGCCGAGCTTTCCGAAGAGCATCGTCGTGGCGATGGTGAGGTTCGATTGCCCCTTTTCTTCCATCATGATGCGGCGATAAACGGGGCGATGTGGCCATCCGACGTCGCCCAAGGGGTCATGAGGAGCAGGGTTCCCACCAGAATCACAAGGCCATAGCCGAATAAGAATAACAGCGGCGGATTCTTCCGAATGCGCTCGCTGAAGCGTTTGTGGCGTTTTTGCATAATTCCTCCCTAAATGTGTCCCACCCTTGACCCAGGGGATCACGGAGGATATAATACCACTGTTAAAGAAGAGTTCCCACTCTCACCGACCGCTTTCGGCGTTTCGGTTCTTCGTAAAAAACCCGTCGGGTCTTTGTGGAAGTGGGTGCTGCCCGCTTTTTTTAATGCCCGGAGGTGACTTATTAAGGAACTAGCAATCAACGAGCAGATACGCGCCAAGACCGTCCGTTTGATCAGCGAGGACGGCGAGCAACTCGGCGTCATGCCCATTCAGGAAGCACACGCAAAGGCCGAAGAGGCGGAACTGGATTTGGTCTTGATTTCGCCCAATGCCGAACCGCCCGTCTGCCGCCTGATCGACTACGGCAAGTATCGCTATGAAACGTTGAAAAAACAAAAAGAACAACGCAGGAACCAAAAAAATGCCGAAACGCGCGAAATTCGTCTCAGTCCCCGCATCGACGACCACGACTTAGAAACGAAGTCCAAAAAAGTGGCGGAGATTCTGGAAGAGGGCGACAAAGTCAAAGTCAGCGTACGTTTTCGCGGACGCGAACTGGGCCATACCGACCTCGGGCGTGAGGTATTGGATCGCGTGACGGAGTTGGTCGCGGAAGTCGGGCAAGTCGAAAAAACGCCGAAGATGGAAGGCCGTAGCATGGTCATGTTCTTCGCGCCGAAGAATGAGAAGTAAGGAGAACATCATGGCAAATCAGAAGATGAAGACGCATCGCGGTTCTGCGAAGCGTTTCAAACGTACAGGGACCGGTCAGCTCAAGCGTTTCACCTCTGGGAAGCGTCACTTCACCGGAAAGTACACGGGCAAGCGCATTCGCAAGCTGCGCAAGAGCCAGTTGGTGAGCAAGGGTGATATGAAGCGCATCAATAAGATGCTGCCGCGCTAAGGAGGATTGGAATGGCTAGAGTTAAAGGTGGCGTCAACGCGAAGAAGACGCATCGCAATGTCTTAAAGAAGGCAAAAGGTTATTACGGCGCGAAGTCGAAGCTGTACCGCACGGCAAAACAGGCCGTCATCAAATCGCTGCAGTACTCCTACATCGGACGCAAGCAGCGCAAGCGTCAGTTCCGTCAACTGTGGATCGCCCGCATCAACGCCGCATGCCGCGCGAATGGCACCAACTATTCCCGCTTCATGAACGGCCTCAAGCGCGAGAACATTCAGATCAACCGCAAGATGCTCTCGGAAATGGCCATTCATCAGCCGGAGGATTTCAAGGCGCTGATCGACAGAGTCTCTGCCTGATCGACGAAAAAAAAGATCACAAAAAAAAGCCGCCGGAGACCGGCGGTTTTTTTTGTGATCACTTGTCGGATTCGAACACGTCGGTGACGGGACCCATCGTCTCCTCCACCGGCATGGGCCGCTGCCGAAGCGTCGCGCTGATGATCCAGGCGAGGCCAAAGAGGACGATGCCGATGACGACGATTGCGCCACCTGGCTTGAGTCCTAGAGAGTAGGACGCGACGAGTCCCGCGATCACCAGAAAGACCCCAAAGCCCATGGAAAGGAACACCGTCTCGCGGTAGCTTCGCGCAAAGAAGAGCGCCGTCGCCACGGGCAAAATCATGAGCGACGAGACCATGAGCGCGCCGATGGTGCGCGCGGCAATGGCGATGGTCACCGCGAGCAGCGCGGTGAAGAGCGCGTCAAAAAGCCCCGTCGGCATGCCCGTGAGTCGTGCGCCGTTGGGATCCACGCTCAAGTACAAGAGCGGATAGTACAGCGAAAAGAAGAGCACGAAGACCATGAGGCTAATGGCCACGGAGAAGATGACCTCCTCCTGAGAGATGGTGAGAATGGAGCCGAAGAGATACGACTCGAATTTCATGGCCGTGGGCACCAGGTCCGAAAAGAGCGAGGCGAGTCCCACGCCGGCGGACATGACCATGGCCGTAGCGAGGTCGCCGTTTTTGGGGAAGCGATAGCGCACGAACTCGATGGCAAACGCCCCTGCCACCGTCATCAGGATGGAGCCGGCGAGCGGCGCCATGCCCGTCAGAAGGCCGAGGCCGATGCCGGCCAGCGACGCGTGCGAGAGGGCATCGCCAATAGTCGAAGTGTGGCGATTCACGACCACCACGCCCATGAGCGGAATGATGAGGCCCAGCAAAAAGCCCACGATGAGCGCGCGCTGCATGAAAGCGTAACTAAGCATTGATTTCCTCCACCCTGTGGTTTTTGACGCGAAAGAGGCGCGAAAAATAGGAAAGGCCCACGTCCACTTCGTGAGTGACCAACAGAATTGTGATGTGGTGCACCGTGTTCATGTGCACGAGCGTGTCGTAGAACTGCTGTTTGCTTTCGCGATCGATGCCCACAGTGGGCTCGTCGAAGATGAGCACGTCCGGCTCGTCCACCAGCGCTTTGGCGATGAGCACGCGCTGTTTTTGACCGCCGGAGAGCAGGTGCACGTTCTTCTTGGCGAGGTGGCGGATGCCGAGGTGTGCCAGCGACGCGTCCACTTTGCGCTTCTCCTCGCGGTTCATGAAAAAGCGCGGCGTGATGGACCGCGTGAGACCCAACGACACCATCTCTTCGCTGGTGATGGGGAACGACAGGCCTCCCGTCGGGTTGATCTGCGGCACGTAGCCGATGCGGTGCATGGCGCGCTTGGAAATCCCGTTCTCGCCGTAAAACGAGAGTGTCCCCGAAAGAGGCGTCTTCTCCCCCGTCAGCAACCGCAGGAGCGTCGTCTTGCCGCCGCCGTTTTCTCCGACGATGCCCACGAAATCGGCCGGATGGACGACGAGATTGACATCATCCAAGACCGCGTCGTCCTCGTAGCGAAACCCCACATGTTCCAACCGATAGACTTCTGTCATGTTATGCTCCGAATGATTTCACGAGGTTTTCCAGGTTCTGCATCATAAAGGTGAAGTAATTCGCGCCGTTTGCGCGATCCTCCTTCGACTCCGCTTCCAGTGTGTACAGTGGCGCCGTGTTTGCGCCGATTTCCTTGGCGATCGCTTCGGCTTGAGACGGATCGCCATACCCCTCGTAGAAGACCGTTTGAATCTGGTTCTTTTTACCCAAATCCACGATGTGTGCCACTGTCTTGGCATCGGGCTGGCCTTCCGCCAACAGGCCCTCGATGCCCACCTGGGTCAGCTGGTATTCGTTGAACAGATAGCTGAACGCCTCGTGAGGAACGATGACCGAGCGTCCGACAAAGGGCGTGAGTTGTGCATCGTAGGCCGCAACGAGTTTTTGGAACTCTTCTTCCACCTTAGCGTAACCCTCGTCGTAAACGCTTTGGCCTTCGGGGTCCGCTTTCACTAGGGCGTCGTGCACGTTTTTGGCCTGAATGGCGGCATCTTTGGGATTCAGCCAGTAGTGCGGATCTACGCCGCCATGGTCGTGTTCGTGTGCGTCCTCATGCTCTTCTTCGTGCTCTGCTTCGTGCGCTTCCTCGTGTTCGTGGTCCTCAGCCACGTTGGTGATGAGGTTCACCCCCGCCGACATGTCCAAAAATTGCACGTCGCCGTCCACGGCCCCTTGGATATCCGGAAGCCAGTGCTCCAAGTTGGCGCCGTTCACAAGGAAGAGATCCGCGCGATTGATGTCTTTCAACAGTTGCGGCGACGGCTCCCAATTGTGGGCATCGCCCTCGCCTTCCATGAGGTCCACGACCTCCACGCGGTCCTGTCCGATCATCGTCACAAAGTCGTAGATGGGATCGGTGGACGCGTAAATCACGAGGGCCTTGTCCTTTGCCGCCTCCTCCGACGTCTGCGCCTCATTCGATGCCATCGCCGTCTCCTGCGATGTGGCATCCGCAGAGGCTGATTCGTTTGCGCCGTTCGTCCCACATGCGGTCAAGAACAGGGCCAGCGCCAGAGATACTGTCAGAATTTTCTTTTGAGTCTTCACAAATCCTCCTCGGGTTTCATATTCAATCGATACATTCTCATTATATGAAACGGCGCAATACCCAAGAGGGGTCACGGGCATCAAAAAAAAGGAGCGGGCTCCCGCTCCTTCCTGTGCGTCAGACTCAAACCAGACTCAAGCGCGCGTTTTGATCTTCTCCGTGATTTCGGTGACAAAGTCTTCCCACGCCATGTTGTGCGACTCTTTTTCGCCGTGGAGACGGACGTTGACCGTGTGGTGTTCCATCTCCTGATCGCCGATCACCAATTGCAGCGGGATCTTCTTGACCTGGGCGTCGCGCACGCGCTTGCCGAGCGTCTCGCTGCGATTGTCGAGTTCCACGTAGACGCCCTTTTCCCGCAGTTCGTCCGCCAGTTCTTCAGCATACGCGCCGTGGGCGTCGACGTTGACGGGGATGACGGCCACCTGCACCGGCGCCAGCCACAGGGGAAAATTGCCTGCAAAGTGCTCGATCAAGATGCCGATAAAGCGCTCGATCGATCCGTAGATGACGCGGTGGATCAAAACCGGCTGATGTTTTTCGCCGTCCTGGCCCGTGTACTCCGCGCCAAAGCGCTGCGGCAGCTGGAAGTCCAACTGAATGGTTGCGCATTGATGCTGACGGCCCAGAGCGTCTTCAATCTTGAAATCGATCTTCGGCCCGTAGAATGCGCCGTCGCCTTCGTTGATTTCGAAGGGCATGTCCATCGATTTCAGGGCGTTCATGAGGGCGTTCGTGGCGTTCTCCCACTCCTCATCGGTCCCCATGGAGTCCTCCGGACGCGTCGAGATCTCCATCTCGTACTTGAAGCCGAATTTGGTGTACACCGCGTCAATGAGGCGCACGATGCGGCGAATTTCGTCTTCGATCATGTCTGGGGCGAGGAAGATGTGGGCATCGTCCTGCGTGAAGTTGCGCACGCGGAAGAGGCCCTGAAGCGCCCCGGAGAGCTCGTGGCGATGCACGTTCCCGAGCTCCGCCAGGCGTAGCGGCAATTCGCGGTAGGAATGCGGCTTCGCGTTGTACACCAGCATCGCGCCCGGACAGTTCATGGGCTTGATGGCGTAGTCTTCGTCGTCGATCCTGGTGGTGTACATGTTCTCACGGTAGTGATCCCAGTGACCCGACGTCTCCCACAAGCTGCGATTCAGGATCGTCGGAGTGGAAATTTCGTCGTAGCCCGCCTCGCGGTGAATTTCACGCCAGTACTGCAAGAGGGCGTTCTTGAGGCGCATCCCGTTGGGGAGAAAGAACGGGAAACCCGGGCCTTCGTCCAAGAGCGTGAAGAGTTCCATGTCGCGGCCGATCTTTCTGTGATCGCGCTTCTTGGCTTCTTCGATGCGCGCCAGGTGTTCGTCCAGCATGGACTGCTTCGGAAAGCTCGTCCCGTAAATGCGCGTGAGCATCTTGTTGTGCTCATCGCCACGCCAATACGCGCCGGCGACGCTCGTGAGTTTGAACGCCTTGAGGATGCCCATGTTCATGACGTGCGGGCCAGCGCACAAATCCACAAAGTCGCCTTGACGGTAGAAGCTGATGACCTCGCCCTCCGGCAAATCTTCGATGAGTTCCACTTTGTAGGGCTGATTCTTTTCTGTAAAAAACTCAATAGCCTCGTCGCGCGGGAGAGTGAACTGCTCGACGTCGATTTTTTCCTTGACGAGCCGCTTCATCTCCTCTTCGATCTGGGGCAGCGCCTCGTCAGTGATGACGGTCTCGCCAAAGTCTATGTCGTAATAGAAGCCGTCCTTGATCGCCGGCCCGATGGCAAATTGGGCATCGGGGTAGAGATGCGCCACGGCCTGAGCCATCAGGTGTGAGGTCGAATGCCGGAACGCCAGGCGTCCGTATTCGTCGTCAAAGGTGAGGATGGCGACGCGGTCTCCCTCGTGAAGCACCGTGCGCAGATCACGCCCTTCCCCGTTGATTTCGGCGGCGAGGGCATTGCGCGCCAGTCCCGCGCTGATCGCTTTTGCGAGATCAATGGCGCGCGCCCCCTCCTCCAGATTGATTTCTGATTGGTCTTTCAAAACGATTTTCACGCGTTTTCTTCCTTTCCGCGACGGATGGCGTCAATGGCGTCATCCCAAGGTAATGTCTCTTGCACGCCCGTCGCCATGTTCTTCACGCTCACCGTCTGTTCCTGTCTCTCGCTCTCGCCGATGATCAGCGTATACTGCGCCTTGACGGCGTCGGCGTAGGAGAATTTCTTCTTTAATTTACCCGCTTCCGTGTAGGCCTGCGCCACGATCCCCGCATCGCGAAGGTGGCGTGTGAGCGCCACCGTTTGCGGCACCTCTTCGTCGCTCATGGCGATGACGATGGCGTCGATATAGCCCTGCTGTTCCGGTGCGATGAGGTTGGCCTCGCGCAGCTGGAAAAAGAGCCGCGTCAGACCGATGGAAATGCCCACGCCCGGCATGTGCTGCTTCGAGAAATTGGACGCCAGATTGTCATAGCGCCCGCCGGACGCCACCGAACCCAGCGACTCGTAGCCATCGATGAAGGTCTCGTACACCACGCCCGTGTAGTAGTCCAACCCGCGCGTGATGGCGAGGTCCACCACCACGGCCTCTTCGGGCATGCCAAAGCCGTGCATGGCCTTTTTGATGGTCATGAGATCGGAATACCCCTGCCGGAAGAGGTCCGCCCCCGGCGCGTCCTCCGGCATGGCTTCCGCGATGGCCTGAAGGCGCTCCTCTGCCCCGCGCGCATCCGTCACGCCGATGAAGGCGAAGATGCGTTCGATCTGTTCGGCGTCGAGTCCTTCGTCCTCGAGCATTTCCTTTAGGACGTCGGCCCCCACTTTGCCCAGCTTGTCGACGGCGTGAAGCACGCTCTGCACATCTTCAACGCCGATGGAGGTGTAGAAGCCGTTCATGAGACCGCGGTGGTTGATATGGACGCGCACCCCCGGAATGCCGATTTCACTGAAGATGTCGTAGATGGCGGCGGGCACCTCGGCGTCGTTGATGATGGAGAGGTGATCCAGCCCGATCACGTCGATGTCGGCCTGATAGAATTCGCGATAGCGCCCGCGCTGATTGCGTTCGCCGCGGTAGACTTTTGCGATGTGGTAGCGCCGAAACGGGAAGGACAATTCGCTCTGATGCTGCGCCACGTAACGCGCCAGAGGCACCGTCAGATCGAAGCGCAGCGACTGCTCCGATGCGTTCTCCCCCTTTTCAATGCGAAAGATCTGTTTGGTCGTCTCGCCGCCGCCCTTGGCGAACAGAATCTCGTTTTTCTCGATGGCCGGCGTGTCGAGCGGCCAGTAACCATAGCGACGGTATGTTCTCTCGATGGTCTCTTTCACTTGGTCAAATAGCACCTGTTCCTGCGGCAACAGCTCCATGAACCCGGGCAATATGCTGGGTTGAATGATGTTCATAATTGCTCCTCCCCTTCGGCTTTGATGATTGGTTTTCGATCACTCTCATTGTACGACAAGACTGTCTTGTGAGGGATACGGAAGCGTGCCTTCAGGCAGTCCCGCGTCAACTTCGTTCAAAAGAGTGACGAGTTGCGCCATGGCCGCGCGCACCCGATCTTTAAGAGCCAGAGCGCGCTCCAGCGGATTCTCCACGTCGAGCACTTCCGCGAGCGTCTCGCGCAAAACGTCGATCTTTTCCTCCATCTCATCCAACCACGCCGCGTTTTCTTTGCGGCGGCGATCGATTGTGCGACTGAGTCCGCCTTCATCTGCGCGGTTGAGCTCAGCCTGACGCTCGATGAGCGCAGGGATCACGCCGCGGTTGGCCATATCCAGAAGCACGCGCGCTTGCATTTCAATCGTGTGAGAGAACCGCTGCACCAGCACTTCGTGGCGGGCGGCGAGTTCGTCACGCGTCAAGATGCCGAATTTCTCACAGAGCTGAACGGTCTGTGGACGGATGATGGCTTCGACGCTGTCGATGTAGGAGTTGACCTGTTCGAGACCGCGACGCTTGGCTTCTTCTTGCCATTCATTCTTATAGCCATCCCCGGAGAAGAGAATCTGGTGGTGTTCGGCCATGAGTTCATGGCAGATCTCCATGGTCGTGGTGTGAAGCGCTTGTTCGTCCGAACGATCGCCGGATTCGAGGCGTTCAGCGATCTCTTCCAGCGCTTCGGCCATGCCGGCGAACAGGAAGGTGTTCATCGCCGAGGCGTTCAGCGAGGAACCCAAAATGCGGATCTCGAATTTGTTGCCGGTGAAGGACACCGGGGACGTACGGTTGCGATCCGTGGTCTCGATGGACAAGTCGGCCAGGGACTTGATCGGGTGGATCATGGATTTGAGCTTCACTGTCGGAATGTCCGTGGTCTTGGCCAATACCTCGAAGAGTTCGTCCAGCGCCGAGCCCAAGTTGATCGACATTACAGCCGGCGGCGCTTCGTTGCCGCCCAGTCGGTGGTCGTTGCCCTCGTCGGAAGCCGCCATGCGCAACAGTGTCTGATAGCGGTCCACGGCCACAATGAACGCCGTCATGAACAGCAGGAATTGCAAATCTTCCGGCTGCTGTTCGCCCGGGTCAAACAGGTTCTCTCCGGTCGAGGTGATGAGCGAGAGGTTGTTGTGCTTGCCCGATCCGTTCATGCCCGTGAAGGGCTTCTCGTGCAGAAGGCAACGGAAGTTATGACGCGGAGCCACAGTTTCCAGCACGTCCATGACGACCATGTTCTGGTCGATGGTCGTGATGGCGTTGTCGAAAATGGACGAAAACTCGTATTGGCCCGGCGAAAACTCGTTGTGTTCGATGCGTGCGTAGACGCCCAGATCCCAGAGCGTCTTGTTGACTTCGTCCATGTAATCGGTCACGCGTTCGTTCATGCCCTCGAAGTAGGTGTCTTCGAACAAACCCACTTGCAAGAGTTCAGCCGAGAAGAGCGTGCGTCCCAGGAGGCGTATATCGGGACGCTTTGCGGCCTGATCGGCCTCGACGAGGAAGAACTCTTGCTCCAAGCCCAAAATGGGTTCGACGGATTTCACTTCGGTCTTGCCGAGGTCGTGCAAGACGCGCACGGCCTGAGTGGACAGCGCATCGATGGACTTGATGAGCGGCATCTTGAGGTCCAGCGTGTCCCCCCGATAGCTCATGAAGACACTCGGAATGTACAAGACGTGGCCGCGCACGAAGGCGTAGGAATTGGGGTCCCAGAAGGTGTACCCGCGCGCCTCAAAGGTATCGCGCAATCCCCCATTCGGAAAGGACGAGCCGTCCGTCTCGCCGGCCATGAGGGCCTTGCCGGACAGCCGCGTGATGGGCTCCCCTTCCGCATCCGGTTCGATGAAGGCGTCGTGCTTTTCGGCGGTTCGTCCGTTCAAAGGCTGGAACCAATGGCAGAAATGCGTCGCGCCGCGCTCCAGCGCCCAGACCTTCATGGCATGAGCGATGGCGTCAGCGGTGGGTTGGTCGATTTCGCCCTCGCGCTGCATGGCACGACGGTACTCCTTGTACACCGGACGAGGCAGTCTTTCACGCATGACTTGACGGCTGAAGAGGTAATAGCCGAACGTTTCAAACGGATGCGTCATGATAATTCCTCACTTTCTTGAATCAATTTCCCCTAATGATACCAAATTCACCCCGCTGTCGTGCATTTTCTCACATAGACGCACACCGGTCTTATGCAAAAAAAACGACCGAGAACTCCCGTCCTCGATCGTCATGCTTCAAAGGCGACACCCGGATTTGAACCGGGGGTGAAGGTGTTGCAGACCTCTGCCTTACCACTTGGCTATGTCGCCACTCACATGAGAGACAGTTTACCACAACCCAATGACTCTCTGCAAGAGTTCGATCGCTCATTTAATCGATGAAAACCATTGGCTCTTCAACGTTGCGCATTTACTGCTTTTCCTCACATTAAAACATTGACAGCGCCTGAAAAAAAGTGATTTAATCCCGAAATTAATAACAAATTTTACTCTGTTGGGCACACAAATGGTGAAGAAATTGTGTCCCTGCGATAAAAAGGCGAAAACGAGGTGAAAGATGAACTGGATCAAATTAAAAGTCGAATCGACATTTCCAGAAGTCGTGGCGATCCGACGCGATATTCACCGTCATCCGGAGTTGGGGCGCACGGAAGTGAGGACCTCAGCGCTCATTCGAGCAAAACTGGAAGAATACGGCGTCGACGCCATTGAGCGTCCCGTCCCCACCGCTGTGGTGGCGCGCATCGACGGCCAAAAAGGTCCCGGGCGCTGCCTCGCACTGCGCTGTGACATCGACGCGTTGCCCGTCCAAGAGGAGACGGACCTGCCCTATGCGAGCGAGACGCCCGGCATTATGCACGCCTGTGGGCACGATATGCACACCTCCATGATGCTGGGCGTGGCCAAAATCCTCTGTGAACAGCGCGAGTCGTTTTCTGGCTCAGTCAAGTTGATCTTCCAGCACAGCGAGGACACGTTGCCAGGCGGCGCCAAAGAACTCGTGGAAAAGGGCGTCTTGGAGCACCCGCATGTGGACGCCATTTACGGTCTGCACGTCATGCCAGATGCGGAGCGCGTCGGTCAGATCGGCCTGCACGTCGGCCCCATGACGACGGCCGTCGACCTCTTCGACTTCACCGTCAGTGGCAAGGGCGGACACGGCTCCGAGCCGCAGACGACCACGGATCCGGTGCTTGCGGCGGCGCAGATGATCGTCACCTTGCAGCAGATCGTGGCACGGCGTGTGGATCCCATGGAGATGGCGGTCTTTTCGCTCGGTAGCATCCACGGCGGTCAGGCGCCCAATGTCATTCCGAGTGAGGTGACCTTCGGCGGCGTCACGCGGGCGTATTCGGAGTCCGTGCGGACGGCAATTAAAGACCAAGTCTTCGCCATCGCGAAAGGCATGGAGGCTATCTCCGGAAACCACATTCAAGTGGATTACGACGAAGGCTATCCGGGCACGGTGAACGACGAAACGTTGATCGACCTCGCGTCACGTGCCATCACGGAGGCGCTGGGCTCTGAATCGGTATTTCACATGCCGCGGCCAATGACGTTTAGCGAAGATTTCAGCTACTACGGCAAGCTGGGCCACATTCCGAGCGCCTTTCTCATTCTCTACGGCGGACATGAAGGGGAATTCGTCCCCCTCCACCACCCCAAGTGCGCGGTCAAAGAGGAAGCCATGACCGTTGGCATCGGCGCCCTCGTCTCCATCGCGATGGCCTACTTGCAATAGAAATGACCGGACGAAAACCGGTCCTCGATCCAATCGATCATTCCGACAAGACGTTGTCGTTTTCAGTTGAACGAAGGAAAGGGAGAAATGCATGGACATTCATGAAGTCGCAAGCCGTTATGGGGACGCGCTGATTGAAAAACGACGTTATTTTCATCAGCATCCCGAAGTCAGCGAAAAAGAATTCAACACCAGCCAGGTGATTCAGGACGAGCTGGATGCCATTGGCATTCCGTGGCAACCCTGTGGCCTGGAGACGGGCATCCTCGCGACGATCAATGGCGCAAAGCCGGGTAAAACCATCTTGCTTCGCGGCGATATGGACGCACTCACGGTGCAGGAGACCACGGGCGCGCCTTATGCCAGCCAAAATGAAGGGGTCATGCACGCGTGCGGCCACGATTGCCACATTTCAATGCTCCTCACGGCGGCGCGCATTTTGAACGACATGAAGGAGGACCTATGTGGAACCGTGAAGCTCGCCTTCCAGCCGGCAGAGGAAGTAGCCACTGGAGCCAAGGCCATGATCGCAGACGGCGCCTTAGAGGGTGTGGACGCGTGCTTTGCCATTCACGTCTGGGCCGGCGTGGCCGCTGGAACCATCTCGCTTGAAGCGGGGCCGCGCATGGCGTCGGCAGATGAATTTCACATCAAGGTGAAGGGCAAGGGCAGTCACGGCGCAGAGCCCGAGTCGGGCATCGACGCCGCCGTCGTCACCGCTGCCATGATTAACAATTTGCAGACCATCGCGAGCCGTGAGATTTCGCCCATGGAGCCGGTCGTGGTCACGGTGGGAACCATTCAAGCCGGAACGCGCTGGAACGTCATCGCCGAGAACAGCGTGATGACGGGCACAGTGCGCTGCTTCAATCCTGACATTTGGGCGTCCATGAAAGGGCGGCTGGAGCGCGTGGTGAGCGCCACGGCTGAGGCGTATCGTGCTCAGGCCGATTTGGAGTACATCAACCTCGTGGTGCCTACGGTGAACGACCCCGCGTTCGTCTCCTTGGCGCAACAGTCGGCCAAAAAGGTTATGGGCGACGATTGCCTCGCGGCCTATCCCCCGACGACGGGTGGCGAGGACTTCTCGTTCTTCTTGCAGAAGGTCCCGGGCGCCATCGCGTTCCTCGGCACCGGCAGCGAGGCCTGCGATTCGCTCTGGCCGAACCACTCGGGCAACTTCCGCGTGGATGAATCGCAGCTCATCAAGGGCGCCATGCTCTACGCTCAAGTCGCGTTGGACTATAACGCGCAAACTTAAACGGCGGGGCCGTGATCTGCTCGTTCGGATTGCGGCCCGCCCCACCCATTCGTAAAGAGAGGTACTTATGTATAATTTTGCTCTAGCTTTCGTCCTTTGCGCCGTCGTCTACATCATCGGCGATATGATCTCCACGGCGACCAAGGCCTGGATTCCTTCCGTCTTCGTCACCGCCGCCATCGTCCTCGTCGGCTACTGGACGGTGCTCCCCAAAACCTTCGTGAGCGATTCTGCACTCATTCCCTTTGGTAGCACCATTGGCATTTATCTTCTGATCACTCACATGGGAACCGTCATCAGCTTTAAGCAGTTGGTGGAGCAGTGGAAGACCATCGTGGTGTGCTTGGCGGGCCTCGTCGGCATGTGCGCGCTGGCCTTCTTGATTGGACCGCAGCTCATGGATCGCAGCTTCGTCATCTCCGGCCTGCCGCCGCTCACCGGTGGCATCGTCGCCGCAACGACGATGATGGATGCCGCAAAAGAAGCCGGTTTGATGGAGGCGGCGGTGTTCGCCATTGCCATGTACTGCATTCAGGGCTTTGCAGGGTATCCGCTGACCGCGGTTTGCCTGCAGTTCGAAGGCAAAAAGTTGTTAAAACAGTACCGCAGCGGCACGCATGAAGTGGTGAACGCCAACGTGGGGACTGCAAACGAAGTGCAGCAGGCGGGGCGTCATAAACTGCTTCCGGGGGTTCCGGACAAGTGGAACTCGACGGTTTTGATCCTCGGAAAATTGGGTCTCGTGGGATGGATGGCAACGCAGCTCGGCGGCATCACCATCCCTCTCCTCAACATGAAGATCAGCGGTGCGGTGTGGGCGCTCGTCTTGGGCATCTTCTTCACCAGCATCGGCTTCTTGGAAGAGAACAGCTTGAACAAGTCCAATTCTTACGGCATCTTGATGTTCGCTTTGATGATGTACATCTTCGACGGCCTCAAAGACTGCACGCCGGAAATGCTGGCCAACATCATCGGCCCGATGATCCTTCTCATCGTCATCGGCGTCTTGGGCATGGCGGCCCTTTCCTTCGTCGCGGCGAAAATTCTCAAGATGTCCTTCCCCATGGCTTTTGCCACGGCGCTTACGGCGCTCTACGGTTTCCCGCCAAACGCCGTCATCACGGAGAACACTTGCGATGCGCTCGCCAAGACGCCGGAAGAGAAGGAGTTCTTGATGAGCCACATGTTCCCGCCGATGATCGTGGGCGGCTTTACGACCGTGACGATTACTTCCGTCATCATCGCCGGCGTGTTTGCAGGCATGTTCTAAAATTGAACGCTTCCGATTTCGGTCTCGGCGTGTGTCCCAGCGCTTGGCGCTGGGACTTTTTTTGTGTCAATGAGGCGGTTTACCGCTATTCCTGACGTGTGTTTCTGGTGTATAATGAGTCAAACCAAAGGAGGAGGTCGTCCATGAAATTATCGAATCGCATTGAACAGCTTGCCATTTCGCCGACACGTCGCTATTTAGGCCTGGCACAGGAAGTTGAGGCCGCTGGCACGCGGGTGCTGCGTTTGTCGATCGGACAGCCGGACATTGCGGCGCCGAATGAATACTTTGAAGCGCTGGGGCAGTTGACGCGTGGGACAGTTCCCTATCCTCCTGCCATGGGCATTCCGGCCATGCGCAAGGCGCAATCGGACTACTACAAAAAGTACGGCATCGACTACGCACCGGAGGAGATCTTCATCACGACCGGTGCGACGGAAGGCATCACGTTTGCCATTCAAACGCTCTGTGATCCGGGTGACGCCATCATGCTCATCGAGCCGTTCTACACGAACTACGGCATGATCGCGCAGATGCAGGACGTCGAGACGGTCGCCATCACGACGAGCGTCCACGACAACTACTCGCTGCCGTCTCTGGAGACGTTCGAGTCGCTGTACAGCGACAACCTGCGCGCCATCCTTTTCGCCAACCCCGGCAACCCGACGGGGCGCGTCTACACGGAGGAAGAGCTGCAGATCATCGTGGACTTTGCGCTGAAGCATGATCTCTACGTCATCTCGGACGAGGTCTACCGCGAATTCAACTTCACCGAGCGTCCGTTCGTGTCCATGTACGACTTCGAAGAGATTCGCGATCACCTGTTCCTGATCGACAGCGCCTCGAAGAAATACGCTTTGTGCGGCGCGCGTGTCGGGTCCATCGCCACGAAGAATGAATACCTGAAAGAGGCGATGGTCAAGCTGTCGCAGATGCGTCTGGGATGCCCTCACGCGGAACAGGTCGCGGTGGCGAAACTCATCAACCTGGACGATCGTTATTTCGACGGCGTACGCGAGCTCTACCGCAACCGTCGCGATGCGCTCCGTGAGGCGTTGGAAGCCGTGGGTACGCTGGAATTCTCGGAGCCGGAAGGCGCTTTCTACACGATGATTCGCCTTCCGGTGAAGAATGCGGAGGACTACGTCGTCTGGCTGTTGAAAAATTTCTCCATCGACCACGAGACCGTGCTCCTGACCCCCGCCTCCGGCTTCTACAAGACCCCGGGCGCCGGCATCGACGAAGTCCGCGTATCCTACTGCGTGGACGCCGACATCTTGCGTCGCGCCATCCACATCGTCGCCGAAGGATTGAAGGAATACCCGAACAACTGAATCGGAATCGATTGAGTCGACACGCCGCGTAGGGGCAAATAGCATTTTTTCGTAATGCCGTCTATCCTTCCGAAAATCGTAGGGGCAAAACGAATTTACGTTTCACTGAGTCTATGCGGCGTGCCGGCAATTCCGACTTTTTCTTCAAATGCGTATATATTTAGGCTCTCCCGTAGACGCAAGTGAATTTATTCTCTTTAAGCGTATACTTTTCTTCCGATAATTTAGACGCTTAAGCACTTTTTTTCGTATTGCCCACACCATTTTTCAATACGTGTACGCAATTCGACTTAATTTCAAATTGCCCACACCATTTTTCAACACGTGAACGCGATCCGACTTATTTTCAAAATCGGCCACACCGAATGCCGCTCTTATCTCCGACCGGACGAGCGCCGACGATGGGGATGTCCCCAGACACAGAAAAGATCGAAAAAAGAGTTGCGCGATCTCTTGGATTCCATTTCCTCTCCCCGAGTCGCATATTTCATCGTTCCTTGGGGTATCACTTTTAGCGTACATTGATGAGAGTTGCTCATTTTGTTTCGTCATCCATCGATTAGAAGGGAATCATCATGAAAGAAGAAAGAAAGTTTGATTGGGTGGATCTCATTCTCGGGGTTCTGCTCTTCATTGCCGCATTTCTTGCGCTTAGAAACCCGGCGGGAACGCTTCTCGGCATCGCCTTTACGCTGGGTGTGGTCGCACTGATGGAGGGCTTCTGGGCTCTCTTTGCCAGCTTCCGCTGGAAGAGGTTAACGGGGTCGCATTCGGTCATTCTCGTCGTCACGGGCGTGATCTCCATCATCCTGGGATTCTTCCTAGCACTTCACATCGAAATTGGAATCCTCACCGTGCCCTACATGGTCAGCTTCTGGATCCTCACTGAATCCGTTCAGATGCTCGCCCGCGGGATTCAAGGCCTCTGGGTGGACGGCTTCGCCCGAGCGCTCATGATCATTCTAGGCATCTTGGGCAGCATCGCCGGCATCTGGGTGCTTTTCAACCCCACCGCCGGATTGTTCACCGCCGTCAACCTCGTCGGCTTCTTCCTGATCTTCGCCGGCGTCGGTCAAGTGATCTCTGCCTTTATCGGCGAACGCGTCCATCGCTGAGGCGCTTCGTCGATTTCAAACTGTCGGCGGAATTGCGACGCTGAACGTTGCGATTCCGCCGTTTTGAATTTCGTATGCCGACAACTGAAGCCCCGGACTCCAAAACGCACCGAACGTCATATGACTTCGGTGCGTTTGATTTACCTCAATCCTCTGTCTCTTCCTCTGCGCCAAACGTGTAGGCGACGCCCCCGCGCCGCACGCGCGTCGACGCATCCGGTTCCTTGCCGTCGGCAAACCAGCTCTCCTGCCAATACGGCTCGATGACGAGCTTTGCGGGGCTTCCCTCGATGTGCGCACCCCGACCGTCGATGAGTGCCAGATAAATCGTCCCATCCACCTCACCGATGTGCTGCAAGCCGTAAGCCTGCTCCACCGTCTCGCCGATGTCCAAGACCTCCTGCGCCTCCTGCCCCGCCGGCGCGCGATAGACCCTCCCGTCATCGGCGTCGTAGAAGACGACGGCGCCGGGCACGACGGCGACATGCGCCAGTGGAATACGCTTTGTCTTCTCCACAGGAGCCTCCGTCGCCATCGACTCCAGCCCCTCCTGCGTCTCCCCAAAGACGAGAGAAGAATCCAACGCCACCACGTTGGGGCGATCGTTTGACTTAAACGCCTGCGCGATGACGATCGCGAGGACCACCACCAACACCAGAATCCCCGCAAACAGTGAGATGTTGCCTGCGTTGTCGAGCGCGCGAAACGCACGTTCTCGGCGCGGATCCGCCATGGCCTGAATGATGCGTTCCTCCGTCTCCGCAGAAAACGCGTGCGGATCCATGTTGCTCATGGCCTCAATGGAATTGATGCGCCCTTTGAGCCACAGCGTGAGCGCCGTGAGAAATGAAGCATCCTCCAAGAGGGATTCCGGGTCCTTGTGCCCGTCGTACTGCTCTGCGATGAACTGCAAGCTGCGCTGGCGTCGTTTCGTCACCGCCGCCGGCTTCAACTGAAGGGCGCGCGCAATCGTGGCGTCCGACAGGCCGTAGACGGCCACCATGATGAGCACGATCCGATCCCGCGTCGGAATCTTGGAGATGAGTTCTCCGTAGATGGACACCTCCGCATCGCCCACCATCGTCGGCTTCGGCAAGGCCTCCTCGCGGTGCGCCGCTGCGTTGTGATTCTCCCGCGCCGCCACCAGAGCGCGATGGCGCGTGATGAGCGCTAACAGTCCCCTCTTGTCCTCCCGCGAAAGATCGGAATCCAGAAAGCCGGAGAGGCGCATCTGACGCATGGCTTGCTCGACCACCCGCTCCGCCGTCTCCTCATCTTGTGTGTACGTGAAGGCGATCTGATAGGCCAAATTCTTGTGGAGGGCAAAAAACTGGCTGTAGACGCCCAAGTCATTCGCTGGTCGCATGCGAGACCTCCTTTCCATATTGCAATTCGTAGAGCACGCGGAACAAGCCGTCCTTCGCCAAGAGCTCGTCCTGCGTCCCGCGCTCGGCAATTTCCCCGCGGTTCATGACGATGATCTGATCGGCGCCCGCGATGGTAGAAATGCGGTGCGCCACGGCCAGCATCGTCCGGTTCTGAGCCATCTTCGCGATGGCCTTCTGAATGAGCTGTTCCGTCTGCGTGTCGATGTTGGCCGTCGCCTCGTCCAAAATCAAAATGGACGGATCACCCGCGATGGTGCGTGCAAACGACAGGAGCTGGCGCTGGCCGGCTGAGAGCGTCGCGCCGCGCTCCATGACGGGTTCATCGTAACCCTTGGGCAACTGGCAGATGAAGTCCTCCGCGTTCACCAGGCGCGCCGCCTCCACGATCTCCCGACGGCCGACATCAGGACGGCCGATGGCGATGTTGCCCAGAATGTCGCCGCGGAACAAGAAGACGTCCTGCTGCACCGTCCCCAGTGCGCGGCGCAACTGCACGAGGTCGTAGTCGTTGACGTTCACGCCGTCGATGCGGATCTCCCCCTTGTCGACCGGGTAAAAGCGCGCGATGAGGCTCAAAATGGTGCTCTTCCCCGCGCCCGTCGCTCCGACGAAGGCCACAAAACTGCCCGGTTCGATGGTGAAGGACACATCCTTCAAAATCCACTCATCCGAAGCCGCCGCATCAGAGAGGTCGGCATCGCCTCTGTACCCATCCGTTAAAAGCGTGGCGTCCTCTGAAGCCGCCTCGCGCAAGGCATCCTCAGGATGATTATAGCGAAACCAGACGTGGTCGAACTCAATTTTTCCCACAAAACCGCCCTCGGGCACGTCCACCCCCTTGCCGTACTCCTCCTCTTCCTGATCTAAGAGCGTCATGAGACGCGACGAAGAGGAGAACGACGACTGCATGATGTTGAAGATCTCAGCCATGTCCAAAATGGGGCGGAAGAAGCGTTGCAAGTAGTTGATGAAGGCGTAGAGCACGCCAAACGTCAGCGCGCCGCGCATCTGACCTCGGCCGCCGAACCAGAACAGCATCGCAAGGCCCAGCGCCTGCAGCAGTTCTACCAGCGGGCGGTAGATGGCGTAATCACGCACTTCGTTGCGACTCACGTCGTAATAGGCGCGGCTCGTCTCGTCGAATTCATCGAAGATGGCCTTCTCCCGGTGAAAGATCTGAATGACGCTCATGCCCGAGAGGTTCTCAGAGAGTTTGGTGTTGATGAGCGAGCGGATGGCGCGTTGCTTGTCGTAGATGATGCGGATCTGCTTTTGAAACACGACCGAAATGGCCGCGACCACCGGTGCGAAGAGCAACACCAGAGACGCCAGCCGCACATCCAGAGAAAACATCACGACGATGATGCTCAGAATCATCACGATATTGCGGAAGAAGTTGGTGAAGACATAGGTGTAAAGATCCAGCACGTTTTCCGTGTCATTTGTGAGCCGCGTTACGATCCCGCCGATGGCGTGCTGGTCAAAGTAGCGCATGGGCAAGTTAAGCACGTGGCGATAGAGCTTGCGGCGCAAATCCGTCACGATGTGCGCGCCCGTCTTGTGCATCAAGAAGTCCGAGCCGTACATTGTGATGAAGTTGACGATAACGGAAAGGAGGTAGATGAAGCCCAATCGGAACGCTGCCTGGACGTGCGCCTCTCGAACGGACGCCTCCAGCGACAGCGTCCCCAGCGGATTCAAATGCCGGTCGATCAGAACCTGGATGATCTTCGGACCCAGGAGACCCGCGCCGATGGAGCAGAACATCAGGAAAAAGATCACGAGATAGCTTCGCAGATACGGTTTGGCAAAGGCGGACAGACGTCGCAATTGGCCCCACGTCTGTTTGGACTCTCGGTCTTTAGGCATAACGTCCCTCCTTTCGGCGAAGCGCACCGTGCGACGCATCCATACTGCTCTCCAACAGCTGACGCTCGTACAGGTCTTTGTAAAAGCCCTCCGTCGCCACGAGTTCTTGATGCGTGCCGCGCTGTGTGATGCGCCCCTCCTCGATGACGATGATCTGATCCGCATCCTGTACCGTGGAAACGCGCTGCGAGATCATCAGGATCCCCTTTTCGTGCTCTCGAATGCCAGTCAGAATGCGGCTCTCTGTCTCCGTGTCCACGGCCGAGAGCGAGTCGTCGAGGATGAGCAACGGCGCGTCCTTGTAGTAGGCGCGTGCGATGGAGACGCGCTGTTTTTGACCTCCTGAGAGCGTCACGCCTCGCTCGCCCACGAGGGTGTCATATCCCTCGGACATGGCTTCGATGTCCTCCGCGACCTGGGCGAATTCCGCCGCCTCGCGCACGCGCTTTTCATCGATCCCTCGATTGGGATCCGCTGAAAAGGCGATGTTTTCCGCAATGCTCCGCGAGAAGAGAAAACTCTCCTGCGCCACCACGCCAAACGTGTCATAGAGGCTTTCGAAAGACAGGTCGCGAATGTCCTGCCCGTCCACCAGAATGCGCCCCTTCGTGGGCTCGTAGCGCCGCAACAAGAGGTGAATGATCGTGGACTTGCCGACGCCGGTGCGCCCCAAAATGGCGAGCGACTGACCAGGCTCCAGGGTAAACGAGACGTCCTCGAGCACCCAGGGAAGCGAAGCGCCGTAACGAAAGCTCACATGGTCAAATACGACCCGACCCTCGTGACGGGCCTCATCCACGGGATGCTCCGCCTCAGCGATTCGGGGCTTCGCGCGAAAGATCTCGTTGAGGCGCGCCATGGACGACACGCCGCGCTGGACGAACGACGTCACCATCCCGAGAGCGATGAGCGGCCAGACGATCTTGTTGAGGTATTGAATGACGGCGACAAAAGCGCCGATCGTGAGGCTCCCCATTGCAATGCGATAGGTGCCGTAGACCAGAAAGATCACGTAGCTGAATCCCGAAATGAGCGTGATGGCCGGATCGAAGAGCATGTCCACAGCGGCCCAACGGATGAACTTCTGCTGGTAGTCGAGGTTCACTTCTTCAAACGACGCCGCGCGGTTGTCCTCGATGGCCGTCGCCTTGATGACGCGGATGCCGGAGAGATTTTCCTGCACCTCCGTCGTCAAATCTGAAAAAGCATTTTGGAGGGCACGACTGCGCTTCTGAATGGGTCCCATGAGCTTCATGATGGCCCACGCCAGAAAAGGCAGCGAGATGAGCGCCACGAGCGCATCTTGAACGCCGACGGTGGTAATCATCATGATCACGGTAAAGGTCGTCATAAACAAGCTGTCCACCAAGATCATGACGCCGTTACTCATGCTGCGCCCCACGGTTTCGACGTCGTTGGTCGCATGCGCCATCAAATCGCCTGTGCTCTGTGCATTGTAGAATGTCTCATCCAAGGTCAGGAACTTGCGAAACAGGCGGTCGCGCAGCCAGTACTCGAGCCGCCGTCCCGAGCCAAAGATGCGCATGCGCCAGACATAACGACCCAAGGCCATGAAGACGCCCATGCCCAATAAGAGAAAGGCCATGCGCAAAATGCCGTCCACGGTCAAAGCGCCGGCTTGCGCCAGATCCGCGAAGTGGCGCACGACCTGCGGCACAAAGAGATCCACGGCGTCCACCAGGATCAAAGTCAATATGCCGATGAGATAGTGACGTGCATTTTCTCGGATAAAAGGAATGAGCGTACGATATTCTCGCATGAGACCTCCGAATTCATTATAATCACTTTGATCTTCATCAATCCGTGGCGCCCGACGACGCCGCGACGTGGAAGAAATACCCCCTTATTATACCGAAAAGTGTCAAAGTCGCACACCTGTCCCGAGTGGAATCAGGGACTTCGGCTGCGCCTTCGACTGAATTCAGAAATGAGCGCTCCATGCCCCATGCATCCTTCCCTAGAAACGACCATCGTTCCCCATCTCTCGCGCCAGCGACGAGCTATCTCGACACCTTGCGCCACATTCAAGCGCACGGGCTCGTGCCACTCCACATGCCCGGCCACAAGCGCAATCCCTTTTTGGCGCCGGATCTGCCCTTCGGTCTCGACGTCACAGAGATCGAAGGTTCGTGGGATCTTCACCATCCCGATGCGGCCCTCCGCGCACGCCTTCAAGACGTCGCCCGGGAGCGCGGCGCCGCCCACAGTTTTTACATGACCAATGGCTCCACCGGCGGTCTCTTATCCGCCATTCACACGCTCTGCCCGCCCGAAACGCCTGTCTTGCTCTCTCGCGCCTCACATCAGAGCGTCTATCACGGGGTGGAGCTCTTACGCCTCCACCCGTTCTACCTTGTGCCCTCGCGGCTTGCGTCCGGCATCAACGGACCCGTCGC
Organism: Peptoniphilaceae bacterium; assembly: GCA_028726605.1. Taxonomy (GTDB): domain Bacteria; phylum Bacillota; class Clostridia; order Tissierellales; family Peptoniphilaceae; genus Murdochiella. Next base: position 39,990 of record JAQYPV010000007.1, on the reverse strand, counting down.
GCCAGAAGACGTGGAACGCGCCTTGACGGAGCATGCCGACATCCGCACCGTCATCATCACATCCCCGACGTTTGAAGGCGTGGTCTCCGACGTAAAAACCATCGCAGCCCTCTGTCACGCGCACGGCGCGCGGCTCTTGGTTGACCAGGCGCACGGCGCACACCTGCGCTATTTTGCCCCTTCCCTCGATGCCGTCGCCGCGGGCGCGGACATCGTCGTCGAAAGCCTTCACAAGATGCTTCCCGCGTTGACTCCGGCAGCCCTCGTCCACGCGTCCCGGGATGTGGATCCCGTAGAACTCTCCCGGGCCATTTCCATCTTCGAGACGAGCTCGCCGTCACACCTCATCCTGGCGTCCATCGATTGCTGTCTCAAGTGGCTTGAACGCGAAGGCGTGCACGCCCATCAGGAGAGCCTCGCTCACTGGAACGAAGCGTCGGCCCTATGGCACGGCGAGGCGGGGCTTCAAAAGATAAAACACGTGAAAACCGATGATCCGTTTAAAGTCGTACTTTCGACGCGCGAGAGCGACTGTAACGGCCCCATGCTGGCACAGATGATGCGCACGGCGGGATACGAGCCAGAGATGGTACACCCGCAGTCGATCCTCGCACTGCTCTCTGTCGCCGACGATTTCGCGATGTACCCGCGTTTTGTGGAAGCCATTCGAACGATCGACGCACGCCTTGGACGAAGCACCGCGCCCAAGCCATTGCTGCCTCCCCTGCCGCCCCTGCCCCGTCCTGCGCTCCCGCTGGACGTCGCCAGACGGGCAAAGCGCATCCGCCTTTCGCTGCGCGAAGCCCGGGGCCACGTCGCCGCGGAGACGGTTTGGACCTATCCGCCGGGCATTCCACTGCTTTTGCCGGGAGAACCTCTCGACGACGCCATGGTGTCTCACCTCCTGCAACTCGCCAAGCAGGGCATCCCCGTGCGCACCGAGGCCGACCCCAACGGCAGCGTCGCCCCCGAGGTCTGGTGCGTTTCCCTTGAGGATTTGACGCCATCCCTTTGAATCGCTATCATAAAACAAAACGCCTGCGTGATGGGGCATCAGACTGAGGGAGGAAATCATGACACATATTAAAACTTTGAACACGCGCGATTTGAAGAAGAGCGTCAAAGAGGGCGGCTGCGGCGAATGCCAGACCTCATGCCAATCGGCTTGCAAGACCTCGTGCGGCATCGCCAATCAGGATTGCGAACAGAAGAGAAAGTAAACTGTTCAGGCGCGGAACGTTTCGCTCCGCGTCTTTTTTATTGCGACGCTGTCGCTTAGATAGGATTGTCCATGATTCATCAATTCCATGCTCAAGGCCTTGCCTTCGCCGTGGATACCTACTCCGGAGCCGTCCACCTGTTGGATTCCATGGCCGAATACGCCGTGGAGGCACTGGATCGTCACCTGAAGAACGAATCTCTGACGCCCCTTGAAGCGGTTTCGTCAGAGAGGCTCAATTCCGAACTCCACGAGGCTTTCCCCGAAGCCGACGAAGCGGACCTGCAGGAAACCTTGAACGACTTGCGCGAACTCATCGCGAACGAGCAGCTCTTCACTGAGGATCCCTACGCGGATCTCAGTTTGAAACTCCGGGAGCGCAAGACCTACGTGAAGGCCCTCTGCCTCAACGTCGCGCACACCTGCAATCTGGACTGCGACTACTGCTTTGCCAGCCAGGGCAAGTACCACGGCGAGCGCGCCCTCATGTCGCTCGACGTGGCGAAACGCGCCATCGACTTCGTCATCCGCGAATCCGGTCCCCATCGCAACATCGACATCGACTTCTTCGGCGGAGAGCCGGCTCTCAACTGGGACGTCGTCAAAGAGACGGTGCGCTACGCGCGCGAAAAGGAGCAGGACGCCGGCAAGCACTTTCGCTTCACCTTTACCACCAACGGCATGCTCTTGGACGATGAGATGATCTCCTTCCTGAACGAAAACATGCACAACGTGGTGCTCTCGCTGGACGGGCGCAAAGAAGTCCACGACCGTCTGCGCCACACGGTCGACGGCCGCGGCAGCTACGATCGCATCGTGCCGCGCTTTAAATCCTTCGTGTCGTCGCGGGGCGACCAGGAGTACTACATGCGAGGCACGTATACCAAAAACAACGTGGACTTTTATCAAGACGTGCTCCACATGGCCAATCTGGGCTTTTACCGGCTCTCCATGGAGCCGGTCATCGGCGACCCGGACGAGCCGTATATGCTGGGTCCCGACGACGTCGAGGCGCTGAAAGCCGAATACGACAAGCTCGCGGCCGAGATGATCCGGCGCAATCGCCTCGCCGCGGATGCCGTAGCCAGTGGCGAAGACGTCGACGCGCTTCCTCCCGAAGACCACCCCTTCGTCTTCTATCACTTCATGATGAACCTCGAAGGCGGGCCGTGTGTGCACAAGCGCATCAGCGGCTGCGGCATCGGCACGGAGTACCTGGCGGTCACGCCAGAAGGCGATCTCTACCCCTGTCATCAATTCGTCGGTGAGACGGACTTTAAGATCGGCAACGTGATGACGGGCATCGAAAAGCCGGAACTCACGGCGGATTTTAAGGAGTGCAATTGCTACAGCCGGCCGGATTGTCAAGACTGCTGGGCGAAACTCTACTGCTCCGGCGGATGCGCCGCCAACGCGCTTCATGCGGCCGGCGACCTCCAAGCGACAGTGCCGCTGAGCTGTGAGCTGTTCCGCAAACGCGTGGAATGCGCGCTGGCCATCCAAGCAGATCGCGTGCTGTACGAGCCATACCAAAAAGCACAGTAAAAGTATCTAAGATCTCTCAATTCTGTGTATAATATGAACTTACGGAATGGTCATGCAAGGCATTATGAAACGAATTGGGAGGAAAAATGGACATCATCAGTTATTTTGGAACGTATGACCAAGCCGCCGGTACCTATCAGTTTGAGTACTTGACGACGTTGGGCTTTGCCGCCATCGTCATCTTCCTCGGACGCTTCATCGTGTCGAAGTCGGCGCACTTGCGAAAGTACGCCATTCCGGCGCCAGTGGTCTCGGGCATCCTGTTTTCGATCATCGTTTCGATCATCAACAGCACCGGCACGCTGCAGTTCTCGTTTGACACGAAGATTTTGAAGGATCTGGCGCAGAACATCTTTTTCATGTGCATCGGCTACGGCTTCTCCATGAAGCTTTTAAAGCGGTCGGGCGGCAAATTAGTAGTGAACATCGCCGTGGCCGCGTGCCTCTTGATCACGCTGCAGAACGTCTTGGGCGTGACCCTCGGCAAACTCGTGGGCCTCCACCCGCTCTTGTCGTTGCAGGTCTCGTCTGCTGCGATGTCGGGCGGCGTCGGTACGGCCAGCGCCTTCGGCCCCATTTTTGAGAACATGGGCGCAGCGGACGCCACCACCATCGGCGTGGCCGCGGGCACCATGGGCAACATCATGGGATCGCTCATCGGCGGACCTGTGGGCGCCTACCTCATTCACAAGCACAACCTCAAATCTGACCCCAACGACATCCCCGAAGATCACAAGAGTGGCAAGGTGAACGCGTTGGACGGCACGCGCCTCATCTACGCGTTCGCCATCGTCCTGCTGGCCTGCGCCCTCGGGATGCCCATTTACATGTTGCTCGACAACATTCCGATGATTGAAATGCCAAAGTTCATCGGCTGCCTCTTTGCCGGCGCCATCGTCCGCAACGTCATGGAAGAGACGGGACGCGAGATCTACCTGCCAGAAGTGAACGCTTTGGAAGACATGTGGCTGGAACTCTACCTCGCCCTCGTGTTGATGTCCATCGACTTCACGAAACTCGCCCCGGTGGCGGGCCAAATGGGCATCATCCTCTTGGCTCAAGGCATCTTCATCGCCCTCTTCGCCATCTTCGTCTCGTTCCGCATGTTCGGGAAAGACTACGGCGCAGCCGTCATGGCGGCGGGCAACGTCGGATGGGGCTGCGGCTCCGGTTCCAATGCGGTGGCCAATGAGCGCGCACTCATGCAGGAATACGGCTACCACAATACGGCGTGGATCCTGTATCCGTCGTGGGCCGTCATCGTGGACGACATCTTTAACCCCATCTTCCTGTCTCTGGCCGGGAGCTTCTTGGCGAACTGGCAATGAGCTGAACAAATACGGGGCACATCACTGACGTTTGTTTTATTTCTCGCCATTCCGATAGGGATCTCGTGTTGCTGCGGCAGCACGGATCCCTTTTTTATATAACGATCATCCTGCCAGTTTTTTACACTTAATTCTATATGAGATCCAGGCCCTTCAGAATCGCATCCATGTTCGGATTGATGGACGCCGGCCCTCCCAAGACGTGGAGCCGAACCAACGAGGGATTGTTCCTAATGTATTGAGCCACTTCCCCGGGAATGACGCTCTGGCGAACGAGCAGAAGCGGTGAGCCCGTCTGCTGTGCTGCGCAAGAAGCGGTCAAGGCGTCAGACCACATGAGGCCATTGGTCACAAATGCCTCTTTCGGCTTTTCAAACGCCTTTGCCACTTCACAGGCCAGCTCGTAACGGTCTTTTCCAGAGATGCGCTTGACGTCAATGCGAAGGAAATCTGAGAGCGCATCCTGCGCCTCCTTTGTGACGGTCTTTTCACCGCCGATGAGCGTCGCTTTCGTGAGCGCTCGCCCTTTAAGCGCCTCAGCAGTCACCTCCGGCACGCTGCTCTGTTTCACTAAGACTAAAGGTGCCTTTTGGTGATGTGCATAGGGCGCCGCGGCGAGGGCGTCCGCTGTGGCCAAGCCCTGCGCAAAGACGACTGAGTCATAGGCGTCAAAATACGAGAGGGTATTGACGTTTACCGCATAGCGATCCGCGCCGCCGAGGCGAGTGACCTTTTCCACGCCACTGATCTCCGACACATCTTGGACGATCTTCGGTGGAATGGTCTTTTCCCCACCCATGACGATGACTTCCTTCGCACCGAGCCGCTTGATCTCTTCCCTGGTGGTCTCGAAAAGGAGTTCTGCATTCGTGTACAAAATGGGATAACGCCCTTGTGACACATTCGAACCGCTCAAGGCATCCGCATCGGCCATGCTTTGCACCAAAATGACTTTTTCAGCCGAGGGAAAGAAGGCCTTGGAAATGGCCACGGCCACGTCCTGGCGCGCAGCCCCCGGATAGTGGAGCACGTCCGGAGCGGTGGGGTCTTCAGGCGCTCCCGGCAATAGCGCGCCGTCCGATTCTGAGCCATCCGAAGACGCGGAAGAACTCGAGGAAGACGACTCCACCTTCCACAGCACCTTCAATGTGGTATCCTCGGTGATCTCAATCGTCTCACCGGCTTTCATGCGCACGCCGTTCACTTCCCAGCCATCAAAGACCCCATCACCCGTGGGGGAACTCGCCATGCTGGGCGTCGGCAGGAGGAACTTCTCCTGGTATTGAAACACTTCGTAGGAAGGATCTTTCTCCAAGCGCACGAAACCGCCATTTCCGTCCACAGTCACGTGATAGACGTAGGGGGCGATGGACTTGAGCGTCACCGCGCGCAGTTGCTTGCCCTGCCCCTCCACGCGCACCACGCCGACGGCTTTCGCCGTGCGACCGTCCTCGTCGAAGACTTCCACGGTCACGGTATACGTCTCACCAGATTTGAGCCTGTTGTAGGACACGTAGAATCGATCGGTGTACTGCGTCGTCGTCACCTTAGGGTTGTCGATGAGTTCCCCGTTCTGGCTCACCGTCACTTGCATGGCCAGCGCCCCCCGTCCGAACTGCGCGCCGGCTTCAAAGACCAGGTAGTGCAGTGTCTCGCTTTCCAAAGACAGCGTCTCGATGTCAAAATTCCAAATGAAGGCACGCAATTCGTCTGTGCGTATGGCTCCACTTTCCGACCGTGTCAAAACGTTTGCTTGCCGTGCCAAGACCATGGGGACGCGTCCCTTTTCGATGGGCATGAGTGCGAGGGAGAGCAACACGCCTCCCGCCACCATCGGAATCCTGAGACCCCTTCGCGTCTTCATCCTCGCTCCTTTCCGCTTTTTGCATCACACACAAAAGCCGGCCCGAAGGCCGGCGGAACAGAAACTCAGTTGATCTGTGAAACGGAAAGGACGTTCATCGCCCGGCCGGACTCCGCTTCGGCAACGCAGGTCGCCGTCAACATGGCGATGAGCGCTCCGTTCGATGCCGATTCCGCGGCCACAGCTGCCGGCGCCTTTTTCGCCGCCTGCGCGGGCTGTGCTTTCTTCGCCCCCTTCTTGACCGGTTCCGGCGCACTTGACTTGATGTACTTGAACAGGCTGATGACCGCTGCCAAGAGGATCAAGATCAGAAAGACGATGAGCATGGAGAAGATGCTCGTGATGATGGCGTCACCCAATGAATAGTTCATAACGTTCCTTTCTTCGACTCTCAAGAATTGCTTCTCCTCTATTGTACACGATTTCTCGAGGATAAGGTATCGTTCAATTTAATTATTTAGACCGTTTTCCCGTATCGCTCAAGTTTTTAGGCCCAAAGGCTCCCGGAAGCAACTCGTTCAGCGTGTACTCCCGCACTTCTCCGTCACCTCCGGCGACGACCACCGGCATCTCGGCGTCGCAAAACTCGTTGAGCGCCTGACGGCACACGCCGCAGGGCGTGGTAAACTCCACGGCTGCAGCCGTGGCATCTGCTTTTCTGCCCACAATGGCGAGGGCCACAAACGACGTAACGCCTTCGGACACGGCCTTGAAGAGCGCTGTGCGCTCCGCACAAATGCCCGCCGAAAAAGCGGCATTCTCCACATTACATCCCGTCCAAATCCGACCGTCGACATCTTCAAGCGCGGCGCCGACGTGAAATGACGAGTACGGCGCGTAGGCATGCGCTAAGACCGCCTCAGCCGCTTCCAGTAACGCCAGATGCGGAGAATCCTCACGCTTCATCTGCCGCATCGTCCGCCCCTTTCGCCGCATCGAGCCGTTCGACGCCACCTTGGGTGACGCGCGCGTACACCACAGCGGTCTTCCCCGTCGCTTCCCGCGCTTCGATTTGATAGGCCTCCCGAACGAGTCCTTCCGCCTCCTCAACACGCTCGGGATCATTGGCGTAGAGCGTGACGAGAGAATCCCCCGCCGTTACGGCATCGCCCACCTTCTTGGACAGCACGAGGCCTACGGCCGGATCGATGGCGTCCTCTTTGCGCCGCCGCCCCGCGCCCAGTGCAAGCGACGCCTTTCCAATGGTTTCCGCGTCGATCGCCACGACCACCCCCGTCTGTGTGGCCACGACGTCCTGCTCCAGCGTAGCTTGAGGCAGCTTCGAAAGGTCGTCCAGAGCCGCCACGTCGCCGCCCTGATTCTGCACCATGGCCTTCAACTTCTGAAGCGCCCGTCCCGAAGTGACGGCCTCCTGCACCATCGCTTCCGCTTCCTCGCGGGATTCGGCCTTCTCGCCCGCCAAAAGCATGGCCGACGCGAGCGCCACGCACACGGCTCGAAAATCCTCCGGACCGCCGCCCTGAAGCGTCTCCACGGCCTCGCGCACTTCGAGCGCGTTGCCCACCGCGCGGCCCAGAGGCTGAGTCATGTCGGTGATGAGCGCCAGGGTCTTCTTGCCGTTGGCCTCGCCGATCCCCACCATGACTTGAGCCAGCTCGATGGCCTCTTCCGGCGTCTTCATGAACGCGCCCGAGCCGTACTTCACGTCCAACACGATGGCATCCGACCCATCCGCCAATTTCTTAGACATGATGGACGCCGCGATGAGCGGGATGGAATCCACCGTCCCCGTGACGTCGCGCAGGGCGTAGAGCACCTTGTCCACTGGGGCGATGTCCGCACTTTGCCCCATGATCGCGATGCCGTCTTCTTCCACGTTGCGGATGAATTCGGCTTCCGTGAGCTCGGTCCGAAAACCGGGAATGCTCTCCAATTTGTCAATCGTACCCCCGGTGTGGCCGAGACCGCGCCCCGAGAGTTTGGCGATGGGAAGGCCACAGGCGGCCACGACAGGTGCAATCACGAGCGAAGTCTTGTCCCCGACGCCGCCCGACGAGTGTTTGTCTACGATGGGGCGCAGGCGCTCGGGAAACGATAATGAGTCCCCGGAAAGCGCCATCTCTCGCGTGAGCGTGGCCACTTCCGTCTCGTCCATGCCCCGTAAGAAAATGGCCATCAGAAGCGCCGACGTCTGGTAATCCGCAATGGTCTCGTTTTTCACGCCCTCCACGAAAAAGTGAATTTCCTCAGGAGTGAGCGCCTCTCCGTTGCGCTTACGAATGATGATATCGACAATGTTCATAAAACCTCCCCTCATTCTGACAACGATTGTACCACACTGACCACCTCGCCCAAATTAGTGAATGGACTGCGAGGAGAGGGTGATGACGACGAGCTCTTGATCGTTGAAGAGCCGGAAGGGAAAACCGCTTCCCCCCATGCCGGTGGACACCACCATCTTGGTCTGTCCCATCTGATACACCCCGCGATCGTAGCGGGGAAAGAACGAGACATCCGGAGAGAACACTCCGCCTACGAAGGGCAGGCGCACCATGCCGCCGTGGACGTGACCGCTGATCACGAGGTCTGCGCCCCAGTCCACATAGCGCTCCAGCCAGAGCGGATTGTGGGCCAGGAGAATGGTAAAGCCATCGGGTTTTTCGCCTAAGAGGGCCTTCACATCTGGCGGCGTGTTCGTCTCATAGGCGTCGAGAGGCTCTTTGAGCCCCACCAGGTTGATCTGGGCCTCACGGTAGAGAATGGGTACCGACTCGTTTTCGAGGACGATGACGCCCGCTTCCCGAAGCGCGTCGTAGAAGCGAGATTGCTCCGGCTCCACTTCATCGCGGTGTAATTCGTGATTGCCGCGGATGTAGTACGTCGGATACCGGGAAGCCACAGCCTGTAGGACTTTGGCCGTCTCTTCGGGGTGCTTCTCACTTCGAGAGATGGCGTCGCCAGTGATGACGACCAGGTTGGGCGACGCCGCGTCCAGCGCAGTCAACAGATCCTCGCCGGCATCGCCGAAGACGTGGCCGTGCAGGTCCGAGATTTGTGCAATTCTGTACCCGTTGAACGCATTGGAGAGAAACGGGCTCTCCACGGTGTAGGTTGTCGTCTTGAAAATCATATTGCTCCGATAAAAAGAGAGAAGGAGGAGAAGGGCGATCAGAAAGAGACCGATGTGCCGCATCGTCTTCCAGGGAAGGCGCGTCGAAAGCTTCACGCGGCGCGTTTGAGACTCGTGCTGCTTCATTGGGCATCCTGCTGTTCGATGTACTTCACGGCGTGGATGGCGGCACTCGCCCCATCGGACAGCGCCGTCACGATTTGACGGACGTCTTTATAGCGCACGTCGCCGGCCGCATAGACGCCCGCCACGCTCGTCTCCGTCGTCTCCGCCGCTTCGACGTAGCCTTCGGGCGACAGAGCGAGTTGCCCTTTTACGAGGCCCGTGTTCGGCTCCATGCCCACGTAGATGAAGAGGCCAAAATTGCCTTTGATCCGCTTCTCCTCGCCCGTCACGTTGTCGCGCAGGACGATGGCGTCCAGGTCATTTTCACCTTCGAGGCTCACCACTTCGGTGTTCAGGACGACCTTGATGCCGGCCTCTCGGGCGCGCTCCTGCAACACCACTGCCGCCCGCGGCTTGGCCCCGCGATAGAGGATGGTCACGTCGTCAGAGAGCGTGTGCAAGTAGAGGCTCTCGTCAAAGGCCGCGTCGCCTCCGCCGACGACGTAGATGGGCAACCCCTGAAAGAACGGCCCGTCACAGGTGGCGCAATAGGTGAGTCCGCGCCCCGTCCACTTTTCCTCACCTTGCAGTCCCAGACGGCGAGGATTGGCCCCCGTGGCGAGGATGACGGCCTTCGCCTGCCATTCGTTTTGCGTTGTGGTCACCGTCTTGAACGGCCCGTCGATCGACACGGACGTCACTTCTTCATAACGAAATTCCGCTCCGAATTGCTTCGCCTGCTGAACCATGCGGTCGGTCAGGGCGAATGGGTCGTTGTCGATGGACCCCGGCACGTTTTCAATCTGCGCCGTGATCATCATCTGCCCGCCCAAGACGTCTTTTTCCAGAACGACGACCTTTTGATGGCTGCGCGCCGCGTAGAGCGCCGCCGAGAGGCCCGCCGGGCCCGCCCCGATCACAACGATGTCAACGACTTGTGTGTCCATGATTCTCTCCTTCGGGGTCTTCCCCCGCTTCATTCCATTGATGATCCTGTCGGAGCGCCTCCAGCGCGTAATATGCGCCGTCCTCGTCCACCGTTCGCGTCACGAAATCGGCCTTTTCCTGCACTCGTTCCGGCGCATTGCCCATGGCCACTCCCACGCCCGCCTGTTCGATCATGCCCGCGTCGTTGTCGTAATCGCCCATGGCGAGGATGTCGCCCGGCAGAATCGAGAGCGAATCGGCCACATGGCGCACCGCCTGCCACTTGTCCACTTCCGGCGCCATGGCTTCCAGTAGTCCTCCACCCGAATAGGTGTGATGAATGCCGGGAATCTGTGTCACGGCCTTGACCACCGCAGCACTCGCCGCCGCATCGTCGGGCAATGTGTACTGCAGCTTCAAGACGCCGTGCACCATCGGCGTCTCGTGCAGGCCCATCAAGTGCAGATTGCACTGCATGAAAAAGCCCTGTGGCACGGCCATCGCCTCCAAATGCTCGACGCGCTCCGGCCAGTAATAGGGCGAATAGAACGTGTCCGCCGTATAGTAATGCAAATAGGTCCCCTGACGCTCGCCGATGCGAAGAAGCTCTTCGACGGCCTCAGGCGCCATGGGATGCGAAAAGAGGATCTCCCCCATCGGGTCGGCCGCCACGGCGCCGTTGCAGCCGATGCTGTACGCAAAAAGCCCCGCGTCCTCCGCCAGGAACTGCACGGACGACAGGGGGCGACCGGACACCAGAACGAGCGTGTGGTGTTTTGCGATCTGCTGCAAGATCTCCCGATTGCGTCCGCGAATCCGCCCCTCCTGCAACAGGGTCCCATCCAGATCAAAAGCAAAGAGTTTCAGCATACGGCCTCACTTGGACAACGTCTGAATGACTTCGTTCATCTCGCGCAGCTTCAGTTCAATCTCCTCACGGCTGTCCGACTCCGCAGATTCGATCATACACTGGGTCATGTGGGCCGAGAGCACGTCGCGGTTGATGCTGCGAAGCGCCTGCGACGCCGCCATGCACTGCGTGGAGATGTCGATGCAGTAGCGATCCTCCTCCACCATGTGAATGAGACCCTCAACTTGACCGCGTACGATCTTCAGTCGCCGTAGAATGTTGTCGTGATCCGCGTGCATGTCAACCCTCAATCGCCGTCACTTCATAGCCGGCGTCTTCCACGGCCTGCTTCAACACGTCATCCGCCACATCCGCCGTCAGCGTGACATCCGCTCGACTGTCCTCTAAATTCACCGTGGCCTCCACGCCTTCGATGGCGTTCAGCGCGTCCGCCACGCGCTTCTGGCAGTGCATGCAAGACATGCCTTCAATTTTCATCGTCTTATTCATCGTGCCCTCCTTCATCGTCATCATCGCCTCACCCGACGTCGCCTTGCGACCCTCCGGCGCGATGCAATCAGTTTTCAATGCCGGCCGTGCGGTCGGTCTTCTGTTATTGTAACCCATCTCGTGACTTTTTCGCACTGCGTCTCTTTCGTCTCGTCCGTCCAGAGCATGGACAGCGATGGGGTGTTCGCCCGCCTTCGCCGGTACATAGGCCGTGTCGTGTTGCACCTTGAACCGCTGCAACGTGAGGGCGTTGCCCATCACGAAGAGCGACGAAAGGCTCATGGCCGCCGCGGCGATCATGGGATTCAGCGTCACACCGAAGCGCGGATAGAGCACGCCCGCCGCCACCGGAATGCAGATGACATTGTAGATAAGCGCCCAGAAGAGGTTCTGCTTTATTTTCACCTTGGTGCGACGGGAGAGGTCCACGGCCGAGACCACGTCCTGCAGATCCGAGCGAACGAGCACGATGTCGGCAGATTCAATGGCCACATCCGTGCCCGCCCCGATGGCGATGCCGACGTCCGCGCGCGCCAAGGCCGGCGCGTCGTTGACGCCGTCACCCACCATGCCCACACGCCCCCGTTGCCCGAGTTCGCGCAGGAGGCGCTCTTTGTCCTGAGGCAGCACATCCGCCACGTAGTCCTCCAACGCCAGAGACTGTGCAATGGCACGCGCCGTCTCATCATGATCTCCCGTCAACATGATGGGCCGAATGCCGCGCTCCTTTAACGCGTGGATGGCCTCCTTACTGGTGTTCTTCACCACATCCGCCGCGGCGATGAGCCCCGCCGGTCTCCCGTCGATCGCGAAGTACATGGGGGTCTTGCCCTCTGACGCCAGCCGTTCCGCCGCGCCCTCAAAGGGCGTCGTGTCCACCCCTTCGCGCCGCATCATCTTGAGGTTTCCCCCCACCATCACGTGCGGCACGCCGTCGTCCACGACCCCCTTCACGCCGTAACCCGGCACCGCCTCGAAGTCAGAAACCTGCCCCGTCGGCTCCTCGTGCGCCGCCGCCACGATGGCTTCCGCGAGTGGCTGTTCGGACGAAGCCTCCAAAAGCGCGGCGCGATGGATCAAACGATCGGCCTCTTCGCGCGAGCCACGCGGCACGACGACGTCCGTCACGAAGGGATGTCCTTCGGTGATGGTCTTGGTCTTGTCAAAAGCGATGGCGTCCACTTCGTGCAAGAGTTCCAACGCCTCCGCCGATTTAATCAAGAGTCCGTTTTCGGCGCCTTTACCCGTGGCGACCATCACCACGACCGGCGTCGCCAGGCCCAGCGCGCAGGGACAGGAGATCACGAGGACCGAAATGGAAAGGCGCAGCGCGAATTCAAACGGCTCGCCGCGCCACATCCAGAAGCCAAACGTGAGAAGGGCAATCCCCATGACGACGGGCACGAACACGCCCGCAATGCGGTCGGCCAGCGCCTGGATGGGTGCCTTCGTCGAATTGGCATCCTCGACCAGCGCGATGATCTTGGATAACGTCGTCTCCTCTTGAACAGCCGTCACTTCGAAGACGAAGGCGCCCGTGCCGTTCATCGTCGCCCCCGTCACGCGGTCGCCGACGCCCTTGGAGACGGGGACGCTCTCTCCCGTGATGGCCGATTCGTCGATGGAACTCGCCCCTTCGACGAGGCGTCCGTCCAACGGCACGCGCTCACCCGGCCGCACGACGAGGTGATCGCCCACGCGCACCTCCTCGATGGGAAGCGTCTCCTCTCGACCGTCGCGCAAGACGTGCGCGGTCTTAGGCTGCAGGTCCACAAGTGCCCGCACGGAAGTGGTCGTCCGGATTTTGGAGCGCACCTCCAAGTACTTACCCACGGTGATGAGAGTCAAAATCGTGCCCGCGCCCTCGAAGTAGAGGTCGTGACGATAGGTCATGACCAGCTCCGGGTGGCCGAAGCCCATACCGTAATTGATGCGGAACAAGGCGAAGATGCCGTAGAGGACGGCCGCCCCTGAGCCCACGGCGATGAGAGCGTCCATGTTGGGGCTTCCGTGCACGAGGCTCTTCATGCCGTGGACGAAGTAGTTGCGGTTGGCGAAGACGATGGGAGTCACCAGGAGGAGCTGCACGAATGCGTAATTGCTACTGCCTTCCATGCCCGACAGGAATGCGGGCAGTGGCAAACCCACCATCGGCCCCATGGCCACATACAGCAAGAGCGCCAAAAAGGGCACAGACAGGAGGAGGCGCCCCCTCATCTCACGCGCCGCTTTTTCGAACACCGACTCTTCAGGCGCCACGCTCTTTCTCTTTTGCGTTTGCCTCAAATGGGCGGTATACCCCGCCTCGGACACCGCTTTTTCAATCTCAGCGGGCGTCACGCGGGCATCGTCATAGGCGACGTCCATGGAATTCGTCATGAGACTCACCACGGCCTCATCCACGCCCTCCAGTTTCGATACGGCTTTGGTCACCGCGCGCTCACACGCCGCGCACGTCATCCCTTCGACATCGAAACGCTCTTTTTTTCGTTCGGCACGAATCTGTTCTGTCATGTCCCTCTCGATTCTACGCGATCTGATTGAATTCGCTTCTTGAATACCCCGATGGGGTATGCTCAATCAGCACGCACGTGAATGACGTCCGCGTCGTCCACGCTCTCCAGGAGGCGGCGGTGACTGGTGAACAAGAGGATCTGGCGGCCCGACGCCTCGCTGTAGTGTTGTAAAAAATCCACGCCGAGGCGGGCGCGCGTGTCGTCGTAGAACACGAAGGGGTCGTCCATGAGGAGGGGAAGTGCCCGCCCTTCTGCCGTGAGTTCGCTCACGGCGATGCGCAGGGCGAGGTACGCCTGCTCGATGGTGCCCGTGGAAAGCGTCATCCAGTCCTGCAGGGCGTGCGTCGCGTTTTCCATCGTCACGTTGAACTGCGAATCGATGCGCAGGGTGCGCGCTTCGACGCCAGTCAGGGAGGCGAAGATCTCGCTTGCGCGCTCGCTGAGCCGCGGCGAGAAGTTCCGCTGCGCCATCTGCTGCGCCTCGGCAAGGGCCTCCTCCGCGAGCACGATGGCGTCGACTTCCGCTTGCATCTCCGCGCGACGCTCGTCTTTTTCACGGATTTCGACGACGATCTCATCGGCCAGACGCTCGCCCTCGTGCGTCGCAGAAAGCCGCGTGCGACGCACCAAGAGCTCCTGTTCACGGGTGCGGAGCCTTCGCTCCGCTGCTCGGATGGCTTCGTCCGCCTCACGCCGCCGCGTCACCCACGCTCTTTCGCGTCTCTCGAGGTCCTCTTCCCCGGCCTTGAGCGCGCTCTCTCGGGCTTTCAAGGCGTCGAGGCGCTCGCCAAACATCCCCTCTGACAGCTGCGCTTCTTCTCGCGCGATGGCCTCCAACCGGGCGCGACGCTGTGCGTCCTCCGCTTCCCTGCGAATGCGTTCGCTTTTATCTCGTTTCAGCGTCCGCCATGCCACAATTCCAATCACTATGCCGATGACGACGGCCACGAGGCCCGTCACCCGAAACGCGTTCTCTGCGCGCCCGAACCAGGCGATCAGCAGGCCCCCGATGACGCAGAGAAGGGCCAGGATGTCAAAGCGAAACGACTTCGTCGAAACTTCTGTGTCGCTCCCTTTTTCGAGCTCAGCGCGCCAACGTGAGAGTTCTTCCCGTCTCGTCCTCGCGTGCGCCGCTTCGACGTCTAAAGCCGTCTTCGCCTTCTCGAAAGCGAGCCGCTCTTCTTGCAAGTCGCGGCGCTTCTCCGCAAACACTTCCGGATCCACGGCCCCCTCGTCAGCGGCTGTTTTTTCGGCGAAAGCCTGCTTCTCTCGCTCGAGAGACTCCTCTTCCCGGGCGAGTTCCTGCAACGTCTCGCGCACCGCCTCTTCGCGCGCCAGCGCACGGCGATGCTGTTGTTCCAGTGCGGCAATCTCGGCCTCGGCATCGCGCAAGGCGCCGCCGCGTCCATTGCCTTTGAGATAGAAGTGCTCCGCGTCGCGCAGCTTTTGCTCCACGGCGCTCGCTGACACGCCTTCTTCGCCACTCGTCCCCAGGTTGGACAGACGATCGTAGAGCTGATCGCCGTCCTTCCCCGACGTCGCGTGAAATGTGCTGCCTGACGGACCCACAAAGACGCTGCGCTTAAACGCATCGGCGTTGAGTCCGAAAAAGCGATCGCCCGGCGTCTCCTTGGCCTCCAGCGCGATTTTTTCACCTGTGAGTTCATCGGAGAGTTGCACGCGATCTTGACCGTTCGACGTCCCGAATTCGCGTTCCAGGCGATAGGTGCGATGTCCGTCCTCGAAGATCACGACGCCTGCGGCGTCGCGCTTTCGCGAGGCGATATAGCGCTTTCGAATGTTCTCTCGGGGGTCGTTGCCCCCTTTGGACGTGCCGTAGAAGATGAGTTGCAGGGCGTCCATAAGGGTCGATTTACCGGATTCGTTATCACCCACCCAGAGGCTCAGACCCTCGGGGACCGTTTGCGAAAACTCGCGAAATGCTCCAAAGTGATGGAGTGAGATCTGTTTAATGCGCACGGTCCACCTCTTTTCCGTTGAAGGTGTCAAGTCCCCATCGCAGGGCGCGCTCGACGATCGGCTTTTGGTCGTCGTCCGCCTTGACATAGCGTTCGTACAGGGCCTTTGCGAAGTAGCCGCGCAGGGATTCCTCGCGAGCGAGCGTCGGCCAATCGACGCTCACCCTGCGGCGGTCGCGCAACGTGATGGCAGTGAGTTCCTCTTCGAGCGCCTTTTGCAGCAGGGGCAGATCCAGTGGATCGTCCTCGGCAGCGTCGCCCACGAGCGTCACTCGCGCCATCATGTCGGAAAGCGCGTATCCGGGCGTTCGCATGGGTTCTAAGATGCGCTTGGCCGCCTCGTCGATGCCCGTAACATCTGTCATGTCGGCATCGAGGCGCCACAGGAGGCGCGAGGAGAACGGACGGAAAGTGAGATGAGTCTCGAAGGGCAAGAGAGTCCCGAGGTAGACGCCCCGCTCCCCTGTCTCGTCAAATCCCGCGCCATCGGGGCTTCCCGGGTAGGCGAGGGTCGTCCGGCCGAGTTGTTGCAGTGGGGAGCGCTTGTGCACGTGGCCGAGCGCCACGTATGTGAAGAAATCGGAGGGCAGGTCCTCGGGGAACAGCGGATGATAGGCGCTGTCGCGGATTTGCCAGTCGCCGTGGATGAGGAGCACGCGCACGCGTCCTTCGGTCTCTTGCCGCTCGCGTCGCCAGTCGACATCGCGAAGAAGTGACGTGTGTTGATAGGTCCCCGTAAAGGCGGCGCCATAGACGACGAGTGCATCGCCCACCGCCACGCGCGAAAACGCCGGACCAAAGATGTGTACGTTGGGCGGCCACGTCGCCGTCTCATAGGGACTGTCGGGGGCCAGAAAATCGTGATTGCCGGGGGCGATGCAGATTTGAACGTCAGGGACGGCTGCCATGTGACGGATGATGTCGGACAGCATGGCCGGGCGGATCGTCGACGCCTCTAGAAAGTCGCCGGCGATGAGGAGGACGCTTACGTGTTCGTCGCGGCAGACGTCCAGCATGCGGTAAAAGGTGCGGACGATCTCGGCGCGGCGGGACCCTGCAAAGTCGCCGAGGCTCGAAAGCGTCGCGCCCAGATGCAAGTCTGCGGTGTGCATGACGGAGATGGGGTTCATGGGACTCCTTTCGTTCAGTTTATGGGTGTGTCAAGTGTATCTGTTACAATAGAGATGTCTCCACGAAACAAGGAGGATGTATGAAAAATGCCATTGCACTCATTTCACCGGAAATCCCCTACAACACAGGCAATATTGCGCGCACGTGCGTGGTAACGGATACGGCGCTACACCTCGTGCGCCCGCTTGGCTTCCAACTCACGGATCGGCTCATCCGCCGTTCCGGCATGGACTACTGGGACGACGTGGACCTCACGGTCTGGGACAGCTTAGAGGCGTTTGCCGAATATGCCGACGAGGTCGCCGCCGCGGGCACCCAAGTGCTCTACGTCGAGACGCGTACGCCGCGCTCCATTGGGGATCTCGTCGTGAGCGGTCCGGTGCTTTCGGTCTTCGGACAGGAATCCAAGGGCATTCCCGAGGACTTTATGGCGGCGCATCCGGAGCGCCTCATCCGCATCCCCATGCGGCCGGGCTCGCGATCGCTCAACCTTTCCAATTCAGCCGCCATCGTGCTCTTTGAAGTGTTGCGTCAGCAAGGGTATCCCCATATGGACTGATACGGTCATTATATCATCGAACGTCCTTTGGCTCGGGCTAAAGGGCGGAGGAGGAAAATATGATTGAATTTAAGCATGTCACTAAAATTTTCGACGGCACGAATGCGGTCGACGACCTGACGGTCAGCATTCCGACGGGAGAGTTCGCCGTGTTCATCGGCACATCAGGCAGTGGGAAGACCACCTCCATGCGCATGATCAACCGCATGATCGACCCCACCTCGGGAAGTCTTAAGATCGACGGCAAGGAGACGAAAGAGCTTGACCCCGTCCAGCTGCGCCGGCGCATCGGCTACGTCATCCAGCAGATCGGGCTCATGCCCCACATGACCATTTACGAAAACATCACCATGGTGCCGCGCCTTTTGGGGTGGGACGAGAAGCAGATGCGCGAAACCGCGGAGCGTCTGATTTCTCGCGTGGACCTGCCGACGGAGTATCTGGAACGCTATCCCAAGGAACTTTCGGGCGGACAGCAGCAGCGCATCGGCGTCATCCGCGCCTTGGCGGCGAACCAAGACATCATCCTCATGGATGAGCCGTTTGGCGCGTTGGACCCCATCACACGCGACTCCTTGCAAAAATTGGTGAAGACGCTCCAAATTGAAATGGGCAAGACCGTCGTCTTCGTCACGCACGACATGGACGAAGCGCTGTCGCTGGCGGATCACATCATCATCATGGACAAGGGGCGCCTCATCCAAGAGGGCAAGCCCAACGACATTTTGCTTCACCCCGCGAACGAATTCGTGGAGAACTTCTTGGGGGCAGACCGCGTGAAGGACGCGGCGGCCTACACGCGCACGGTGGACGAGATCATGCTACGCGCGCCAGTCGCCGTGACGACGCAGACAGACACGCGCACCGCGTTTCGCATCTTGCGCGAGAAGCGCGTCGACCGCCTCTATGTGACGGACGTCAACGGCGTGCTCTGCGGCTATGTGGACATCTATGACCTCATGCGCCTCGGACGCAAGGAGATGCGCGTGGGCGACATCATGAAGGACACCGTCTATATCCACGAAAAGACCACCATTCACGATGCGATGTACTCCATCATCGAACTCAACTATCCGAATTTGCCCGTGACGGATGACCACTACAAGTTGGTGGGTCTCGTGACGCGTGGCACGATCGTGGCGTCGTCGTACGAGTCCGTCTGGGGCGACAACGACGAGCCGGCGAAGGACGTGGAGACCATCATATCGTCGACAGACCGTACGAATGGGACTTCAGAGCCGTCTCTCAAGCGCACGAACGAGGCTCGGTCTGTGGGCGCGTCCTCAACGGATGCGACCGATGGAGAGAGCGTTAAAATTGCAGTTCACGCGAAAGCCACGGCCGAACCCGAGGTCACGCCTAGTCTCGTGGAACGCATCCGTCAAGTCTCGGAGGAAGGAGGCCGCGAGTGAACGCGCTTTTACAGGAATACGGGAGTGCCCTTCTGACGAAGACGGGCGAGCACCTCTTCATCGCCGCCATCGCGCTCCTCTTGGGCGTGCTCGTCGCGGTCCCCATCGGCCTCGCCATCACGCGCACCAGGCGCCTCGGCAAGATCGTCATGGGCATTGCGGCGCTTTTGCAGACGGTGCCATCGCTGGCGCTCCTGGCGTTCATGATTCCCATCTTCAGCGTCGGCAAGCCGCCGGCCATCGTGGCGCTCTTCCTTTACTCCCTCTCGCCCATCATCCGCAACACCTACATCGCCATCACCAACGTGGACGGCGACCTGATCGACGCGGCGAAAGGCATGGGCATGACGTCGGGACAGATTCTCCGCAAAGTGGAGCTGCCGCTCGGGATGCCCATCATCATGGCGGGGATTCGCCTGTCGGCGGTGTACGTCATCGCGTGGACGACGCTGGCGTCCTACATCGGCGCGGGCGGCCTCGGCGATTTCATCTTTACGGGGCTCAACAACTACAAGATCGACATGCTGATTCTGGGGACCATCCCCATCTCCATTCTGGCGGTGCTGACGGATTTGCTCTTCGGCAAATTGGAGAACGCGCTCTCGCCGCGCATGAGTTCGCCTCAGATGACGAAGAAAGTGAAAGGAGGCCAACATGCGTAAAAAGAGGTATCACGTTGGGCTTTTTGTGCTGTTACTGGTGATGCTGTGCGGTTGCGAATTGCCGGGCCTCGGCGCAACGGACGCGGGCGGCGGCATCGTCATCGCTGGCGGCAACACGACCGAGCGGCAGATTCTGGCGGAGATCAACGCGCAGATGATCCGCCACTACTTGCCGGAGGAAAAGACGAACATCATCAACAACCTGGGCTCGACGATTTTGATTCATCAGACGCTTTTGGGTGGACAGAGCAATTTCTCGGGCGTCATGTACACGGGCACGTCCCTCACGGGCGAGGTGGGCGCGCCGCCGACGAAGGATCCTGAAGAGGCCATGGTCACGGTGCAAAAGGCTTACGATGAGCGTTTCCACGCGAAGTGGTACCCGTCGTATGGCTTTGAGAATACGTACGCCTTCATGGTGACGCGTGAGATGGCGAATGAGCATCATTTGCAAAAAGTGAGCGACCTCGCCCCCATCGCGCAGGATCTCAACTTGGGCGCGGACACGGCCTGGATGGAGCGCGAGGGCGACGGGTACAAGGCGTTTTTGGAGACGTACGACTTCACATTCAAAGACGTCTACCCCATGGAAATCGGGCTGGTCTATTCGGCTTTGCAGAACCACGAAATGGACGTCGTCTTGGGCTACACCACGGACGGGCGCATTTCGAGCTACGACCTCGTCGTCTTGGAAGACGACTTAAAGCTCTTTCCGCCCTATGAGGCGTCGCCGGTCGTGATGAACGACTTGTTACAGGAAAAGCCAGCTCTCGACTGGGTGGTCTCGAAACTCATCGGGCAGATCTCAACGGAGACGATGTCGAATTTGAATCGCCTGAGCGATGAGGAGATGATTGAGCCCCATGTGGTCGCAGAGCGATTCTTGACGGAGCACGACTACTTCGAAGACGTTAATCGCGATCAGAGGCCGGCGGAATTGGACGCGGCGCAGGGTGAGCCAACGCAAGCGCCAAGACCTCAAACGTCGGGAATGACGCTAACTCGAGCGCTCGAAGGACAGGCGGTCGAAAGATTGATATACGATCCAGCGCAAGATCAGAAGGGAGGCAAGTGATGAACGGCAATCTGATCGAACAACTCATCGGCTATTACCAGATCAACGGCCCCTACGTCATGCAACAGTTCTTCCGCCACTTTTTGATTTCGCTTTACGGCGTCTTCTTTGCGAGTCTCGTAGCGATTCCCTTGGGCGTCGTGCTCGCCAAGCGGCGTAAGTTTGCCGGCCCCATCGTGGGCTTGGCCAACCTGCTGCAGACCATTCCGTCCCTAGCCATGTTGTCACTGCTCATCATCGTGATGGGCCTAGGCGCGAAGACGGTGGTTGTCACGGTCATGCTATATTCGCTTTTGCCGATCTTGAAGAACACCATCGCCGGCATCCGCGCCGTACCGGCGGAACTGTTAGACGTCGCGCGCGGCATGGGCATGACGCCCGCCTACCGCATCGTGCACGTGGAGCTGCCGCTCGCCATCTCCGTCATCCTCTCGGGGATTCGCAATGCCCTCGTCGTCGGCATCGGCGTGACGGCCATCGGCACCTTCATCGGTGCAGGCGGCCTCGGCGACATCATCACCCGCGGCATCAACGTCGTGGGCGGCACGCCCATCATCTTGGCGGGCGCGCTTCCCACCGCCTTCATGGCCATCTTAATCGATGTGGGCCTTGGCTGGCTCGAACGTCGTCTCACGCCGGGGCGCAAGGCGCAGGCGTGAGGAGGCGAGGGCTTGCCAGAAGGCAGCGTGACATCACCCCGAGATTATGCTCTTGACGGCGTGCATCGCCGTCAGGTGGCACTGCGGAAGAAATGCAAGAAAAGTGCAGATGAACGAAAGAAAACCGGGAGCTGACGATGGCTCTCGGTTTTCTCGTTTGTGCGAAAGACTCCACTGGAGTTCTCATTTGACACTTACGCTTTCGTTGCTTTTTTCGCTTCTTTTTTAGAAAAATAGTCTGTCGAAGCTGTGCGTCCTTTATCGCGACTGAGCTGGTTTCTCCTAGACTTCCGGCGCCCGTGACGAGGCGGCGGGGCGGCGACAATGAGGACCTCTTGTTCAGTCAAAAAGTGTTGGCTATTCTTGAAATGCGAAAGGGCACCCAACTTTTTGGGGCGTGTCCGAATCGCTATTTTCATATAGCGTTTTACAACCTACCGTTTTTTCAGGAAAATGTGTCGCTCTTTCGATTTTTGGACTTTGCGACACACCGTTGAATGAATATGTAACGAAAGCATCTCATTCTTGAAGCTCTCATCTCCCGCGTCCGAGGCGTGAATGGCCTGAAACCCAAAACTGGTGGGGGCTAAATCGAATATTGAAATAGCGATTCGCCGATTTGCGAAAATGTGAGTGGTAAAGCGCGATTCTCATTTAACACCACTTTGGCGGAGCAAAATGGTGAAGTATCTGCTCCGTCGTGATGTTTTTTTTATTCTATTTTAATAAATATGCATATCGTCAGATTGATGACCGCTGTGCCCTCCACCGCATGCTCACGCGTTGCTGTCATGCTGCCTATCCGCGCGTTTGGGGGACATTATAGAGGGACATGCCCTTCCCCGTCACCTAAGATCAGCCTGCCTCCCTTCCCCGACCATCACCATCGCTCCGGAGAAGTCCGGCATGACGCGCTTGAGCTGCCATTTGTCAGGCAGCCCCGAAGAGAGGATGCGTTCCACTTCGGCGTCTTGCTGCTGATGAGAAAAGACGAGAAGGGTGGAGCCGGAGCCGCTCAAGACCATGCCGGTGGCTCCGGACGTTTCGACGAGCGCCTCGATGCGATGGATGTCGGGAATGAGGGGGCGACGCTGCGGTTCGTGCAGGCGATCGCTGAGACCGAGGCGGATGAGGCGCTGTTTGCCGGTGCGCAGGCCTTCGAGTAAAAAACCGAGGGCGGAGAGATTGTGCACGGCATCGCCACGTTGAACTGTGTCCTTCAACACGCCTCTTGACGATTTCGTGCTCATGACAACATCCGGTATCATCACAAAAAAGCGCAGCGACTCCGCCACGTGCAGCGGCACGGCGTTCACGCGCCCCTTTTCCAACTGCGACAGCTGCAATCCACCGTAGAGCGCCGGGGCGACGTTGTCGGGATGGCCTTCCACAGCCGTCGCCACACGCAAAACGGAGGCGTCTGTCAAACGCCCCTTGGACTTTCCCCCATCGATCATTCGCGCCAGATGACGCGCCGCCGTGCATCCCGCCACGATGCAAGCCGCCGACGAGCCCAGCCCCCGCGTCGACGGAATGTCCGAGTCGATGAAGACCCCCACGTCCGGAAGCGCGATGTTGAGCGCTTCGGCATACGCCCAGTACGCCTGCAACACCATGTTGTTGCGATCCGCCGGACGGCTCACTTCCGCCATGTGGCGATAGCGCGCGAGCGCCCTCACGTCGTCCGCTTCCTCTCGCGTGTGAAACACAAAGCGCCCGTACAGATTCCACGCGATGCCCAGACAGTCAAATCCCGGCCCCAAGTTGGCGCTCGTGGCCGGCGCACGCACCGTAAACTGCATCAAAACACTCCTTTGGCAAATTCAAGGACGCTCTCGCGCATCGCGTCCACCGCCACGCGATGCTCAAGCCGCGGACGCGCCGAACGCAACTTCTGAATGGGTTGCGGCACGGGAAGTTTCGACGCCTCTTGAAGCGCCTCCCACTGCGCTTCCAGCGTCTCCGGCACCTCACGCCCGAGCGCCGTCAGCACTTCTCTCGGGAACTTGTACGCGCTCGCCGTCGAAAGCACGAGCTGGAAACCGTCCGAAACCTGACGCGCGACATCCACCGCCACCGCCGTATGCGGGTCGATGGTCACCCGGTCGCTCTCGTAGAGATCCCGGATGGTGGCAAAGACCGCCGTTTCATCAGCCCATCCCCAGCGGACGCCGTCGAGCTTCTGCAGGGCGAAGCGGCCCGTCTCGCGCAACTCCGTCATGAGCGCGCGCACCTTCTCCGCATCGCCCAGACGTAAAAAGAGATAGCGCTCCAGATTACTCGAGATCAGAATGTCCATGGAAGGACTCGCCGTCAGCACGAGCGGGCGGTTGGCGTCGTAAACGCCGGTCTCGCCAAAATCCGTCAACACGTGATTGGCATTGGACGCCACCGTCATCTGCCCCAGCGGCAGTCCCATTTCCTTCGCATAGACACCCGCCAGAAAATCTCCAAAATTTCCCGTCGGCACGGTCAGATCCAAGGGCTGTCCGTCCTCCAAAACGCCCTTTCGCACCAGCGCCTCATAGGCTGTAAAGTAATACGTAATTTGCGGGACGAGACGGCCGATGTTGATGGAATTGGCCGATGACAGCCGAATGCCCCTCGCAGCAAGCGTCTCTTGCAATACACGGTCCGCAAACAGCCGTTTCACACCGGCCTGACAGTCGTCGAAATTGCCCTCCACGCCCAGCGCAATCGTGTTGTCCTCACCGTGCGTCAGCATCTGGCGACGCTGCGCCTCGCTCACCCCGTCCGCCGGATAGTAGACGATGACGCCAGAGTCTTTAACGTCGGCGAAGCCCGCCATCGCGGCCTTGCCCGTATCCCCCGACGTAGCCGTCAAGATGAGCACTTTTTCCTGACGACCCAGCGCCTTGAGCGCCGCCTGCATGAGATGCGGCAGAGCTTGTAACGCGATGTCCTTGAACGCAAGCGTCGGCCCATGCCAGAGTTCCAACAGCGCAAGGCGCTCGTTCACGACCCGCACGGGCGCAATGGCTGGATCGTCAAACGAGGCATACGCCGCTTTCACGATGCCCGGAAGATCGTCTTCCAGTTCGTCGAAGAACAGCCGAAAGATACCGCACGCCATGTCCTGAAATGAAGCGCCCCTCCAAGCGCTTCGGTCGATTTTCGGCAAAACCTCCGGAACGTAGAGACCGCCGTCCGGCGCAATGCCCGCCACGATGGCCTCGGCCCCCGTCGCCGCAAGCGACAGATCTCGAGTGGAATGATAGATCATGGCCGACCTCCTGCAATAACCACATTGCCGGCGCGCCACAGTTGTACCGCACGCTCTTCAGTGAGGAGAATCTCGATGGCTCCCGCCGGCGCTTCCGGCCCCTGTTTCTCGGCGCGTTCCCATTCGTCCGACGTCAGTGGAAGCGGTGCGTCGTCGGTGGGCCGCACGTAGAACTTTCGCACGTCACTGTGATCCACGAGCGCCGCGTCAAAGGCCTCCATGGCGCGAAAGGGTCTCTTCGTCGACAAACTCAGAAGGTCCGTCCACATGGCGTTAGCCGTGGGTTCCATGCCGCCGCCGAAGCCTTTGAGCGCCATCGCGCCTGCCTTATCGCAATCCAAAACGGCGGCGTTCAAAATCCCGTCTACGTGGGCGAAGTCCGAAAACGCCGAAAGCGCCGTCGGCTGAACGCTGAGCTGTACGCGCCGCCCTTCTGACGCCTGCTCATCGCAAAACGCAGCGATGAGCTTCACCTTTTTGCTCTGCAAAGCGAAGAACGCCAGATCCTCATCCGTAATGCCCTGCATGCCGATCATCGAAACATCCTCCGGTCGCACCGCCGCTCCCAAGGCCAACGATGCCAAGATCGTCAATTTATTTCTCGCATCATAGCCGTCGAGGTCGTCCGTGGGGTCCGCTTCCAGCACGCCCAGTTCCCGCGCTTCACGCATGACCTCTTCGCGATTTCGCGCTTTGGAGAGTTCGGAGAGCACGTAGTTGGACGAACCGTTTAAGATGCCGCGAATGCCGGTGACGGCGTTAGCCGCTGCTTGTGACTGAACGACGCGCACCACCGGCATCGCCCCGCCGGCTGCCGCTTCAAATAAGAGCGATGCGCCGCCATCTTCGGCCGCGCGCGACAGAGCGACGAGACGCGACGCGACGAGGGCTTTATTGGCCGTCACCACGGATTTACCCGCCCGCAGCGCCTCTTCCAAGAGATCGCCCATGTCGCCCGTACTTCCCGTGGCTTCGACCACGACGTCCACCGACGGATCCAGCGCCAGGGCGCGCGTGTCCGTCGTAAAGAGCGCCGCCTCGGCTGGCACTTTGCGCGGGCGGTCGAGCGAGCGGACGCCGATGCCGGCAAATGTGATGTCCTCACCGAGAGCCGCTTTGAGCGCCTCGCACCGCTCCTGATAGAGGGCCATCACGCCCTGCCCGACTGTGCCATAGCCCAACAGTGCGATGCGCATCACGCCTCCTCCCGGTCGGCAAACCAGCTCTCATCCGCGTATTCCAGCCACTTCTCGGCAATTTGCACCGAATTCGTGGCTGCACCCTTGCGAATGTTGTCCGCCACGCACCAGAGGTTGAGCGTGTTGGGCTGCGAAGCGTCCCGCCGTATGCGCCCGACGTAGATCATGTCGTTGAATTTGCAGTCCTGCGGGATGGGATAGACATGGTTCTTCGGATCGTCTTTGACGATGACGCCGTCCTGCGCTTCCAAATCCGCGCGCACCGTCTCCAAATCGAAGTCGTCTTGAAGCTCCGCGTTGATGGCCACGCCATGCCCGAAGTCCACGGGAACGCGCACGCACGTCGCCGTCACGGCCAAGTCCGGCAGGCCCAAGATCTTGCGCGTCTCCTGCACCATCTTCCACTCTTCTTTTGTGGAGCCGTCCTCCATGAATTCGTCAATGCGCGGCAAGACATTCAGCGGTAGCGGATAGTCGAAGGTCGTCGTCGTCCCCTCTTCCAAATCGTGCAGGCCCTTCATGCCCGCGCCGGCCGCCGCCTGGTAGGTGCTGTAGACGATGCGCTTCAAGCCGTAGCGGTCGCGCAGCGTCTTGAGAATCGGCATGCACTGAATGGTGGAGCAGTTCGGATTGGCGATGATGCCGCGATAGCCTTTGATGACCTCGGGATTGACCTCCGGCACCACTAAGGGAATGCCGTCGACCTGCCGCCACTGCGAACTGTTGTCGATGACGGTCACGCCGGCCTCGGCCGCGAGGGGCGCATAGACCTTGCTAGTGCCACCGCCAGCGGACAAGAGCGCCACATCGATGTCGTGGTCCACAAACGACGTCTCCGTGAGTTCTTCCACCACGCAAGGCGCGCCGTGAAACATCACGGTCTTGCCGGCCGATCGCGCCGTGGCAAACGCATAGATCTGCGCCACGGGAAACTCCCGTTCCTCCAGCACTTTGAGCATAGTCGATCCCACGAGACCCGTTGCCCCCACGACGGCCACATTAAGCTTTTTCATTTCGACTCCTCCTCAAAAAATTCCCGATACAAGGCCCGCACGGCCGGCTCAAAATCCTTCTCATCCACGCAGAGGATGATGTTGAGTTCGCTTGCCCCCTGCAAGATCATTTTAATGCTGATGCCCTCGCGTCCCAGGGCAGCGAAGACGCGTGCCGCCACGCCGGGATGGTCGGCCATGCCTTCGCCGACCACGGCGAGCAAGGCGATGTGATCCGAGACGCGAATGGAATCCGGCTCGGAGAAGATGTCAATTTCTTCCAGAATTTTCTTCTGTTTGCTGCGGAAGGGTTCCTCACGCACTAAGACGGAGAACGTGTCGATGGACGAGGGAATGTGTTCGACGCCGCAGTCGTTCGCCTCGAACACCGAGATCAAGCGACGCAAGAAGCCGGTGTCGCCTGCCCCATGGCGCTTCGTGACTTCCACAGCCATGAAGCCTTTCTTGCCTGAAATGCCCGTGACGATGGGCGTGTCATCCTCCGGTTTCAGAACAATGCGTGTCCCCGCCGCGTCCGGATGATTCGTGTTCTTGATCTGGATGGGGACTCCCGCGCGATGGGCGGGGTACACGGCGTCTTCGTGCAACACTTTCGCGCCCATGTAACTGAGCTCGTGCAGTTCGTCGTAGGTGATGACGTCAATGGTCTTGGGATCTTGCACGATGCCGGGATCTGTCGCCAAAAAGCCCGAGACGTCCGTCCAGTTCTCGTAAAGGTCCGCTTTCAAGGCCGCCGCCAGGACCGAACCCGTGATGTCCGAACCGCCGCGCGAAAAGGTCACGATTTCGCCGTCCGGCATCGCGCCATAAAAGCCGGGGACCACCACGCGTTCGCCCGTAAGCCTCTCCCGACAGCGCTTTTCGGTCTCGTCATAGTTCAACGTCCGATCTTCATTGAAGGCGATGACGTCCCAAGCGTCCACGAAACGGTAGTTCAGGGCCTCAGCCACGATTTTGGCGCAGAGATACTCGCCGCGGCTCGCACAGTAATCTTCGCTCGCGCCGTGGGAGAGCGCATCGCGAATCTGTTCCAGTTCCGCCTCAAGGGGAAACTGAAGCCCCAGCCCTTCGATGATCTCGGCATATCGCATGCCTACAGCGGTGAAGACCTCGCCCCCGCCCATGCCAATGGAGAACAGTTGATGGGCTAAATACAGCATGTCCGTTACTTTATGATCCTGCGCATGGCGTTTTCCCGGCGCCGACACCACGACGACGGTGCGCTCTGGGTTGTCTTGTACAATTTGGCGAATTTTAGAGACCTGCTCGGCATCCGCACACGAACTGCCGCCGAATTTGACTACGTGCATAGCGTTCCCCTTCCGGTCTTCACGTACTTTCGATGAACGATATCAGTGTACCGAACCCCATGCCGAGCGTCAATGGAATTTTATTGATATAAAACTATTTTTATTCTGAATAGCCGTTTTGATCGAATCGTGCAACACATTTCTTATGATAGAATAGGCCAATCAACTTAAAGACTTGAAGGAGCCCTGATGGAACACATCAACTATCAGAAGAAAATGGAAGAAATTATTCAATCCTTTCCCGAGGATGGGCCGAAACCGCGCCTGCTCTTACACAGTTGTTGTGGACCGTGCAGTACGGCGGTTTTAGAACGGCTTCGCGATGCCTTCGACATCACCGTCTACTACTACAATCCGAATATTTATCCGCCCGAAGAATACGCATTTCGAGAACGCGAACAGCGCGAACTACTGGAACGCCTCGACGCCCCGAACGGCCTTCACTTCATGAAGGCCCCGTACCGCCCTGAAGAATACGACGCGGCGGTGAAAGGCTTTGAACCCGCGCCCGAGGGAGGCAGTCGCTGCGCCCGTTGTTTCGACCTGCGTCTTCGCGAGGCGGGACGCGTGGCCAAAGCGGGCAATTTCGATTACTTTACGACGACGCTCTCCCTGAGTCCCCATAAAAACGCACAGCTGCTCAACACCATCGGCGCGCGCGTCGCCGCAGAAGTCGGCATCCCCTACCTGTTTTCGGATTTCAAAAAGCAGAACGGATTCACGCGTTCGGTGGAGTTGACGAAAGAATTCGGCATGTATCGTCAGGATTACTGCGGCTGTCAGTATTCTTATCGTGCGGCCGGGCATTGAGGAAAGACGCCCTTTTCGGTGACCACATGAGGCAATGCCACGTCCCACGGCTCCATCGGAACGTCCTCGATAAGCATCGCCTCGTAGACGACGAGGAGGGCCTCCCCCTTATAGTCGCGCAAAAAGCGATCATAGAATCCGCCGCCGCGTCCAAGCCGTCGGCCATCGCGAGTGGCCCCCAAGCAAGGCACAATCGCCAAGTCGATGGCGTCTTTTTCAATCGTCGGCAGATCCGCTGCCGGTTCCAAAATCCCAAAGCGATCGGGCGTCATGGCGTCCAGTCTTTCTAAAGGCACGAGATCCATTTGACCGGGGCCCGTAATACGCGGCACGACCAGCGTCTTTCCTTCCTTTAATATTGAATCCAGGAGCGGATGCGTGTCGACTTCTTCGGGCATGCTCACAAAGCAAAAGACGCTCGCCGCATTTTGATAGGCGTCGCTCTTTCGGATGAGCGCCACGATGCGAGCGTCGGCCCGCGCCTTTTCGAGCGGGGTCATTTCCTTAAGGCGCTTTTTAAGATCCTTTCGAATGTGCTTTTTTTCTTCTTTTGGCGACATTTCTTTTCTCCTTCTGCAATGGTAAACTGAACCCACAGAAAACGCTGACCGAAAACTCGTTCGCTCGGGTCTCTCGTACAAATGGAAAGGAGCACGCTGTGACACGCAAGAGTTGGAACGTCTATTTTATGGAAATGGCCAAAACGGTCGCCGAACGCGGCACCTGTGACCGCGCCTACGTCGGCTGCGTCCTCGTCAACCACGAGCATCGCATCGTCGCAACGGGATACAACGGCTCCATCGCCGGCAATCCCCATTGCGATGAAGTCGGCCATACCATGCGCGATGGGCACTGCATCGCGACGATTCACGCCGAGATGAACGCCCTGTTGTACTGCGCCAAAGCCGGCATCTCCGTTGATGGTTGTACCTGCTACGTCACGCATTTTCCTTGTCTCAATTGTACCAAATCTTTGATTCAAGCCGGTATTCGCGAAATCTACTATGAAGTGGGCTACCGCATCGACGACTACGCGCTTGAGCTCTTGGCGCGCAACCACATTCCCGTGAAGCAGATCACGCTGTCAGATCTCTGAGACGTCTTTTGAAAAGCCCCTTTCCCCCGTAAAGCAAGACGACCGGCGCCTCTTTTTAATCCCCCGATCGCAGCCACGCGCGGAAGTAATCATCAGGTTGAAACAGGGGAAGCTCCAGCCGATTGGAGAGGGCGTCTTCCAACACGGGAAAGTGCGTGCAGCCGAGGACGACGCCTTGGCACGCGCTCTCTCGCATGAGATCACAAACCGCGGGAAATCCGTGACGAACGACGATCTCCTCCGGCGCTTCGCCGGCTTCGATGGCCTCCACCCATTGCAAATTTCCAACGGAGACGACGCGCAAATCGGGATTGGCGTCCACGAGCACGCGCTCCACGCCAGCGGCGCCCTGCGCATTTGCCGCAAGCACGCCCAGACGCGCAAA
Source organism: Peptoniphilaceae bacterium (assembly GCA_028726605.1). Classification (GTDB taxonomy): domain Bacteria; phylum Bacillota; class Clostridia; order Tissierellales; family Peptoniphilaceae; genus Murdochiella. Next base: position 9,501 of record JAQYPV010000007.1, on the reverse strand, counting down.
CTGTGGAGCAATGGACCGATAGGCGTCAAAGGGCGTACAAAAATCCATACCAGTTTCTTGCTGCAAGACGCTAAAGTCTGCTGAAGCGCTGAGCGAATTACAGTAGACGAGCACGCGAGAGATGCTCTGTGCGCGCGCCGGCTCCAAAATCGAGCGGAGCGTCTTCTTCTTTGCCTCAGCGTCTAAGAGTTGAAAGCGCGTCTGCTCTTGTGGATTCTGGGAGACCGCCAGCGCTAGCGCGTCAAATCCTTCACGCTGCACCAGAGCCACGCCAAGCGCTGAGTCGACCGGCGTCCCTGCCATCACTGCAATCTTTTCCATCTCTCCCCCTTTTCCCCTTTTTTCCCCGAGCCGAGACCTGATGCTTTCACTTCACAAAGTAAATGATTCACTCCGCTAAAATGATGCTCGCCCCCCCTTCGGTGACGAAGCGCTGCAGATCCCGCCACGTGATGGTCTCGCATTCAACACCCGGACAGAGTGCGCAACACATCCACAAAACGGACAAAACCGAGGACGTGGACGCCCTCGGTTTTGTCTGTCCTTACTCTGCTTTACTGTGCGTTCGAGAACGCCGGAATGACCGCGCCCTGATACTTGTCTTCGATGAACTTCTTCACCGTATCCGAATTGAGCTCTTCCAACAGGATCTTGAACTTCTCTTCATTTTCCTCACCCGTGCGCACGGCTAAGATGTTCGCATACGGGCTGTCCTTGTCCTCAATGGCGAGCGAGTCCGTCACTGGGTTCAATCCCGCTTCCAACGCGTAGTTGGAGTTGATGACCGCCAGGTCGCCATCTTGATAGGTCCGACCCACGATGGCCGCTTCCAGCGGGACAAAGGTCAAGTTCTTCGGATTCTCAGTGATGTTCGCTTCCGTCGCACTGATATTGGTGGGATCATCCAGCTTGATGAGGCCCTGCTTTTCCAGAAGCAACAGGGCACGCGCTCCATTCGTGGGATCGTTCGGGATCAGCACCTTGCCGCCTTCCGGCACGTCGTTGAGGTCCTTCACCGTCGCCGAGAAAATGGCCATCGGTTCGATGTGCACCGTCCCCAGCTTCTTCAGATCCAGGTTGTTCTGCTTCTTGAAGTCTTCGAAGTACGGCTCGTGCTGGAAGTAGTTCACGTCGATGTCTCCGCTCGCCAGCGCCTGGTTCGGCACAACGTAGTCATCATAGGTCACGATCTCGACGTTCACGCCGCGCTTGGCCAAGTTCTCCTTGGCGGCTTCCACGATCTCGCCGTGCGGCACCGGGCTCACGCCGATCTTGAGCGTCACAGGTTCCGAAAGCGCCGCGCCTTCTGCATTCGCTTCCGCGCTCGTCTCCGGCGCATCCGCGTTCTCCGACGCGGCAGTCGTCGTCTCTTCCGCAGCGGACGTTTCCGCTTCCGTCGACGCCTGGTTCCCATTGCCGCAAGCCGTCAACACGAAGACGAAGGCCAACAAAATTGCAAATAATGACTTTTTCATTTCTCTCTCCTCAACGTTCCAGTGACATTCTTCCAACTCTATGTCCACGGATAAACCGTTATTTTTTGTTCAATTTCTGCGAAAGGTGCGTCCCAAGCCACTGCACCAACTGGACAAGCAACACGATGATCGCCACGTTCACGATGAGCACGTCGAACTGGTAACGATAGAGGCCATAGCGCACAGCCACAGCGCCTAATCCGCCACCGCCCAGCGTCCCCGCCATCGCCGTATAAGAGATGAGGTTGATGATCATGTTCGTCGCCGCCAGGACGAGGCTCGGCAGAGCCTCGGGAAGCAGGACTTTAAGGATGATCTCCCGCTGGTTCGACCCCATGGCCTTGGCCGCTTCGATGATGCCCCCGTCCACTTCCAAAAGCGCCGACTCCACGAGGCGGGCGAAGAACGGCGCCGCTGCCAGTGTCAGTGAAAAGAGCATGGCCGTGGAGCCGATGGACGTGCCGATGAGCACTTTCGTGACCGGCAACAGGAGGATCATCAAGATGATGTACGGAATGGAGCGCGTGATGTTTACGATGGCGTCGAGCACGCGGTAGATTCCCGGACGTTCGGCGATGCCACCCGGACGCAGTTGATACAGCGCCACCCCCAGCGGAAGACCGATCAGTATGGCAAAGAGCGAACTCAAGACCACCATGTACAGCGTCTCGAGAATGGCGCCCGGCAAAAGCTGTAAGATCATGGAAGCACCTCCACATCCACTTCCTCACGGAAGGCGTTGAACGCCTTCTGCCGCTCCTCCGGTTGACCGGAAATCTCCACCACTGTGTAGCCCAACTCTCCCTGACGGAACTTGTTGATGTTCGCCGAGAGAATGGAAATAGTGGCATTCGTCTTGCGCGCGACGTCGGTGATCAGCGAGTGTTTGGACATCTCGTTTCGGTACGTGAGCTTCACGACATCGCCTTCAAACGTCATTTCATCCAAAAACGCCAACTCGTCCGAATCCTGCAGCCGCGAGATGAAGCTGCGCGTGATGGACTCTTTCGGATGGAAGAAGATCTCCTGAGTCGCCGCCTCCTCGATGATGCGGCCGCCGTCCATCACGGCGATGCGATCGCAGATCTCCTTGGCCACCTCCATCTGGTGCGTGATGAGCACGATCGTCGTGCCGTAGGTGAGCGACAGCTGGCGCAGCAGGTCCAGCACCTGCGCCGTATTCTTGGGATCGAGCGCCGACGTGCCTTCGTCCGAAAGCAAGATCTTGGGCTTCAGCGCCATGGCCCGAGCGATGGCGACGCGTTGCTTTTGCCCACCGGAGAGCTCGGCCGGATAGGCGTTCCCGCGATCGGCGAGATCCACGAAGGCCAACAGTTCGTCGATGCGCGCCTCGATGTCCTCCTTCTTCCATCCGGCGATCTCCATGGGATAGGCGATGTTGCGGCGGATGGTCTTCTGGTGGAACAGATTGAACGACTGGAAGATCATGCCGATCTCCTTGCGCTCCGCCAAGAGCTCCTTTGGCGACAGCGCCGTCATCTCTTTTTCATCGATCCACACTTTGCCGCTCGTGGGTTCCTCCAGGCGGTTGATCAGTCGTACGAGCGTCGACTTGCCCGCCCCGCTCATGCCGATGATCCCGAAGATCTCCCCATCATGCACGGTAAACGAGACGTCGTTTACAGCGTGGAGCGTTCCGTTGTCCCCATCAAATTGTTTACTCAGATGCTCCACTCGGATCATCACGTGCCTCCGCTTTCTCTTCCACGATTTCCATAAAAAAAGTCCTTTTGTCATCAGACAAAAGGACGAATTGCTCCGCGGTACCACCTTTTTTCGCATGCGAGATGCGCTCTTCAGACACAGATTACTCGATGCCCTAACTCTGTAACGGGAGTTCCCGTACGACCCTCTGCGAGCCGTCCCATCCGAGGCCATGTTCTACCGAATCTCCTCCCGCCCTTCTCAGCTCCCGGGCTTCTCTGTATGGATTCCTCTCGATATACTCTTCTCTTCCACTGGTTTCTCATTTGCCCACTACTTTACGCGAAGGCTTCGGCGTTGTCAATACCTTTTAGAAAAATTTTTCTCGCGCAAATTGCAAGTTAAAATGCAACACTCCATTACAGATGAAATCCGGTGATTCATCCCTCTAGGCTCCACCCCCTAGGGGGTGGAAAATTTTTCCCTCCGTGCCCGCTCCTCTGCCGCACTACGACCATCATGAATCCTGCCATTGTCGACGGTTATGCTCTTAAAGGTCTCTCGAAAGCACTTTGCCCCCATTTTTCGCTCCAGACCATCCAATACGGATAAAACCTGTTCGCCAAGCTGGGAGGGAAGCTTAAACAAGAGACTTTCCCGCGTGCACCGCTCCGTTAGATTCAAAAGAACGGCTCGACCTCCCGCTTTTCATGGAGTGAACGTGCTATAATTCATATCGTAAAGAAAGGAGCGTTTCATGCGCGTGACGATCCGTCCCTCTATCGCGCGAGGCCGCGTCACGGCCCCGCCGTCCAAAAGCATGGCCCATCGTCTGACGATCGGCGCCGGACTTGCCGCCGGCGAAAGTGCCATTCGCCCCATCGTCTTCAGCGACGACATCGATGCCACGCTTAACGCGCTTTCTGCCTTCGGGGCCGATGTCGAACGCCGTAAAGACGGCGTGCGGCTCATGGGCCTCGACCCGCGCCACAGCGCGGTGCAATCGCCCATCGACTGTCATGAGAGTGGGAGCACTTTGCGTTTTTTCATTCCCCTCGCCCTCTTGTCCGATCAAGATGTGACTTTTACCGGTGCGGCGCGCCTCATGCAGCGGCCGCAGACGGTCTACGAGGCACTGGCCGAGGAAAAAGGCTTTGTCTTTGAACGCGGCGCAGATCGCATTCACGTGCGCGGGCCCTTGCGCCCCGGCGTTTACCGCATTCCCGGGGACGTCTCCAGTCAGTTCGCCACGGGGCTTCTCTATACGCTGCCCCTTTTGAATGGCGAGAGCCGACTCATCGTCGAGGAGCCCGTCGAAAGCCGTCCCTACCTCGCGCTCACCTTGGATGCGCTGAGCCAGTTGAACATTGACATCGACACGGTGGCGCCCTACACCTACCGCATTCCCGGAAATCAAATCTACCGCGCCGGCGCCTTCACCGTAGAAGGCGACTACTCCAATGCCGCGCCATTTCTGGCCTTCAACTTTCTGGGTGGTCACGTCGCCGTGGTCGGCCTCACCGAACCCACGCTCCAGGGCGACGCCCGCGCAGAAGCGCACATGCGCGCCATCGTCAAAGGCACCCCTGAGATTTCACTGCGCGACTGTCCGGATTTGGGGCCGCTGCTCTTCGCCCTCGCGGGACTCTTCCACGGGGCGACGTTCACCGACGCGGCACGCCTTCGGGATAAGGAGAGCGATCGCGTGGGGGCCATGGCCCAGGAACTGGAAAAATGCGGCATTCGCATCGAGGCGCGCGAGGGGCGCGTTTGCGTCGAGGGCGGCCATGCACATGCGCCCGTAGAGGAACTCGACGGACACAACGACCACCGCATCGTGATGGCGTTGTGCGTCGTGCTCTCGAAACTGGGCGGGACCATCAACGGGGCTCAAGCCGTGCGTAAGAGCTTCCCCAACTTTTTTGAGCAATTGCGCTTTATCGGCATCGATGCGCATCTGTACGATGACGGAAAACAGGAGTCACTATGAGCGAAAACGCTGAAAATGAGAAAAAAGCGAAAGTCATTCGAATCAAAACCAAACCCTACATCGTGACGAGCGGCGCCTTTCATCTGAAGGACATCGACACGCGGGATAAACAAGGTCTGAAAAAAGAAGATGGCAAAGCGCTTCTGCGTCGCAACCGGGAGCAGATGTTTGAATGGCAGGAAAAACTCTACGCCGAAAACCGTCAGAGCCTTTTGATCGTCTTTCAGGCCATGGATGCCGCGGGCAAGGACGGTTGCATCAAGCACGTCATGCGAGGACTGAATCCCCAGGGCACGCACGTCACGGCCTTTAAGCAGCCTTCCAGTGAAGAACTGGACCACGACTACATGTGGCGCATCAATCGCGCCCTGCCCCGACGCGGCGAGATCGGCATCTTCAACCGTTCGCACTACGAAGAAGTGATCGTCACGCAGTTGCACAACCTCATCGCCGACCAGCAATATCCTGAGGATGTCATCGACAAACACGTCTGGGAAAACCGCTATAGCCAAATTCGAAATTGGGAAGAGTATCTGGTGGAGCAGGGCTATCACATCCTGAAATTCTTTCTGCACATTTCCAAAGACGAGCAGAGGGAGCGCCTCCTGGACCGCATCGAGGAAGAGGACAAAAACTGGAAGTTCTCCGCTGGCGACCTCGCCGAGCGCGAGCACTGGGACGAATATCAAAGCTTGTACCAAGAAGCCATCCGCGAGACCGCCACGAAAAACGCCCCTTGGATCGTGGTGCCCGCCGACCGCAAGTGGTTCGCCCGTGCCGTCGTCTCCCAAGTCGTCTTGGAGACCTTGGAAGATATGAATCCGAAGATGCCCGAGCTTTCCAAGGAAGAGATCCGAGAACTCGACCACTGGCGAGAGGTACTGAATAACGACAAATAATAAAAATTGCAACCAGAGGAAAAGTCAAAATCGTGTGATGCAATCTAAGCCATGTACGCACGACGCACACCGTTTGAGAGCGAAAAAAAAACGACCACCTGAGGCGGTCGTCTGATTCGTTTTCTCATTCTCTCACTTTCCCGCTGACTTCCCCGGAGTGACCACGCGCCGTTTCGGCGCATCAGCTGCTTCGGCAAAGCGACGGACGTCCGCGCCCACCAAGACCGTCTCCCCGTCCACGAGGATGGGGCGTTTGACGAGCATGGGGTCGGAACCCAGAAGCGCATACTGCTCGTCCAGCGTGAGCGAAGCGCGCCTTTCTTTGATGTTTCCATTGCGGTACGAAAGCCCGGACGTGTTGTAGAATCGACCGATGTCGAGCCCGGACGCTTCATGCCAAGCGCGAATTTCATCTGCCGTCGGAGGATCCTGTTTCAGATCCCGCACGTTCACCGCCACGTTCTTCTGCCGAAGCAAATCCAAGATGCTCCGGCACGTGCTGCAACGCCGATATCCTATAAATTGCACACGGCCTCCACTCTGTCGATGAGTCCCCCCAAGCACGGTTCAAAGCGCGCGCCGTACCAATGGGACGGATCCTGGTTCGTAAGTTCGATGGCATCCACGGTGAAGTCGGCGGCAATTTGGGCCGCTTGGATGAGCGAAGCACCGCGCATCACGCTTCCCACAAAGGCCGAAGCGAAGATGTCTCCCGTGCCGTGCGCGCCTTTTTCAATTCTGCGATGCCGGTAGTGCTCGGCGCCTTCCTGCGTCACGACCAAGACGCCCGTCGTCTCGTCGTCGATGGCGGCTCCTGTCAGGACGACGCACTTGGTGCCGCTCGCCATCAACTGGTGGCAGAGGAATTCGTACCACTCCAAATCGCCCTGCTCGTGGTACGACTCTCCCGTGAGGAAGCACGCTTCCGTGATGTTCGGCAACGCGACATCGGCTTTTGCGATGAGGCCCTTCATGGCTTCCACGTAGTCTTCATCGAAGCCGACGTAGAGTTGCCCGTTGTCCGCCATCGCCGGGTCGATGAAGGACGGCGCGCCTTCCTGAAGGACGCGCTGTTGCACCTCGCCGACCAGCTCAATCTGACGCTGGCTCCCCAGATAGCCGGTGTAAAGCGCGGCAAAATCCAGCGATTCGCTCACCCAGTGATCCAAAATGCCCGGAATGTCTTCCGTCAAATCGCGAAACGTAAATCCCGTAAAACCGCCTGTATGGGTGGACAAAACGGCCGAGGGCAACACCGAGGCCTCCACGCCACACGCCGATAAAATGGGCAGGGCCACCGTCAATGAACACTGACCCACACACGACAGATCCTGCATCGTTAAAATTCTCGTCATCCTTCCTCCTCGCTCCACGTCTAAAACCCACATCACAAAATAGACTCTTTGGCGCTGTCACAGCATATTGTTGCGAATGTTGCGCCGTTCGTCAAGCGTCAGCTCACAATCTTGCTTCCGCCGATGAATTCCCGTAGGATCGACGTCGAGACGACGTCGGAGGTGTCTGTCATGGGCAAGAAATAACTCAGAAGCGAAAGCAAGCGCGAAGACTCGATGTACTCAGGTTCGTCGGGATTGATTTCGCTTAATGGCGCCAGCAAAATGGGCTTCAACGCGGCGATTTCGTAGACGAATGAGGAGTTGAACATGATGTCGGCGCGTTCGGAATACGGAAAGATGTTGCGATCTTCTCCGGCTCGGACGGACGGCCATGAGCGGATGGTGGTGCGCACATCGCGGCCGCGGAACTGCAGATCGCGCGCCATGCGACGCATCAGGCGCAGGTCCGTCGTCGGGATGCGATTGTGATCGTCCAGATTGATTTGGGTGATCACACTCAGAGCGATGCGCATCTTGTTGCGGTCGTCGATATCCGCCAAAAGACGCGGATTGAGCCCGTGAATGCCTTCAATCAAAATCGGACTCTTCGCGTCCAGCGTCATCATTTTGCCCGTGGAGACGCGCGTGCCGGTGATGAAGTCGAAGGCGATGCGCTCGACGGTCTCGCCGGCGAGGAGCGCCTTCATGTCTCTCTCGAAACGCGCGAGATCGATGGCCTCCAACGCCTCAAAGTCCGGCTCCCCATCATCGCCCAGCGGAGTCGCGTCGCGATTCACAAAGTAGTCGTCCAGCGAGATGGCAATGGGACGGCGTCCCAAGACGCGCAAACTCGTCATAAGTTTGACGGCAAAACTGGTCTTGCCGGAAGAAGACGGCGCGGCGATGAGCACGATGCGCTTTTGCTCGGACGAAATCTGCTCCGCAATGGTCATCAATTTGTGCTCGTGCAGTGCCTCGTTCATGCGACACACGTCGCCGATGGTGCCATTTTGGATGGTGGCGTTGAGCTGGGCCACTGTGAAGATGCCCTGCATGCGCGACCAGTCTTCGGCCTCGTTGTAGATGTCCGATAAGAGGTAGGTCGGCAGGAAGTTGTTGACACGCGTGCGATCGTCGTGGTCGACGCCCAACAGCACCAGCCCGTGGTCGAAAAGTTCGAGGTCAAAGGTCTTGACGTAGCCGGTGGACGGCGCCATGTAGCCATAGAACGAATCGACCGCGTCCCCCATCCGATAGACCGACACTTCGGCGTCCGGTTGCTGTGCGAACAAATCCACTTTGTCCTTTCGCCCGAGTTTCGCAAAGAGCTCCTGGGCCTCGGAAAAGGGCATCCGCACCCGTTCCACTGACAAATTGGCGGCAATGATATCCGCCATCTTCTCTTTAATGCGGTTGCGCGTGGCCGTGTCCAGTGTGAGAGGCTCGTCATCGCGACGCACCACGCAATACAGGCCGCCGGAGATGGAGTGCTCCACCACCGTCTGGGTGTCTGGCATCAACTTGTGGACCGCCTCCAGGAAAATAAAGGCCAAGGTGCGCATGTAGACTCGATAGCCGTCCATGTCGGTCGTATCGATGAGCGAGAGCGTGGTCGTTCCCACCGGAATTTCCGCTGTCAGTTCGTAGAGCAGATTGCCCACCCGCGCGAGCGTCACCTGCCCCCGCATGAAGGATCCGACCTGATCCGCCACCTGCGAAAAAGTCGCGCCCTCCTCGAATGACACTTCTTCCTCCAGCAACATCCCGTCACGCATATAATTAACCGTCGCCTGATTCATCGTCGCCTCCTATCACTTTGAGCCGTAACATACATACCCATTAATAGCTCTTGGCTTGAAGCTGTCAAAATCGACAGGGACACCCGCCTTCATACATTCGCTAATATATCGCAGGATTTTATAGAGAATAACGTCAATGTCATTGTAGGCCATCTTCTCCTCCTTTCAGGCATCAAAAAACCACCGCCGCAGCGATGGCTCTCAGATGTTCGACATAACAACATTTCCTCTTTTATCCTTGACCACGTACTTATAATCCGTCGAAATGCTGTTGAGATAATCAGTTTCTTCTCGAGTGAGAATACTTAACGGTCCTGGAGCATTTGTGTCATCCTC
>JAQYPV010000006.1 GCA_028726605.1 Peptoniphilaceae bacterium | reverse complement strand
TTTATACTGTACCCAAGGGACATGGCATTTGGAGCTTTCTGCAAACCAGCCGTGTACTGAGGGGGCGACGCAAACATGGCAGATTCGGGCTTTTGCACACCAGCCGTGTACTGAGAGGGCGTCGCAAACATGGCAAATCCGGGCTTCTGCAAACCAGCCGTGTACTGAGAGGGCGTCGCAAACATGGCAAATCCGAGATTTTGCAAACCAGCCGTGTACTGAGGGGGCATCCTAAACATGGCAAATCCGAGATTTTGCAAACCAGCCGTGTACTGAGGGGGCGTCCCAAACATGGCAAATCCGGGAATTTGCAAATCAGCCGTGTACTGAGAGGGCGTCGCAAACATGGCAAATCCGAGATTCTGCAAACCAGCCGTGTACTGAGGGGGCGTCCCAAACATGGCAAATCCGGGAATTTGCAAACCAGCCGTGTATTGAGGGGGCGCCCCAAACATGACAAATCCGGGAATTTGCAAACCAGCCGTGTACTGAGAGGGCGTCGCAAACATGGTAAATCCGTGATTTTGCAAATCAGCCGTGTACTGAGGGGGCGTCGCAAACATGGCAAATCCGAGATTCCGCAAACCAGCCGTGTACTGAGAAGGCGTCTCAAACATGGCAAATCCGAGATTTTGCAAATCAGCCGTGTACTGAGAGGGCGTCCTAAACATGGCAAATCCGGGCTTCTGCAAGCCAGCCGTGTACTGAGAGGGCGTCGCAAACATGGCAAATCCGTGCTTCTGCAAACCAGCCGTGTACTGAGGGGGCGTCCCAAACATGGCAAATCCGAGATTTTGCAAATCAGCCACGTACTGGGGCCTATCTCGCACGCTTCACCCGTTCCGAATCCACCGACTCCACCTCATCCCCATCGCTCATTCTTCCCCGTCGATGGATCGCATGACATAGCGGACGTCGTCATAACGGGCCTCATCCGAATCCGACCCCAGGGACACGATGAGGTATTCCTCATCCTCGTCAGTAAACAGGGCGACCAAGTTGTACGACCCGTCCAGCGAACCCGTCTTGACGCCGTGGACGGCAGGCTCGTATTCCGTGCTGTCAGGTAGGAGGAACTTGTTGGTATTGACGAAGGTCTGCGTCTCACTGTCGGGCCTTGTGATGACGTACGTCGGCGACGCCACCATGTCCCGAAACCACTCATTTTCTAACAGCAGCTGGCACACATCCGCGACGTCGGCCGCGCTCGTTACGGCCGAAAAGTCATACCCACTCGGATCGTACAGTTTCGTCTTCCGCCAGCCCATCTTCCGCGCATAGTCATTCACGTCGTCCATAAACATCGCAATCCGCGAATCAGTATCCGGGATCTCCGGATGCGTCTGTTGCGCGACGGCGTCCGCCAACACGTACGCCGCGTCGTTGCCCGAGGCCACGAGCATCCCGGCGTACAAATCCGCAACCGCATACTCTTTCCCCGCTGCGATGCCGGCCACCGATGATTCCGGCTTCAACAAAGCCAGCGCGTCCGCCGACGCCGTCACCATCGCGTCATTTTCCACCACAGTCGTGGCGTATTGGACCACGAAGAGCTTGGCGAGACTCGCCGGGAGCAACGGCTCGTTTTCCCGCTTCGACGCCACCGTGGCATTCTTGGTGAGATTGAGCGCATAGAGCCCGTCCGCGTGATAGGTGATATGTATATCGGACGTGAGCGGTGTAACAGCATTGCGTAGCCAGCGTTTCTGCGGCCTGAAGTTTTCTGGCTTCAGCGCCCAAGCGCCCCAACAGACCAATCCGATGACGATGCCAAAGAATAAAATATGACGCAGCAGCCGGGACTTCCGCCGGCGTTTTGATTTTGACCCAAATTCCAAAACCGCCCCCCTTTCAACCCCATTCATCTTCATGATAAGGCGCAGGGAGGGCGATTACAGGTTAAAAGATTAAAAAATTATTAATATTTTCGTGGCGATGCCGATCGCGCCATCGCCGACAAAAGATCGGCATTCGCGATTCGATCGCATTCGAATCGCTTTGCTCCATACAGAAACGCGCCGACGCCGCGTTTGTGGCGGCGAAAGCACACCGCCGCCATCGCCGGATTTCGTTTAATCCACCGGGTATTGCGCGAAATTCTCTTCGACTTGGCGATCCTTTACGTCCAAATAACGCGCGTTGTTCATGCGGCGCTGGAAGCCGTGATCCGCCGGATAGGTGAGGGTGTGGTCGACACGTCCGCGCGAAGCCATGTCGTCGAAGAGCGCGGCAGCCGGGCCGGAGAGATGTTCACGGACGACTTTCGGCGAGCAGTCCACCCAGACGAACGGCTCGCGACCCACGCGCATTCCGGAGAACGGCTTCTCCAGCACGTAATCCTCCACGAGACCGCGATAGAAATTGCCCCCCGCCATCATCGCGTAGTACGAGCTCGCCCCCTGCCGCTGATTCACCTCGAATACGTAGAACTCGCCGTCATTCGCATCGCGTTTGAAGTCGAAGTTGATGAGCCCGTGGTAGTTGACCGCGCGGATGTACTTCTGCACGATGGCGATGAGCGGCTCGAACACCGCCTCCTCCGCCAAGACGATGGCCAAGTGATTGCCCCGCATGTCGGGATGCGGATCGTCCGTGAGAGCACGGCCAATGGCCACATCGCGCAAATTTCCGTCACGATCGACATAGCCGCTGAATGAATATTCATTGAAAATGGGGCCGGCGACGAACTTTTGCAACATCAGTCGCCCGTCGAACGAAGACTGGTAGATCCGCGCCACCGTCTCTTCCAACTCCGCAAATGTCTCCAGCTTGTAGACCTTCCACTTGCCCTCAAATTCCAGATCGCGGAAATCCATGGTGTGCTCCGGCTTGAGCACCATCGGGAAACGCACATCTGCATATTCTTGCAGATCCGTTTCCCGGTCGATGATGAACGTCTGCGGGTAGCGGATGCCCTGTTCCTCGCAGACCTTGTAGAAATTCTCCTTGCTCTGGAGCGCGGCGCCGTTGGGGCCGATGTTGTACGGCACGTGGTAGACTTCTTCCAGCTCCGGATGGCGGTAAAAGATGTCCGCATACGATTCAGCGCCGGCGAACAAGATGGGCTTCGTGGGGCCGTTCTGCTTGCGCCCGAAGTCCATCAGGTGCTCGACGACATTGGCCTCGCCACGGAAGGCGTCGTCGTTCACGGTGCGCACGATGGCAGAATGGCGCACCGCGCGCAAATCCTGAATGCCCAGTGATACCGTCGTGACGTCGGTCGCCTCGTGAATGCCCCGCGCCGTCGAATACGTCAACAGATCATTGCCGGTGGAAACCGGAAGAAATTCCTTCATAAACACCTCCCAATCAAACCTGTGTCATGCCCTAAGCCTCAGCCTTATCTCCGTCGCGATGCTGTCTTTGCGCGCATTTCGGCGCATTCCCTTGATTGCGTCACGCGTCAGATTCTGCGCCGACACGCCGATCTCTCAGTTCCATCGCGCGCTCATACACGCGCTGCAAAGCGGCGCCGACTTTCGGAATGTCGCGCGCCACAGCCACTTCGTAAGCCGCCTCGCCCAAATCCGGGACCTCACCATTTAAGAGTTGGCGAATGCGCGCTTCAAAGCCGTCCAAATCCCGCGCCTTGTAGCAGTTGACGCCATCCTCCAGCCACCCCTCAAACACCGGGATGTCGCGGACGATCATGCGCGCCTTCGACGCACACGCCTCCACGGCCGGAATTCCCTCCGTCTCCTCCAGCGTGGGGAAGAGATAGACGTCCGTGGCCTGCAACCCGAGGCGGATGTCCGCGTTGGGCACGTAGCCGGGAAAACGCAGGTTCGGCAGCTGCGTCTTAATGGCATCGCTCACCCGCTGCGGGATCAGATTCGGTTTCGTGTAGCCAAACCAGATGAATTGCACATCCGTCATGCGCCTGGCCAGTTCCACAAAGTCCAAAATGCCCTTGCGCTCGAGGTAGAGCCCGATTCCCATGACGATCTTCTGCGACGGGTCGTAGTCCCATTTGCGGCAAAACTCCTCGCGCGCATACGGAATGGCCTGAAAGTCATTCAAATTGATCCCATTCGAAATGGTATAAATTTCCTTGTCGATGCCGTAGCCCTGCAAAAGCCGCTTCGAATACGGCGTGGGCGTCACGATGACATCGCCCAATTCATACGCTTTCGTGATCCACTTTTTGAAGAGCGGCGCCACTTGATTGGAAAATAAAAAAGAATTGCGAAAATCCTCTTCCGTCGAGTGCGCATGGTACACGACGGCCTTGCCCTCTTCACGACTTTTCCAAGCCAAAAAATAAGACCCCGGCAAGTACGTATTGATATGTAAGACATCGAAATCTTCACTTTTATCCAAGGTGTAAGGCTGGCCAACCGCGTTCAACGCCTCTTCCTGATGATAAATGGCCCGTCCCAACCCCGATTTCGAAAACGTGTCCTGCAGTTCCGTATACAGTAATACCTTCACTCCCACCTCCTTTACCCAGGCGCTCGCGCCCCGTTGCGCACCGTCCTCATCAAGTCATCCGGCACAGGGCACAAAACACCACCCTCATTATTCCACATTTCGCGAAAAAGTGTCAATTTTTTTATAATGTATCGACTGGCGATGCCGCGTGCGGCGCCGGGTGCTGGAAGACGTCATGGTGAAAGGCCAAAAATGGCCGATGACCATGACGCGCGCAGCGCCAAGCGAGGGAACGTGGACGCCGCGCCCCGATTGCGATACGCTAATCGGAGAAACAGGAGGAATTATGGAATACATTGGCGATATCTATCGGCCGCCATCGGAGGCGCGGTCGTTCATTTTGCAGGTGACGGTGGGGTGCGCGCACAATACGTGCACCTTCTGTTCGATGTACAAGGACAAGCACTTTGCCATTCGGCCGCAGGCTGAAATCCTCGCCGACATCGACGAAATCGCGCAAGGGTATCCTGTTGCGCGGGCGAATTCTATCCCGCGAGAACACCCTGGCGTGCGGCGCGTGTTCTTGGCCGACGGCGATGCCCTGGTCCTACCGACATCGCGGCTGTTGGAAATCTTGGAACACCTCAAAATCCGCTTCCCTCAGCTGGAGCGCGTGACGAGCTACGCCACCGTTCACGACATTCTGCGCAAGAGCGATGCCGAACTTCGAGCGCTACGGCAAGCTGGTCTCGATATGCTCTACATCGGTCTCGAAAGCGGATCCGATCGCATCCTCAAAGAGATTCGCAAAGATCAAACGCAAGAGGACTACCTCGAGGCGTGCGCCAAGGCGAAACGCGCGGGGCTGCGCCTCTCGGTGACCTTGATCTTCGGACTCGGCGAGACAGCGCACTCCGATGAGCACATCGATGCCAGCGCGAAGGCCATTTCGCTTTCCAAGCCCGATTTCGTCTCGTTTTTGACGCTCCATCTGTCGCCCGGTGCGCCGCTCTACGAGGCCGTCCGCGACGGCCGCTTCACGCTCATCGACGACGACCAGATTTTGGACGAGATGCGACGCTTCGTGTCTCAAGTGGACAGCGAAGGGACGGTTTTTCGGTCGAACCACGCGTCCAACCCCGTGCCCATCGCTGGGACGTTCAATGCCGATCGCACTGCGATGTTAGAGCAAATCGACCGCGCGCGGGAACGCCACGCGTATCGTCCGCGCTTTTGGCGGCAACTGTGAGGGCGAACCGCCCGGCGGCCCGCCGGACTGTGGTAAGAGGGCGAACCGCCCGGCGGCGTGCCGGTCTGTGGTAAAATGAGCATCGGGAGGTTTCTATGCAAAAAGCCTTATATCGCGCCCATCGGCCGCAGACGTTCGACGAAGTGGTCGGGCAGGAGGCCATCGTCACGGCGCTCAAAAATCAAGTGAAAAGCGGGCGCATCGGGCATGCCTACCTCTTTGCCGGGACGCGCGGGACAGGCAAGACGTCATGCGCCAAGATCTTTGCGCGCGCGGTGAATTGCCTGCATCCCCAAGACGGCAGCCCCTGCAACGAATGCGAAAACTGCCGCGCGGTGCTGGACGAGACCACCATGGACGTCGTGGAGATGGACGCCGCGTCCAATCGCCGCATCGACGACATTCGGGAACTGCGCGACACCGTCAAATACCCGCCCACGACCTTACGCTACAAAGTCTACATCATCGACGAAGCGCACATGATTACGAACGAGGCGTTCAATGCGCTCTTGAAGATCATGGAGGAGCCGCCTGAACACCTCATTTTCATTTTGGCCACGACCGAACCCGAAAAGATTCCGCAGACCATTCTCTCTCGCGTCCAGCGCTACGAATTCAAGCGCATCCCGGTGACGCTCATCGCGGAACGCCTTCAAAAAGTGGCGGCCGACGCGGGCGTCCATTTGGACGCCGACGCGCGCGAAGCTATCGCCCTGGCCGCCGACGGCGCCATGCGCGACGCCCTGTCTCTCTTGGATCAGGTGATCGCCATGGGCGAAACCGACATCACGGCGCAGACCGTGGAGCGCGTGCTCGGCACGGCGGGATTTCAAGCTTTTGCGCCCCTTGTGGATGCCATCGTCCACGAGCGCATGAGCGAGGCCTACCAAGTGGCGTGGTCGCTCCTCCGCGCGGGCCGCGAGCCGCAAGTGCTCTTGCGGGAACTCACGGATTTCTACCGCCGCCTGTTGCTCGTCAAAGGCGCGGGTGATGCCCTGCGCCTGCCCCTCTCCGAACCCGAGCGCGCTCGGCTCGACGCGTGGGCGGCGGACGTCCCCATGCGCCGCCTGCTCGACGGCGTGGACCTCTTGATTGACGCCGACGCTCGCATCCGCAAATCGGAAGCGGCAGAAGCGCTCTTCCTCGCCGTCGTGGGGCGCCTCATCGACAGCCCCTCGCCGCACGTGCTGGAGAGCCGCGTGGCCGCGCTGGAAGAAAAACTCGCCGCCATCGGGCGCTGGCAGACGCCGCAGCGCGACTGGCAGGACGACATCGCGCGAGAAGTGGCCGCGCAGTGGGAACGCTTCGGGGCGACGCTGAACGCGGGCGTTATGGCGCACGGCGAAGCGCCAGCGACCGAAGCAGATGACATCAAGCGACCGCAGGAGCCGGAAAAACCGGCGCAAGAAGCGCCGGGTTCCGTTGCGGAAAGCGCGTTTCGCCGGGATCCGGAACGCTTCCTGCGCGAGCATCGCGCGGAGTGGCAGAAGCGCGTGATGGCGGCGAAGATCGTGGTGCCGGCGCTTTTGGGACACTACCAGTCCATTGAAGTGCACGACCGGCACGTCACGTTTCACTATCCGCCGGGCGACATCACGGCGGGTGTGCTGCGCAACAAGGAAGAGGCGCTGTCGCGGGAACTGTCGGCGCTCGTCGGCGAGCCACTCGAGGTGCACATCGGAAAACCGAGCGCGCAGCAGCAGACGATGTTTCACGCGAAACAATCGGAACGTGAGTCCCTGTTCCATTCGCCGGCTAAAGCGGAGGCAGCGCAGACGGGCGACCTCGCTCCGGCGTCGCCCGAAAGGACGTCCGGCGCCAAAGCAACGCCGAGCGCCGCGGCATCGACAAGTGGCGAAACAGGCACACAGGTCTCGGCGCACGTCGATGTACCGGACCAGACGGCTCGGGATGCGTCTGAACCGGGGTTATGGGAGAAATTACAGGCGGTCATTCCGCCGGAGTTGTTAAAAAAGGAGGACTAATGTCACGGGGATTTAACGGGCCGCGCGGCGGCAACAACATGAACCACATGATGAAGCAGATGCAGAAACTGCAGAAGCAGATGACGGAAGCGCAGGAAAAGATCGACCAGACGGAGTTCGAGGCCACGTCGGGTGGCGGCATGGTCAAGGCCGTCGTGAACGGCAAGCGCGAGCTAATGTCATTGGAGATCAACCCGGAGGTCGTGGATCCCGAAGATGTGGACATGCTCACGGACCTCGTGCTCGTGGCGGTCAACGATGCGCTGGGCAAGGCGTTGGAGGCCAACGAGTCGGAGATGGGACGCCTGACGGGCGGTCTCAACATCCCCGGGCTATAAGGAGCGCACATGGACGAATTTCCGGAGTCCTTGAACGTCTTAATGGATCACTTTCGGCGCTTGCCGACCATCGGGAAGAAGACCGCGCAGCGCCTGGCCCTCCACGTCGTGAAGGACCCCGATGAAGCGCGCGCGTTCGCCGAGGCGCTCGTCGCCGTCACGGAGCACGTCCATCGCTGCCGCGAGTGCGGCAACATCACGGAGGACGAGTTGTGTTCCATCTGCCGGAGTCCCAAGCGCGACCGCGCCATCATCACGGTGGTGGAAGACGTCTCCAATCTCATGGCCATCGAGCGGGGCGGCTCCTACTACGGGCTGTACCACGTCTTGAATGGGCTGTTGTCGCCCATGGCCGACCGCGGGCCGGAAGAGATCGGCTTGGACGATCTCCTGGCGCGCGTCGAGCGCTCCAAGGCGAGCGACACGCCGGTCGAAGAGGTGATTTTGGCCATTTCGGCGACGGTGGAGGGGGAAACGACCATGCTCTTTTTGGCGGATCAGCTCAAGGGCATGGGCGTCAAAGTCTCCCGCATCGCGAGCGGCATTCCCGTGGGCGGGTCGCTGGAGTACTACGACGAGCTGACGTTGGCGCGCGCCATGGCCGAACGGCGCACTTTGGAGGAATAGCATGAAGCGCATCACAGCAACGGGTGGGGCGGAAAACACCCACTCCGCGTCCTTCGTGGAAGTGAATTTGGACCTCATCGCCCAGAACCTGGCGGCGCTCAAGGAGCGGACGAGCAAGGCCGTCTTCGGCGTGCTCAAAGCCGATGCCTACGGTCTGGGGGCGGTGCCGATCGCAAGACGTCTTCAGGATGAGGTCGCGTTTTTTGCGCTGGCCACGGTGTCCGAAGCGAAGGCGCTGCGGGAGGCCGGCATCGAAAAGCCGCTTTTGGTCTTCGGCTATGTGGCCGATGCCGACATCGCCTGGATGGTGGACCACGGCGTGCGTCCGGCGCTGTCGGACGTGGCGGCGGCCGCGCGGTGGGATGCCGTGGCCGCGGCCCGGGGAAAGGTCGCGCCCATTCACCTCGCCATCGACACGGGCCATCACCGGGTGGGGATTGACTGGACGAAGCCTCGCGCGGTGGATATCGCCGAGAAAATGGCGCAGTTCTCTCATCTGCGTCTCGAAGGGGCGTATTCTCACTTTTCTACGGCCGATGAGGCGAACGGTCCCCGCGAAGAGATCTCGACGGCGTTTCCGCATCGCTTTGCCATGGAGCAGCTGCGTCGGTTTAAGGCGGCCGTGGATGACATGGAGCGCGCGGGCCTGGCGCTTCAATATCGGCACATCGCAAATGACGCCGGCCTCCTGACCTTTGCCGATGACGAGCTTTTCGATGCCGTGCGGCTGGGGATCTGTCTCTATGGCAGTTACCCTTCGGACGACGTCGGCCGGTACACGGATCTGAAGCTCTCCGTGCCGTATCGCTGGCTCGCGCCGGTGTCGCGCGTGGAGACTGTCCCGGCGGGCGAAAGCGTGAGTTACGGGCGCACGTGGTTTGCCGAGCGTCCGACGAAAGTGGCGACGGTGCAGGTGGGGTACGCCGACGGCTACCCGCGGCTGCTCTCGAATCGCGCCGTGATGCTGGTGGGCGACGTCCCCTGCCCCGTCATCGGGCGGGTGTGCATGGATCAGACCATGCTGGACGTGACGGAGGCCCCGGACGTCCAGCCGGGCGATCTCGTGCTGGTCATGGGCGCGCGCGACTGGTCGACGGCAGAGGCGCTGGCGGACGAGAGCCGCACGGCGGCGGCGCCGGCTTCGGGCGAGGCGGCCCACGGCATCAGCGCCGCTTACTTGGCGGGCCTTGCCGAGACGATCGCTTACGAGATGACGACGAATTGGCATCCGCGTGTCGAGCGCGTTTATGTCGGATCACAGGGGTAAGTCGGATAAAAATGAGTGGCGCGGGCCTCGTCACGAAGCACTGCGTGTGGCGGAGACGGAACGGCGGTCCGAAATGATTGAGTCGGGCGAGCGGCAGAAAGGAATATTTATGCAACACACGGCCATTGTGGGAATCAACTGGGGCGACGAAGGCAAGGGGCGCATGGTGGACCTCTTGACGCAGGAATTCGATGTCGTGGTGCGTTATCAGGGTGGCGGAAACGCAGGCCATACTGTCATGAACGAGAAGGGCACGTTTGCGTTGCATCTGTTGCCTTCCGGCATCTTTCGTCCCGAAGTCGTCAACGTTCTGGGCAACGGCGTCGCCGTGGATTTGGAAAATTTATCCAAAGAGATGCAGGAAGTGGCGGACAAGGGCGTGACGCTGTCGCCGGACCAACTCAAGATCTCGGAACGCGCGTCGCTGGTCTTGCCGTGGCATCGCGACTTGGACGCGCTGGAAGAGCAGCGCCTGGCCGATCACAAGTTCGGGTCGACGAAGCAGGGCATCGCGCCGTTCTACTCGGACAAGGCGGCTAAAAAGACCATCCTGGCGGGAGAACTCTTGCATCCGGAGGCGCTGCGCGCTCACGTCGCCCAGCTCGTGGAGTGGAAGAATCTGACGCTGGAGAAGGTCTACGCTGCGCCTGCCACATCGGTGGATGAGGTCATGGCGTGGCTGGAGCGCTTTGGCACGCCGCTTCTCCCGTACATCCAGGACACGTCCAAGGTGCTCATGGAGGCTGATCGCGCGGGGAAGCGCATCTTGTTCGAGGGCCAGCTCGGTGCGCTGCGCGACCTGGACTACGGCATCCACCCGTACACGACTTCGTCGAACTGCCTCGCGGCGTATGCGCGTGTCGGGTCGGGATTTCCGGGCGCGGATATCGCCCACGTCGTTGGCGTGGTGAAGGCGTATTCCAGTTGTGTCGGCGAGGGGCCGTTTGTCTGCGAGTGGGACGGCGAGGCGGCCGACCTGTTGCGTGAGGCCGGTGGCGAATACGGCGCGAAGACCGGGCGTCCGCGTCGCGTGGGGGCATTGGACCTGGTCGCCACGCGCTACGGCGTCGCCGTACAGGCCGCGACCAGCATCGCGCTCACGAAGATGGACGTCTTGAGCTACCTCGACGAGATTCCGGTGGTGACGGCGTACCGCATTCGCGGCGAGGAGACTGTGGATTTCCCGTTCCCGTCGCTTTTGGATGAGGCGGAACCGGTCGAGGTGACGCTGCCCGGTTGGAAAGAGGACATCAGTCAGTGCCGCACGTGGGAGTCGTTGCCTGAGGCGGCGCAGAATTACGTGCGCTATGTCGAAGAAGCTATCGGTTGCTCCATCGACTACGTCTCTGTGGGGCCGGAGCGCGACGCGTTGATTCGTCGCTAGATTGAGGAGGATCACAATGCAATACGAAGTGCGTGGTGGCAATTTGCCTTATGTCGTCTGTCAGCTGGAGCGTGGGGAGAGCCTCGTGTCAGAGACTGGCGCGATGTCGTGGTACACGGAGAACATCACGGTGGAGACGAAGGGGCGCGGCGGTCTGGGCAAGATGATGGGCCGGATGTTCTCTGGCGAATCGCTCTTTCAGAATATCTACACGGCGTCCAAAGGGCCCGGCGAGATTGCCTTTGCTTCGAAGTTTCCGGGGGCGATTAAGGTGGTGGACATGTCTTCTTTCGGGGACTTCGTGATCCAGAAGGGCGCGTTCATGGCCTCTGAGATGAGCGTCAATACGGAAGTGTTCTTTCAGAAGAAGCTTTCGACGGGATTCTTTGGCGGCGAGGGCTTTATCATGCAGCGCGTCTATGGGAGCGGGTTGCTGTTCATAGAGGTCGACGGCGCCATCGAAGAAAAGGTGCTCGCTCCCGGCGAGCGGCTCTACATCGACACCGGCTATCTGCTGGGCATGGACACGACGTGCTCCATGGAGATCGAGACGACGGGCAACGTGAAGTCCATGGTCTTTGGCGGCGAGGGCTTCTTCAACACCGTCGTGCGCGGACCGGGGCACGTGTGGCTCCAGTCCATGCCCATTGCGCAATTGGGCTCGCTCTTCATGATGGGCTCAGCCACGCGGTGAGGGCGATCCGCGATGAGGGAACCACGCCGTATGGTAGTACGGAGTGAGGGCGCGATGAAGTGAAGATGGTAGAATGATGAGGGCGACGGTCGTAAGGCCGTCCCTTTTTTTGTGCCTGCCGGCTCACGGGACATAAGGAATGATGTGTGATCGGTGAATTGTGGAACCAAATATAGATTGAGTATAGAACAAAATTTCTTCACCACGAATCATTAAGGTAGAGAAACCAAAGGGACTCATACTAGATTTGCAAGGGTTCACCCGAGGGTCACCGGAAAGGAGACACTATGTGGCCAGATGATCAAAAACGCCTGCAAGGCGAAGACGCGAAAGCGGATAGAGAGCGTGATACGGAGGCGATGCCGTTCGGCACGGACGCATCGTGGACGGAGGATCACCGTGTCGGGGGTGACGTTGAGCGCCCGCATTCCGACGGCGACACGGCGCGCGGGGCAACTGCCGATGCCGAGGCACGTGGGGAGAACGACAGAGACGTAGCCCGCTGGAATGATGCCGAATATGGGGCGGCTGCCGAAAACGGGGCGCCTTGGGATGCCACAGAAACGGTTCGACGTGAAGAGGCAAGCCGCGCAAATCAGGCGTCGTACGGCGCAGATGCCGCGCGCCGTCGGGCGCAGGAGGCCGAAGTGCGCAAGTGGGTTCGCGATGAAGTGGAGCACACCGCCCGTCCGAAGGCGAGCCCTTGGCGCAGCGTCCTCCTCGTCCTCGTCAGCGCTCTGTTAGGCGCGGGCGGCGGCGCGGCGCTCGTGGCGTCGGGCGTGGTGCCGATGGGGTCGTCCTCCACAGTCGTGCAACAGGCGCCGTCAGAGATCCGCATCACGGCGGAGGGCGATGCGACGACCGTGGAGAACGCCGTCGCCGCGAAGGCCATCCCGTCCATCGTCGGCATCACGACCATCACGCAGGGCCAGAGTAACCCGTTCATCTTCGGCATGAAGAATTACATGGAGGCCGTGGGTTCGGGCGTCATCGTCTCGCAGGATGGCTACATTCTGACCAACTCCCATGTGGTCAACAGTGGGGACGCGGAATCAGTGAAGGTGCTCCTGTCGACGGGCGAGGAGCAGGAGGCCGAAGTCATGTGGGCAGATCCCACGTTGGATCTGGCCGTCATCAAAATCGACAGCACGGGACTTCCCGCCGTGGAATTTGGTCAGGCGGAGGACGTCAAGGTGGGCGACAAGGCCATCGCCATCGGCAACCCCTTGGGTCTCGACTTGCAGTCCACGCTCACGTCGGGCTTCATCTCGGGCCTCAACCGCTCCATCACGTTGCAGGACGGCAACATCATGGATGGTCTCATTCAGACCGACGCCGCCATCAACAGCGGCAACTCCGGCGGGGCGCTCCTGAACGCGCAAGGCCAACTCATCGGCATCAACACGGCGCGTCCGTCCAGCGCGGACGGCATCGGCTTCGCCATCCCTGTGTCGACGGTGCAGCCCATCGTGGAGAAGATCCTCGCCAATGGTAAATTCGAACCGCTGTATCTCGGCATCACGGGCTACAATGCCGAGCTCGCAAGCCAGCTCGGGATGCTGAGCGATGACATTGACAATGGCGTCATCGTGCGAGATGTCGTGGCGGGATCGCCAGCGGCGGAGGCGGACATCCGCCCGGGGGACATCATCACGGCCATCGACGACAAGCCGGTGGAATCCATGAATACCCTGAAGACCATCTTGTTGGGCTACAAAGCGGGCGACACCGCAAATTTCACGCTGTGGCGCAGCGGCGAAGAGAGCCATGTCGATCTCACGTTCAGCGACTTTACGCCGCCGGAAGAGTCGGCACAGCCCCAGAGCAATCGCTCCGACAGCGACACCGAAGAAGCGGGTTGGTTCACTTTCCCGTGGGGCATGAACAACAATAAGTAAGTAGACAAGCGGCCAAAGGCAAGCATCCATCGATGAACCGTCGAAGGCTCCGTCCGGTTACGGGGATAAAGTTGGTGAGGTAACGGTGTGGGCAATTACGAAAAAACGTCTAAAGCGTATACGTTTTCAAAAATGGTGTGGGCAAAATGATAAAACGGGCCTTGAGCGTATAGATTTTGGGCGCCAAAATAGACGCTTTGAAATAAAAAATCAAATTAGCGTCTACTTTCGGTGTCCCAAATATACGCATTTGAGGGAATAATTGAATTTGCCGACACGTCACCGTGACGCTGTGAAAAGAAATATCGTTTTGCCCACACGCTTTTTTGAAGGCTAGACGGTAATGCGAAAAAAAAGCGTTTTGCCCATACGTGGCGTGTCGGCAAAACGAAATGGTTTATTTTTCCGTTACCTCCACGGCCAACGCCATCGCCACTGAGACCAACAGGGTCACCTCTTTCCATTAAAGCCGTTCGGAAGAGTTCCCTCGCCGAATAAGACATATGTAAATTGCGATGTCGCACCCGTTTCGCTCGCCGGTTGTGCGATACGAAGGCCGATGGGACTGTTCGTCTCCTCCCCCAGTTGATTGAGATCCGCCGTGAGCGCCTCAGCATCGACCATTTCGGGAATGGACTTCACCCAGACATCGGGATAGACGTTGTAAAGCATGCCGTCGGGATTCTCGGCCACAATCATGCAGAAAAATAAAACATAGACGATTGAAGTGACGATTGTGAAAATTCGTTTTTTCACTCATTCCTTCTTTCCACCACTCCGGTTTGTCCTTTACCCTAATGGTAACCTAAATAGGAAAATAACGGCGAAATCTCCGCTATCGGGTGACCCTCAATAAGACAGTATGAGAACATTACTGGCATAGGGTAGCTGCCGTACAGGAGTGCGACAAGAAAAATTGGCGATACTTGGTTTTCACAACCAGGTATCGCCCTTTTCTATCTTTAACAGAATGTTTAAATATTATTGGAGGTACATATGATGCAAGAACTGAACTATATTCGTTGTGGTGATCACTATATTCCCGATATTCGCTTACCGGAGGAAAACAGACCTATTGGTCGGTAGGGACGTATGCGCAGAGATTATATCAAGGAGCATAACCCCATCCGATTCAATGATCTGTGCCTTAGCGGTGAGTTGTGGACGTATCTGGCTGATTTGAACGAGCAGGCACAGAGCCGCCTTGAATTCTTATCATCGAGCAAATGAAAGCCGCTGAAGGTGTGACAGAGGGCATGAAGCTGCACGATCAGATGGCATGGGTTGGAGCCATGAACAGCATCCGCAACCGAGCCGAGGAAATTGTTCTGCGTGATATGATCTACGAGGAGGATGCGGTATGAGAATCCTTGAAGAATTCTGGTACGGCAACATCGAACCCACCGAGTATGATACTTCCTCTTACAGAGAATACAAGAAACTGTTGGAGCTGATTTGCAGGAACGAAGAAAAGCTCCGTGCCACTATGACGGACGAACAGAAAGAATTATTCGAAAAATACACCGATGGTGTGCGAGAGCATCAAACCAATACGGACTGTTTGATTTTTTCAGAATGGATTTAAGCTGGGTGCCAGAATGATGTTAGAAGTCATGGAAGAATAACCGAATATATCGAAAATGGGGGCTTGTGATTAGGCTGGGCGCAAGCCCCTTTGACTTCGACACAGGTTGTGTAGAAGTTGGTTCTTACGACCTCGGTGCAAGTTGCGTTGAAGTTGAGCAGAATAAAGATTACGGCATGGACGCTTCTCGTCAACTTGTCGGGAAATTGCTGCCCGTTATAAATATCCTATCGAATCGTCCTAAAATTAAGCATTTTGTGTCTTTTTCAGAAAATCTATTGTATTTTCATAAAATTAGAAGTATAATGCTAAGCGAAATAAATACAGGGGAGCTTGTGTTTGCAGGCTGAGAGGAAGTAACCTAACTTCGACCCTATAACCTGATGCGGATAATGCCGCCGTAGGAAGTCATACACAAGGATTTTTTTACAGGAGGCATCCCCAAGGGTGTTTCCTGTTTTTATTTTACAACTGAAAACGCAGGGGAGCTTGTGCTGACAGGCTGAGAGGAAGGTGCAACCTTCGACCCTTATACCTGATGTGGATAATGCCGCCGTAGGAAATGATTGAGCTCTATTACAGGAGGATACCACAAAAGGTATTCTCCTGTTTTTCTTTATCTTCGAGAAAGGAGGAAACGAGATCCACTTATGTGGCGGACTGAGGGGGGAGCGCCCTGAGTCCTGTATATCAGCGATGGGGAGCCGTGTTTCGGCGTGAGAGGATGCCAGTAAGCATCGACCGAACTTCCGTGCAGTTATCTTTGGGATAACTACGCCTATTTTGGAAGCACCGCTGATGACTGACGTTTCCTAATTCACTCAAAGGAGAAATTGAATATGAACAAAACTAATACAAAAAAATTAGCGATTGCCGGTGTTTTCTGTGCCGTTGCCGTTGTTGGAAGCCTGTTTTCTTTTCCTGTTTTCGGGAGCAAATGCTCCCCCGTACAGCATATGGTAAATATTCTGTGTGCTGTACTGCTCGGTCCCGGTTATGGATTGGGTGCAGCTTTTGCAGCCGCTTTAATTCGTAATCTGCTTAGTCTTGGTAGTCTGATGGCATTCCCGGGCAGTATGTTTGGCGCATTGGTGTGCGGCATAGTTTACGCTAAAACCAAGAACATTTTGGGAACTTTGATTGGCGAAGTATTTGGTACTGCCATTCTTGGCGGTCTGTGTGCTTACCCGATTGCAATTTTCTTCATGGAACAAAGCGCAGCCGGTCTTGCTTTTTACGCTTACATTATCCCGTTCCTGATCTCTACCGTTGGTGGTGCAATTATATCCGCAGTTTTGATTTACAGTTTGAAAAAATCTGGCGTTCTGGATACCACGCAGGAATCTCTTAACCGATAAGGAGGAAGAAAAATGTTTCATAATATGCTTGAAAATGTACGACAGAAATGTCCGCTGATTCATAACATTACCAACTATGTAACAGTCAATGACTGTGCAAACATTGTGATTGCTTGCGGTGCATCCCCGATCATGGCTGATGACAAGGAAGAAGTTGCAGAAATTACTACCATTTGTTCCGGTTTGAATATTAACATCGGTACGCTGAATAGCCGCACCATTGCATCTATGCTGATTGCAGGTAAACGAGCTAACGAACTGAACCATCCGGTTGTGTTAGACCCCGTGGGAGCCGGTGCATCCAAACTCCGAACCGAAACGGCTATGCAACTTCTCCAAGAGGTAAAGTTCTCCGTTATCCGTGGTAATATTTCTGAAATTAAAACCTTGGCTTCTGGTAGCGGCACAACAAAAGGTGTGGATGCCGATGTAGCCGACAAGGTAACGGAAGATAACCTTGATGATGTAATTGCTTTCGCAAAGGGTTTTGCAAAGAAAACCGGAGCCGTCATTGCCATCACCGGTGCTATCGACATCGTAGCAGACAGTAAAAAGGCGTACTGCATCCGCAACGGACATCCTATGATGTCCTCCATTACCGGAACGGGTTGCCAGCTTTCTGCCATGACGGCGGCTTTTGTCACCGCAAATCCTGACCATTCGTTAGAAGCAGCAGCTGCATCTGTTGCCACTATGGGGTATGCAGGTGAGGTGGCTCACAGCAGACTCACCGAAAAGGATGGTAACTCTACCTACAGAAATTACATCATTGATGCGATTTACAATATGACCCCAGAGATACTGGAGAAAGGTGCAAAATATGAAGTGCGATAAAAAAGCGATGCTGCTCTACGCCGTCACCGACAGAGCATGGGTAGGCAAACAAAGTTTATACGAACAGGTCGAGTCTGCTTTGAAAGGCGGTGCAACTTGCATTCAGCTCCGTGAAAAGGAACTGGACGATGATGCTTTTCTGTATGAGGCTATCGAAATCTCTGCGCTGTGCAAACAATACGGAGTCCCGTTCTTCATCAATGACAATGTGGAAATTGCGATCAAGTGTCATGCCGATGGTATCCATGTTGGACAGGAGGATATGGAAGCCGCACAGGTTCGCCAAAGAGTTGGCAATGACATGATGATTGGTGTTTCTGCGCACTCGGTTGAAGAAGCTCTGGAAGCTGTCAGAAACGGTGCAGACTGTCTCGGTGTAGGTGCTATGTTCTCTACTTCTACCAAAACAGATGTAAATGTACTGCCGAAAGAAACCCTTCGTGATATTTGCGACGCCGTTGATATTCCAGTTGTTGCCATCGGCGGCATTGGTAAATCTAACATATCTCAGCTTGCCAGTACCGGTGTAGATGGTGTGGCCTTGGTCAGCGCCATTTTCGCAGCTGATGACATTGAAAGCGAGTGCCGTCTTCTTCGTAAGATGTCGGAAGAAATGGTGAGTGCATGAAGATAAAGTGTGCGATCTTCGACTTTGACGGAACACTCTTTGATTCCATGTTCATTTGGGATAGTGTCGGTGAAATCTATCTCCGTTCCCTTGGAAAAGAGCCAAGGCCATCCACGCGTGAAGATGTCAGAACATTGAGCCTTTATCAGTCTGCTTGCTACTTCCAGAAAGAATATGACCTGCTCTTCCTGTAGAGCAAATTATGACAGGCCTCAATCAGACCATCGAGCATTTTTATATCCACGAGGTTTTACCGAAGCCAGGTGTTGTCGATTTTCTGGAACGTTTGAAAAAAGCTGAAATCCCGATGTGTATTGCGACGGCATCTGACCGATACCAAATAGAAGCCGCTCTCAGCAGATGTGGAATGGAACACTATTTTGATGCGATCTTCACTTGCAGTGAGGTTGGACATGGCAAGGATGAGCCTGTCATTTTCCAAAAAGCTATGGATCATTTTAGCTCTGATCGTAGTACAACCGTTGTATTTGAGGATGCAATCCATGCTGTTCAGACTGCAAAAGCTGATGGATTTACAGTATTAGCTGTATTCGATGATAGTGAAAAACGACAGGCTGAAATTCATGATCTGGCGGATTGCTATATTACGGATTTTGAACATACAGAGGAATTTTGGCATTTCATTTTGCAATAGTGGAGATTGAAAAAACCAAGCGGCAGATTGGGGGGCACCACCTTATGCCGCTATATAAAACGATGCTGAAAAACGAAAGGAGTAAAACTATGAAAATGAAAACAGCATTGACCATTGCAGGAAGTGACTGCAGTGGAGGCGCCGGTATTCAGGCAGACATGAAAACAATGACCATGAATGGTGTTTATGCCATGAGTGCAATTACAGCACTGACTGCGCAGAACACAACCGGCGTGAGAGCAATTCAAGAATCAACACCGGATTTCTTGAGACAACAAATTGATGCGGTATTTGAGGACATCTATCCCGATGCCGTGAAGATCGGCATGGTAGCATCCAGCGAGCTGATCCGTGTGATTGCGGACAGGCTGAGATATTACGATGCAAAGAATGTGGTCATTGACCCTGTGATGGTGGCGACATCTGGTTCTGCTCTGATGAAAAACGATGCAGTACAGACCCTTATCGAAGAATTGCTGCCTCTTGCTATCCTCGTGACACCAAACATCCCAGAAGCCCAGGTTCTCTCTGATCTGACCATTGGAACGAAAGAGAACATGGTGACTGCTGCAAAGCAAATCGGAGACAACTATCATTGTGCAGTTTTGCTGAAAGGCGGTCACAGCATCAACGATGCAAACGATCTGCTTTACGCAAACGGAGAACTTGTTTGGTTTGAGGGCAAGCGCATCAATAACCCCAACACCCACGGCACAGGATGTACGCTTTCCAGTGCCATCGCATCCAATCTTGCCAAGGGATTTACTCTCGCTGAATCTGTTCAGAGAGCAAAAGATTATATCTCCGGCGCTTTGATGTCAATGCTTGATTTGGGAAAAGGCTCCGGTCCGATGAACCACCTGTTTGATCTGAATAGTGATTACATGAAGGAGGCGAAGTGATATGACTAATTCTGTATCTTACCGCCTTCATGATGCGGCAGCTTCCATTTGGGAAGCTTGCCGGAAGCATCCCTTTGTCACCGGCATTGGTGATGGTACGCTTGCCGTAGAGAAGTTCCAGCATTTTATGCTGCAAGACTATCTCTATCTCTTTGACTATGCCCGTGTTTTTTCTCTGGGGGTAGTCAAAGCACGAGATCCCGAACTGATGCGTACCTTTGCTGTCAATGTGGATGCCATTCTGGGCGGTGAAATGAAGATTCACCGTGCATACATGAAACGTCTTGGCATTACAGAGAAGCAGGTGTTTGCGGTGAAACCTGCTCTCGATAACCTCTCTTACACCAACTATATGCTATCTGTTGCAAGCTCCGGTAGTCCTATGGAGATCGTCGCCTCTATTCTCGCCTGCTCCTGGAGCTATGCTGAGATCGGACAGGCGCTTGCCACTATCCCAGGTGCAGCGGAACACCCTTTCTACGGCGAATGGATTCAGGGCTATTCTTCTGAGGAATATGCTGCCACAAATCAGGCTTTGATTGAACTCATGGATTCTCTGGCTGCAAATGCCACCGAGGAGCAAATTGCATATCTGACAGATGTCTTCGTCAACTGCAGCCGTTACGAACTTGGATTCTGGGATATGTCTTGGGAAATGCGAACATGAGTATTCTGAGTTTTGACAACGTTTCCTACCAGTACCCCAGCGAGGATTTTGATATCATCGACCGGCTTTCCCTTTCGGTAGAACCGGGTTCCTTTCACTGTATCATCGGCATCAGCGGCTGCGGCAAGAGCACCATTTTCCGCATGACCAATGGTCTGCTGCAACCAAAGACCGGCAACATCTGTGTCAACGGGAATCCCATCACAGGGCAAAACCACTATTGTGGCTATATGCCCCAAAAGGATATGTTGTTCCCATGGAGAACAATCGGTGAAAATCTGGCACTTCCATTGGAAATCCAGCGAAAATATTCAAAGGCAGAGCAACGGGAACTGATCGATGCAGCTTTAGCAGACGTGGGTTTGGACGGCTGCAGAGATAAGCGTCCGGACGAACTCTCTGGTGGCATGCGCCAGCGAGCCGCATTTGCCCGCACTATGCTCACCGGCAGTGATCTGCTGTTGTTGGACGAGCCTTTTTCTGCACTGGACTTCCTGACTCGTATTTCCATGCAGGAGTGGCTTCTGGATCAGTGGCAGCGCCATAAGAAAACAATCCTGTTCATCACCCACGATGTGGAAGAAGCTGTATTCCTGTCCTCCAGTGTGCTGGTAGTTGAAGAAACACCGATCCACTCGTTACGGGAGATTCCTGTTCCGATGAAATATCCACGCACCCGGCAGGACTTGACTCGCCCAGAAATCGTGGAACTGCGGGAGCAGTTGGTGGACATGCTGAGAAAGCAGGTGGTCGTATGAAAAAAGCCTGCAAGGGCAATCTGCCCACACTGATCTTTCTGTTTTCCCTTCTGATGCTGTGGCAATTTGGGGCGATGAAGGTCAATGCCGCCTATATTCTGCCTACTCCTATTCAGATACTTAAAAAGCTATGGGAACTGCGCATCGTGTTGTTTACCGTACATCTTCCCGCTACCATGCTGGTCACACTTGTGGGATTGCTTATCTCGCTGGTGCTTGGCCTGGGCCTTGCTGTGCTGATGGATGCCAGTCTGCTTTTCCGGAAGGTTCTGTATCCGATTGTTGTGGCATCCCAGACGATCCCGACCACTGCCATTGCGCCGTTATTTGTGCTTTGGTTTGGCTACGGTATTTGGAGCAAGGTGCTGGTGACGGTACTCATCACATTTTTCCCCATCACCATCACGGTGTATGATGGTTTGCAATCTGAAAAAGTGGAAATGGCGGAACTGCTACTGACTTACGGCGCAACAAAACGCGACATATTTTTCAAAATCAAAGTCCCTTGTACACTTCCATACTTTTTCTCCGCCATCAAAATGGCCATACCTATGAGCATCATTGGTGCTGCCATTGGTGAATGGCTGGGTGCACAAAGCGGTCTGGGTTATTTCTCCCGGCGAATGATGACGCAGCTGGATGGCGCAGGTGTCTTTGCGCCTATCGTATTGCTTTCTGCAGTTGCGATGCTGGCTGTGGCGCTTGTGGCACTATTGGAGAAAAAAGTAGTTCGTTGGCGGGGAGAATCCTAAAGAGAGGTTATCATGATGAAGCGTATATTATCTATTCTATTGGTTTGTGTGTTTCTGCTTTGCGGGTGTAGCACAAATAATAACAACGGAAATTCTAACGAATTAAAAGAACTCGACGTGGTGCTGGACTGGTATCCCAACGCTCTGCATGCCTTTATGTATGTGGCTATTGAGAAGGGATATTATGAAGAAGAGGGGTTGAAGGTGAACATCCAGTTTCCCTCCAACTCCAATGATGCAATTTCTCTTGTTGCTGCCGGACAGGCAGACATTGGCCTGTACTATCAGCAGGATGTTATTCAGGCCCGCACAAAGCAGAATGTCCCTGTGAAGTCGATTGGTGTTGTAGTACAGGGACCTCTGAATATTGTGCTGTCTCTGAAGGAAAAGAACATTACCACCGCCGAGGATTTGGTTGGCAAGACCATTGGTTACGCCGGTACAGAGTTGTCCGAGGCGCTGATCCGCAGTATCATGAATTATGTAGGTGCTGACTATAGTGATGTGACCATGATTGATGTCGGCTTTGATCTGATGAGTTCTATGACTACCGGCAATGTGGATGCCACCATCGGCTGTCTCGTCAACCATGAGGTTCCCCAGATGGAGGAGGAAGGCTTCCCCGTGAACTGGTTCGCTCTGGATGAATATGGCGTACCTACCTACTATGAAGGTGTGTTCCTGGCTAATGACAATGCGATCGAAAATGACAGCGAAACCCTCAAAGCTTTTCTGCGGGCATCTGCAAAGGGCTTTGCAGATATGAAAGCAAATCCGGAAGAAGCGCTTCAGATCCTGCTTACTAACCAGAACGAAGAAAACTTCCCTCTGTCCGAGACAGTGGAACGGAAGAGCGTGGAAGTTCTACTTCCCATGATGGAAACCGCAGACGCTGCCTTCCTGTCCCAGTCTGATGAATGCTGGCAGGAAAACATTGACTGGATGCTGGAACAGGGCCTCATTTCTGAAACGGTCGCTTTGGATGAAATTCGCATCAATCTGGGGTACTAATAATGAAACGTTGCGTCATTGTAGGCGGTGCGGACATAAACAATTACGGCTTCATCCGTGAAAAACTATGTGCAGATGACTATGTAGTTTTCTGTGATAGCGGTTTGAAACATTTGGAGCAACTGCAAGCAAAGCCGAGTCTGATTGTCGGTGATTTCGATTCTCACGAGAATCCCCACCTTGATGTAGAAACCATCGTCCTTCCTTGCGAAAAAGATGATACCGATACCGTGTTTGCCGTCAAAGAAGCAATCAAAAGAGGTTTCGAGGACTTTCTTTTGATCGGTGTTGTCGGAGCAAGACTTGACCACACTCTTGGTAATGTCTCTATCCTGCTGTACCTCGATTCGCTCGGTAAGAAAGCTACAATCGTTGACGATTACTCGGAAATGGAGATCGTCTCTAACGAGCCAGTTTACGTCTGCGATCAGTATGCGTTCTTCTCTTTGCTGAATATCTCCGGCATTGCCAAAGGCATCACCATTGAAAACGCAAAATATCCTCTTAATAATGCCGAGATCACCTGCGAGTATCAGTATGGTGTGAGTAATGAGGTAATACCGGGAAAGAACGCAAAGATCACGGTCAAAGAAGGAAAACTGCTCCTTATAAAAGACAGAATATAAAATCAAGGTGTCGCTTTTGTGTGAAGCGACACCTTTCTGTTATTTATTCAGTTCTTTGCGTTTTGCCCGTCTAACAGGGTTGATATGCCGTTCGAAATCACCGTTGGAGATAAGTTCAGCTAACACGAACTGAATGCAAGTCGGAACCGTGCATGAGTAGAACCCTAATCGATCATCAAACGCTGAAACAAGGAAAGTCGCTTGTCGATTCGGTTTGCCATGCCTCATCTTTTATCGCAAAAGCGTTACGCCGCACAGTTGAACTGAATACACCTCAACCAGATGGAATCTGTTTTGAGGAGTTTTTATCCGAAATATAACGAGAGGTGCTTAATGAAAAAGAATCAAATAAAGCTGATGTGTATCTCCGGGATTTTTACTGCACTGGTTTTTGTTGTAACAGCTTATCTTCATATTCCAACTTATAACGGGTATGTACATGTTGGTGATGGCTTCATTTTCCTTGCTGCATGTCTTTTGCCAATGCCATATTCTATTTTTGTGGGTGCAATCGGAGCAATGCTTGCTGATCTTCTCACCGGTTTTGCAACATGGGCACCCGGTTCCATGGTGATTAAGGCTTTGGTGGCAATGTTGTTTACTTGTAAAAGAAAGAAAATCATGGCACCAAGAAACACATTGATGCTTGTTCCTGCTGCTGTTATTTCGATTGCAGGCTATTATTTATATGAAGTTCTAATCACGGGTAGTTTTGTTGCATCTCTTTCAGGAATACCTGGCTCTACAATTCAAGCAGTTGCGAGTAGTCTTGTATTTGTGGTCACAGGACTTACAATGGATAAGCTTAATTTAAAAGAAACGATGATGGAGGACTATAACCAATGATGACGATAACATACAAAGGTAGAAATTCAATCTATGTAAATATGACAAACAGATGTCCTTGTTCTTGCACGTTTTGCCTGAGACATAACAAAGACCATGTCTTTAATGCAGACTCCCTCTGGCTTGAAAGAGAACCAAGTGTAAAGGAAGTGTGTGACAGTATAGATGCGTGGGATCTATCCCAATACGACGAAGTTGTATTCTGTGGTTACGGTGAACCTATGGAGCGATTAGATGCGCTTTTGGAAGTAGCTGCTTACATAAAAGGCAAAGGCAATACGAAAATTCGCATCAACACAAACGGACTTGCGGACTTGATCTACGGAAAGAAAACAGCGCATAGACTGAAAGGCTTGATTGATACTGTCTCCATCAGCCTGAACGCAACCAATAAAGAGGATTACTTCAAGGTAGTTCGTCCCAAATTTGGAATTAAGTCCTATGATGCTATGCTTTCATTTACTAAAGATTGTGTCGAATATGTCCCCGAAGTCGTTATGACAGTTGTGGATGTTGTTACAACAAAAGAAGAGCAAGAGCTAAGCCGTAAGATCTGTGAATCTGTGGGAGCAACTTTCCGTATAAGACCTTATGAAAGCAACTGAAAAAGAAGTGATATAGACGATTATTCCGAAATGGAGGTCGTATCTGACAGGCCGGTTTCCATCTGCGATCAGTATTCGTTTTTCTCTATCGGCATACTCCCCGCCAATTTACTCTATGACATTATAAACGGAAGGGGCTTTTGGGTCAGCCCCTCCCCGAAAACATTATTGTACTGTTTTATTGAGCCGCCCCTTCGGTCGTTCTTTTTAGGGACAGGTGAAATTGAACGACACTCTTGGAAAATAAGGTAGTTGATTATTTTTTTTGTGGAGCAAAAGAACGACGGCAAGCGCGAGCGGCGAAGGCCTCCAAGGTACTATTCCTTCTTTCTCTTCGATTCGATCATTTTCATCAATTTGGGAACGCTTATTTCTGGATGAGCCACGTGTAGTCTTTGAGGCAATCGAGGATGAGGTCGACATAAACGGTGTTGTCTATTATCTGGTAGAGCACGAGATACCATTGTTATTCAAACAACTGTCAACCTTCACCCTCGCCGCAACCATCCGAGGCTGTCGCATTCGTGGTAGAATAATGCCCAGAGAAGCATCCGTAACGTTCGATGACGTTCAGCATCGCGACGGGGCGGAGGGTAGTGCATTTGGAGCCGCTGTGCGGTGCATCGCGAAAAGGAGTCATCGGTGTGTTGAAGAGTGGCCGCTGTGCGGTGCATCGAAGCGAGGCGGTATCGGTTTTGGAATCTGGCTGCAGTGTGGGCCGTGTGGGTGAAGTCGTGTGGGAGAAGGAGGTTGGGGATGTTCAAGGATTTGAAGATTCAACTGTTTGCGGATGGCGCGGCAATTGAGACGATGAAGGCGCAGTATGAGACGGGGATTGTGGACGGTTTTACGACCAATCCGTCGCTCATGAAAAAGGGCGGAGTGACGGATTACAACGGTTTTGCGAAGGACGTGTTGGCGGCCATTCCGGACCGCTCCATCTCGTTTGAGGTGTTCGCGGAGGATGCGGAGACGATGGAGCAGGAAGCGCGCAAGATTGCCGCCATGGGGCCGAATGTGTTTGTGAAGATCCCCATTGTGAATACGAAGGGCGAGTCGTCGCTCCCGCTCATCGAGCGCCTGTCGGCGGACGGCATCAACATCAACGTGACGGCGGTGTACACGGTGGAGCAGACGAAGAACATCGTGGCTGCGGTGAGCGACAAGGCCCAGACGTACGTCTCCATTTTTGCGGGCCGGCTGGGCGATCACGGCTATGACTACATTCCGGTGATGAAGGAGGCGGTGGACATCTGCCACGCAAAGGAGAATGTGTTTTTGCTGTGGGCGTCGACGCGGGAGGTGTGGAACATCTTTGAGGCGGATCGCCTCGGCGTGGACATCATCACGGTGCCGGACGACGTGCTGAAGAAGCTGCCGAAGGTGGGGACGAAGACGCCGGAAGAGCTGTCCATCGCGACGGTGGAGGGCTTTGCTAAAGACATCGCGTCGCTGGGCTTTCATATTTTATAAGGGGTGCTCATGCGTGCGTTGGTGCAGTGTGTGTTAGACGCGTCGGTCGAGGTTGAAGGAACGGTCATCGGCGCCATCGACCGCGGTTATTTGATTTATCTGGGCGTGGGGCCCGATGATGGCGAGGCGGAGTTAGAAAAGCTCTGGAAGAAGATCATCCAGATGCGCGTCTTCATGGATGAAAACGGGAAGACCAATCTGAGCCTCGACCAAGTGGGCGGCAATGTGCTCATCGTCTCGCAGTTTACGCTCTACGCGTCGATGAAACGCGGTAACCGCCCCAGCTTTGCGACGGCGGCGCCTCCTGCCCAGGCCGAGGCCCTGTACGACCTGTTCGTCGCACGGGCACGAAAGGATCTGCCACGGCTTCAGACTGGACAGTTTGGCGCGGACATGAAGGTTCGGTCCACGAACGACGGGCCGTTTACGATTTGGTTGGATACGGCTGAGCTGTAGGGGGATGATGACGGAACCGTCGTGTACGGCAGTCCAGTACACGGCAGGAAGCGGCAATGACGTCAGAGCCATGTACAGCGGGGCAGCTGAGTACATGGCAGAATGTGGCGATGACGTTAGAGCCATGTACAGCGGGGCAGCCGAGTACATGGCAGGAAGCGCGATGACGTCTGAGCCATGTACAGCGGGGTGGCCGAGTACACGGCAGGAAGCCGCGATGACGTCAGAGCCATGTACAACGGGGTGGCCGAGTACACGGCAGGAAGCCGCGATGACGTCAGAGCCATGTACATCAGGGCAGCCGAGTACATGGCAGAATGTGGCGATGCTGACTGAGCCATGTACAACGGGGCGGCCGAGTACATGGCAGAATGTGGCGATGACGTCAGAGCCATGTACGGCGGGGCAGCTGAGTACATGGCAGGAAGCCGCGATGACGTCTGAGCCGTGTACAGCGGGGCGGCTGAGTACATGGCGGGATGCGACGATGACATGTCCCCCCAAAAGTAGAGTCTCATGAAGGCAAAAAGCCACAAGGAAAGAGAGACTAAGGGGAGGACGACATGAGCAGGCAAAGGCACACCAAAACATTTCGAAAACAGGTGGTTAGAGAAGTGCTGCAACCTCAAATGGAAGGCAATGAATTTCTCGTCGCTGAGAAATATCATGTTCGAGAATCCACGGTGAAGCGTTGGTTAGCTCTCTCTTGAAGCTGAAGCTCAGATTCTGTTTGGAGGGCTCCGTTGAAAAGGCGCTGTACCAATGTCTTGAGCATTTGTTCGCGATCTCCTGCAAAAGGCTCTAGTAATTCATCATGGTTTAGAGTAAGATTTACGTTATCCATTTGGTTCTCCTTCCGTTTTTATTTGGCGCTAATACTGTATCAGGAGAGCCGGATGGCTTTTCTCTTTTAGAGAATTTACACCATTATACGGACACTACGTTAAACTTTAACGCCTTTTCGATTTCCCGAATGGACTTCGACGCGTCGCGCGCCGCCGTTTCGGATTCTTTGAGCGAATCGGTGAGCCGCGTTGTGTTGCCATCGAGTTCAATCGTGATCCCTTTGATATTCCCGGCCATGCCGCCTCCTTTCTGTGCATCAAAAAAGCGCCCTGTTTAGGCGCTT
>JAQYPV010000005.1 GCA_028726605.1 Peptoniphilaceae bacterium | reverse complement strand
TGGTGCAGTTGCCGGAGGATATCGATGAGAAAAAGCCGGCATATCAGGCGGGATATCGTACCGTTGATGAGATCGGTCGCGAACGCATCAATCGCGCCGCCGCAAAGATTATAAAAGAAACAGGCGCAGAGATCGACTACGGCTTTAAACTCGTGTGGCTGGAAACGCCTGCACAAAAGACGCTGGACGAAATGACCTCCTTTGATCCCGAGTCACTGGTTCCTTTCTCTGATGACTACGTGGATAAGTTTGCATTCAAGGATACACCAGGTAAAGATGTCATCCTCGCAACCTGGCTGAACCGGGACGGCTATGGAATGACGGCAAAGGCGCAGAACGTAAAATTGGATACTTATTTAATGCCTGTGTGCGGAGATTCCGGCTATCTCATCGAGAAAGGCCTGACGACAAAGGATGTTGAGAAGCTGGTCCTTTCTATTGAACAGGGCGAAATACTCCTAAACCGACTGGTTGTGTATCCCTATTCTCTATCATTCGGGATTATGCACGAGCTGGAAAAGAACCTTTCCGTACTTCGTTCGGGACAGAAGATTAAAATCATTAAGAGGTTCTGACGATGAAGATTCGACTGCAAACGCTGCAACACCAAACTAAAGCGATTCGTGCGCTACTCCACGTCTTTGAAGGAGCAGCGCTTCAAAAGCCGGAGCGGCCGGAGTCCAATCCTCTTTTTGATCCGTGTGATGCGCGTATCCTCTCTAATATCTTGGAGATTCAACAAGGCAAAGTTGAGGATGTGCCCGCCATTGCCCGGCCATTACTTAAGAGTCGTGACAATGAGTATCTTGGTCTGGATATACGTATGGAAACCGGAACGGGTAAGACTTACGTTTATACCCGCGCAATGTATGAACTGTATCGTTATTATGGATTTCACAAATTCATACTGTTGGTGCCCTCGACGCCAATCAAAGAGGGAGCTAGGAACTTCATCGAGTCCTCATATGCCCGTGAGCACTTTGCTGATCTCTTCGGTTCTGGCCTGCGTCTGAATCTGGAGGTCTTAGATCCGCAAAAAAAAACCAAAGGACGCAAGATGTTTCCCTATGCGGTTAGTGCATTTGCGTCTTCCTCGTGGATGCATCGTGGACGTTTGGAATGTCTGCTGATGACGGACGGAATGCTTTTATCAAAAGCCACCATGCAGACGAACTATGATCAGACGATATTGGGCACAACATCTGTACCATATGACGCACTAGCGGCGACTCGCCCAATCGTCATCATTGATGAGCCGCACCGTTTCCGCCGGGAAAACAAGGCCTGGCTAACGATGTTGGAAAAGCTCAAACCGCAAGCTGTGATCCGCTTCGGCGCGACCTTCCCTAGAGAGGGCAAAAGTGGAGAGATCGACTATGACCATCTCATCTACAACCTCGGCTCGGTGGACGCCTTTAATAATCAGCTGGTCAAAGGCGTCGCCGTCCAATACCCGAAAGGGACGAAGGCAGATCAGGTGCGACTCAAATTGATGCGCATTTCGGTAAAGAAGCCAAAGTTTGCTACATTTCGAAATGAAGCAAACAAAAAGACCTATGAACTTGTTCCGGGCGACAGCCTGGGCGAACTGGACGGCGCTTTTCGTGGCCTTAACATCGACGGCATCGGAAAGACCGAAAACACTGCCGTTAAGAGCGGGGTAACTCTATCCAACGGACAAATCCTCGCTGTGGGTGATATTCTCTCTTCGGATGTCTATTCCGAAACCTATCAGGGTGTCATGATGCAGCAGGCATTGGAGAATCACTTTGACGCAGAATGGGAAAACTTCCGGCGGACTCGTAAGGTGAAGACGCTAACCTTGTTTTTCATTGATTCAATTGAGTCCTATCGCGGAGATGACGGCCACAACGGGCATCTGCGCTTGCGTTTTCAAGAGCTTTTGAAAGCCCAATTGGAAAAACAAATTGAACGGTTCGCTTCGAGTACTGATTTAGGGAAGATCGCATACACGGATTATCTGAAGGCTTCGCTATCAGACTTAGAGGCGACGAATGGCGGGTATTTTTCTCAAGATAATGCAACGAGCGACGAAGCGATCCGGCAGGAAGTAGACGAGATTCTGCGTGATAAAGAAACGCTTCTGTCCTTTCATAAGCCGGACGGAAGCTGGAATACTATGCGGTTCATCTTCTCGAAGTGGACACTTCGTGAAGGATGGGACAATCCGAATGTTTTTCAGATCGTGAAGTTGCGCTCCTCAGGATCAGAAATTTCCAAATTGCAGGAGGTCGGACGTGGACTTCGCCTTCCAGTCGACGAGCAGGGAAACCGCCTATCGGACGAGCAGTTCTATCTCACCTATCTCATTGACCATACCGAATCCGATTTTGCAAGGAAACTGATCGGCGAAATCAATGAAGATGCGAAAAGCGATACAAGAAGCATCAAACTGCTCTTGGCAAAGGTTTCGGAAAAATATGGAAGAAGCGAGACTTCGCTTTTTGCCGAGCTATTGCAAGCGGGATTTGTGGATGTGGATCAGAACATCGTGGAAGGAAAAGCGGAAGAGCTATATGCCCGATACCCGGAGTTTAACAGCGGTCTCCAGGGCGATAAGGTCGTTGAAAAGCCGAGGCAGGTGCATATCCGCAGGGAAAAGTATGCTCTTCTCAAAGATCTTTGGGAAAAACTGAATCAGAAATATTTTCTCATTTTAGATGAACTGAATGAAGAAGAGATCGCGTCATGCGTAGATGCTATTCTCTCGATGGATGATGATATTTATCAAGTCAATACGCAGGATGTCATCAGCCAAAAGATTGTGAATGATGACGGAACGCTGGTCGTGCGTGATTCGATCGCCGCTTACCATGTCATCCATGATGAAATGCCGTATGGTGAATGGCTGAAAGCCGCATGGCGGCAGACGTTTCTTCCGATTCAGGACATTCATCAGGGACTGATCCGAAGGAACGCCAAAGCAAAACTTCCGGAGGATTTTTTCAATAAGACAACGCTATCCCGCTTTGTTCATAAATTCCAGACTTGGATGCAGGATCAGTTCCGGCAACGTTATTCGTTCGCATCGCTGGGGAGAGTCAAAAGCGGAACGGCGCTTACCGATGAGGATGGGAATCCGCTGGAAGGCGTGATTCAGGGAAACATCGGAATCTATCGGGCGGATGAACAGGATGTGCCGGAGAAATTTCTCTATGATGCCTTCGTGTACGATTCCCCTCTTGAACGAACAAACATTGCCAAGTCTACGGGCAAGGAAGTCGTTGTATTCGCAAAGATTCCTCGGCGTTCCATTCGTGTACCGCTGTATTTCGGAGGAACCACTAGCCCAGACTTCATGTATGTCCTTAAAGATGAAGATGAGACCGTCAGCGTGAACTTTGTCGTTGAAACAAAAGATGTTGCCGGTGAAAATGATCTGCGCGGCACGGAAACTTTAAAAATACAGGCTGCTCAAAAGTTCTTTGAATCAATACAAATGGACGGCGTAAAGGTACATTTTGCGCCACAACTTAAAGCAGATGACATCAACGCAATGTTGAAAAAAGCATTAAAGTCTGAGTGAGAAGTATAATCACCGACACAAATTAGCCTCAGCAGGCCTGAGTAAGAGTCCAAAGGAATCAAGTAAATGCTGATATCCACTGAAAGAACTGGGTGGTATGACCAATGAAACGAGAAAATACTGATTCCCACTGAAATGTCGTAAGCGTCAAATGAAACGGTGCCTCTTCATTTGACGCTTACACTTTTCTAGACCCGGTGTCGCCACCCTGAAGGAGACGCCCGATTCGCTCGTCGGTTGACACCGACGGCGAGGAATCTATGAATGAATGGATCCGTTACTGAAGGTGAAGTGGAGAAAACGGATTTCGACACTCTACCAAATGGGGGACACTTTAGAATGCAGTTTTTTTCATCGCCGATTGTGCGATGTTGAGCATAAAAAGGCGCCTGGGCGATGGTTGCTATTCCCAAAACGCGCCTGAGCACACACCTTTGGAGCGACCTCCTGAATTGCTATTTTCATTTTGGGATTTGCAACAGACCAAAAGGTTCGAAAATGTGAGTGCGATTTTCGAATACGCCATTACCACTGACGTGATCGGCCGGTCTGTTCATTGGTATCTAAAGATTTG
The DNA here is from genome assembly GCA_028726605.1 of Peptoniphilaceae bacterium. GTDB lineage: Bacteria > Bacillota > Clostridia > Tissierellales > Peptoniphilaceae > Murdochiella. Next base: position 27,902 of record JAQYPV010000005.1, on the reverse strand, counting down.
CGATTGCAACCACATTTTCGCTCCGATTGTATGGGTTGTAAAATCGATTTTGAAAAGAACGATTTGCCGATTCTGAAAAAAGTAAGTGGTAAGGGCCGTTATTGAAATTACAACCTCACGGCGAGGCGTGTCGGTGGAAGATTCAGCCTTCCGCTGTGGGTTGAAAACTCAAAATCGGCAAAAGCGATGCTGGTCGTGGCACGTTTCGGCGACTTTTGAAGCCCCCGTTCTCTTTGACAAATGAAAATATAGAAAACACCCCATCCGGCGTGCTGCAACGGAGCGCCAGATGGGGTGTTATGTTGTTGCACTGCTGTGTATGCCGCCGCCGAGAATGCGGGTTCGCTAGGGTGCACCCGTCAGCGCCGCACGCCTCGTGACGCCGGGCATGAAGCACTTATGCCAAGACCGACGGCTCCCACTCGGCCGGCGGAGTGAGGCCCATGAGCGCCACGGCGGTGGCCGCCACGTTGGCGAGGCCGGCGACGTTGGACTGGCTCTCATCGAGCGCGACGTCGTTCTCCGGGCTCACGACGATGAAGGGGACGGGGTTTAAGGAGTGCGAGGTCTTGGGCTCCTGAGCGCCCGTCTTCTTGTTGACGCTGATCATGTCGTCGGAATTGCCGTGGTCCGCCATGATGAGCACCGTGTAGCCATTTTCGAGGGCCACGGGCACGACGCGCGAGAGGGCCAGGTCCACCGACTCGATGGCCACTTCGGCGCTGCGAAACACCCCCGTGTGTCCGACCATATCGCCGTTCGCGTAGTTGACACGCAAGAAGCCGTACTGGCCGCTGCGAATGGCATCGATCAAGGCATCCGTGACCTCCGCCGACTTCATCCACGGGCGCTGGTCAAATGGCACGTTGTCCGACGGAATCTCCAGCCACGTCTCCAGCTCCTCCGACACCTTCTCCGAATTGTTGCCGTTCCAGAAATACGTCACATGGCCGAACTTCTGTGTCTCCGCACAGGCGAACTCGTTGATGCCCTGCGAGACCAGGAACTCCGTGAGCGTGTTCCGGATCTGCGGCGGATTGACGAGGTAGTGCGACGGAATGTGCAAATCGCCATCGTACTCCAGCATCCCCGCGTAGAAGACGTCCGGACGCTCGCCGCGGTCAAAATAGGGGAAGTCGTCATCCTCGAACGCCATCGACACCTCAATCGCGCGGTCGCCGCGGAAGTTGTAGAACAGGACGGCGTCGCCATCCCGAATGCGGCCGATGGGCTGAATGCCGGACGCCTCGTCGCCGTCGTCCAGACGGGAGAGGTTCTTGCCGATGACGAACGCCGGCAGGTTCTGATCCACCTCCTGCGTCTCCGCCCGGAGCGTCTCGTAGGCCGTCATCGCATCCGGGAAGAGGCGCCCGTCCGCCGTGATGCCGTGCACCTGCGCGTCCCAGCCGCGCTTGACCATCTCCCAATCCGCCTTGTAGCGGTCCATGGTGATCTTCATGCGCCCGCCGCCCGAAGCGATGGCGCCGGTGAACGTGTCGTCGTTGAGCGACGCAAAGAAATCGTCCAACGCCTTGAGATACGTTCCGCCCGACGTCGGCGGCACATCGCGGCCGTCCAGGAGCGCATGCACGAAGACGCGCGAAACGCCCGCCGCCTTGGCCGCGCGGATGAGCGCATACAAGTGGTCGATGTGCGAATGCACATTCCCATCCGAGAGGAGGCCGATGAAATGCATGGCGCCGTCATGCGCCTTCGCAAAGTCCACGGCGTTCCGCCACGTCTCCGACGCGAACAGGGAGCCGTCGGCGATGGACTGATTCACGAGTTTTGCTCCCTGCGCGTAAATCTGGCCGCTGCCGAGCGCGTTATGCCCCACCTCGGAGTTGCCCATGTCGTCATCTGTGGGAAGTCCCACCGCCACGCCGTGCGCCCGCAGCTGGATCCACGGGTAATGCTCCCGCAAGTCGTCCAGCGTCGGCGTTTGCGCCGCCTTCACCGCATCGCCCGCTTCCTTCCCTTCAGGGCTGATGCCCACGCCGTCCATGACGATCAACACGATTTTTCTATCCATAACGACTCCTTTTTAGCCCTTTCCAAAGAGCGACGGCCGGTTCAGAGCGACGCCGCTCACACCGCGTAGTATTTCACATTATCGGTCTCGGCGTGCGAAGCCAGATTCTCTGCCATGGCCTTCGCCAGCGCCCGCAGCGCCTCGATGTCCTCGCCCTTCGCGGCACTGCGCACTTCTACGACCGGCTCCAACAGCTCAAACGGCTGCGTCTCGGCCCACGCCTTGAGTTCGCGCACCGCACCGCCGCTCCACGAATAATTGCCGAAGATGCCCAAGGTCTTGTTGGCCATCTTATTTTCCGAAAGGATCTCCACCAAGTGCTTCATGGGCAAAAACAGCGCATTGTTGTACGTCGGCGCGCCCAAGATGACCCCGCGGTACTTCCAGATTTCCGTCGAGATGAGCGAAGCGTGCGTCTTCGTGATGTCCATGATCTGCACGTTTTTGACGCCCTCCTCGGCCAGAAACCGGCCCAAGAGATCCGCCATCTTCTCCGTATTGCCGTACATCGACCCAAAGGCGATGACCACACCATTCTGCGACTGCTGCTGGGCGAGATTCGTGTAGAGCTTGAGAATCTTCTCCGGATACGAGCGCCACACCGGCCCGTGCACCGGCAAGATCATTTTGATGTCCAGCCCCGCCAGCTTCTGAATGTTGCGAAGCGCCATCTTGGAGTACTTGCCCACGATGTTGGTGTAGTAGCGGCAGGCCTCGTCGTAAACCGGCTGCAAGTCTCCGATCTCATCGTCGAAGATGGTCCCGTCGAGCGTACCGAAGCCACCGAAGATGTCCTGAGAGAACAATACCCCGTCGTGCGGCTCAAAACTCACCATGGACTCCGGCCAGTGCGTCATCGCCGTCAGCGTGAACGTGAGCTCGTGCTGCCCCAGAGACAGCGTGTCGCCATCGCCCACGACCAGACGGTGATCCTGCTTCAAACCGTAGAAGTTTTCCAAGAACTCGAAGGTCTTCTTGTTGCCCACCAGTGTGACATTGGGGTACAGAGACTTGATGAGCGGAATGGTCGACGAGTGGTCCGGCTCCACGTGATGGATGACGTAGTAATCCAGCGTGCGCTCGCCCAAAGCGCTCTGCAAATTCGACAAGAAGCGCTCGGATTCGTGCATGTCTACGCAGTCCATGAGCGTCGTCTTCTCGTCAGTGATGAGGTAGGCGTTGTACGACACTCCACCCGGCAGCGGCCACTGATTCTCAAAGAGCGGTTTCAAACGGTCATTGACGCCGATGTAGGTGATCCAGTCATTGACCTTGGTACAGATCGATTGCATATGTCCTCCTCTACGCCCTTTTTGCCCGAGGCGCAAGAGCGTTTATTTTAATTCCTGGTACTCATGACTTTAAGTCCTTCATTCGATCCTATTTTAGTCGAACCGTAGACGCCTCTCAAGGAAATCCGGTTGCAGACATCGTCGTGGGGCGAGTGGCATCGCCTTGGAGATGGGCCGTGCGGTGGGTCGAGTTCACATTTTCGGCGGCTCGGTGTGTTGTGATTGCGATTCCGAATTTAGCCACCCGGATGACGCGCAAAATTCATGGGAAATCTTTGATAAGCGATTTTCCACTGACGTATTCATCGCTATACAGGACGATCATGTGATGGCTATTTCGCAAATCGACATCGCAACCACAAGGACAGGGTAGATCGTGTGGTTGTAAAGCTGATTGTAAAAAGAGCGACACAAAATCGCCTTGAAAACGTCATGGGAGAATCTCGATTGTTCATTTTCCCATGAAGCCCCATTTGAGGTCTCAAAAAAATGGACGAAAAGGCGATTATATATTCGTGATAAATAATATATATTCTCACATAAGGTGGGATGTCCCAAAATGACGCTGCCGTGAGGCGCCGACCATCCGCGCGATGCTGCTAAAAGCCGGATGATAAGCGAAAGAAAGCCGGATCGTGAGAGAAAGAAAGCCAGAAAGTGGGCAAATCGCCTATAATGGGTTGCGGTTCCTGATATGATAAAGGAGAACGAATTCGGGCGAGGCATCGCGGAGAAGACGGGTAAGAAACCGAGGAATCGCGGGAAGACTCTTCCGCTTCTATCCGGAGTGCCACGCGGCCGACGGTTCCACGCGTCCGACGGTGCCACGCGTTCTCTACGGAGTTCCACGCGGCCGACGGTGCCACGTGGCCGGCACAAGGATTTGAGCGGGCCAGGCACAGTGAATGTACCGGAACCGGCGCTTGGGAGCACAGCTTTCGCAAGACCTCAAAGCAGGACACGATCACGTATCGTCAGATCAAACATATCGTCTCGAACATATAAAACAGATAGAACGGCCGATTTTGGCCAAAAGAGGTGTAGTCATGGCGTTTTATGCAGGATTGGATGTCGGATCCACCACAGTCAAGGTGGTCTGTCTCGATGCTGAAGCACATGTCGTCTTTGCCGTCTACCGTCGGCACAAGAGCGACGTCAAGAATACGGTAGAAGGCGTCTTACAGGAATTGTTGGACCAGGTGGGCAACGTCCCCATCCGCATGGCCGTCACCGGATCGGGCGGGATGTTCCTGGAAGATTATCTGCACATTCCTTTCGTGCAGGAAGTGGTGGCGGAGACGAAGGCCATTCGCAAGATCCTCCCGCACACCGAAGTCATCATCGAACTCGGAGGCGAGGACTCCAAGATCACGTATCTCTCGGGCAATGTCGAACAGCGAATGAACTCCATCTGCGCCGGCGGCACAGGCGCGTTCATCGACCAGATGGCGAACCTCCTGGACACCGACGCAGCGGGACTCAACGCGCTGGCGCGCGAGTACGAGAAGATCTACCCCATCGCGTCGCGCTGCGGCGTGTTCGCCAAGACCGACGTGCAGGCCCTCTTAAACCAGGGCGCATCGCACGCCGACATCGCCATGAGCGTGTTCCAGTCCGTGGTGAACCAGACCATTTCCAACCTCGCCTGCGGGCGACCCATCCGCGGCAACATCACGTTTTTGGGCGGACCGCTGCACTTCATGGACCAACTCAGAAACCGCTTCATCGAGACCCTGGGCGCCGACGACAACACCTTTACGACGCCGGAAGACGGACAGCTCTTCGTGGCCAGGGGCGCGGCGCTGCTCGCGCTGGAAGAGGCGGACGTGCAGGACTTGCAGCAGATCGTGGATCGCTTTGGGAGCGACACCTCGTATGTGACTGAAGAGCGCAAGACCATGGAACCGCTCTTCACGTCCGAGGCCGAATACGAGGCGTTTCGCGCGGCGCACGAGACCAACAAAGAAGTCTACGCGACGCTTGAGGACTACCACGGGCCGATGTACCTCGGTATCGACTCCGGCTCCACCACGGCCAAAATGGTGCTCTTGGGCGAGGACGACCAGATCCTCTACACCCACTACTCCAACAACCGCGGCAAGCCCCTCGAGCACATCATGGACCACTTGAACGAAATCTACGCAAAAAAGCCCGACGACGCGTTCATCGCCTGCTCCGGCATCACCGGCTACGGCGAAGACTTCATTCGGGCGGCGCTGCAGGTGGACACCGGCGAGGTGGAGACCATCGCGCATTACACGGCCGCCCACTACTTCGACCCCGATGTGGACTTCATTCTGGACATCGGCGGGCAGGACATGAAAGCCATGCACATCAGCGACGGCATCATCGACTCCATCCAGCTGAACGAAGCCTGTTCGTCCGGCTGCGGTTCATTCCTGTCGACCTTTGCCGCGTCCGTCGGCATGAGCGTCCAGGAATTCCAACAAGCCGCGCTGCTCGCAAAGGAGCCCGTCGACCTCGGGAGCCGCTGTACGGTGTTCATGAACTCCAAGGTGAAGCAAGCCCAGAAAGAAGGCTCTGAAGTGGGCGACATCGCCGCGGGCCTGTGCTACTCCGTCATCAAGAACGCCATCCAAAAAGTCATCAAAGTGCGTGACCCCAAGACGCTGGGAAAGAATCTCGTGGTGCAGGGCGGCACGTTCTACGGCGACGCCATCCTGCGCGCGTTTGAGAAGATCACCGGCCGCACGGCCATTCGCCCCGCCATCGCCGGACTCATGGGCGCCATGGGCATGGCCCTCATCGCCAAAGAGCGCTCCCAGGGAAAGAGCACCATCAAGACAGAGGAAGAACTCCGCGACTTCACCTACACGCAAAAGGCCGCGCGATGCGGGCGATGCACCAACAACTGCGCGCTCACCATCAACATCTTCTCAGACGGCAACCGCTTCATCTCCGGCAACCGCTGCGAACGCGGCGCGGGCATCAAGCGCGAAAAGACGGACCTGCCCAATCTGTACCGGTACAAGTACGACCGGCTGTTCCACTACTACAGCCCCATCGCCGCAGATCAGGCGCAGTACCCGACCATCGGCATTCCGCGAGTGCTGAACCTCTACGAAAACTATCCATTCTGGCACACGTTCTTCACGCGGCTCGGCTTTCCCGTGCAACTCTCCGACGCCAGCTCGCGCGAGATGTACGACAAGGGCCTGGCGTCCATCTCGTCGGAGACCGTCTGCTATCCGGCCAAACTCGTGCACGGACACATCGAAGATCTGATCCAAAAAGGCGTGAAAGCCATCTTCTATCCGAGCGTGTTCTACGAGACGAAGCAGTTCGACAAGGCGAAGAACCAGATCAACTGCCCGGTCGTCATCGGCTTCCCGGAAGTCATCAAGAACAACGTCTCCGCCATCGACGAAAACGGCGTGACGTTCTTCCACCCCTTCCTCTCGTTTGCGAACGAGAAAGTGTTGATGCGCCGCCTCACGGAAGTCTTCGCCACCTTCACCATCGACGGGCGGACGTATCGCATCCCGAAGGGCGCCATTCAGGCGGCGGTCGCGGCGGCATGGGCCGAACAGCAGAACTTCCACGACGACGTGAAGCGCGAGGGACAGCTCGCGCTGGAGTGGATCGAGAAAAACGACGGGCGCGGCATCGTGCTCGCGGGGCGGCCGTACCACGTGGATAACGAAGTCAACCACGGCATTCCCGAGCTCATCAACGGCATGGGACTCGCCGTGCTGTCGGAAGACGCCATCGCCATGAACATCCCCGACGTGGACGAGGAACTGCGCGTGCTCGACCAATGGGTCTATCACAGCCGCCTCTACCGCGCGGCCGAATACGTCGCGAAGACCGACGCCTTGGAACTCATCCAGCTCAATTCCTTCGGCTGTGGGCTGGACGCCGTGACCACCGACCAGGTACAGGAAATCTTGGAGTCCAAGGGCAAGATCTACACGGTCTTAAAGATCGACGAAGTGTCCAATCTGGGCGCGGTCAAGATTCGCATTCGCTCGCTCATTCAGGCGCTCTCCGATGCCGATGGTCACGCCATCCGGCGCATGCACAAAAACGCCAGCTATCGGCCGGCCAAGGCGGTGTACACGAAAAAAGACAAGGCCGAACAGATGACCATTCTGGTGCCGGACATGGCGCCGGATCACTTCGAGATCTTAAGCCGAGCGCTGGCCAACGAAGGTTATCGCTTCGAATTCTTGCAGAAAGTGGATCAGGACGTCATCAACGCCGGCCTCAAGTACGTGAACAACGACTCCTGCTATCCGTCCATCACGGCGCTGGGGCAGATGTTCGAGGCGCTCGAGAGCGGCAAGTACGACCCCGACCACACGGCGCTCTTGATGACGCAGACCGGCGGGGCCTGCCGCGCATCCAACTACGTGGGCTACATCCGCAAGGGCCTCAAAGACATGGGCTACCCACAAGTGCCGGTGATCGCCCTCTCCGCGCAGGGCATCGAGACCAACGAAGGCCTCACCATCGGGCCGCGGCTCGTCAACAAGGCCATCTACGCCATCTTAGCGGGCGACCTCTTGATGCGCTGCGCGAACGCCACGCGGCCCTATGAAAAAGTCCCCGGCCAGACCGACAACGTGAAGGCGCACTGGAAGGCGCGCTTTGGGGCCTTTGTGGTGAAGCCCAACCGCCTCGCCTTCCGCAAACTCGTAAACGAGTGCGTGGCGGCGTTTGACGCCATCCCGCGCGATGACGTGGTGCGGCCGCGCGTCGGCATTGTGGGAGAAATCCTCGTGAAGTACCTGCCGGCCGCCAACAACCACTTACAGGCGCTCTTGGAAGCCGAAGGAGCGGAAGTGGTGGTGCCGGACTTGGCGGACTTCTTCGTCTACTGCATGCGCAACGGCAAGCACAAGGCAGCCCTTCTCGGGACGAACGCGGCGAAGGGCTTTTTGACGGGCACCGTGGGTATCAGCGTGTTGGAGTTCTACCGCAAGCCCATCCGGGAGGCGCTACGTCGGTCGAAGCACTTCAGCGAACCACTTCACGCCGTGGAACTGGAACGCGACGCGATGGAAGTGGTGTCATTGGGGCATCAATATGGAGAAGGGTGGCTGCTTGCGGGCGAGATGATCGAACTCATCCACGCGAAAGCCCCCAACATCGTCTGCATTCAGCCGTTTGGGTGTCTGCCGAACCACATCACGGGCAAGGGCGTCATGAAGGCGGTGCGGGACCTCTATCCCGAGGCCAACCTCATCGCCATCGACTACGATCCCGGCGCGTCCGAGGTCAACCAGATCAACCGCGTGAAGCTCATGATGAGCACGGCTTGGGAGGCCGTGGGCGGCCCGGAGAGGGAAGTGAAACGGGCATCGCAAGAGACGCCGGCCGTGCGCCGTCCGCTGCCCACGAGCACGACGCCGCACGAGACGGTCACGGAGGAGAGAGATGCGCAAAGAACGAAAGGATGAACACATCGAGCAGGTGATGCGGACGCTGCCCCACGGCGGGACGCTCCTCGACCAGGTCGTCTTGGAGCCGCTCTCGTTTCCGGAGTTGGCGCTGGACGACGTGGATCCCACGGTGACCTTCTTCGGCCAGCGAATTGCCGCGCCGCTCTACATCAACGCCATGACAGGCGGCACGGCCATGACGCTGGAGATCAACCGCGACCTGGCGCAAATGGCGCGAGACTTGAACCTCCCGATGCAGGTGGGCTCGCAAGTGGTGGCGCTGGAAGAGCCGGACGCCGTGGCGTCGTTTGAGGTGGTGCGAAAGACCATGGGTTCCGACGGCGTGGTCATCGGCAACCTCTCCGCGTCGGCGAGTGAAGAGGACGTGCGTCGCGCCATGGACATGATCGGCGCGCAGGGCGTCGGCATTCACCTGAATCCCTCGCAAGAACTGGCGCAGGCCGAGGGCGACCGGGATTTTCGGGGCTTATACGACAATGTGGTGCGCCTCGCCGACACGTTTGGCGAGCGCATGATCGTCAAAGAAGTGGGCTTTGGCATGAGCCGTGCCGACGGCCGCCGGCTGAACGACCTGCCGCTCGGCTACGTCGACGTGTCGGGCGTGGGCGGCACCAACTTCATGGAAGTGGAGGACTCGCGCTCCATCGACCGCGATCTCACGGAATTCTACGACTGGGGCGTTCCCACGGCCAAGGCCATCTGGAACATCCGCCGAGAGTGCCCGACGAAGGGCATCGTGGCGTCAGGCGGCATCACCACGGCCACGGAAGTGTTGAAGGCGCTCGTCTTGGGCGCGGATCTCACGGCCATGTCCGGCGAAGTCCTGCGCTACCTCTTACACGGGGGCGTGGCGTACGCGGAGGAATTCCTGACGGGGCTTATCGAAAACATCCGCATGGGGATGCTGCTCTTGGGCGCGCGGCGCGTGGAGGACCTGAAAGACGTCCCGCATCTCTTGGTCGGCCGACTGGGCGAGCTGGTGGCGGCTGAAGAGGCGGTGGATGCCCAAATGAATGGTGAAGGAGACGGCAAGTGACGGCATACGAAAAGAGGTATCCGGTTTTTTACGAAGAACCGCACGAAAAGAGCCGCATCGACCACGTGATCGGGGTCATGTCCGGCAAGGGCGGAGTGGGCAAGTCCTTTGTGACGACGCTGACGGCGCTCGCCATGGAGCGCACGGGCTGGAACACCGGCATCTTGGACGGCGACATCACGGGGCCGTCCATTCCCAAGGCCTTCGGCTTGAGCGGCGGCCTCTCACAGCACAGCGGCATTCCCTATGCGCGGGAGACCAACAGCGGCATCCAAGTGGTGTCGACAAACCTCATCTTAGATCACGAGACGGATCCGGTCCTCTGGAAAGGCCCCATGGTGGCGCAAGTCTTAAAACAGTATTGGACCGAAGTGGTGTACGAGAATTTGGACTATCTCTTCGTGGACATGCCGCCGGGAACCGGGGATGTGCCGCTAACCGTGTTTCAAATGCTCCCTATGGACGGCGTCGTCATCGTGACGAGTCCCCAGGGGCTGGTGACGATGATCGTGGAAAAGGCCATTCAGATGGCGCGGATGATGAACATCCCGGTCTTGGGCCTCGTGGAGAACATGAGCTATTTTGAAGCGCCTGATACGGGGGCGCGCTACGAGGTCTTCGGGAGGAGTCACGTGGACGAAATTGCGGCGCGTTACGACGTGCCGGTGCTGGCGAAACTGCCGATGGAGCCGGAGCTGGCGGAACTCTTCGACGACGGACGTGTGGAAGAGGTGGACACCACGCCCTTCCAGCCCATTGTGGAGACGATTCTCACCGCCACGCGCGGCGACAACTGAGAAGAAAGAGGGGGACCTATGACTTCAATGGAACAACAGGCGATCAATGCCATTCGTCTGCTTTCAGTGGACATGATTAACCGCGCCAACTCCGGCCATCCGGGTTTGCCGCTGGGCGCAGCGCCCATGGCCTACACGCTCTTTTCGCGCTTCTTGCGCGTCAACCCCAAAGATCCGGAGTGGACCAACCGCGATCGTTTCGTGCTCTCGGCGGGTCACGGCTCGGCCATGCTCTACAGCCTCTTGCACCTCGCGGGCTTTGAGGATCTGAGCCTGGACGAGTTGAAGCGCTTCCGACAACTCGGTTCCAAGACGCCGGGTCACCCGGAAGTGGGACACACGCGCGGCGTGGACGCGTCCACCGGCCCGTTGGGCCAGGGCGTGTGCAACGCCGTGGGCATGGCCATGGCCGAGGCGCACTTGGCGGCCTTGTTCAACACCGAAGACGTGGCCGTGATGGACCACTACACGTACGCCCTCGTGGGCGACGGCGACCTCATGGAAGGCGTGAGCGGGGAAGCGGCGTCGCTCGCGGGCCACTTGGGCCTCGGCAAGCTCATCGTCTTATACGATTCCAACGACATCTCGCTGGACGGCGAGACCGCTATGGCCTTCACGGAAAACGTCGGCGACCGCTTCCGCGCCTACGGTTGGGACGTGTCGCGCGTGGACGACGGCAACGACGTCGACGCCATTGCGGCGGCCATTGAAGCGGCACAGCAGGCCACGGACCAGCCCAGCCTCATCGAAGTGAAGACCGTCATCGGTTACGGATCGCCCAACGCGGGTACCAATGCCGTACACGGCGCGCCCTTAGGCGAAGAGCAGACCGCCGCCCTGCGCGAGACGCTGGGCTGGACGGCAGAACCTTTCGTCGTGGACGATGCGGTGTATGCGCACTTTAAGGAAGTCGTGGCCGACCGCGGCGCGGCGGCCGAGGCCGCGTGGGAAGAGCGCTTTGCAGTTTATGAGAACGCCCATCCGGAACAGGCCAAGGCGTATCGCGACGCCTTTGACCGAAAGCTCCCCGAGGGCTGGGAAAAATCACTTCCGGTGTGGCACGAGGGCGACAAGGCGATTGCGAGCCGTTCCTCGTCGGGCAAGGTGATTCAACAGATTGCGGCGACCGTGCCGACGTTCTGGGGCGGTTCGGCCGACCTTTCAGGCTCCAACAAGACCCAGATCGAGACGGACGGCGCATTTTCGAAGGACGACCGCGCGGCGCGCAACATCTGGTACGGCGTGCGCGAGTTCGCCATGGCGGCCATCAACAACGGCATCGCCCTGCACGGCGGCACGAAAGTCTTCGGCTCCACGTTCTTCGTGTTTTCCGATTACCTGCGCGGCGCGGTGCGACTGGCGGCGCTTTCGAAGCAGCCGGTCATCTACGTCATGACGCACGACAGCGTCGCCGTCGGCGAGGACGGCCCGACGCACGAGCCCGTCGAACACCTGGCCAGCTGGCGGGCGATGCCGAACCTCGACGTCATCCGCCCGGCGGACGCCAACGAAGTGACGGCGGCCTGGCGCTTGGCCATGGAGTCGACCGACCATCCCACGATGCTCGTGCTTTCACGTCAGAACCTGCCGAACCTGCCGAAGACCGATACCCTGGCCTACGACGGCGTGGCACAGGGCGGCTACGTGCTCTCCCCGGCCGACGGAGAGGCGGACGGCATCCTCATCGGGACGGGTTCCGAAGTCTCCGTGCTCTTGGAGGCCCAACAGCTTTTGCACGACAAGGGCATCGCTGTCTCCGTCGTCTCCCTGCCGTCGACGGCGCGCTTTGACGCGCAGCCGCAGGACGTGAAGGACGCGGTGCTCGACCCGACGCTGCGCCATCGCCTGAGCCTCGAAGCGGGCGCCACCCTCGGTTGGGAGCGCTACGTGGGTTTGGACGGCGTGACGCTCGGTATCGACCGCTTCGGGTTGTCTGCGCCAGGTGAAGAGGCCATGGAGGAACTGGGGATGACGGCCCGGAAGGTGGTCGACGAATACGAAGAGGCGTTTGGCCATCAAGAATAATTGAACCGTTCGCGTAAGCCAAGTGCTGTCGAACGGACGGGTCCATTTGGCGCTTGTCGAATGGGCCTTTTTTGACAAAGGAGGAACAATGTCCGCACTATTGGAAATTTCAAATCTGCATGTGGGCGTGGACGATCAGGATATTTTGAAGGGCGTGGATCTCACCATCCAGCCGGGCGAAGTGCACGTGGTCATGGGGCCGAACGGCGCCGGCAAGTCGACGCTGGTGAACGCCATCATGGCGCATCCCAGTTACACGGTGCATGACGGGGACATCCGCTTTCAAGGCGAGAGCATTTTGAACCTCACGACAGACGAACGCGCCCGCAAGGGGATCTTTCTGAGTTTTCAGGCGCCCCAGGAAGTGCCGGGCGTGAGCGTGGAGGACTTCTTGCGCACTGCAAAGGCACAGCACGACGGCAAGAACCCGTCGGTGTTGAGCTTCAAGCGAGAACTCGGAGCGAAGTTGGAAGCCCTCTCGCTACCGCCCGAGACGGCGGAGCGCTACCTCAACGTGGGCTTTTCCGGCGGCGAGAAGAAGAAAAACGAAATCCTGCAGATGCAGGTCTTAAACCCCTCGCTCGTGATGCTGGACGAGACGGACTCGGGCCTCGATGTGGACGCTGTGCGCATTGTGAGCAAGGGCGTTTCGGAGTTCCTGGACGAGACCAAGGGATGCCTCATCATCACGCACATCTCCGGCATTTTGGAGAGCCTCAAACCCGACGTCGTCCACGTCTTGATGAACGGGCGCATCGTGGAGACCGGCGGTCCGGAACTGGCCGAGGAGATCCAGCAGTTCGGCTATCAGAAGATTCGCGACCGCGTCGCGGAGGAGGAAGCGCATGCGACGTCGCGATGAGGGAGAAGCGCGCGCTGCGGCGCGTCACGCCACCCGTAAAGCGGAGCGCGAGGAGCGCTTGGCGCGGGCCCGCTTCGACGTCGGAGAAAAGAGCGACGTGCGGGAATTGCCGCGCGGCGTCTACGACAGCAAAAACGCGTTCACCTATGACATGAAGGTGGAAAACGGCCTGACGGCGGAGATCGTGCGGGAGATTTCGGCGGAGAAAGACGAGCCGGAGTGGATGCTGGAAAAGCGCTTGGCGGCGCTGGAGATCTTCAACGCGTCGTCCAATCCGCCGTGGGGACCGGATCTCTCGGCGGTGGACATGAATCAGATTTCCACGTATATCCGCCCCAAGGCGCAGCGGGCGCGGGACTGGGAGAACGTGCCGGATGAGATCCGCGCGACGTTTGAGAAGTTGGGCATTCCGGAGGCAGAGTTGGAGTCGCTCGCCGGGGTGGGCGCGCAGTACGACTCCGAGGTGGTCTACCACAACATGAAGGACTACCTCTTGGAGCAGGGCGTGGTCTACACGGACTTCGAGTCCGCGGTCAAGCAGTACCCCGAGATCATAAAACAGTACTTTGGCAAACTCATCACGCCGCGCCTGCATCGCTACGCGGCGCTGCACTACGCGGTGTGGTCCGGAGGCAGTTTTGTCTACGTGCCGGAAGGCGTTCAAGTGGACATCCCGTTGCAGAGCTATTTTCGCCTGAACGCACCGGGTGCGGGACAGTTTGAGCACACGCTCATCATCGTGGAAAAAGGGGCGAGCGTACACTTCATCGAGGGCTGTTCCGCGCCCAAGTACAACACGTTAAATCTGCACGCGGGCGCGGTGGAACTCTACGTCAAGGAAGACGCCAAGTTGCGCTATTCGACCATCGAAAACTGGTCTCGGAATATGTACAACCTGAACACCAAGCGCGCGCGCATCGAGAAAAACGGCAGTATGGAGTGGGTCTCGGGCTCGTTCGGTTCGGCGGTCTCCATGCTCTACCCCACGAGTCTCTTGGTGGGCGAGGGCGCGAAGAGCGACTTCACCGGCATCACGTTTGCGGGCAAAAACCAGTACTTGGACACGGGCGCACAGGTCATGCACCAGGCGCCGCACACTTATTCCACGATCAACTCTAAGTCCATCTCCAAATCCGGCGGCGTCGCCATCTACCGCGGTACAGTGGATGTGGGGCCGGAGGCCAAGGGGTCGCGCTCGTCCGTGTCGTGTGAGTCCTTGATGCTGGACAGCGAAAGCCGCTCCGACACCATTCCGTCCATCCGCATCGCTACGGAAGATGTGGACCTGGGCCATGAGGCCAAGATCGGGATGATCGACGAGACGGCCATCTTCTACCTCATGAGCCGTGGCATTCCAGAAGAAGAGGCCAAGGCCATGATCGTGCGTGGCTTTGCCGAGCCGATTGCGAAGGAACTGCCCATGGAGTACGCAGTGGAGATGAACAATCTGATCACCTTGGAACTGAAAGGAGCGATCGGATGAATTCTGTGAGAGAAACGAAAACGCAGCGCCGCGGCGCATTCGGCAGTGTCTTGCCGCAGCTCACCAACCGGTGGCTTCAGGTGAACCACGTGGAGACGGAGGCGGCGGCGTATCCCCCAAAGCGGCCGTTTCACGGGTTTTCCGTGAATGGGACGGCCCTTGCGGCCGCGCAGGACGCCTTACCGGAGCGTCTCGATGCGAAGTGGGCGGAAAACGGCGGCATTTCGGAGAGTCTGTTGGCCGCAAACCGTGACGCCAACGTCACGATGGCTTACACGCCAAAGGCCGGGGAGACGCGGATGGTGCACATGGCGCTATCTGCGGAGAACCCGCTCTTGGTGGACCGCAGCGTCATCCACGTGCCGACGGGTGTGGAGGCGACGTGCGTGCTGGATGTGGAGGCCGCGGACGATGCGGCGCTCTACCGCAACGGCAGCCTCTGGGTGGACGTCGAAGAGGACGGCCTCTTGCACCTCGTGATCGTCCATCGGCTGAACGACGCGACGGTCAACAACATGGCCTTGGGCTTTTCCATCGCCGACGGCGGAGCGATCGACCTCGCGCACGTGGAGTTCGCCCAAGGTCGGACCAATTACCACGTTTCAGGGGATCTCGTGGGCGCGGAGTCCGCGTTTTCCGAAAAAGTGGGCTACCTCGTGGAAGGAGACGCCGCGCTGGATCTCTTCTACGATGTGCGCTTTCACGGGCTCTTTTCTCAGGGCTTCGTGAAAGCGGATGGCGCGCTGTTCGACCACAGCGTGAAGCGCTTCCGCGGGACGCTGGACTTCTTAGAAGGCGCGCGCGGCGCCGTGGGAGACGAGACGGAGACGGCCGTCCTCATGAGCGATGACGTGCGGTCCATTGCGGTGCCGCTCTTGTTGTGTCATGAAGAAGCCGTGCAGGGCAACCACGCGGCATCGGCGGGACGGCTGGACGAGAACCTGGTCTTTTACCTCATGAGCCGGGGCCTCTCGCGCCGCGATGCTGAGGCCATGATCATCGCCTCGCGTATCGTGCCGACGCTGGATGCCATCCCGGACGAGAGGCTGCGGGACGAACTGCAACAGGCCGTCTACGCGCGCATGGGAAGGAGAAACCAATGAACGAAGACCTGCGGCACATTTTGCGCCACCCGGACTTTGATTTGAACGCCGTGCGCAAGGACTTTCCGTACTTGGACGAACCGCATCCGGTGATCTACCTGGACAACGCGGCCACCACGCAGCGCCCACGGCAAGTGCTGGAGCGCCTCGGCGCGTTCTACGGTCACGAGAACGCCAACCCCCTGCGCGGCAATCATCGCCTGTCGCTCTCCGCCACGGAGGCGTACGAAAAGGCGCGCATCGCCGTGGCGAAGCGCATCCACGCGGACAGCACGAGTGAGATCATCTTCACGCGCAACGCCACGGAAAGTTTAAACCTCGTGGCGTACTTGTTCGCGCTGTACGTGTTAAAGCCGGGCGACGAAGTGCTCATCACGCGCCTCGAGCACCACTCGAACGCGGTGAACTGGCAGTTCGCCTGCCGCCAGTCGGGCGCGACGCTGAAATACGTGGAACTGGGGGAGGACTTCCAGCTCGACATGGCGGACTTCGACGCCAAGCTCACGGACCGGACCAAGGTGGTGGCGTTTTCGGCGGCGAGCAACGTCATCGCCACGCTTCCGCCCGTGAAAGAAATGGTCCGGAAGGCCAGGGCCAGGGGCGCGGTCACGGTGGTGGACGGCGCGCAGTACGTGCCCCATGAAGCCGTGGACGTGCAGGATTTGGACTGTGATTTCTTCGCCTTCTCGGGCCACAAGATGTGCGCCCCGTTTGGCATCGGCGTCCTCTACGGCAAACGGGCGTGGCTCGAGAAACTGCCGCCGTTCCTCTACGGCGGCGAGATGATCGAATACGTGAACGACGCCGATTCGACGTATGCGGAGCTGCCGTATAAATATGAAGCCGGCACCATGAACGTGGGCGGCGCGGTGGGCCTCCACGCGGCCATCGACTACCTGGACGGCATCGGCATGGACGCCATTGCGGCCTACGAGAAGGCGCTCGCGACGTATCTGGCCGAAGGGCTGGACGCGAAGGGAGGCATCGACCTCTATCGCCCGCGCCAACACGAGGCGGGCACCATGGTGGCGTTCAACATCCACGGGGCGCATCCCCACGATGTCTCCACTATCATGGACGCGTCGGATGTGGCCATCCGCTCCGGCCACCACTGCACGCAGCCGCTGCACCGGGGGCTTTGCATCGGCTCCAGCTGCCGCGCGAGCGTGGCGTTTTACAACACGGTGGAAGAGGTGGACGCGTTCCTGGACGCCGTGGACACGGTGCGCGAGGTCATGGGATTATCGCCGGACACACCGGCAGAGGAGGTGTGACCATGGACATGAAGCAGATCTACACGCAGATCGTCATGCAGCACGCCCGGGAGTCCGACTATCGCTACGAAATGGACGATGCCACGCAGACGGAGCGCGGGCACAACCCGAGCTGCGGGGACGACATCACGCTGCACATCAAGCGCAGCGGCGACACCATCGAGAAGGTGTCTTTCACGGGGCACGGCTGCGCCATCAGCCAGGCGTCGACGTCGCTCCTGTGCGAGCAGATGGAAGGCAAGAGCGTGGCTGAGGCGCGGGACGAGATCGGGACGTTCCTCGCCATGATTAAGGGCGAAAAGACGGATGAGGCGGAGCTGGAAGAGGCGCTGGGCGATGCCGTGGCGCTCAAAGACGTCTCGCACATGCCGCAGCGCGTGAAGTGCGCGGTGTTGGCGTGGCGGACGCTGGACGATATGTTGAAGGAGGACGCATGAAACGAGCTTTTTTGGGGGTGGCGGCGCTCGCTCTGTTTCTCACAGCGTGCGGCGGGACGACGTCTTCAACCGAGACGAGCGGCGCCGGCGCCACAGAGCCTGTGGCGTCGGAGGGTGCGATGACGGAAATTGCGCAGGAGACGTCGGGCGATGCGGCGAGTGCGGAGAGCACGGCTGGCGCTGAAGAGAGCGAGGCGGAGAACGCCGCGTCGGGCGATGGCAACGTCGCACTCACGGCCGAGGAACAGAAGTACGTCGAGGTCGAACGTGAATTTCAGGACATTACCGTTGCCGAAATGGTGCAGAAGATGGAGGACGGCGAGACGGCGCTCATCTATGCGGGACGCCTCAACTGCCCGTACTGCTTGAAGCTCATGCCCACACTGGGTGAGATCGTCGACGATCGCAAACTCGAGGTGTACTCGCTGGACTCGAAGGACAACGAGGAATTCGAGCAGTTTGCGCAAGAGCACGGCATCGAATACGTGCCGGCGTTGCTGTACATTCAAGAGGGCGCGCTCACCAATCTGCCGTTGGAGTCTCCGTATCCGCGTGCGGACGTGGAGAAGGCGCTCGACGACGTGGGACTCTAAGCCACGTCCCTTGTGCGGCGCATCTCGCGGCGCGCGGCGTGGAGCGGGTGGTATTTTATTATGTTGCTGTGAAATTCCACTTTTGATATACTAAGTTAAATTGCGGAGGGGGTTTACATATATCCCCAGTCAAAGGGTTGCCGTTTCACAATTGGGGAATGGTCATCTTAAATGTTTTCATCAACCGCAGTTGAAGTCTCCATGGATGACATAGAGACGGAGAACAAAGCAATGAGGAGGAGAAGATGAAGGGCACTAAATTTGCTGCACTCGGTCTGGCTCTGTTGATGGGCTTAACTGCTTGCGGTACTCCGGCCAGCAACAATGGTGCGGGAGACACATCGGCAGCACCTGAGGAATCGCAAGGCGCTGAGACCAGTGCCGCTGAAAGCGGACAGGCGGCAGAAGGTACGGAGGGCGAACAGCTCGTCTCCGATCAGAAAGACGTCTCCATTTCCACGAACCGTGAAGTGTCGACGTTGGACTACGTCGTGACGGCTCTGACTGCTGACCACGAGATCAACGCCAACTTGGTCGATGGTCTGTTGGAAAACGATCACTTCGGCAAATTGGTTCCGGCCATTGCGGAATCGTGGGAGTCGAATGAAGACCGCAGCGTTTGGACCTTCAAGATCCGTCCGGGCGTGAAGTGGGTCACCAATACCGGTGAAGAGTACGGCGAAGTGACGGCGGAGGACTTCGTCACCGGCGTGCGTCACGGCGCTGAGTTCGAATCCGGAACGTCGTGGCTCTTGAACGGCGTCCTCGACGGCTATGCTGATTACCTGAAGAGCGACTTCAGCGATGAGGCGTGGTCGAAGGTGGGCGTGAAGGCGCTCGACGATCTGACGTTGGAATTCACCATGCAGAAGGACGAGAATGGCAAGCCGACCCCGGTGCCTTATTTCGACTCGATGACCACATACACGGTTCTCTACCCGATTAGTCGTGAATTCTTGGAAGCTCAAGGCCCGGGCTGCAAATTGGGCGCCCCGGACACCGAAAATTGCGCGTTCGGTTCGAAACAACCGGATTCCATCCTCTATAACGGTGGATTCATCCTCACAGACAATACGGAAAAATCCAAGGCCGTGTTGACGAAGAACGCGGCGTACTGGGATGCCGAGCACGTCTACGTAGACAGCGTCACCCGCATCTACGACGATGGGACGGATCCGTATTCGACCATCAACGGTTTTGAAAACGGCATCTACTTCCAGGCGGCCTTGAGCCCCTCGTGGGAGAACTACGACGAATACGCCAAGAAGTACGAAGGCAAGACCATGTATCAGGTACCGAATGCCACCGTCTTCGGTGTCGTCTTCAACCTGAACCGCCAGTCGTTCGAGTACACGAATTACGCCACGGATCAGAAGATGGCCGAAAATACGCATAAGGCACTCTTGAACGATAACTTCCGTAAGGCGCTGCGTGCCGCGTACGACGCCAAGGCGTACCTCGCCGTGCGTATGCCGGATGATCTGGCCACCGAGAGCCTCCGTAACGTCAACAACTTCCCGGGCGCTGGCACCACCAGCGACGGTAAGATGTACTATGACTTGGTCACCGAGGCGTATAACGCCGATACTGGCGAGAACCGCAACCTGAACGACGGTCAAGTGCCGTTCACCAATAAAGAAGAAGCGTTGGCATTCATCGAAAAGGCCAAAGAAGAGGGCATCGAATTCCCGGTTCATCTGGATATGATGGTCAACTCCCAGGCTGACATCCTGGTCAAGCAGTCGCAGTCCTTCAAACAGTCGGTGGAAGCCAACACGGATAGTAACATCATCATTGAGCTCGTGCTCGAGACCGAAGATACCATCAACTCCGTGGTCTATGAGAACCAGGATCCGGCGAAGATGGATTACGACATCTCCACGTACACCGGATGGGGTCCGGACTACGCCGACCCGAAGAGCTTCGTGGACATCTACTCGCCGACCACCGGTTACTACATGGCGTCCATGGGCTTAGGCCTCACGGATGACAAGGGCGAAGTGATCGACAAAGAGATCAAAGAATCGGTCGGCCTCATGGAATACGAAAAACTGTATCGCGAAGCGGATGCCATCACGGATGACCTGGATGCGCGTTACAAGGCCTTTGCGAAAGCGGATGCGTACCTGATTGAACGTTGCCTCTTCATTCCGGGCAGTATGGATTCCCGTGCGAACGTGGTCTCGAAAATGGTGCCGTTCAGCCGTCCGTTCTCGGATTACGGCGTTTCTGACTTGAAGTACAAAGGCTTGCGGGTCCAGAACGACCTCGTAACGAGCGAAGAATTTCAGAAGGTATACGACGAATTCAAGGCAAATCGTTAATCCAATGTGTGAGGCAAGGGGGATGGCGACATCCCCCTTTTTTTAAGTAAGGAGCAATCATGGCAAAGTACATCATTCAGCGCCTGATTAAATCCGTACTTTCCGTTCTTATCGTGGTCGGTATTGTAGTGGGCATTGTCTACAAGCTGGTGCCGGATACGCGCAGCTTTACGATGGATAACGGCTACAAGAAGATGAGTGGTAACCCCAAGACGGTGTACTATTACGGAAAGTTGGAGACGCTGGGGTATTTGGATTATCTCTCCATCAATGATCTCGTCAACATGACGAAAGGGGACGCTTCCGGTGAAGGCGCGAAAACCGAGGAAGAGGTCTATGAAGAATTGGAAAACGACGGCTATACGGTCATGGAGCTGAGCGCCAACGACGAACTCAAGGGCAGCCACATTGCCTATCGTCGTTACAATGTCTTCGAACTCATCGGCAATTATTTTTCCAAGTTAGTGGTGGTGGATCACACGAATTACATTCAGGATCCCGAGAATCCGAATTTGGAGCGTTCATTGCACTGGGGAAAGGATCACAATGGCGTTCCCGCCTTGATTGGCTCCGGTACATTGCACAAGTATCTCATCTATTTTGATGGACATTTCCCCTTTGTTCATCAGAATTTCATCACGTTTAACTTCGGCGAGTCGTTCCCCATGCACAAGGGCGTGTCCACCATGGACGTCATTGCGGAGGGACAGGGACCGTTGAAGAACATCGAGCAAACGTTCCCCACGGGCGCCACACTGAAGTCGCCGGTGAACCAGCACACCTTGAAGTACAAGTACATGCTGGATGCGCTGGATAAGAAGCGGTACACCGACAACTACGCCGACGGCATGAACTACCATGAGTCGCCGTCCATGATCCAGGTGTCTTACATCTTCGGCATCTTGTCGCTGATCTTGCAGTACCTCATCGCCATTCCGGCGGCTGTGGCGATGTCGAAGCGCCCAGGCAGTTGGGGCGATCGCATCGGCATCGGCTACATCAACTTGTTGATCTCCCTCCCGTCATTGGCCTTGATCTTCTTCATGAAGTACCTCGGTCTGGGCTTGGGGCTGCCGGATATGTTCCCGCACCTGGGCTTTAATGATGTGCGCTCGTACATCATGCCGACCATCATCCTGGCCTTGCTAGGCACTCCGAACCTCATGATGTGGCTGCGCCGCTACATGGTGGACCAGAATTCGGCGGACTACGTGAAGTTTGCCAAGGCGAAGGGCCTTTCGGGCACGGAGATCTCACGGCGTCACATTTTGCGTAACGCCATCATCCCCATCGTGAACGGCATCCCGTCGTCCATCATCCTGGCCATCTCCGGCGCGGTCTTGACGGAGTCGGTCTTCGGCATTCCGGGCATGGGCAAAATGCTTCCGGATGCCATCAAGGCGGGCAACAACAACATGGTCATCACCTTGACGTTCATCTTCACGGCCTTGGCTGTGGCGGCGGTCTTCATCGGTGACTTGCTCATGACGGTGGTGGATCCGCGGATCCAGTTGTCGGAAAAGAAAGGAGGGGAATGATGGAAAAAGAGAAAAATCTCGTGATGCATCCGACGCAAGACCTTCCGAACATTCCCGAAGATGCCTTTACGTTCCAGCCGTTCAACGAGACAGTTTCAGAGCGCATCAGCGCGCCGCAGTATTCGTATTGGCGCTCGGTGTTCCGCAAGTTCTTCTCGTCGAAGGTCGCCATCTTCATGATGCTCTTGCTCCTGGCCATCGTCTTGATGTCCATCTTCCATCCCATCATCTCGAATTTTGACAACATGGACGTGGATACCATCAACGACCGTTCGCAGTGGTTCCAGCGCCCGTCGCTGAAGTACCCCTTCGGCACGGACGACATCGGCCGCAACCTGTTTGATGCGGTCTGGGCCGGCGCGCGGACGAGTCTCTTCATCGCGTTCGTGTCCACCATGATCGTGATGGGTCTCGGCGTCATCATCGGCATGTTCTGGGGTTTCTCCAAGAAGGTCGACGTGGTGATGATCGAGGTGTACAACATCTTGTACAATATCCCGTTCACCCTGATCGTCATGGTCTTGGCCTTCGCTTTTGGCGACGGCATCTGGCAGCTCATCTTCGCGCTCACGTGTACGACGTGGGTGGAAGTGGCGTACTTCATTCGCGTGCAGGTCATGATCATCCGCGACCGCGAGTATAACTACGCGTCTCAGACGCTCGGTTCCAGCACGCCGAAGATCATCTTCAACAACGTGTTGCCGTACCTCGTCTCGGTCTTGATGACGCTTCTGTCGCGTTACATCCCGTCATTCATTTCGACGGAGGTGTTCTTGAGCTTCCTGGGCGTCGGTCTGTCTTCGGCCATTCCGTCGCTGGGTCGCATCGTGCAGAGCAACGCGAAGTACATGGTCTCGGCGCCGTATCTGTTCGTCATTCCGCTGCTCATTACGGCGCTCATCTCGATTTCGATGTACCTCGTGGGCCAGACGCTCGCGGATGCGTCGGATCCGCGCAACCACATGCTCTAAGAGAGGAGGGAATATGGAGAACAACAACATTCTCTCGGTGCGCAATTTGGAAGTGAAGTTCAAAGTGCGTGACCGTGAACTCACAGCCATCCGCAATATTACCCTCGACATCGAGGAGGGGAAGGTGTTGGCCATCGTGGGCGAATCGGGTTCCGGTAAGTCGGTCTTTACCAAGACGTTTACGGGCATGCTGGAGACGAACGGCCGGATTTCCAACGGCGAGATCTGGTTTGAGGATCGCAACCTCGTGGAGATCGACAGCGACGCGGAGTGGGAGAAGATTCGCGGCAAGAAGATTGCCACAATCTTCCAGGACCCCATGACGTCGCTGGATCCGGTGCGCACGATTGGCTATCAGATTTCGGAAGTCATCGTGAAGCATCAGGGCAAGAGCAAAAAAGAGGCGAAGGCCATGGCCATCGACCTCATGGAGCGCGTGGGCATTCGCGATGCGGCGCGTCGCTATGACGAGTACCCGTTCATGTACTCGGGCGGGATGCGTCAGCGCATCGTCATCGCCATTGCGTTGGCGTGCCGTCCGCGTATCTTAATCTGCGATGAGCCGACGACGGCGCTGGACGTGACCATTCAGGCGCAGATCATCGAGCTCATCAAGGAGCTGGCGGAGGAGTATCAGTTCACGACCATCTACATCACGCACGACCTGGGCGTGGTGGCGAAGGTGGCGGATCGCGTGGCGGTCATGTACGCCGGCCAGATCATCGAGGTGGGCGGCGTGGAGGAAGTCTTCTACGATCCGCGTCACCCGTATACGTGGGGCCTGTTGTCGTCCTTGCCGCAGCTGGGGACGGAACAGAACGAACTCTACGCCATTCCGGGCACGCCGCCGTCGCTCTTTGAGACCATCAAGGGCGATGCGTTTGCGCCGCGCAATCAGTACGCGTTGAAGATCGACTACGAGCTGGAGCCGCCGATGTTTGAGATCACGCCGACGCACTTTGTGAAGTCGTGGCTGGCGGATCCGCGTGCGCCGAAGGTGGAGAAGCCGCATCAAATCCAGAATCTCCACGAGCACATGGTGCAGCTGACGTCGAAGGGAGGAGACTACAGTGACCAACTTGCATGACAGTAAGACACCGTCGGTGGACGCGCAAGGGAACACGCAAGTGGACACGGATCGGACGAAGGTCGGCCCGTCTCCGGCGGATGTGTCGGATCGGACGAAGGCCAATCCCTCTGCGGTGGCGGATACGTCGGATCTGGCGAAGGCTGGCCCGTCTCCGGTGGCGGATACGTCGGACTATGCAAAAGGCCGTGAGGTGCTCTTGGATGTGCGGGGCATGGAGGTCACGTTCCGCAACAATCGCAAGAAGTTCCGTGCGGTGAAGGATGTCTCGTTCCAGATCTACAAGGGGGAGAAGTTCTCGCTGGTGGGTGAGTCGGGTTCGGGTAAGACGACCATCGGGCGCGCCATCATCCGTTTGCATTCCACGTCGGCGGGGGAGATCTACTTCAAGGGAAAGCGCATCAACGGCAAGATGTCGAGAGCGGACCAGCACAAGCTGGTGCGAGACATTCAGATGATCTATCAGGATCCGGCGGCGTCTTTGAACGAGCGCGCGACGGTGGACCACATCGTGGCGGAGGGCTTGGACAACTACCATCTGTACAAGGACGGCGCGGAGCGCACCTTGAAGGTGGACGCGGCGCTCGCGTCGGTGGGCCTCTTGCCGGAGCACAAGAGCCGCTATCCGCACGAGTTTTCGGGGGGGCAGCGGCAGCGCATCGGCATTTCGCGTTCCATCGTCATGCGCCCGGACTTCATCATCGCGGATGAGCCGATCTCGGCGCTGGACGTTTCGATTCGCGCGCAGGTCTTGAACTTGATGAACAAGTTCCGCGAAGAGGAGGGGATCACGTATCTCTTCATCGCGCACGATCTTTCGGTGGTGCGCTATTTCTCAGATCGCATCGCGGTCATCCACAATGGACGCATCGTGGAGGTGGCGCCGACGGAAGAGCTGTTCGCGCATCCCATGCATCCGTACACGCGCTCGCTCTTGCAGTCCGTGCCCATTCCGGATCCGGGCATTGAGAAGCGTAAGCTCTTGATCGTCTATGACGAGTCCAAGCGCGACTTCTCGGGCGAGAAGCCCAAGCTGCGCGAACTCGTTCCGGGCCACTTCGTCTTCATGAACGACCGCGAAAAAGCGGAGTACGAGGCGCTCTACCACGCGAGCCAAGCGGCGCGAGGGTGAGCGGGAAACACTTAAGGAAGCGATAGCGCAGCGCGCCGCAGATTGCTGCACATGAGAGTGCGGCGCAAAGCGAATCAAATGAAGACAGTCTCTGGGGGACATTTCCCTCAGGGGCTGTTTTTTTTGCATCTTTACGAGGCGCGGGAAGGAGTGCGGCCTGCGGCTCTAAAAAGGGGGTGTTGACGCAGCGACCGTGACCATCGAGGTTCAGCATCGCAAAGAAGGAATTCCGGCAACATTCCCGCGCTGGCGTCGTCTGGAGTTACATGTTTTCCTGGTTTTCCCGAAATATGTTTGAAGCGGGTCCAAAATGAGTACATATAAAGCATAATACCTAGCGCGAATCTAGGATTTTCATGCTTTAAGGAGGAATAATGGAAGACAAAAAACTCAATCAAGAGAATCAAAGAAAGGCAGCGTTTGAGGCGCGCGATGCGCGTGGCTACGAGCGGGCACAGCATGCGCATCAGAATCGTCAGGCGCACGTGCGTACGCAGGCGCGCCAGGCCAACTTCTGGCAGCGCTATTTCATCACGGAGAATGAGGCGGGCAAGGGGCTATCTTGGGGCGTCGTCATCGCCGGTGTGGTGGCGTCGATCGCGACGTTCCTGTTGCTGTCGTTTTTGACGTCGGCAGTCGGTTTGGGTACGTTCTCGCCGAATACGGCGGATCCGCTCGGCGGCGTCGGCGTGGGCATGCTCGTCATGTTCGTGATTTCGCTGGTGGTCTCGCTCTTTGTGGGCGGCTTCGTGGCAGGTCTCGCGGCGCGCTATTCGGCGGGCTTGCACGGCTTTTTGACTTGGGCGCTGGCCGTGGCGCTGTCGATGTTCCTCTTGGCCTCGGGCGTGGCCAATCTCATGGGTGCGTTTGGCAACGTGGTCTCGAGCGCGCTGGGTCTGGCTGGTGATTCGGCGACGACGGTGGCGCAGGGTGTTGGCGATGCTGCGGGTGCCGTTGCGGGCAGTGCGGCTGATGCTGTGAATAACTTGCTCAAGGAAGCGGGATTGGACACGGAGTTCAACGTCGACACGCAGATGCTCTCGCAGGAGACGGCGGAGTTATTGAAAGATACGGAAGTGCCGCAGCTGCAACCGGATTACCTGAAGAACCAGTTCACTGAAGTGGCGGACGAGGTGCAGGCAGGCGTGCAGTCCATTGCGAAGAATCCGGACAGCGCCGAGACGGTGTTGAAGGATCTCAAGGCGAGCATCGAAAACCGCGTGACCGAGATTACGGCGGCGGTGGACCGCGAGGACATCACGAAGGCGGTTTCGAAGAATACGGATCTCACGCAGGATGAAGTGGAGCAGTGGGTGACGAAGGCCGAGGAAGAAGTGACGAAGGCGCAGGCGCAGGCACAGCAGGTGCTGACGGATGTTTCGGCGGCTTTGGAGAAGGTGCCGGGTCAGGTGCAGCAGATGCAGCAAGAAGTTGCGCAGACGACGGATCAGGCGACTGACGCCGCGTCGGGCATTTCGGTCTGGATCTTTGTGGGCCTCTTGCTCGCGATGGTCGTCTCTGTGGTGGGCGCTTTGGCCGGTGTCAAGGTGACGCAGAACAGCGACGAAAATGTGCTGGCGTAAGGGGACGTTATCGATCGGTGCGGGATGTCGCAAATAGGGACGGAAAGCTCCTAATGCGAGGGGGCGCGACCTAATGCCGCGAGGCGTGACAGATTGGTCGCGTTGCGGAGCGTTAGCGGCGATGACTGATTCGCTGTAAGTAATAGGACATGCAAAAACGTCGGCTTCGGCCGGCGTTTTTGCGTGCTCGCTTCTGGACTGAATGAAGGCGGACACGCAATGAGTCGCGTTAGTGCAAACCCCACAAGTAAACAGCAAAAGGGTGCTGCCGATACACGAGGGTGCTGCCTATACACGGCTTGAGGGAGTTGTGTCAATCTGGCATGTACTGGGGGCGTGGGCCGTACACGGATTTCTTGAGGAAAGTCAATCCAGCCACGTACTGGGAACGAGGATCAGTACACGGCAGACGCGAGCGATGTCAATCCAGCCATGTACGGGAGGCGCGTACAGTACACGGCAGGCGCGAGCAATGTCAATCCAGCCACGTACTGGGAGCGTGGGCAGTACACGGCAGGCGCGGGCAATGTCAATCGAGCCACGTACTGGGAGCGCGAGCCGTACACGGCAGGCGCGGGCGATGTCAATCCAGCCATGTACTGGGAGCGTGGGCAGTACACGGCAGGCGCGGGCGATGTCAATCCAGCCATGTACGGTGAGCGGAACCAGTACACGGCAGGCGCGAGCAATGTCAATCCAGCCATGTACTGGGAGTGCGGGCCGTACACGGATTTCTTGAGGAAAGTCAATCCAGCCATGTACTGGAGGCGCATGCAGTACACGGATTTCTTGAGGAAAGTCAATCTAGCCATGTACTGGGAGCGGAACCAGTACACGGCAGACGCGGGCAATGTCAATTCAGCCGTGTACGGGAGGCGCGTACAGTACACGGCAGACGCGAGCGATG
>JAQYPV010000004.1 GCA_028726605.1 Peptoniphilaceae bacterium | reverse complement strand
GGATGACAGGCACGACAATAGCAGTTGAAATGTCAAGCAGTTGATAGGAACTTTACGGAGGATGATTATGAAAACAAAACGTATTGTTGCTCTGGCACTCGCCGGTGTTTTAGCGGCAGGCGCTGTGGCCCCGGTTTATGCTGCGGAATCTTATAAAGAATTCACATCTGCCAGCACCTCTGAAGCTTATAACGTCATTCGTCAGGCACAGTGGGAGACAGTACAGGATTTAAGGAAGAAATCAAACGATCTTCGGGTCAAAACACAAGAAGCCTTGAATGCTCTGAAGGCTGCAAAGGATGATGTCATTGTTAAGCAGGCTGCGGTTGATCTGGCTCAGGCCAACTATGACGAGCAGAATAAGCGCGTTGCCTCTGTGACTGAGCATGAGATTAAAGTCAAAACTGCCAAAGATAAAGCAGAGATTGAACTCGGTAGCCTGTATCGTCTCAAGAGCACCGATAATATTGAGGATCAGGTTGCTGCGGCGGATGCCAAAGTCAAAAATGTGGAAAAGCAGATTGATGCAGTGATTGAAGCGGCCATGAAGGACAATGAATGGTCGAAAGATGGACTCGAGAAAAACTTCTACGAGGGTGAGGAATTCCACTCTAAGGAGGGCAAGAATCTCGACTACTATAAAAATGCCGCTAAAGAATTGCATGAAAAGTACGTCGCTGCGAACAAAGAGCTGTCGAACCTTCAGGAAGCTTACGATTGGTGGAAAAAGAACGTTCAGGATCTTGAATTGGAAGCAACTGAAGCAGCGCATATCATCAAAGAGGAAAAAGACGTTTTACTGAGCCTGCAGACCAAACTGGATGATGTAAATTATGACCTGATAGCAGCAAAGGATGCGGAGAAAGCGGCTCAAAAGAATTACGTGACTCTGCTTACTCAAGCTGACGCGGCGAAAAACCAATTGGTCATCGAAGAAGATAAGTATCAACGCATTGAAACGCTTCTCAAGAAGATTACGCACAATGTGATCGAAAACGAGACGGATCCGGCTTTGATTGAACTCGCTACTAAGGATCCGATGGCTTATCTTTTGGGCAAGTTGGTTGAAGATGATCTCTTCCTTTCGAAAGAGACCCTGGACAACTTGGGCCTGACGGAAACCACGCTGAAGCTCTACCAAGACCTCTTGGCTGACCAGACGGATCTGGAAGAGCCGGATGAGCCGACCTTGGAAGAGCCGCAGAGCGAAGAACCGCAGTCGGAAGAGCCGACCACGGAAGCTCCGACGACCGAAGCTCCGACCACGGAAGCTCCGGAACCGGAAAAACCGGCCGCTTCGGATAAGACGGAAGACAAGACGCCGAACGCTGATAAGAAAGACAAGAAAGCCAATAAGGACAAGAAGGCTGCTCCGAAGACGGGCGACATCTCTGTTCTGGCATACGCTGGCTCGGCCGTCTTGGCTGCTGGTGCCTTCGTGGCTTCGAAGAAGCGCAAGTAACATCAAGTCACTGCTATTGGTGTGAATGGTAGACTGATGGATTGAATCAGTCGGAAAGGGAGGGGGTTCAATCGAACGCCCTCCCTTTCTTTGTTCTAGCTGAAAGAAAGGATTTGTTCATGTACTTCCAGAAGTCGAAAAAAGTGGCGGCGCTTGCGCTGGCCTTGTCGCTGGCGTTTGCCGGCATGACACAGCCAGCCGAAGCGGCGACTGCTGACTTTTCCATCACGCGCCTTGCGGGGCATGCCCGTGAGGACGTGGCTAAGAATGTGGCGGACTTGTTCTTCAAGGACGCGGATACGGCCATCGTGGTGTTTGACCAGGCGTTTGCGGATGCCATCAGCGCCACGAACATCTCCAACGGCAAGGCGCCGATTCTCTACACGAAGACGGCAACGCTCCCGAAAGCGACACAAGATGCGCTGAAGGCCATGCAGCCCAGCACGATCTACGTGATGGGCGGTGAAAAGTCGGTCACGCCGGCGGTGGAAACGCAGCTCAAGGCGTTGGTGCCGGGCGCGACGGTGACGCGTGTGGCGGGACGCGACCGTTATGAAGTGAACGCGAAAGCCGCTGCGATCGGTGGCAAGGACGCTGAAAACATCGTCGTGACCACGGGCCAGGTCTATTCCGATGCTTTGGTGGCAGCGCCGTATGCAAAAACCAAAAACGCGACGGTCGTGCTCACGGGCACAAATGTGGCTCCGGCGGTCAAGAACTACATCAAGTCGCTGGGTCAAGGCGTTGGCGTGGAGGTCATCGGCGGCACGTACTACGTGAAAGACGCCTTTGTGAAGGAAATTGAAGCGCTGACGGGCACGACGGCCACGCGCATTTCGGGCAAGGATCGCTACGAGGTGGCGGCGGCACTGGCACAGCAGCACTTTGGCAAGGCGACGGATGCGTTCTTGGCGAGCGGCGAGGTCTTCTCGGATGCGCTTTCGGCGAGTGCGGCGGCGCAGGCAAAGGATGCGCCCATCCTCTTGGCCAAGAAGACATCGTTCATCGGCGAGGGTTTATCCTATCTCAAGAACGCGGACAACCTTTCGCATCTCTACGTGATGGGCGGCACGAACACGCTCTCCAACAACCTCATCGACGGCATTGCGGAGCGCACAGGCGGCAAAGTGGTCGACGAAGGCGGCTCGCCGTCCACGCCTGACATCAATACTGCGGACTCGCCGCGGACGAAGGTGGACGTTTCGACGTTACCCGAATCTGTTCAGGCGGCATTGAAGACGCTTCGTCAGGATATGAGCACGGAAGGCGCAAGCGAGTTTGTAAACGAACTCAATAAACTCCGCGCCGGTGCCGGACTGGATCCGGTCGTCTATGATCCCAACCTGAGTGTGGAAGCGGCGTATCGCGTGATGACGGGACAGCTGACCGGTGAGCTTCCCAAGGGCGGACAATACTGGTCGGGCGACGAGTACTACCGCGTGGTGGGCGCGTTCGGTCAGTATCCGAATTTGATGGAGAATTTGAACAACATCTTCCTCGATGCCGGTGGCTCAGCGACGGTCACCAACGTGGGCCTTGCTAAGTACAATGGCGCATGGGGTTTCTACTTCGGTGGCACGGAAGAGGCTGTCAAGAAGGCAACCGCTGAGTTCCGCCACATCCTGAGCGGCACCTATGATAAGGACGCGGCGGCGACGGCGCTTCAGGATCTCAACGCGGTGCGTCAGCAGTATGGCGTGGGCGCGGTCAAGATCGACCCGGTGTTGCAGAAGTTGGCGGAAGCGCGTGCGAAGGAGTCCACGGGCTTGAGCTCTCATACGCGCCCGGACGGTAAGCATCACACGGACGAGTTCAACAAGACTGGCCAGTACAGCTCCATGGGTGAATCACTCGGGACGGTGGAGACCTCGAAAGAACTCTTTGACGGCCTGATGAACCACGGACCGCACGCGGCAACGGTGATCGACTCCCGTTATACGAACGTGGGCATTGCTGCCTATCGCGCCGAAGACGGCCGTATGTATTGGGATATCGTCTATGCAGTACCGGGGAGCCGTTATACCACAGACTTCCAGCTGAAGGATCTTTCGCCGCTCTATCATCGATAAGCCGATTGTGGCTGGCGGAAAGCTTAATTTGATCAACGTGAGACCTCTGGATTCACCTCCAGAGGTTTTTTTTCGTTGCGCGCGTCGGTCAAACCTGATAAGATGATTTTGTCACAGATTTGTAACTTTTTAAGGGCGCGCTTCGGCAAGTGGAGGGCGTACCTCGGCCGATGGCGGCCGTTTTCCCGTGAAAGAGGTGGATATGCAGAACAGACAACGTGATCGACAGGTGGCGAAGGCGCTGCTCTTGAGTGCGGGGTTACTTGCCGTTCCGGCGGGAACGGTGGCCGCGGCGGGGGCGGAACAGGAGACGCCGGACGTCTTTGCCACGCAAGAGGCGGTGGATCAGCTGCTGGAGGCGGCTGATGTAAGGAAAGAACAAGCCAAAGACCAGGAAAAATTGAGTGAGGCGAGTGCGCCGTCGATGGAGGACGCGGACGGTTCTGAAGCCTACGTGACTTTGAGCGAGACGGATGCCTCGTCTGCCGACGAAGGTGCGTCCGCGACCGAGCAGGACGATGCGGCCAATGTGGCGGACGATACGGCTTCGACTGATCTCGATGAGACGGACCCTCCGGAAGCGAATGCGACAGCCGCGACGGAGCAGGAAACGGCCGTAGCAGAGACGGCGTCGACAAGTTCGGCATCTCCCGTGGCGAATGGGACGGATGACACGATTGATCCGGTCTTCGCGTATGAGCCGGATCTCGTCGTGGCGCCGGATGACGACATCGCGACGGAAGAAGGGGAGAAGACGGACGCGACGTCGGGCGAGCCGAATGCGGTTTCTGAGGCCCCGGGAGAGGGGACGACGGCCGGCTCGCCGAAGGAGGCCGTCCTGGCGAAGGCGGTCACGATTCAGGCGCCCCCGAAGACGGTGCGTGCGGCGGCGGTTGTGGGCGGTTTCTTGCAGGACAGCAAGGGGAAGGTGCTCAAGAACTGCTGGATCGAATACAAGGGCGAGTACTACTTCACGAATGCGCAGGGCTACGCCTACGCCAATCAGTTCATCACGTTTGGGCCGAAGATCGCCTATTACTTGGATGGCAAGGGGCGGCTGGCGCGCGGGGTACAGACGATTCAGGGCAACAAGATGCTCCTCGACGAGTCGACGGCCATTTTACATAAGGACAATGCGTGGGTGGAACAGTCGGACGGGGTGTATTTCCCGAATGCTAAGGGTGTGTTGTATCATGACCAGTTCATCACGTTTGGGCCAAAGGTTTCGTATTATCTGGACAGCGACGGGCGCAAGGCGGAGGGCGTCATCCGCAAGGGCGACAAGATGTACTTGTTGGATGAGTCGCGTGGCGGGCAGCTTCGCAAGGACAATGCCTGGGTGACGTACCGGCAGAAGCACTATTTCCCGAATGCCAAAGGGGAGCTCTATCACGACCAGTTCATCACATTTGGGAAGAAGGGGTCGTTCTACATGGGCGCGGATGCGACGCGGCAGGGCGGCGTGGTGAAGGCGAAGGACAATCGCCTGTATCTGATGGAGGCGCAGACGGATAAGCTGATCCAGGAGGTGAAGCCGGGTCTCAATGTGGTGCAGGGTAAGAATGTCTACATCGATCCGAAGACGCTCAAGGTGGACAATGAGTACACCATGGCCAAGGAGGATCCGACGGGGACGACTGTGGTGAAGAATCAGGATGTGGTGGTGGCGGGCAAGCACTACTACATGGGGCCGAATGGGACGGCGCAGGCCGGCTTCCACGAGGTGAATGGGAAGCTCTATTTCTACGATCCGACGCTGGCGAATCAGCGTCGCGAGGCGTCTGGGATGTTTTCGTGGCAGGGCAAGGATTACTATGTCAAGCGCGATGGGACGGTGAGTCGTTCGGAGGTCGTCGTCGTGAATAAACAGACGTACAAGACGGATGCGAATGGCGTGATGCGGGCGTCGAAGGAGGGGCTGGTGCTGGACGTTTCGCGGTATCAGGATCCAAATGCGGTGGATTTTGACACGTTGTCGCAGCATATCTCTGGGGTCATCTTGCGCGCGGGCTACACGGGCTGGGGCGCGAAGTCGCTCTACGCGGATCAGACGTTTGACCGCTATTATCAGGAGTTCACGAAGCGGGGCATCCCGGTGGGGGCGTATTGGTTCTCGTGTGCGCAGAATGCGGAGGATGGCAAAAAGGAAGCGGAGAAGATGCTGGAGCTGGTGGGCAATAAGAAGTTGGAGATGCCGCTGTTCTGGGATACGGAGAGCGAGGAGCGTCAGCGGGAACTGCCAAAATCGGTGCTCACGGATGCCGGACTCAGCTTCTTGACGACGCTGGAGGATGCGGGCTATTACGTCGGGATTTACGCCAGCACGTCGTGGCTCAACGAGAAGCTCGATATGTCGCGCCTGAAGGATTACGATGTCTGGGTGGCGCATTACGGTGTGGCGCAGCCGACGTATCAGGGCGACTACGACATGTGGCAGTTTACGAGCAGTTACCGCCTGCCGGGCTACGACGGCAATCTCGATGCCAGCTGGTCTTATGTGGACTATCCCTCGATCATCCGCCGCGCGGGGCTGAATCACCTGTAAGGTGGGCGGCGTGCGGTTCGGGCGTTTCGGTCGGTGAGGTGTCTGGATAGCGACGCGTCTTTGCAGCGTATGCTGGCGGCGCCGCCGATGTGGATGGCGCTGCCGCCAGGTTCGCCATTGAATCAATTCATCGTCAAAATGTGCCGGCGAAGGGCTCTTCGCCGGCACTCCTTCTATTGGGGCGAATGGGGCAGCGTTGCGGTGGGGCGTAGTGTTGCGGTGATGCACAGCGTTGCGGTGGGGCGCAGCGTTGTGGGCGATGCGCCGACGGATGGTGGAAGAGGCTTGCGTGGAAGCAGGTTAGAGATCGGCCGCCGAGTGGTCCGCATAGAGGCGACGCAGTGCGGCCGGCATCGGAAGGATTGGGCGTTCTGTGGTCCACATGGAGGCGACGCTGTGCGTCCGGCATCGCGGTGATGCGCGGACAGATTGGGCGCGTGCGCTGGTCGACATGAAAAATCCGGCAGCACGGGCTGTAGTTCAAATGGCAAATAATCAGAATTAAACTTCGATTTTCGCCCGAAACGCAGTTCAAATTAAAATAAATCGGAATCGAACGATGGATTTGGGCCATTTTGCTCGTTCGAATTTCAAATTTTATCTTTTCAACCAGACTTTAGGGCGTTTTTGTCGTTCGATTGACAAAAATAGGAAATTGAACTTCGTTTTTGGCCGTTTTCGAAGTTTTATTTTTCGAAAAGTGAAATTGAACTTCACTTTTGGCGAAAATCGAAGTTTTTTTTCTTCTCTTATTTAATTTGAACTACGGCGCGCGGCGGCGGAGGTTCCCGTATCATGGTGAAGGGCCGAAACGGCGCGATGTCTCTGGCGGCGTTCGTCTTTTCGTGCATTTCGTATATAATAAAAGAGATCATACGGGGAGGTCAGCATGAATTTGAAAGAAGA
Source organism: Peptoniphilaceae bacterium (assembly GCA_028726605.1). GTDB lineage: Bacteria > Bacillota > Clostridia > Tissierellales > Peptoniphilaceae > Murdochiella. Next base: position 23,294 of record JAQYPV010000004.1, on the reverse strand, counting down.
GTTAATTCGTAAGATCGACGCGCGGGAGATTCGCGTGGGCGTGGTGGGCTTGGGGTATGTGGGTCTGCCGCTTGCCGTGGAGAAGGCGCGTGCGGGTTTTAAAACCATCGGCTTTGACGTGCAGGAGGAAAAGGTGAATGCCGTCAACGCCGGACAGAACTATATTGGCGACATCGTGGACGACGACCTGAAAAAACTGGTGGAAGAGGGCATGCTCTCGGCCACGACGGATTTCGGCTTCATACGTGAGGTGGATTTTGTGGCCATCTGCGTGCCGACGCCGCTGGATGACCATCAGCAACCGGACATCAGCTATGTGAAGACGTCGACCGAGAACATCGCCCGGCATTTGAAGGCGGGGACGATGGTGGTGCTGGAGTCCACCACGTATCCCGGCACGACGGAAGAATTGGTGAAGCCCCTCTTAGAAGAAGGCTCCGGCCTCACGTGCGGCGAGGACTTCTATCTGGGCTTCTCGCCGGAACGCGTTGATCCGGGCAACAAGGAGTACAAGACCAAGAATACGCCGAAGGTGGTGGGCGCCATCGGCGCGGACGCCACGGAAGTCATCGCGCACATGTACAGCGCCGTCTTGGAGGGCGAGGTCTACAAAGTGTCGTCGCCGGCCGTGGCCGAGATGGAAAAGATCCTCGAAAACACCTATCGCAACGTCAACATCGGGTTGGTCAACGAACTCGCCATTTTGGCCAATCGCATGGGCATCTCCATCTGGGAAGTCATTGAGGCGGCCAAGACCAAACCCTACGGCTTTCAGGCGTTCTATCCCGGTCCGGGGCTGGGCGGACACTGCATCCCGCTGGATCCGTACTACCTATCGTGGAAGGCGCGCGAGTACGGCTTCCACACGTCCATGATCGAATCGTCGATGATGGTGAACGACCGGATGCCCGAATACACCGTGGATCGCGCCTCGGAAGTCTTGAACCGCGCCAAAAAGCCCTTGAACGGCTCGCGCGTGCTGCTTTTGGGCATCGCCTACAAAAACGACATCGACGACTACCGCGAATCGCCCGCCATCGACGTGCTCGAGATCCTGAAACAGCGCGGCGCGGACGTGGACTTCTTCGATCCCTACATCCCCAAGTTCTCGGACAAGGGCAAGACCTACGAGGGACTTGCGACGCTGAGCGCCGAGGACGTGAAAGCAGCGGACCTCGTCATCATCACGACAGCCCACGAAGCCTACGACTACGATATGATTCTGGACAACGCGCAGGCCATCTTCGACGCGCGCCACGCCATTCCGCATCCGGAACGGTACGACTTCGTCGAGACGCTGTAACCCCGCCCACCCAATGGAAGGAAGACCATGAGACTTTGGATCGTCAACAATTACTCCATTCCCCCGCGATTCGGCGGGCTGGTGCGCCACTACTACTTCTCAAAGTTCCTGCGCGAGCGGGGGCACGACGTGCGCATCATCACGGGAAGCCAGATCCACAACACGGACAAGAACTTCGCCGATCCCGGCAAGCTCATGAAGGAAATGGTCATCGACGGCGTGCCCTACACGTACGTCAACACCATGAGTTACACCAAAAACAACCATCGCCGCGTCATCAACATCCTGCAATTCACGTTCCGCTGCGTGAAGGTGATGAAACAGATCTACGACAGCGGCGAGCATCCCGACGTCATTCTGGCCTCGTCACCGCTACCGACGTCGGCCAAGACGGCGCTTTCTTTTGCCCACAAGCGAGGCATTCCCTTCGTCTTCGAAGTGCGCGACCTGTGGCCGCAGTCGCTGGTGGAGTACGGCCACCTCGAAAAGCGCCCGTACTTAAAGCCCGTCGTCTCGGTTCTGTACCACCTGGAACACGCGCTTTATCGCGATGCTGACGCCAACGTCTTCACCATGGCCGGCGGCGCCGACTACATCCGCGACCGCGGCTGGGACGACGTCGACTTGGCCAAAGTCTACCAAGTCAACAACGGCGTGGATTTGGACGAGTTCCACACGAATCTGAAAAAAGTCCACTACGACGACCCGGACCTGGACGATCCCAACACGTTCAAAATCGTTTACATGGGCTCCATTCGCCCCACGTACAGTCTGGATCTCATCCTGGACGTGGCCAAATCCCTCATCCGGGAACTGCCCCAGGTGCGCTTCTACATGTACGGCGGCGGCACCGAGGTGGAACGCCTCCGGAAGCGCTGCGCAGACGAGGCCATCACCAACATGAACATCAAAGGGCGCGTCCAAAAAGAGGAAATCCCCAGCATACTCGTGCGCGCAGATTTGACCCTCTTGCAGAATCGCGCCGTGCCGCTCTTGAAGTACGGCTCCAGCAACAACAAACTCTTCGAGTACTTAGCCGCGGGCGTGCCCATCCTCTCGACGGTTCGCAGCCGCTACTCGCTCATCAAAGATCGCCATTGCGGCATCGAAACCCCCAATCAGTCCATGGAAGCCATCCGCGCGAGCATTCGCGAGGCGCTCTCCTGGAGTGAAGTAGAACGCGCCGAAATCAAAGAGAACGCGCAGCAGGTGGCCCGAGAGTACGACTACCGCGCGCTGTCCATCAAGCTCGAAGGCATTTTGGACCACTTGATTCAACGGCGGTAAGGAGGAACGATGGACCTGCCGTTCTGGGTTCGCCTCGTCATTTGCCTCTCCGTCTTCGTCTGCACCACGGCCCTCTTTTCCGTGGCGGCGGGGACGCTGAACCCCACCAAGATCAACTTGATCAATCTCACGTACTACAGCTACATGGTGCTGACCTACGCGGGCTCCGCCCTCGTCTTTCTGGGTTTTCGCGGGCACTACCAGATGGCGAAGATCCATCAGGACGCCGTCTTCGTGAAGGGCTTCGGTTACGTCGCCCTGTTGGGACTCCTCTTTCCGCTGGTCGTCATCGTGATGCGCAAATTCTTCGACCGCCTGTTTCGGGCGCGCCCGCAGGACGTGTACCTTCAAATGCCCGTCGAACGGGAAGACGAGCGCGACCTCGCGATGTGGTGGATGCTTTTGGGCATCTTTGCGCTCTGCTTGGGCACGACCGCCCTCTTCTACATCCGCGCACACCAAATTCCACTGCTTCCGTGGTTTACCGGCGGGGCCTCTGGGACGCTTCGACAAGTGCTCGGACGCACGAATTACATCAACCCCTATCTCAAGACGTTCTTCATGCTCCAGTTCCCGGCCTACCTGTCGTTCTACTCCTACGTCAAAGCGCGCAAAACCAAGACGTGGCGTTGGATCGGCCTCTTTCTGGCCTACTTTGTCCTGGCTGTCATCGGCAAGACCTACGACTTTCAAAAAGCTCCGGTCATCGTCTACTTCCTGTGCTTCTTCTTTTTGGAAATGTACATCGGAAAGATCCGCCTCGGCGGCATCCTCGCCGCAGCGGCCCTCGCCATCGGCGGCATCGTGGGCATGTACGTCTTCGTGTTCGGCTTTGAAGGTTCGCTCCTCGACCCCTACAACGGCCCTCTCAGCCGCGTGCTGTTCTCACAAGTCGCCGGCTTCTTCCACACAGTGAACATCTTCCCCTCGCGCTTCGGCTTTTTGCGCGGGGAGAGCCTGCCCACCATCCTCGCGAATCTCTTCGATGTCGGGACGAGTTGGCGTCGCTCCGCGGACGTGGTCATGCAACTCGTGAACCCGTTCTACGTGCTGCGCCGCACCGCCGGCGTGATGAACTCCGTCTTCCTGGCCGAAGCCTACGCCAACTGGGCCGCCCCGGGCGTGATCCTGGGGATTGTCTACGTGGCGACGCTCTTTGCCGGCGTGCAGTCCTGGTGCTTCGGCGAGCGCAAGAGCGCCGGCAACCTCACGCTCATGACCGTCTTCCTGTGGGTCTTCTCCATGGCTTTCCAAGGCGGCTTCGTCGACTTCCTCTACAACGCCAACCTCTTGGTGTTCATCGCGCTCATGCTCATCATGAACTTCGTGAGCGGCCTCTTCGTCCGCCACCTGAACACGCCGGCCGAGCGCCGCGTTGAGAAACAGTACGTCGAGAAACGTCGCGCCGAAAAATCGCCGCCCCGCGATGCTCCGACCACCAACGCGGCGTCGCAAAACACGGCGTCGTAACGCGCGGCGCTAATAAGCGCGGCGTCGTAAAAAGCAGCGTCGCAATACACGGCGTCGATTTACGTCGCACGGCAGCATCTCGCGCCCCAAACGTCGCCCATTCCACTCACTCGAAATCCCAGGGAGGTCATCATGGATCAGGGAATCTCGCAAAATCGACTCAAACAGAGTCTCAAGCGCCATCAAAAGGCCATCCTCGTGCTCGTGCTCGTGTCGACGGTCCTCTTTGGCGTGTTGAACGTCGTCAAACAGATGAAGACCCGCGCCGCCGATGAAGCGGCACTTGAAGCCTATCAGGCCACGGAAACCGGCGACGCCGCATCGCAGACGGATGGCACCGCGCCGCAAGCGGGCGATGCCGAGACGTCGGACGCTACGGCTGCCGAAGAGTCGTCGGCCGAAACGCCCCAAGACGCGCGCGCCGAGCGCAACTTCAAGTGGGCGAACCTCCAAGTCGACTACTACGACTCCCGCGTGAACGAGCTCATCGACGCCAATCAGGAAGTGGCGGACTACCTCTCCGACTCGCTCCTGAAGGGCGGCGATCTGCGCAACATGCCCAGTTATCAGATCATGACCAAAGTGTACGCCCTCGCCACGCCGATCACCGACGACACCAACTCTGCGTTGTCGAGCTATACGTTCCGCGCCATTGACCGCCTCTATCAGACGGAGCGCTTTTACGACTTCGCCCGGCAGCTCGTCGGCCGCCGCGACATCTCGGAGATCTATATCGACGAGTTGATGGACGTCGGCTACGACCCCGTCGCCGAAGTCGTGAACGTCAAGGCCTTCCATCCGGATCCAACGGTCGCGGAGCATTTGGCGAACTTGGCCACCGAAGAGATCGTGGCCGGCGCCCAGATGCTCGGGATGGGCGAGGAGCACATGACTATTTTAGAGTCTGCCCGCCGCGAGAGCATGACGAGCCTCCTTGCGTCACGCCAGCAACTCCTGCGCGACATGAAGACCAATCAGGACGAACTCACGCTCTTGCAAGGACAGGAGCCGCCCAAAGTTCAGCAAAAAGAAGCCGATCAAGACAAAGCGCCGACGGTGCGCGCCTTCAGCGTGCGCTCGTTCGTGCTCTACCTGGCAGCGGGCTTCCTCCTGGGTGTCGCCCTCTCCATCCTGCTGGTGGTGCTGGATCTCTTCTTCACGCGCGACCGGCTGATGCCCGAAGACTTCACGCTGTTGGGGATTACTCCCCTCATGGCGTGGTCCAAGAAGGACCGCGAAAACGTCCTGACGCTGCACACGGCAGAAGACCTGTCGCTTATGCTCTCCCGCTACTTTGACGGCGCGCCGGAACAGGTGGCGCTGCTGATTCCCGAGGGCGAGAGCGTGGACGATGCGGCGCTTGCCGACTTTACCCGCGTGGCCTATCCCACCGACGGTCGCTTCGCATTGCCCGAACTCCCCGCTAACGTCCGGCACGTGGCCGTACTCGCGCCCAAGCGGGGCATGAAGCAGCAGACGCTTAAGACCCTCGAAGCGGGGCTTGCGCTTCTGCACCATTCCATCGATCTCATGATTCTGCGCTAGGAGGCACGATGCGCATCGTCCTGTTGGGTTCTGCCCGATCCATTCACTGTCAAAAAATCGCCAACGGTTTAAGCGCCCGCGGCCACGCCGTAACGGTCCTCTCCCTTCCTCGACACAGCGCCGGGCGGGAGGGCTACGCGGACGGCGTCGCCCTCGAGACGCTGCCGCGCGATTCCTACTTCTTCCAAGGCAAAGCTGTCCGGGACGCGCTCCGCGCCGCCCGTTGTGATGTCTGCTACGCCCACTACGCTACGGGTTACGGCACACTCCTGCGCGCGAGCGGGTTCCACCCGTCGGTGCTCGCCGTCTGGGGAAGCGACGTCTACGACGTGCCGCAGAAGAGTCCTCTGCACCGCGCTATTGTGAAGCGCAACCTCCGCTTTCCGGATGCACTCTTCTCCACGAGCCACGCCATGGCGCGCCGGGCGCAGACGCTCGTGGATCGTCCGTATCGCGTGACACCCTTTGGCGTGGACCTCACGCGCTTTGTGCCGATGCCAGAAACAGGATCACCGAACACATCGGTGCCGCAAGCGCAGGCGACCCGAGCGGCGTCACCGGACACATCGGCGCCGCAAGCGCAGGCGACCCGAGCGGCGTCACTGGACACATCGGCGCCACAAACGCAGGCGACCCGAGCGGCATCACCGAACACATCGGCGCCACAAGCGCAGGCGACCCGAGCGGCGTCATCGAACACAGCGGCATCTCAAACGACGTCGGCCCAAACATCAGCGCCCCAAACCCTCCACATCGGCTTCATGAAGGGCCTCTATCCCAAGTACGGCCCACAGGACGTCCTCCAGGCGTTTATGACCTTGACGCAGACGCCCGCCGTCACGGAGAAATACGAGACGCTTTACCTCCACCTCGTGGGGGACGGCCCGCAGGAAGCCGAGCTCAAGGCGTGGGCGGCCGACCACGGTCTTTCCGACGTGGTGACGTTCCACGGGCGCATTCCGCACGAGAGCGTGCCGGACATGCTGCGCTCGCTTTCGCTCTACGTGGCGCCGTCGACGCTGGACAGCGAGAGCTTCGGCGTCTCCGCCGTGGAAGCTATGGCGTGCGGCGTCCCCGTGGTGGTGAGCGATGTGGACGGCTTTCGGGAAGTGACGGATGACGGGCGCGTGGCCCGCATGGTGCCCCGCCAGGACCCGGATGCCCTCGCGGCGGCGATGGCAGACGCCGTCCTCGACCGGGAAAAGACCGCAGCGCTCTGTGCCGCGGCCCTCATTCGGGTGCGCGAGCGCTACGACTGGGGACAGAATCTCACGAACATCGAAAACGGCTTACAGGACGTGGCCGACGGCATCGCGGAAGCCGCCGTCGCAGAGGGAGGGGATCGTTGAACACTTGGGATCTCATCTACATCGCCTTCGTCGACCTCGACGGGCCGGCGTCGTCCGGCTCCGGAGTGCGCCCGAAGGCCATGGCCCGCGCGTTTGAAGATCTGGGCCTCAAGGTGAAAGTGCTCGACGGCTGGCCGCGCGACCGGAACAAGCGCAAGGCCGCCATTCGAGACTTCGAAACGTGGCTTGAAGACCACACCGCGCGCGCCTGCTACATCGAGCCGCCGTCGGGGCCGCTCTTCTTGCGCGCCGATCGCGAGCTCATTCGGACGATTCACGACCGCGGCATCCCCATCGGGCTCTTCTACCGGGACCTCTTTTGGCGCTTTGACGACAAATTCCACGGCGTGGGGAAGTGGAAGATCCGCCTCATCCGGTGGATGCAGGCGCGCGATTTGCGCCTCTTTCAGCAAAACGTGACGCGTTTTTTCTTTCCGTCGCCGGAAGTGGCCCGCGCGGCGGATTTTGGCGTGGCGTGGGAAGCCCTCCCGCCGGGGACGGTGGTCTTTGACGACGCCGCCGAGGTGGCCGCCACGCGCGAGCGCCTGCTTTCCGCGCCCGTCTTAAACCTCTTGTACGTGGGCGGCGTTTTGGGGGACTACGGTCTCTCGCTCTTGCTGGACAGCCTGCAGTTCTTAAACCGTACGCAAACGCGCCTCACGCTCACCCTCGTCTGCCGTGAAGCGGAATGGCAGACGTTCCAGGAGAGTTATCCCACGGAAGACCTCTCGTGGCTCACCGTCCACCACGTCTCGGGCGACGCCCTGACGCCGCTCTATGCGGCGGCGGACCTCTGCGTCATCCCGCGTCAAGCCACGCCCTACATGCACTTTGCCGTCCCCGTGAAGCTCTTCGAGTACGTCTCCCACGTGAAGCCCATCGTGGCCACGCGCTTGGAGGCGACGGCGCCGTTCATCGAGCAGAACGGCATCGGCTGGACGGTTGACGACAACCCGAAGGCGCTCTCCGACGCCTTTGACGCCATCTTGAACGACCGCGCGGCGGCAGCGGAGAAGCTCTCGGCGCTCGTCCTAACGCGCGCCGACAACACGTGGGAGCAGCGCGCGGCGGCGGCCTTTGCCGCCCTCACCCGGAGCGAGAGATGAGCCGCGCCTCTCAGAATTCCATCCGGACGTTCTTTCAGGGGACGGCCGTGTTCATGCTGGCCAACATGACCATCAAAGTGGCGCAGATTTTGGTCTTGCCCCTCATCACCGCGCACATCTCGAGCGCGGATCTCGGAATTGCGGACATGCTGCAGGGCTTTTACGGCTTCGTATTGCCCTTGCTCGTGATGGGCTTTGACGCGGCGTTCGGGGCCTTCTACTTTGAAGAGGATACCCCGGCCTACCACGAAAAAGTTTTCACCACCATCTTCACGCATTTGCTTTTGACGAGTGCCCTGGCCGCCGTCGCCATGCTCTTCGCCGGGCCGATCTCGCGTCTCATCTTTCAGACGGACGCCTACCGCGACGGCGTCATCGTGGCGCTTGGCATCGTGATGGTGAACCTCTGGATCGTGCCCTTCTCGCAACGCCTGCGCATGGAAAAGCGCATGACGGTCTTTTCGCTCATCACTGTGGCGGGAAGCCTCTTATTGCTCTTGGGCAACGTCCTCATGGTCGTGGTCTGGCAGATGGGCTACATGGCCTTCGTCCTCAGCATCCTCCTGTCGTACCTCGCGCAGTTTGCCTTCTTCGTGGTGACGGTGCACCCCAGGCTCTCGCGCGATGCCTTCGACCCCGACCTCTACCGCCGCATGGCGCGCTACGCCTTGCCGCTCGTGCCCATGATGCTCGTGGGGTGGGCGCTGTCGCTCTCGGACCGCTTTCTCATCCAGCGCCTCGTCGGCGCCGATGCCGTGGGCATGTACGGCATCGCCGTGCGCTTTCAGAACACCCTGACCATGGTGACGTCCGTCATCTTCGCCACTTTTTCGTCCTTCGCCTTTTCCACGCGCCAGGAGGAGAAGGCCGCGGAGAGTTTCGTCTTCGTGCACGACGTGCTCCACGTGCTGCTCTTGGGGCTGGCGTTTTTTGCTTCGCTCTTCGCGAAGGAACTGTTGCAGTTTCTGGTCGCCCCGGCCTTTTACCCCGCCAGGGCGACCGTGGCGCCGCTCCTCTTCGGGCAGGTGTGCTACGCGTCGCACACCATCTTTTCGTTCAGCTTCGCCTTTGAGAAGAAGTCGTCGCTGAACCTCTATCCCGCCCTCCTGGGCGCGGTGGTGAACATCGTCTTGAACCTCATCTTCATCCCGCGTTATCACGAAGTGGCGGCGGGATACACCACTTTCGTGGGCTACGCCCTCATGATGCTCGTGACCTACGCCATGAGTCAGCGCGTGCACCCCATTCCCTATCACGTGGGGCGGACGTTTTGTACCAGCGTCGGTCTCTTGCTGGCGGCGGCGTTCTGCGCGTCCTGGACGCTTCCGGCGCGTGCGTTGCTCTTCGTCATCGCCGCCGTGGGGCATCTTCTGCTCTACCGCGAGGCCGTCGGCGCTATCCTCACGCGCATAAAAGAATGGGCCCGCCCCGCGAAGGCGTCTTGAGTGATGCTATAATGGGCCTGAAAAGGAAAAGGGAGGAACTATGAAGCTTTTGACCGTGGTCGGCGCTCGGCCGCAATTTGTGAAGGCGGCCGCGGTGTCGCGCGTGTTGCGCAAGGAACACCGGGAGATCTTGGTGCACACCGGTCAGCATTACGACCGGAACATGTCCCAGATCTTCTTCGACGAACTGCACATCCCCACTCCGGATTACAACTTGGGCGTCGGGAGCGGCTCACATGCCAAACAGACCGCGTCCATGCTGGTGGGCGTGGAGGACATTTTACTGATGGAAAAGCCGGACGCCGTCCTGGTCTACGGGGACACCAATTCCACGCTGGCGGCGGCGCTGGCCGCGTCCAAGATCTTGATCCCCGTGGTGCACGTGGAGGCGGGCCTGCGCTCTTACAACTTTGCGATGCCGGAGGAGCAGAACCGGGTCCTGACGGATCACATCTCGCGCGTGCTGTTCGCGCCGACCCAGACCGCCGTGGACAACCTCGCAAAGGAAGGCATCGCGAAGGGCGTTTACAACGTGGGCGATGTCATGGCGGACGCCGTGTTCTACTACACGAAGGAGACGGCGGAGCAGGACCCGCAGGAGCTCTTTGCCGACATCGAGGCGCTCTACGGCTCGTTAAAAGGCGTGGACGACTACTACCTGGCGACCATTCATCGCGCGGAAAACACGGACGTGGAGGAAAAACTCTGGGAAGTGCTCGACGCGTTTGAGGCGCTGGACCATCCGGTGATCTTCCCCATTCACCCGCGCACACGCCGGGCGGCGCTGGCCCGCTTGGAGGAGAAGAAACTCACCAACACCATCCTGGTCGCGCCGGTGGGCTACAAAGAGATGCTCACGCTGACGCAGCACGCCGTGAAGGTGGTGACGGATTCGGGCGGCCTGCAGAAAGAAGCCTACCTCTTGGAGACGCCGTGCGTCACGGTGCGCCCGCAGACGGAGTGGGTGGAGACCTTAAACGGTGGCCACAACGTGCTGGTGGCGCCGGAACGAGATGCCATCGTCGAGGCGGTCCTGCACCAAGAGGTCGATGGGACCAACCACCCCGACTACTACGGCAAGGGGGACGCCGGCCAAAAGATCACGGACATTCTCGCACAGGAAGGAGTGCTGTCATGAACATCGCTCTCATCGGCTGCGGCCGTATTGCCATCAATCACATGAAGGCCATCCAAAACACAGGACTGAACCTGGTGGCGCTCTGCGACGTCATCCCTTCGAAGATGGACGCGCTCTTGGAAAAGAGCGGCATGGCGCCGGACGGCATTGCAAAGTATACGGACCATCGGACGCTCCTGGAGGAGCAGCGCGATCTCGACCTCGTGGCCATCGCCACGGAGAGCGGGGTCCATGCGGCGATTGCGCTGGACTGCATCGCGAAGGGCGTGAACGTCATGATCGAAAAGCCCATGGCCATGTCCATGGCGGATGCGGACCGCATCATCGAGAAGGCGGAGGCGCACCACGTGAAGGTGGGGGCCATCCACCAGAATCGCTTCAACGTGGCCATCCAGAAGCTGCGTAAAGCCGTGGAGGACGGGCGCTTTGGGCAGATTTCGCACGGCAGCATCCACGTGCGCTGGAATCGCAACCGGGCCTACTACGAACAGGCGCCGTGGCGCGGCACGTGGGCGCATGACGGCGGCTGCCTCATGAACCAGTGCATTCACGGCATCGACCTGTTGCGCTGGATGCTGGGCGACGAGGTGGTGGAAGTCTACGGCCAGACCCGCCAGCAGCAGCACGACTACCTGGAGGCGGAGGACTTGGGCACGGCCATCGTGACGTTTAAAAACGGGGCCGTGGGCATCGTCGAAGGCACGACGAACGTGTATCCTAAAAATTTGGAGGAGTCGCTGTTCGTCTTTGGCGAGAAGGGGACCGTGAAGATCGGCGGCAAGTCCACCACGGACATCGAAGTGTGGGATTTTGAGGACCTCGCCGAGGAGGAGAAGGCGCTCGTGGGAATGAAAGAGCCCACGTCCAACATCTACGGCAACGGGCACACGGCCTACTATCGGGACATGATCGATGCCATTGCAAACGACCGCCCGCCTTACGTGGATGCGTATGCGGGGCGGCGCGCGCTGGAGTTGGTGCTCGCCATTTATAAGAGCCAGAAGACGGGAAAACCGGTGAAGCTCCCCCTCACGGACTTTGCGTCCACGGACATGGAAGGCACTTTCGGCGAGGGAAGTCTGGACTATCGAGAAGACGCGCCCGTCGTGGAAGCAGAATAGGAGGTCTCATGGCAAACGCGTTTGTGCATGAGTCCAGTTACATCGACGACGACGTCACAATCGGCGAGGGTACGAAGATCTGGCACTTCTCGCACGTGCTCTCGGGCGCGCGCATCGGAAAGCACTGTAGCCTTGGCCAGAATGTGAATATCGGCAATCACGTGGTGGTGGGAGACGGGTGCAAGATTCAGAACAACGTCTCCCTCTACGAAGGCGTGACGCTGGAGGACGACGTCTTCTGCGGGCCATCCTGTGTGTTCACCAACGACCTGAACCCGCGGGCGGCGTTTCCCAAGGGACATTCAGGCTACAAGCCGACGCGGCTGGAAAAAGGGGTCACGCTGGGGGCCAACTGCACCGTGGTCTGCGGACACACGTTGCACGCGCAGGCCATGGTGGCGGCGGGCGCCGTGGTGACGGCGGATGTGCCCGCGCACGCGCTCGTGGCGGGCGTGCCGGCGCGGCGCGTGGGCTGGGCATGCACTTGTGGGCATCTCTTTAAGGACGCGGATTTTGACGACGTGTACACATGCCCCACGTGCGGCAGACAACTGCGCCGCGCGGAAGAGGGACTCAGAGAAGTGAATGGAGAGGAGGACGCGTAATGGAATTTATCGATTTGGGAAGACAATATGAATCCGTCAAAGACCAGATGGATGCGGCGATCGCCGAGGTCGTGACGCACCAGCACTTTATCATGGGGCCGCAAGTGGAAGAACTGGAAGCGCGCCTTGCCGCGTACGTGGGGCGGAAGTACTGCCTCACCTGCTCGTCCGGCACCAGCGCGTTGATGCTCCCGCTCATGGCCTATGACCTCGCCCCGGACGACGCGGTCTTCGTGCCCAGTTTTACGTACTTTGCCTCAGCTGAATCCGTGAACCTGGCCGGCGGGACGCCTGTGTTCGTGGACAGCCTGGACGACTTCACCGTGGATCCGGACGACCTCGTCCGCGCCATTGAAGAGACGAAACGCGAGGGCAAGTTAACTCCTCGCGGCATCATGACGGTGGACCTCTTCGGGTTGCCGTCGGATTACGCGCGCATTGAGGCCATTGCCCAAGAGTACGGTCTCTTCCTCTTGACGGATGACGCACAGGGCTTTGGCGGCACGTTCCAGGGCAAGCAGAGCTGCGCTTTTGGCGACGTCTCCGCGACGTCGTTCTTCCCGGCGAAGCCTCTAGGCTGCTACGGCGATGGCGGCGCCATTTTCACGGACGACGAGGACCTCTACCAGCTCATGCACAGCCTGCGCGTGCACGGCCACGGCGCGTCCAAGTACGACAACGTGCGCATCGGTCTCAACGCGCGCCTGGACACCATTCAGGCGGCGGTGCTGCTCGTAAAGCTGGACCTCCTGGACGAGGAGATTAAAAAGAAAAACGCCTTGCGAAAGCGCTACGACGACGCGCTGGGCGATCTGTTCCAGACGCCGCGCATTCCGGAAGGCCGCACGACGTCTCTTGCGCAGTACACCATTCTCACGAAGGACGCGGCGGAGCGGAAGAGGCTCTTTGAAGAGATGCCGAAAGCCGGAGTGCCGGTGATGATCTACTACCAGACGCCGATGCATGAGCAGACGGCGTATCGGGACCTGGGCTATGCGCCGGAGGATCTGCCCGTGGCGCACGATTTGAGCGAGCGGGTCTTGAGCCTTCCGATGCACGCGTACATGACGGATGACGAATTTGAAAAGATCACGTCCACACTGCGCGGCCTCGTCCGCCGGTGAGACGGAAGCGATTCCCTGAAGAAAGGAGCGAGCATGCGACATTGGGCGAAGAGTCTGAGCATTTTGGCCCTCGCGCTGTTGCTGGGCGCGACGCCGGCGTTTGCACAGTCGGCGATGCCGGAGACGACGTCCAACCCGGACGACGTCATCGACGACAACACTCCCGCGAGCGTGGAGGCCCCTTCGGCGGGGGCGCTGTTGCGGCGCGCGCCGGAGGCGGACTGGGATTGGGCGGCCATTGAGAAGATCGCCGCGGACACGGATGCGGATCAGTACAAGGCCCTGAGTGTGGCGGGGGATGACGCCCTCGTGTACGTGCCGACGAATGCCGAAGGGCGCGTCCTCTTTCCGAAGGACGGCCTCGCCGAGCAGATCACGGCCCAGCTCCTGCGGGTGGTGTCTCAGACCGATGAAGTGATCCCCATGACGGTGACGTCGGCAGTGGCGCCGGACGACCTCGCCGGGCGCGTGGCACAGATCGCCTTTACGCCCACGGCGGATCTCCAAAAAGCCAAAGTGGGTCTCTACTATTTGACGGCGCAACTCCCGGAGAAGGACGCGCCGGCCATCTACGGGTATGCGGTCGTGAACCCTAAGGCGGCGACGTCGGTGTCGAAGGTCAACTTGCGCGTCTACGCGAGCGACGTGTCGGACAAGGCCGCTCCGGTCTACGCCTCCTCAAAGGCGTTTACGGTATCGGCCACGGACCACGACTCGTTCACGCCGTCGTCGGGCGATGCGGTGCTCTATCCCACGCCGATTGACGCGCTCCTGGCGGCGATGAAGCAGGACAAGAACCTCGCAAATGTGCAACTGCGGCCCTTCCAGAACCACGTGCTGCGTCCGCTTGTGACGGGGATCCAGATTGGCGAGCGCGACTATCAGGTGTCAGACGCGGCAGACGACGTCACGTGGCGTTTTGCGGTCTACGATGCGAACGGCGCGAAGAAGACGCAGTTGCGCACGGAGTTTGCGGATCTCTTCGACTTGGAAGAGGGCGACACGGTGGTGTGGGCGCTGAGTGCGGCGGCGTTTCCAAACGTGCTCCCGGCCATGGCGTCCGATCAGCCCAACATCACGGAGGAGAAGTCGGGCGACCAGGGCGCGCCCGAGACGCTGAAGCCGTCGGTCTGGGACGTGAGCCGACTTTCCGCCGCAAATCGGCAGGCGCTGGCGGCGAAGGTCTCCCAGACGTATTTTCCGAAGGCCCGTCGCGTCATCGTGGTGAACGACTTTGCGTTTGCGGATGCGCTGTCGGCGTCCAACCTTTCGAACGGTGCGGCACCCATCCTCTATACCAAGGCGGACCGTCTCCTGTCTGAGACAGAGGCGGAAGTGAAACGCCTTGCGCCCAGCGAGATTTTCGTCATGGGCGGCGCGAAGAGCGTGGGAGAGAAGGTGGTGGAGGCGCTGCAAAAGGCCGCGCCCAAGGCCACAGTGACGCGCGTGGACGGACGCGACCGCTATGAGGTGAACATCCACTCGCTGGACTACGTGGAGGCGTTTCCGGCAGTCGTCATCACGAACGGGACGGACTTTGCCGACGCCTTGACGGCCACGCCGCTCGCCTCGGCGAAGGGCGGGGTGGTGCTCCTCACGAAGCCGGCCGCGCCCAAGGTGTTGACCGCGTTCCTTTCGCGTCTCACGGGTTCCGCGCTCTACGTGGTGGGCGGCGAGAAATCCGTGGCTCCGCAGCAGCTGGTCGAGTTTGAGAAGCTCACGGGACAGCAGGCCACGCGTCTTTCGGGACGGGATCGCTATGCGGTCTCCGGCGCCATTGCCAGCGAGGTGTTCCCCGCGGCGGAGCGGGCTATCGTGGCGTCCGGCGAACTCTCCTCGGATGCGCTCATCGCGGTGCCGCTGAGCCAGAAGTGGGGCGCGCCCATTCTCTTGACGCGCAAGGCCGCCATGCCGCTTTCGGCCCTGGACTTCTTCCGCGCGGCGACGTCGCTCCACGACGTGACGGTCATGGGCGGTACGGCCACGGTGAGCGACGGAGTGCTTACGACCTTGCGGGACGCCTCCGCGGCGCAAGCGACGGAGACCAAGCCGGCGCGGTGAGCGATGGGGGCTGAAGGCGACGAGATGCTTCGGCATCGCGAGCGACAGAGAGAACCCGCAAGGGGAGCGTTGTATGAAAGTGAGTGTGAAGCACCGCGAGCGCTGCGTTCGCCGCGCGGTTTCAACGCGCGGGGCTTGACGAATTTGGCGTTCGCGTGATATCCTTTTAGGGCTAATTATCAGAGAGGGAGAGGTGATTTCATGAAGCAGGGCATTCACCCGACGTATTACGAAGATGCTGTCGTGACGTGTGCATGTGGCAACACGTTCACGACGGGTTCCACGAAGAAAGAGCTGCGTGTCGATGTGTGTTCCGCATGCCACCCGTTCTATACCGGCAAGCAGAAGACGGCAGAGCGCGGCGGTCGCGTTGAGCGTTTCAAGAAGAAATACAACATGGACTGAGAGCGAAGGGCCGTACGGCCCTTTTTTTGATGGAAGGAAGATCATGCGTTCACTGGTGGAGTTGGCGGCACTGTTGGAAAAAGACGAAGGGATGCTGGCGCTGAGTTACGTGCTGGACACCACGCCAGGGGCGCTTCGAGCGCGGCGCGATCTCTTTTTGACGGAGGCACAGGAAGCGCGGTATCTGGAGATCGTAAGGCGCCGCAGGGCGGGGGAGCCGCTGCAGTACGCCATCGGCGAATGGGAGTTCTACGGGCACGTGTTTCGCGTGGACGAGCGGGCGCTCATCCCTCGGCCGGAGACCGAGATTCTGGTGGAGACGGTGCTCTCCCGGGACTTAGGCGGCAAGCACATCGCCGACATCGGGACGGGCACGGGTGCCATTGCGCTCACGCTGTCGCTGGAGGCGCATCCCGCGCCGGCGATGATCTACGCGACGGATCTCTCGGCGGCGGCGCTGTCGCTGGCCCGGGAAAATGGGGCGCAGCTTGAGGCGGACGCGGTGGTACAATGGATCGAAGGCGATGGGCCGGGTGCGCTGCCCGAGCCGGTGGACGTCATCGTATCCAATCCGCCCTACATCGACCCGGCGGAAGAGCCGTCGCTTCAGCCGGAACTCTCGTACGAGCCGCGTGAGGCGCTCTACTCGGGCGCGCCGGGAGCGGGGGGCCTTGCGCATTACGCGTCGTGGATCGGGGCGTTTCGCGAGAAACTCCGCACGCCGGGATGGGTTTTCTTGGAGATCGGCGATCGGCAGGCGGAGGCCGTGTCCGGTTTCTTTCGCGACGCGGGATATCAGGAGATTACGGTACACAAGGACTATGCCGGACGGGACCGCGTGGTGGCGGCCCAGTGGATGGGCCTCGGGAGGAAGCATGTTTGAGAATCTTAAGACGATCGATCACACGATGCGTGAGTTGGAGGGGAAGCTGGCCGACCCGGCGCTCCTGGCGGATCACGACGCGTGGATGAAGGTCAATCGCGAATACAACAAGGTGAAGCCGCTGGCGGAGGCGTACGGGGTCTATGAAAAAGCGCTGGCCGCGGCGGCAGAGGACCGCGTCCTGATCGACGAGGCGGAGGACGCCGATATGGTCGCCATGCTGCGCGAAGATCTGGAGGCGCAGGAGGAACTCGTCGCCGCACAAGAGACGGAGATCAAGATGCTCCTGGTGCCGAAGGACCCCAACGACTACAAGAACGTCATCGTGGAGATCCGCGCGGGTGCGGGCGGCGATGAGGCGGGGCTGTTTGCAGGCGACCTCTACCGCATGTACCACATGTACGCGGAAAAGGAACACTTCTCCACCGAGGACCTGTCCATGACGGAGCAGGGGATTGGCGGCGTGAAGGAGGCCACGTTTATGGTGAAGGGCGAGGGGGCCTACTCCAAGCTCAAGTACGAGTCGGGCGTGCACCGCGTGCAGCGCGTGCCGGCGACGGAGTCGCAGGGGCGCATCCACACGTCGACGGCCACGGTGGCGGTGCTGCCGGAGGCGGAAGAGGTGGACGTGGCGCTGGACATGAACGACGTGCGCGTGGACGTGTATCGCTCCAGCGGGCACGGCGGACAGTCGGTCAACACCACGGATTCGGCGGTGCGGGTGACGCACCTGCCGACGGGCATCGTCATCGCCATTCAGGATGAGAAGAGTCAGCTCAAGAACAAGGAGAAGGCACTGGGCCTCCTGCGGGCGCGGCTCTACGAGCTGGAGCTGGAAAAGCAGCAGCAGGAGATGTCGAGCGAGCGCCATTCGCAAATCGGTACGGGCGACCGATCGGAGCGCATCCGCACGTACAACTTCCCGCAGGGGCGGATCACGGATCACCGCATCAATCGCACTATTTATCGGTTGCAGGAGTTCTTGGACGGCGACATCGGCGAGATGATCGAGGCGTTACAGACGGAAGACCAGCTGAAGAAGTTGGCTCTCTTGTCGGAAAAGGAGATCGTATGATGGCGGTGCGCAACCCTTGGCGGGGGCTTTTTGCGGACGAACGGCCGCTCTCGAGGGAGGAAGAGGTTCGGCACGCGGCGCAGGCGGAACTCGCACGGGAGCGGCGGCGTCTGCGGGTGGAGATCGAGAAGACGGAGCCCGTGCGCCTCACGATGGTGGAATACAGTCGGGGCGTGGGGATCCTGCTGCCCATCTTTTCGCTCCCTTCGCCGCACGGCATCGGCACGTTTGGCGCGGCGGCGTTTCGGTTCATCGACTTTCTAGCGGAGGCGGGGGTGCGCTACTGGCAGATCTTGCCGCTGAACCCCACGGGATACGGGGAGTCGCCGTATGCGAGCCATTCCAGCTGGGCGGGCAATCCGTTTTTCATCGACTTGGATCTGCTGGTGGAGGCCGGATGGCTTGCGCCGGAGGATCTCATTCCGTTGGACTACGCGGTGGAGATGGAGGAGCGCGTGAACGGCCATGACCAGGTGGCGTATCGCGCGGTGAAGCAGTACCGTGAGAAGTTGCTCAAGAAGGCCTTTCGCCGGGCGGGCGACGAGAATGCGGTGGCGCTTCGCGCGTTCTTCGCGGACCACGACTACTGGCTGCACGACTATGCGCTCTACCGCGTCATCAAGGAGGAGCAGGACGACGCGGTGTGGACGGCGTGGCCGGAGGACTTAAAGCGTCGCGATCCGGAGGCGCTTGCGGCGTTCGCGGCATCGCATGAGCGGGAGCTGGCGTACGTGTACTGGGAGCAGTTTTTGTTCTTCCGGCAGTGGGAGGCGCTCAAGGCGCGGGCGAATGAAAAGGGCATTTTGATCATCGGGGACATCCCCATCTACGTGGCGCTGGACTCGGCGGACTGTTGGGCGAACCCGGAGATGTTTCAGCTGGACGATGATTTTGCGCCGAAGGCGGAGGCAGGAGTGCCGCCGGATGCGTTCAGTGAGGACGGGCAGCTCTGGGGCAATCCCGTCTACGACTGGGACGCCTTGAAGGCCACGGGGTACAGCTTTTGGATTTCGCGTCTGGCGCACACCATGCGCCTCTACAACGTCATCCGCCTGGACCACTTCATCGGCTTTTCGCGCTATTGGAGTGTGCCGGCGGGCGAGAGTACGGCGAAAAACGGCACGTATATCGAAGGGCCGGGCATGGACTTCTTCCGCGCGGCGGAGCGGGCGCTGGGGCCGCTGCCCATCCTGGTGGAGGACTTGGGCGTGATGGACGAGCAGGTCATTCGCCTCAGACGTCAGACGGGATTTCCGGGGATGTGTCCCATCGAGTTTGCCTTTGGCGAGGCGGATTCGGAGTACTTGCCGCACAATCACGAGCGCCGCTCCAGCGTCTACACGTCGACGCACGATTCCGACACCTTGAAGGGGTGGTGGGATGAAGTGGCCACGGAGGAGGAGAAGGAGCGCATGATCTCCTATTTCGGATTGAATGTGCAGGAAGGCATGCTTTGGGGTATTCTTAGGGGAGTGTGTGGATCGGTGGCCGAGCTGTGCATTTTCTCCATGCAGGATCTCCTGATGTTGGGCAATGAGGCGCGGATCAACCGTCCGGGCACGGTGGGCGGCAACTGGAGTTGGCGTTTGGAACGTTCGGAAGAACGGCACGCACTGGCGAAACGCATCCGCACGATGGCGATGCGATATGGGAGGATTTCATGAATCATGAGCGCTTTCTGCAGGCATTAGAGGATAATGCCCGTCACATGTTCCGCGCGTCCTTTGCGGACGCCTCGCCGCATGAGAAGTACGCGGCACTGTCCCGTACCATCATGAACGGCCTGATGGACAATTGGATTGCGACGGAAGAGAAAACGCGCACGATGCGCAATGAATACTATTTTTCGGCGGAGTTTTTGGTCGGTCGCGCGCTGGGCAACAATCTCTTGAATCTGGACATCTTGGACGAGGTGAAAGAGGTGCTCTCGGACATCGGCGTGGACTTTGAACAGCTGGAGGACGAGGAGGAGGACGCGGCGCTTGGCAATGGCGGCTTGGGGCGTCTGGCGGCCTGCTTCATCGAGTCGGCGGCGACGGAGGGCTACCCGGTCCAGGGCTACGGCGTGCGGTACCGCGAGGGCATCTTCAAGCAGAAGTTCATCGACGGATTCCAGCACGAGGTGGGCGACAACTGGACGGAGAAGGGCGACTTCTGGTCTATCCGCAAGGACAGTGACGCGCAGATCGTGCGTTTCCGCGACGAGGCGGTCATCGCCATCCCGTACGACATGCCGATCGTGGGCTATCAGAATGGCGTGGTGAACACGCTGCGCCTGTGGCAGGCGGAGTCGCTGGATTCCGGCTTTGACTTCGATAAGTTCAACAATTTCGAGTACGACGCGGCGCTTTCGGGCGTGAACCGCGCGGAGGACATCACGCGCGTGCTCTATCCGAATGACATTCAGCGCGCAGGCAAGGTCTTGCGCTTCAAGCAGCAGTACTTCTTCACGTCGGCGTCAATCCAGGATCTGGTGAAGCGCTATGAGCAGAATTTCCCGGACGACGTGACGTTTGAGGATTTCCCGCGTTACCACTCCATCCAGTTGAACGACACGCATCCGGTGATCGCCATTCCGGAGCTGATGCGGGTCTTAATCGACACCAAGGACTTGTCGTGGGATGCGGCCTACGACATCGCCACGCACACGTTTGCGTTTACGAATCACACGGTGCTGCAGGAGGCGCTGGAGAAGTGGCCACTGGACATTGTGGACGAGGTGTGTCCGCGGTGCCTGGATCTCATCAAGGAGATCAACCAGAAGATGATCAGCGAGCTGCGCGGCCGCGGCATCAGCGAGGACAAGATCAACACGTACCGCATAATTCACGACAACGTGGTGGAGATGGCGTATCTGGCGGTGTGGTGCGCGGTGGCGGTGAACGGCGTGGCGCCGATTCACACGCGCATCTTGATGACGGAGACGTTCAAGCAGTGGGTGGAGATTCTGCCGCACAAGTTTTCGAACAAGACCAATGGTGTGACGCCGAGGCGCTGGCTGCAGTACGCCAATCCAGAACTCACGGCGTTCATCACGAAAAAGCTCGGCAGCGACGCGTGGTATCACGATCTGACGCTGCTCAAGGGGTTGGAGCAGTTCCAGGATGACCCAGAGACGCTGGATGAACTCAACGCCATCAAGCACGAAAAGAAGGTGCAACTGGCGCGCTACATCGAGCGCACGGAGGGCATCACTGTGGATCCGGATTCGATCTTCGACGTGCAGATCAAGCGCCTGCACGAGTACAAGCGCCAGCTTTTGAACATCTTCGACGTGCTCTACATGTACGACAAGCTCAAGAAGAACCCGGGTCTCGATGTCGTGCCGCGCACGTTCCTGTTTGGGGCGAAGGCGGCGCCGGGTTATCGGCGGGCGAAGGCAACCATCAAGTTCATCAACGAGGTGGCGCGCATGGTAAACGGGGATCCGGACACGAAGAAGAAACTCAGGGTGGTGTTCTTGCAGAATTACCGCGTGAGTTCGGCGGAGATGCTCTTCCCGGCGGCGGACATTTCGGAGCAGATTTCGACGGCCGGCAAGGAGGCGTCGGGCACGGGCAACATGAAGTTCATGATGAATGCCACGCCGACGATGGGCACGTATGACGGTGCGAACATCGACATCTTCGAGGCGGCGGGGGAGGAGAACAACTTCCGCTTCGGTGCGACGGTGGAGGAACTGGATGCGCTGGCGCCCACGTACAATCCGAACGATTACTACATGCGCGATCCGGAACTCAAGAAGGTCGTGGATTATCTCCTGGACGATCAGCGGTTGAAGGACAACGGCACGTACCTGTTCCTGGATGTGTACAATTCGCTGGTGGCGCCGCAGAATGGCGAGCGTGGCGATGTGTACTACGTGTTGAAGGATTTCCGCGCGTACGTCGAGGCGCAGGAGCGCGTGGATGCGGCGTATCGCGACCGGCGCGGGTGGGCGCGCATGTGCCTGATGAATTTGGCAAATTGCGGCTACTTCTCGTCGGATCGCACGATTCGGGAGTATGTGGAGGACATCTGGCACCTCGAGCGCATCGACGGCGTGGTGCGGGGATAACGAGCGCGGCACGGCATCGCGACGCAAATGTGTTTCAGCAGGCAGTGATTTTGAGATAGAGTTGTCGGGATTCTGAAGATTTGGCGTGAAGAAAGGAGTACGGGATGTTAGTTTCTGCGAAGGAGATGTTGGACAAGGCCGTTGCGGGCCACTATGCGGTGGGTCAGTTTAACATCAACAATTTGGAGTGGACGAAGGCGGTGCTGGAGACGGCACAGGAGTTGAAGTCGCCGGTGATCCTGGGCGTGTCGGAGGGCGCGAACAAGTACATGACGGGCTATGACACGGTCGTGGCCATGGTGCGTGCGATGGATGCGTCGCTGGGCATCACGGTGCCGGTGGCGTTGCACCTCGATCACGGCAAATACGAAGGGGCCAAGGCGTGCATCGAGGCGGGTTACACGTCGGTGATGTTCGACGGCTCGAGCTATCCCATCGACGAGAACCTCGAGAAGACGAAGGAGATCGTGTCGTTGGCGCATGAGCATGGCATTTCGGTGGAAGCCGAGGTCGGCACCATCGGCGGGGAAGAGGACGGCGTCGTCGGCATGGGCGAAATTGCCGATCCCGAGGAGTGCAAGCGCCTGGCGGATCTGGGCATCGACTTCCTGGCGGCCGGCATCGGCAACATCCACGGCGTCTACCCGGAGAACTGGAAGGGCCTCGACTTTGACACGCTGAAGGAGATCAAGGCTACGATCGGCGATCTGCCGCTGGTTTTGCATGGCGGCACCGGCATCCCGAAGGACATGATCCAGACGGCCATCAGCCTCGGCGTCGCCAAGATCAACGTCAATACGGAGTGCCAGATTGCCTTTGCCGAAGCCACGCGCGGCTACATCGAAGCCGGCAAGGATCAGAAAGGCAAGGGCTTTGACCCGCGCAAGCTCCTCGCGCCGGGCGCGGAAGCCATCAAGCAGACCGTGAAGGAAAAGATGGAGATGTTCGGCTCCGTCGGCAAGGCCGAGTGAGGGCTTGATTGAGGGCCGCCGGCGAGGCGGGTCGACGACATCGCGAAAAAGCGCACTGTAAAAAAAAACGGTCATCGGCGTACCGGCGGCCGTTTTTTTGATTCAAGCATCCATTTTTCGGATAAGCTGTATGTATCGAGCATTTCAATGAAATTCGGCAAATTAAAAAAATGCCGAATTTCATTGTATTTTTTTTGGGGAGTTTTTTTTTATACTGTACCCAAGGGACATGGCATTTGGAGCTTTCTGCAAACCAGCCGTGTACTGAGGGGGCGACGCAAACATGGCAGATTCGGGCTTTTGCACACCAGCCGTGTACTGAGAGGGCGTCGCAAACATGGCAAATCCG
>JAQYPV010000003.1 GCA_028726605.1 Peptoniphilaceae bacterium | reverse complement strand
CGAGGAAATCAAAAGAGATCCGAGCCCGTGGGATCACAGCTCCCGTTTCGCTCAGACCTCTTCTGTTTTCTCGGATGAATGCGTCCTCTTCCCGGAAATGGAATCCTTGCCGGAAAACAAGTCCTCCGTCAATCCGTATTCAGCCTCTCTTTCCTTACGAACCGTCCTGCCGATCTTCGTTTGTCTCTCCGAGGACAGCTCTTTCCGGATCTTCGGGTGGCGCCGCATGCGCCTTGCGCCATCTTCGTGTGGCGAGCGGCGCGGCAGCGCCGTGAGGCACACGTTCTGCCTTTTGTTCTTGAAATCCTGCTTTTCCCGCGAACAAAAAACGAGGGCTGCGTTAGCAACCCTCGAATCTGTATACAAGCGCCAACACATTTCTCACGAAATAGAGTTCAACGCTTCCTACTCTAATGGAGATGGAGGGAATCGAACCCTCGTCCAAAAAAACCGTTAAACAGGTTTCTACGAGTGTAGTTTATTTCATTTGTTTCCCGAATGACCGGGGAAATAAACAAACGAAGTCATTCGGTAGCTTCATGAATCCAACCTGCGGGCAAAGCTTAGCGCAGGAAGTTTCCCGACATAGATGAGACCAGTCCGCCTGTTACGGGTCCAGTCGGAGGGTCGGCAGCTATGGTTAAGCCGCGTAAGCTAATTCGTTGTCGTTAGCATTTATTGTTTTTGCCTGATTTACGTCATCTGCCTGACGACTCGCTTCCCATTCTCCTATTTTCCTGTCGAAACCGAGCATCCCCGTACCCTCATTATACCACGTCAAGGATCGCATTCAAAGCCGGAACGGTCAAGTCCCGGCATCGAGCCAACACGTGAAAACACCCGGATTTCCCATCGAGCGGCCCCCGCCTCAGGTTCCGTTCAGAGGACAAAACACAACGCATACGGAGCAATCAAGGCGATGAAGGCTCCATTCTCATGACCCGAGTGCGCTCATTCCTCATTATCCTGGTACACCCACTCATCCGGCTCGTCATCCATCCAAGCGCCGTCATCTTCCATCTCTTGTAGAGAGTAATAGCGCTCCTGATCGGTGTCATTTTGCAGGTAGTCCCCAAAGTCCGACACGGGCAAGTCGGCGTAGTCCTCCGGCATGAGCTCGTAGGTCTCGGACGATTCCGGCCGCTCGGCGTCCTCCGCTACGGCCTGCATGATGTCCAGCAGGTTCCTACGGCTCGCGCGGCTGGGCACGAACATGTAGAGTTCCATGTCGGGAATCTGAAACGACGGCAGCCCATTCGTCTCAAACCCTTTGAGTTGCGAACTCGTCGTCTCCCACGACTCGTTGTGAGCGAGCTGGTAATTGATGAGCGTCACCATGCTCTGCTGCGGCATATTCGTGCGCACCTTGTCCGAGATGACCTGCAAGATGGACGGATAGGACGTCAGAATGGCCGGCGACATGGCCTTGTCGATGATGGCCTTGATGATGCGCACGTGGTTCTGACCGCGCCCCAACTCTCCGGCGCGCAGGTGCTTTCGCTCTCGCGCAAAAGACAGAGCGTGCGCCCCGTCGAGATGTAGATTGCCTTCGTCAAACTCGTACTTCGCCGTCGTGAAGTACTCCGGATTGTAGAGGTCAATGCCGCCCAACAGATCCACCAACTCCACGAGCGAACTGAAATTCACTTCCGCATAGTACTGAATGTCGATGTCGAAGAAGTTCTCCAACGTCTCCACTGAGGCCGAGACGCCGTAGATGCCGGCGTGGGTCAACTTGTCGTACTCGTCGTACCCTTCCCCGGCGATGCGCATGTAACTGTCGCGCGGGATGGTCGTAATCTCGATGCGATGCGCACGAGGGTTGACGGTCAGAATCATGTTCACGTCGCTGCGCGACTCCGTCTCCAGCGGACCGTAGGTGTCCTTCCCGCTGAGGAAGATGTGAAAGGGCGCCAGCTCGTCGTGTGCGCCGTTGGCCGCGTTCACCCGTCCTGCGGGGTCGTTCACGCTGACACTCGAAAGTGTCTCCATGGAAGACCAGACCAGGTAACTGCCGCCACCCTCCGCAAACATGACCAGAAAGAGCATGAGAAAGGTGACCACCGCCCCCATCCTCCGGAGATTGGCCACGCCGATCATCAAGAGGAGGTTCAGGATCAGCGCGACGCCCAAGAAGAACAGGCGCTGCTCCAGCGGCAGAAAATCGTAGTAGAAAAGAATGCCGGCCAACAAGAGGTAGAGCATTATTCCTAAAAAAATGGTCAAGTTCTTAATGGTTTTCATGAACGCTCCTTATTGGACACGCAACATCAACGTTCCGATTATATCTCATTTCATGACGTCGCGACGAAATCTTTGCCCTTCGTGCTTGGGTTCGCGTTGCATGAGTTGGATCACCGTCTCGCGCACATCTTGTCCTTGTAACACCGCGTCGACGGCGTCGACGATGGGCATCTCCACTCCGGTCTTCGCCGCCAGCGCTTTCGCCGCCGGCAAGGCGTTCATCCCTTCGACCACCTGTCCGACTCTGGCGATGGCGTCCGCCACGGACAGTCCCTCCCCGATGTAGACGCCGCAGCGGTGGTTACGGCTGTGCACCGACGTCGCCGTGACGATCAGATCGCCGAAGCCGGCGAGCCCCGCAAACGTCTCCGGTTGGCACCCCAACGCCAGCCCCAGGCGCTGAATCTCGGCCATCCCTCGCGTCATAAGCGCCGCTTTGGCATTGTCCCCAAAGCCCAAGCCGTCGGAAATGCCCGCCGCCAGCGCGACGATGTTCTTCATCGCCCCGCAGAGTTCCACCCCGCGGATGTCTTCATTGGTATATACGCGAAAGTGGTCATTGCGAAACGCGTCGCGCACGGCCTCCGCCGCGTGGCGATCCACAGAGGCCGAGACGATGGTCGACGGCAGGTCGCGCGCCACTTCTTCGGCGTGCGTGGGGCCCGACAATGCGACGATGGACCACGTCATCTTCGGCCGCCTCTGACGGAGCACATCCAAAATGACATCGCTGAGGCTCAACAGCGTCGCGCTTTCGATGCCTTTGGCCACGTCGATCAAAATGGCGTCTTCCGGAATGAACGGCGCGAACTCCTCCGCCGTCGCGCGCACGTAGATGGACGGCACGGCGAACAGCACCATGTCGGCGTCCGAAACGGCCACCTGTGCATCCGAAGCGTATTGCAAGCCGGACGGGATCTCCATCTCGGGCAAGTTCGGATGCCGCCGCGTCGTTTCAATGGAGTCCAATTCCTCCGGAATTTTGGACCAGAGCACGACCTCATGTCCGTTTAAGACCAAAAGGCGCGCCAAAGCCGTACCCCACGTGCCGGCGCCCAGAACACATATCTTCATGATTCTCCTTTCTCCTCTTCGCGTTTTGCATCGCGCAACGGAAAGTGTATAATCGTTCCAACAGTCCGTATCATGATTTCCATGATCATATTATCGAATAATGAAGGAGGAAGCATGGCGATTTTTTTGGATGAACCGTCTCGCACGTTCAGTGAATACTTACTCATTCCGGGCTATTCGTCAAGCGAGTGCATCGTCGACAACGTGAACACACAAACGCCGCTGGTGCGCTACAAACGTGGCGAAGAGCCAGCTTTGCATCTCAACATACCCATGGTCTCTGCCATCATGCAGTCCGTATCCAACGACTCTCTGGCGATCGCTCTGGCCCGTGAAGGCGGTTTGTCTTTTATCTACGGCTCTCAGACGCCTGAGCGCCAGGCGGAAATGGTGCGCAACGTCAAAAACTACAAGGCCGGTTTCGTCCCCAGTGATGCCAACATCGCGCCGGAAATGACCTTGGCGGACGTCTTGGACCTCAAGGAGAAAACTGGTCACTCCACCATGGCGGTCACCGAAGACGGCACGCAGCACGGGAAGCTCGTGGGCGTGGTGACGAGCCGCGACTACCGCGTGACGCGCATGGATCCGGCCACTCCAGTGCGCGAATTCATGACGCCGTTTGAGGACTTGATTTACGGCGAAGAAGGCATGACCCTCAAAGAGGCCAACGACATCATCTGGGATCACAAGTTGAACGCCCTGCCCATCATCGACGGCAATCAGCGCCTGCTCTACTTCGTCTTCCGCAAGGACTACGACTTTCACAAGCAGAATCCCCTGGAGCTCTTGGACGGCCAAAAGCGCCTGCTCGTGGGCGCCGGCATCAACACGCGTGACTACGAAGAGCGCGTCCCGCTTCTGGTGGACGCCGGTGCGGACATCCTCTGCATCGACTCCAGCGAGGGCTTCAGCGAATGGCAGAAGCGCACCATCGACTGGATTCGCGAGAAGTACGGCGACAGCGTGAAAGTGGGCGCGGGCAACGTGGTGGACGGCGAAGGGTTCCGCTTCCTCGCGGACTGCGGCGCCGATTTCGTGAAGATCGGCATCGGCGGCGGCTCCATCTGCATCACCCGCGAAACCAAGGGCATCGGCCGCGGCCAAGCGACGGCCGTCATCGACGTGGCCAAGGCGCGCGACGAGTACTTCGAAGAGACTGGCATCTACGTGCCCATCTGCTCGGACGGCGGCATCGTCTACGATTACCACATGACGTTGGCGATGGCGATGGGTGCGGATTTCGTCATGCTGGGTCGCTACTTTGCGCGTTTCGACGAGTCGCCCACGGCCAAGGTGAACGTCAACGGCACGACCATGAAGGAGTACTGGGGCGAGGGCTCGGCCCGTGCGCGCAACTGGCAGCGCTACGATCAGGGCGGCGAGGCCAAGTTACAGTTTGAAGAAGGCGTGGACTCTTACGTCCCCTACGCCGGCAGCCTCAAGGACAACGTCGGGCAGACCTTGCACAAGATCAAAGC
Organism: Peptoniphilaceae bacterium; assembly: GCA_028726605.1. Classification (GTDB taxonomy): domain Bacteria; phylum Bacillota; class Clostridia; order Tissierellales; family Peptoniphilaceae; genus Murdochiella. The sequence continues at coordinate 103,103 of JAQYPV010000003.1, read as the reverse complement.
CACCATGTGCAACTGCGGAGCCTTAAGCATTCCGCAACTGCATGAAAAGGCCAAAATCACTCTGGTCTCCTCCACTTCCATCGTGGAAAATGGCGCGCACGACGTGCTCCTCAAGGCCAACAGCGTGCAGAAGATCTGACCGTGGGCTTGCTGGAACGGTAAGTGAAATTGACGGGGTTCTGTTTCCTTTGAAACCGATAAATCGCGAAACGAAAACCGGGACGCCGCTGGCTCCCGGTTTTTGTTTGGGTTCATGTGGTTGGGCGGGCCGAGGACGGCTGTTGTGGAGCGCCGTGACGCTGGGCGTGCGGATGGCACGGCGAGACCTATTGTCGGCTCGACGGATGGCGTGCGTCGTGTGAAATTCGATTATTATCGATAAGCCTGCACGCGTCGTAGGGGCAATTTTCTTTTTTCTTCAAAGCCGTCTAGCCTCGCCAGAATCGTGTGGGCAAATTGAATTTTCTTCTCAAAGCGTCGCTTTGGCGTGCCGGCAAAATCTATTTTAACGCCAATTGCGTACAAAAATGGGCCCTCGTGTAGACGCAATTTGCTTTTTTCTCTCATTGCGAATACTTTTGGACCGAAAATATAGACGCAAAAGGCACTTTTTTCCCTTTGCCCACACCATTTTTTACCATGTATACGCTCGGAAGCGTTTCGTCGAAAATGCCCACACCACCACGCCGCCATTCCCTGTCATCGTGACGGTGTCGACCGATCGACGGTTCACAATCTAAGCCGACTTGACTGACACATGTCGCCTCAAGTGGTTTGATGTCTTCAAACAGTCGATTTGCTGAATGAAGAAAAACCCTCCGTGAGCGGAAAGCTTCTCATGCTCCTTATCTGTCGCATTTGGCACGCACTTCAGCAAATCCATCCACTTCATCGGAGGGGGGGGTAGAATGCAAGCGAATTCCACATTTTAGGACTAAAAAAGCCCAGATCCGACGCTGACCACCGCATGCGTAGCCCAGTGAGAGTCGGATTCTAGGCTTTTTATAAAACGCAGAGCATGAAGCATTTATAGCCAGTCGAACTCGAATCCTTCGATGTTGATGACGTCGTCCTCGTCCGGGTGCAGGTCTCGCACGCGGTCCATGACGCCCATCTGCTCCAGCGAGCGCTCAAAGAACTGCACTGAAGCGCCGTCCGTGATGATGAGCTTCTTGGAGAGGTTCTTCACGGGCTCGCCCTCGACGTAGATGGTCTTGCCCTCGCGGTAGACCCGGACCGAAGCGTTGCGGCGATAGAACCGCTCTAAGGGCACCAAGTCCTCGTCGAAAGTCAAATCCGTCTTTTCGATGCCTTCCAGAGCCGCCCCAAGGAGGTAGCGCAACGGCTTCACACCCGCGCTGGTCGCGGCCGACGTCGTCACGAGCAGCATCGCCTCGTCCTCGCCCCACGGGTCAGCGTCCTGCTGCTCCTCCGGCGTGCGCAGCACGATGCCGCGCTCTCTCAAAGCCGAGCGAAATGCGGCCAAGTGTTCCGCCGCCCCCGGGAGGTCCATCTTGTTGGCGACGACGATCTTCACGCGCTCGGCGAGCTTCGGATTGTAGGCCGTGAGCTCTTGTTGGATGCGATCGAAGTCCTCCAGGGGATCGCGTCCTTCGCTGCCAGACATGTCCAGCACGTGCGCCAAGAGACGTGTGCGCTCAATGTGGCGCAAGAAGTCGTGCCCCAGACCCGCGCCTTCACTGGCCCCTTCAATGAGCCCCGGGATGTCGGCCACGATGTACGTCTGGCCTTCGCCCAGGTCCACGACGCCCAAGTTCGGATCCAGCGTCGTAAAGTGATAGTTGGCAATCTTGGGCTTAGCATTTGTGAGGATGGAGAGCAGCGTGCTCTTCCCCACGTTGGGCATGCCCACCAGGCCCACGTCGGCCAACAATTTCACTTCCAGCGTGATGGCGATGGACTGCCCGCTGCCGCCCGGCTTCGCAAAGCGCGGCGCTTGGCGCGTGGACGACTTGAAGTGCACATTGCCCTTCCCGCCCAAACCGCCCTTGGCGACGACGAATTCCTGACCGTGATGGCGCAAATCAGCCACCGGCAGACCCGAGTTCTTCTCGCGCACGATGGTCCCCACCGGCACGCGCAGGACGAGATCTTCGCCCGCCTTTCCGAACTGCTTTTGTCCCCGTCCAGGTTCGCCGGACTCGGCCTTGTAAATGGGATGAAACTGAAAATCCAACAGCGTGCGCACGCCCTCATCAGCGCGCAGGATGACGGAACCCCCGCGTCCCCCATCGCCGCCGTCCGGACCGCCGTCCGGCACGTACTTCTCCCGACGCCACGAAATGGCCCCATCGCCGCCGTGACCGGCGTGCACCTCAATCGATGCCTGATCGATAAACATCGCTCCTCCTTTCGTGCATGAAAAAAAGGGCCTTTCGGCCCTTTCACGTGGTTCAATTAAGCGATCGTTTCGACCGGATAGACGCTCACCTTTTTCTTGTCGCGGCCCAGGCGCTCAAAGCGCACCACGCCATCGGCCACGGCGAACAGCGTGTCGTCGCCGCCCTTCATGACGTTGAGACCCGGATGGATCTTCGTGCCGCGCTGACGCACGATAATGGTGCCCGCGTGGATGACCGTGCCGTCATGGCTCTTCACGCCCAAGCGCTTGGCATTGGAATCGCGGCCGTTCTTCGAGCTCGACACACCTTTTTTACTAGAAAATAATTGAAGATCAAATGCGATCATGTTGTCCTCCGTTACTGATTTCAATATGCTTCGGATGTTGTCCCTGTAATTGCTCCATATTGAGAGCGAACCCGGTGATGAGGGTCTTCCAAACCGCCTTCTGTGTCGAACTCAACGTCCCCACAAGCCGGACGGCCACGTCCCCCGAAGCCACCTTCGTGGATACCGCCTCGCCCAAATCGCTCGCATCCGTCAACGTGTTCACCAGCGCCGTGACGATGCCGGACACGCTCGCGCAGAGCAGATCCGCACCATACGGGCCGAAGTCCGCATGGCCCGTGAGGTGAAAGCCCTCATAGCCGACGGCGGGATCTATCGACGGAAAAAGCGACAGGCGCATCATGCGATTTCGATGCCCTCAATCTCCAAAAGCGTATACGGCTGACGATGGCCGCGCGTGCGACGGTAACCGGACTTGGGACGGAACTTGCCCACCGTCACCTTCTTTTCCTTGCCCTGTTCCTTCACCGCTGCCTTGACCGTGGCGCCTTCCACATAGGGCGCGCCCACTTTCAGTTCGTCTCCGCCGACCGCCAACACGCGGTCGATCGCGATCTGGTCCCCGACTTCATTGGCCAATTTTTCCACTTTGATGCGGTCGCCAGCTTGAACTTGATACTGCTTCCCGCCCATTTCTACGATAGCGTACATGTCTTCTCCTTCGCTTCGTGCCGCCCGCAAGGCAGATTCCCCGGGAATCTTTACAAAGAGCCTGTTAAGAGCGATTCATCAAGAGATTCTACCAAAGAACCCTTTGATTGTCCAGAATTATTCGATGTTGCCCTCGGCCTCCACCGCCGACGTGCTTTCGACGCTCTTTTCCCCCGACGCCTCCTCCGAGGATTCGCTCGACTCGGGTTCCGGCAACTCCTCCACGTCCGGATTGTACGTGGGCCGCGTCTCGTAGAGGCCCTCCGGTACGTCCTGTTGTGCCGGGAGGTCCAAGTAACTCGCGATGACATCCCGCGAGATGGGCACCACATTGGAACTCATCATGCCCGCCGGCATGAACGAGACCGTCGCGATCTTCGGCTCGTCAAACGGAGCGAAGGCGATGTTCCACGCATAGGACGCGTACCGGGAGCCCGTGCGCGGATCGACGCCGCCGCGTTCTGCCGTCCCCGTCTTGCTGCCGATCGCAAAGGGAATGCCCTTGAACCCGTCTTCGCTGTGAATCGCCGACCGGCGCATACCCTCGCGCACCGCATCGAAGTCCTCTTTGGCAAAGTCGACATCACGCCCGACAGGCTTCTGCGTGAAGAGCACCGTCTTGTTGTCCGCGCTGCGCACCTCGCGAATGAGCGTAAAGGTGTAGTCCGTCCCGCGGTTGGCAAGCGTGGACGCCAGCGAGGCGATGGAAATGGGCGTGTAGGCGTTCTGCCCCTGGCCGATCACGACGTTCATGGAATCGGCCACCGTCCAGTCGCTCTGATTGAAGTACGTGAACTTCAGGATGTCCGCGAGCCCCGCGCGCTCCCCTTCGAGAGCCGTCTCCGCCTCGTAGCCCAACGCGTCCAGGTCGTCGATGAGTTTCGTGCGGTTGACATCGGCGCCCTGTTCCGACCAGGCGAGAATGGTCTCCCGGTCCGCCTCCCGCGCCGCCGCATTCTTTTTGACGTCCTTCTTTTCGTATTTCTGGAGGTTGGCCACCAGGAACTGCTTCAAGAGCGCACGCGACAGCTCCGTCTTGCTCTCCCGGCTCGGCACGTGGTTTGGCGATTCACTCGGCTGCTTGATCTCGATGCCCGTCGCTTCGGAGAGGCCGAGGCGCTTGGCCGTCTTTTCGATGTCGTCCACTGTGACCTGCACGTCGATCTCCTCGCCCGTCGCCGGCACGCGCCCCAGTCCCAAGATGTAGAAGTAGTAGTTGTTGGACCAGCCAATGGCGTCGTAGAGGGTCAAGGGGCCCTCCGTCTGGCCGGTATTCGTATAGTAGAGGTTGTTGAACTGGCGGTTACCCACGCGCACAAATCCGCGGTCCAAAATGGTCTTGTCCGGGTCCAACCCCTTGTCGAGCGCCGCCAGCGCCACGACCGTCTTAAAGACCGAGCCGGGCTGAATCGACGCCTGCGTCGCCAAATTGTAGAGCGGCTTAGGCGCATCGGGATTGCGCGTGGTGTCGTATTGATAGTACGACCAGTCCGACTTCGAAATGCCCGTCACAAACAGATTGGGGTCGAACATGGGGTACGACGTCATGGCCAGCACTTCGCCGTTGTTGGGGTCCACCGCCACGTTGGCGCCGCTGTTGGCCATGGGAGAATAGCGCACGCCGTTCGTCCCCCAGGGCGACCGGTAATTCATGCCGTACTTGGTGGCCACAATCGCATCGTGTACCGACTTTTCCGACTGCTGCTGCAAGTTGATGTCGATGGTGAGGTAGACGTTGTTCCCGGCCTTGGGCTCTTTGCGCGAGAGCGTCTCCGTCCGATTTCCCCGCACGTCCACAAGCACCGTCTCCGTCCCGCTCACGCCGTGAAGCGTGTCCTCAAAGCTCTGTTCGATGCCGGTCTTGCCGATGAGCTCGTTCGGAAGGTAATTGCCGTGGGTCACGTAGGTTTCGATCTCCTCATCCGTGGCGATCTTTCCGATGTAGCCCAAGACGTGCGCAGCCGATTCCCCGTAAGGATAGTAGCGTACGGGCTGCTGGGACACCGCAAGCCCACTCGACGCCGGAATCGTCTCTTCAATCTTCGCCACCGTATCTTCAGAGAGCTCGTAGATGAGGTTGACCGGCCAAAATGCGTAGTTGCCCGGTTGGGCGATGCGATCCGTGAGCATCATCACCCCCTGCGCGAGCACCGGGTCTGTCTCGGGGGCGATGCCGTAGGATTCCACCAGTTGATCAAACGCCTCCGTAGGGCTCTCCTGTTCGAGGTCGTGCCCTTCCAAGAAGTCCTTTTGATTCTTTTCAAAACCGTACGTCCACGTGGACGTGGAAATGCCCGGATAGATGCCCTGCGCGAACATGGCGTTCTCCGCGAGATTTTTGTAATTCGCATCGACGATGAGATCGTCGATCAAGTTCTCCTCGATGGCCACCTTCTTCAGCCGGTCGATGGGCAACTCGTCCGTCTCTTCATTGGTGTCATAGACGATGGAGACCGACTTGGCGTCCGAGGCGATAGTATAACTCAGATTCGTCTCAATCCCCTTGCTCTGCAAGGCGTTGATGAGCTGTTCGGCCGGGATGTAAAACCGGTTCTCCGACGACACGTCGATGGACTCCAAAAACGCATCCAGCGCCGCCTGGCGCACGATGGTGACGAAGTCCTCCTGGGCCGTCGTCTCCAGCGTAATCGCCGGAAAGGTGCGGTGCAGCGCGGCCTTTCGAATGCGAAACTCTTCTTCGTTGGTGTAAACTGCGTCGGCCAGTTTCAAATTCCCGGAGAGCTTGTGCTCGTCGAGCAAGCGATAGGCGAGTTCCTGTGCCGCCGGGTGGCTCAGCGTCTGCATGAAGATGTTGGTGTTGCCCGACACTTTCTGCGCTAAAAAGGAAAGCGGCGTGGCCGAGTCGTCCACCGCGCCACTTTCCTGCAGGGCGTGGAGATCTTCTCCTTCGACAAAAGAGAGCGCAAAATTCTGGTCCGCCTCGGCCGTGATGGGAAGCGCGCTCCCCTTGAGCGATAAGGCGTTCAAGGCGCGTGCGGCCGGGGAGACGCGGTAGTCTGGATCGCTCGCGCTCACGTAGACCCGCCCCAGCCAGTCGTCCACCAAGTCGTTCTGAATCAAGAGCTGCTGGGCTTTCTCCAGTGGCGATGTGGGTTCCTTCAAGTAGTCAGCATCGCTCTGATAGACGATGCAATTTCGTTCGATGGGAAAATCCGAAATGGTGTCCGCGCCGTCGCGCTCCACAAAGCGAATGATAGAGGCGAGATAGGACGTGCGATCTTTTTTCTCCAACTTCATCGCTTCGTCCTTCGTGCCCTGTACGGCAAAGGACGTGCGACTGCCGGCGAGCAACACGCCGTTGCGGTCGTAGATGTTGCCCCGCGGCGCGGGAATTTGAATCTCTTTGGTGCGGCGCGTCTCGGCCAGTGCCAAAAAATGGTCCCCTTGCACCACGTTGAGATCGTAGAGGCGATAGAGCAATAGACCCAGGAGACCGAAGATGGCAAGACTGAGGATCACCCAACGCTGAATGGGCTGTTTTCTCATGGATCACTCTTTCTAATCAAAACGGATTGAAGCGCCGTTCACGTTCCGGCTTGAGTGCGCGCCGCAAAACGAGCATCACAACGGGATAGAGGATCGCGTTGATGAGCGCAAAATACAGAAGCGGCGTGCCCAGCATCCAAAGCGTCGTCGTCGCCTGGCCGAGCAACCACAGGATGAGCCCGTTGCCCAGGAAAGACGCAAACGAAACGACAACGGTCATCACCGTGCCCGTGGCGAGCTGATTCTGATTGTGATAGAGCACGCGCCCCACAAAGGAGGCACAGAGGAAGTAGACGAGGGCGTGGACGCCGAGCACATTGGAAAACATGATGTCTTCAAGGAGGCCCAGGCCGATGCCCGTGTAGCCGCCCCACTTGGACCCGTACAGGATGGACAGGGCCACCAAGTAGACTAAGAAAAGCGACGGCGTGGTCTCCATCACCGGAAAGCGCGACAGAAACGTGGTCTGCAGAATCAAAACGACCAACAAGCTGATGACATAACGCAATTTAGGCATCCGCCGCCTCCTGATTCTCTTTTGCCGGTGTGAGGCCGTCGGCTTTGCCACTTCCCGGTACGACCAACACGCGGTACAAGCGTGAGAAGTCGATGGCCGGCTGAATCGTCACGGTCTTCGTGAGGCCGTCGTCGGCCAAGGTGACTTCGCTCACGTGCCCTAAGTAGAGCCCGCGCGGGTACCTGCCGCCGATGCCACTCGTCAACACCTCTTCGTCCAGCGCCACGTCCACCGTGGCATCCAGGAGATAGCCGTAAAACTGCTCGCCATCGCGCTTGTTGATGATGCCATAGGACTGAGAGCTCGAAAAAAGCACCGAAATGTTGTGCGTCTGGTCGAGCACCGAAGACACCGTGGCGTAATTCGGCCCCACAGCCTTGACCTGGCCGACGAGGGCTGCGGCCACGTCCTGGCCTTCCTGACTCACGCCTTCCAGCACGATGTCCCCGACGCCGACGCCGCTCGCCGTGCCCTTGTCGATGGTGAATTGGACAAAAGCCGAGGACGGATCTTGCATGGTGATGACGGCCGGAACCGCGTTGCGGTCGCCCGCCGTGCGCAGGGCATACTCGTCGCGCAAAAACGCCTCGTCGCCAACCACGCCCTCGAGCCGTCGCACTTCTTCCTCCAGCGCCTTGTTCTCCAGCGTCAAACGGTCCAGCTCCGCCTGCGTGGCTCGCGAGCCAAACGTGCGATCGTACAAGTCCTGCACGGATTGTGAAGCCGAGTAGAAGATGCCGTTGATGGGTGAAAGCACCATGTTGATGAGATTCGACGGGAGCCTCGACGTCTCAGGATTGCGATGGGAGAAGAAGATGAGGGCGATGAGCGCGGCACAAATGAGAAAAAAGCCGGGATTGCGCTTAGTCTTTTTGTACCGAATCATCGCGCTCCCCCCTTCCCAGCATTTCATTTAAGTGCAACATCAGATACCGACACCCCAGGATGGTGTCCTGGGCCGGATGCTTGGAGAGCGAAGCCTCGATGTGCAATTCCTCTTGGATGAAGGCGTCGAGGCCGTCGATGCGCGCGCCCGCGCCAGTCAAGAGCACCCCGCGCTTCATGACGTCCGCCGAGAGTTCCGGCGGTGTCTTCTCCAGCGTGAGGCGCAAGTTCTCCACGACTTCCCGCACGAAGGGCAAAATGGCCTCCGTGACGTCTTCCGCGTAGAGGTCGATGCTCTTGGGCATCCCGGTCAAGAGATCCCTGCCGCTCACTTCCATGGCATCTTGCTGACGGTCCGCACGCAACGTGCCGATCTGACACTTCATCTTCTCCGCCGTGTTTTCCCCGATCATGAGGTCGTACTTATCGCGCACGAACTCCCGAATGGCCCGATCCAAAGCGTCGCCGCCCCGCTTGACCGTCTGGGAGGCGATGACACCGTAACTGTTCACCATGGCCACTTCTGTCGTACCGGCGCCGATGTTCAGAATAAACGCGCCCTGCGTGGCGTTTTGAATGACGCCCGCCCCATAAGCGGCCGCCATGGACTCTTCGACCAAAAACACGTCGCGCACGCCGGACTGCAGACACGCGTCTTCCAACGCGCGCTGTTCCACGTCCGTCGCACCGGACGGATACGCGATCACCAGGCGCGGCGCCACCATCGAAATTCCGGGCAAGAGCCGGTGGATGTAGTGCTCGATGAGCGCCTGCGTCAAATCGTAGTCCGAGATGACGCCGTTTTGCAGCGGTCGCACCGCAATCATGTTCTCCGGCGACTTGCCCAACAAGTCCTTCGCCTCGTAACCCACGTCCAGAATCTGCAACTTTTGAAAATCCAGCGCGACGACACTGGGCTCCTCGATCATGACATTCTGATCGACCCGCACCGCACGCGTCATGGCGGATCCCAAGTCCATTGCGAGATCCGGCGCCTTGATCCGAAATCGTTCCACTCTTCTCTCCTGCCTCACGCCCGAAGGGCCAAACTCTTAGTATTCTCGTCTATTCTATCACGCCGGGCGCGCGCTCGACGACTTTCACATCAACTGGCGCTCTTTCAAACTGACGTAACCATTGGCAGACACGACGATGTGGTCGATGACCTCCACTCCCAGAATGTGGCCGGCGCGCACCAGACGCCGCGTGAGACGAACGTCCTCCGTCGAGGGCTCCGGGTCCCCGCTCGGGTGGTTGTGCGCCAGGATGAGACTCGCCGCGCCGGAGCGCAGGGCGCTCACGAAGATCTCCCGAGGATGCGCCTTCGCCTCGGTTAACGTCCCAATGGAGACGATGTGCGTCTCCACCGGTTGCAGGCGCACGTTGAGGAGGATGATGCAGAGCACTTCGCGCTGCTCATCCGAGAGGCGATGCCGAAAGTAGGTCGCCACGGTGGCCGGATCTGAGAGGCGAATCTCGAAGAAGTCCTGTTCCTCTAAAAGCCTTTTTCCGAGCGTGATGCCAGCGATGATCCGGCAAGCCTTGGTCTGTCCGATGCCGCTGATCTTCATGAGTTCGCCGTGTGTAGCGTGAAGCAGCCACCGTTTGGACGGGGCGCTGTGGGAGAGCTGGAAGGCGAGTTGCAATGCGTTTTCTCTGCGCGTGCCCGTGCCCAGCAAGATGGCTAACAGTTCTTCGTCGGACAGTCGCTCAGCGCCCAGCCGCATCATCTTCTCGATGGGCCGTTCGTTGGAAGGCATGTCCTTCAGGGTAAAGGTCTCGGTTTGTGTCATGGGAATCTCCTTTCGTCGAAAACGATGAAATCCTCATGAGATGGGGCGCCAAGTAATTCGCGCTGAGTCCCACGAAGTACCCCGTGAACAGGCCGACCAGCGTCAAAACCGGAAGGTACACGAAGATGGCGCGATTTTGCAGCACAAGACTTGCCACGATGAGCTGCCCGACGTTGTGGGCCAGAGCGCCCCATTCGCTCGCGCCGATCAGACTGAAAGGCGGCACCGCAAAGCGAATGGCCATGGCCATAACGAGCGACGACAAAATGGCGCCGACGACGGAGTACCAGAAGGCCGTCACCGAGCCGGTGACTAAGAGCAACAGTACGGACTTGAGCGTGGCCACGATCATGCCGTCCCGTCCCCCGAACACCACGAGGGTGACCAGAATGACGAGATTAGAGAGGCCGAGTTTGGCTCCCGGCACGCCGATGGGAAGCGGCATCGCATGTTCGAATAGGGAAATGACGAGGGCGATGGCCGTCAGAACGGACAGAAAGACGAGTCGACGAGTACGCATTATTGCAGATACACGTCCACTTCCGGCTCGCTTGCATCACGGGCGATCAATTCGACCATGAAGCGATTAGGAAGGCACACCAAGATCTCGCCCGGGCGCTGTATTTTTCCCTCCATAATACAGAGCTTGTCCGGGCAATCCGCCTCCAAGATGAACGCCTGACCGTTTTCCACACGCAGGACGTTTGTCCCATAGACCGTCTTGTAGGTCTTGGACTGCCCTTCCAGTTCGCTCAGCGCATAGCGTTCAATTTCTTTTCCGTCCACTTGAATGCTCACATCCACGTTTGACGTGGTCGTCTGTCCCACCCAAAATAAAAACGCGAGCGCCGCCAGACTCGCCACAGCCAAGAAGGCCACAAGCAGGCGATCGGCGCGCGTTGTGTGTTCTTTCCATTGCATAGAGCCACCTTTCCTCCCCTATCTTATCATAGCGCGCGCCCATCGGGCGCCTCGCGTGAGGATTGGGACGTGTTCAAACCCCAAGAAACACGTTGAAACGTTTAAAGTATAGGACGAAATCATGTGTTTATGTTGAAAGCCGAGTGGGTAATAATCATACTGTCATCGTCGGATATCGAACTTCTGGTATCCGTTTATTTACAAAAGAAAAAATGTTAAAGGAGACAATTATGGGATTTATCATTTGGATCATCGTGGGCGCATTGTCCGGTTGGATTGCCAGTAAGATCATGGGGACCGACGAGCAGATGGGGGCTCTCGCCAACATCGTCGTGGGCGTCATCGGTTCCGCCGTCGGCGGATGGCTCGCTTCGGTGCTTTTGAACGCACAGACCGACGGGGGCCTCAACATTCCGAGCATTTTGGTCGCCATCGTCGGCTCGTGCCTGTTGCTGTTCATCGTGAACATGATCAAAGGGCGCAACTAACTAAAAAAACCATGAAACCGAAGGCTTCATGGTTGAAGGCCGTCAGGGTTCTCCCCGACGGCCTTTTTTTGTCTTCTCTTCAGTTCGCCGCGACGACGCGCTCGCCGGCCCCATCTCCCGCAAGCGAGATCAGACATTCTGCCGTCCGATCCGTCTTTTCTGCGTAGATTTTTTTGATGTGCGCAATGACCGCGTCCACGGCGTCCTGACGGACGAGCGCAATGGCGCAGCCGCCAAACCCGGCGCCAGTCATCCGCGCCCCGTAGCACCCCTCGGCGCTCTGGGCCGCTTCGACGATGGCGTCCAAGTGTGGCCCCGTCACCTCGTAGTCATCGCGCAGGGAGCGATGCCCGTCGTTCAAGATCTGGCCCGCGTCCTCCAGACGGCTGTCCGCGAACGCGTCGATCATGGCTTGGACGCGCGCATTCTCCGTGATGACGTGACGCGCGCGCTTGGCAATCACAGGATCCAAGCCGTCGAGCCAATTCAGCTCGTCTTCAGAGAAATCGCAGAGGAACTCCCGGGGCGCTTCGCCCTTTTCTCGCAACAGGCGGTTGAGTTCCTTCAGGGCCGTCGCACATTCTGCGCGGCGCTCGTTGTACTTGGAATCCTTGAGTTCCCGGCGTTTGTTGGTGTTGAGCACCAGAATGCACGCGCCTTTGGCTTCCAATTCCAAGGGCACGTATTCGTGCTGCTTGGCCGCCGTATCCAGGCGCATCGCATGACCCGCTTTTCCGAAGCCGATGACGTATTGATCCATGATGCCGGTGTGCACGCCGAGGTACTCGTTTTCACACCATACGCCCGCCTCCACGAGGTCCAGGCGCGTCAGGGTCTCGTCCGTCGTCTTCTCAAAGAGGGCTTCGGCGATGACGCCGCACAAGAGCTCCAGGCTCGCCGAAGAACTGAGTCCCGAGCCGTTCGGGATGTTGCCCGCCACGGCGATGTCGAGCCCGACGGGTTTCAAGCCCTTCTGCTCCAGCGCGTGAAAGACACCCAACACGTATCCCGTCCAGTCGTCCGGCGCCTTTTCCTCATTCAGAGGCAGCGTCGCCGTATTCTCGGCATCGAGATTCAGAGAGTACAGTCGTAGCGCGTTTTCCTCATTGGGCGCCGCCAGCGCATACGTGCCGATCGTCAGCGCACAGGGAAACACGTTGCCACCGTTGTAGTCGATATGCTCGCCAATGATGTTGATGCGGCTGGGAGCAAAAAAGAGCCGCGCCGCCTTCTCGCCAAAGTGGGCGCGAAACGCGCTCGAGAGTTCTTCCAAGAGCGCCTTCTCGTCGGTTGGCACCTGATGGTGTCTGGCTTCCATAATCCCTCCTTGAGGATATCGCTTCTGTCGCGACTTACGCTCCGACGGTCTCCGTTTCCTTCGCGTCGTCCTTAGCCTTCGCATGGACGTCGCCATCGGCGTTGACAGTGATGCACTTGCCCGGGCACTTCCCTGCCGCCAACGTCGCCTTTTCGACGTCGAAGCCATCGTGGTATGTGGGACGCGCGAGCTTGCCTTCCATGTGGAATTCTTCCGGCGCCATCTTCGTGCAGATGCCGCAGCCGATGCAGCCGATGGAGCACGCCGACGAGACGGCTTTACCGAATTCCGGATTCGAGCAGCGCACTTGGGCCACCGCGTGATACGGCGCGAGTTCGATGATGTGCTTCGGGCAGATCTCAATGCACTTCATGCACTGGACGCACTTTTCTTCGTTCACCACAGCCACGCCGTTTACGATGTGGATGGCGTCGAATTCGCAGACTTTTTCGCAGGTGCCGCAGCCGAGACAGCCGTGGGCGCACGCGCGACAGCCCCCGTGCATGGTCTGCATCATGCGGCAATCGCTCACGCCGTTGTACTCGTACAAGAGCGCATCGTGATCGTAACTTCCCTGGCACTTGACGCAGGCGACATAGCGCTGCGCACTGCCCGCCTCTTCGCCCATGATGGAGGCGACCGTGGCCGCCACGCTTGAACCGCCCACGACGCAAGCGTTCACCGAGGCTTCGCCTTTCACGATGGCCGCCGCGCAGCCGTCACAACCGGGGTAGCCGCAGGCGCCGCAGTTGACGCCGGGAAGCGCCTCGCGCACGGCCTGCTCTCTGGGATCGACTTCAATGTACGTGAGTTTGCTGACCACGCCGAGCAGAAAAGCCAGGGCTGCGCCCATCACCGACATGACCGCAACTGGTGTAAGAATCTCTGGTGACATTGCTTCTCCTTTCGGTTACTGAAACATGCCGGCAAAGCCGCTGAACGCCATCGACATGAGGCCGAGCGTCACGAGTGCCGCCGGGACGCCACGAAAGCTCGCGGGGATGTTCTCTGCGCTCGCGATGCGCTCGCGAATGGCGGCCAGGAGCACGATGGCCAGCATGAAGCCGAGCGACGCGCCCAAGCCACTGGCGATGGAGTTCAAGAGCGTGTACTCGCTCTGAATGTTCAGCAGCGCCACGCCCAACACGATGCAGTTGGTCGTGATGAGCGGCAGGTAAATGCCCAAGGCGTTATAGAGCCCCGGCGCCGATTTCTTGAGGAACATCTCCACGACCTGCACGAGCGTCGCAATCACCAGGATGAACGCGACCGTGCGCAGGAACACGAGGTTGGGTTGTAAGATGTAATAATCGAGCAGCCACGTGGCAGCCGAGGCGAGCACGATGACGAACGTGACCGCCGCGCCCATGCCGAGCGCCGTCTCCACCTTCGTCGTGATGCCCGCGGACGGGCAGATGCCGAGGAACTGCGCCAACACGTAGTTGTTGACGAAAATCGTCACAAAGAGGATGCGAATGAATTCCATGATACCCCCTATTCCGCTTCAACGGGTTGCGTCGCATCGGACACGGCGGGCGTCTCCGCCTCGCGCGCCTTCTGACGCGTCGTCATCATGTTGATGACCATGACGAAGATGCCCAGGAGCATGAACGACGAGGCCGGACGTTGCAGGAATGGAATGACCCACTCTTCCGGAATGATGCGCGCGCCCAGAATGGTGCCGTTGCCCAGGAGCTCACGGATCACCGCCACAACGGTGATGACGAAGCCGTAGCCCAAGCCGTTGGCCACGCCGTCCAGGAAGGAATCGAAGACGCCGTGTTTGGAGGCGTAGGCCTCGGCGCGGCCGAGGATGATGCAGTTCACGACGATGAGCGGCAGGAAGATTCCCAGCGCGTCGTAGATCGCCGGAAAGTACGCCTGCAGAACCATCTGTAAGATCGTCACAAAGCTCGCGATCACCACGATGAAGGCCGGAATGCGGATTTCATCGGGGATGAACTTGCGAAGCAACGAGATGAAGACATTGGACATGATAAGCACGGCCGAAAACGACAGCGCCATCCCGATCGCGCCCGTCACTGACGAGGAGACGGCCAACACGGAACAGAAGCCGATCAGCTGCACCAGCACCGGATTTTCATCGAATAAAAAGTGTTTGAATCGTTGCATGTGCCCCCTACTTTCCAAGCTTTTCCTGTACGGCAAGTACGGCAGAAAGCGCTTTATTCATCCCTTCGGTCGTAAACGTCGCGCCGGTGATGGCGCCCGGTTTGTCCGCCAAGGCCATGCCCACCATGGCTTCGGCGTATTCCGGCTTGGCGATGACGCCACCGTACTCCGGCGATTCGCCTTGCTGAATCATGTTGAAACCGGCAATCGTGCCGTCGTTGTCCACGCCGATTAAGAACTCGATGGACCCGAGGAAGCCTTCCGGCTCCGTCACATGGAAGACGTGACCGGCCACAGCGCCGTCCACCGTCGCTTCGTAAACTGCGCGCACGCGTTCGTCCACCGGAGCACCGTCCAACGGCTCGAACGTCGCATTGGGATAGGCCGCTTGAAGCTGCTCGTCCGTCACTTCCGTCATGGGCGTGGACGTATCCACTTCAGTCCCCGTAAGTTTCGCTTGGGCTTCCACCACCATGTTCATGGCGCGCTCCATGGCCGTGGAGGTACGGGTTGCTCCCGTGATGGCCGGCATGGTGCCTTCACCAGCCTCTTCGCCTTCGGCCTTCAATGAACCGGTGAGCATCACGCCTTTCATGCCTTCCGCATACGGAGGATCCGCCACCGCCGCGCCGAAGCCTTTGGTCTCGGTCTGATTGATGACGGACAGACCCGTCACCGTGCCGTCCAGCGTGGCGCCCACGACGAACGTGATCGGCCCGTCATATCCGCTGGGCGAAACCACGGAGTAGAGGTAACCGGCGGTCTCACCGCCCACAACGGCCTCGTTCACCGCCGTGATGTTGTCGTTCAAGACGCTCGTGTCTTCGACCGGGCGCACTTCTTCGAGTTCCGGGAAGACCGCGCTAAAGGCGGCGATCTCTTTTTGCTTTTGCGCCTCGGCGATGACCGGCGCCGTGGCCTGATTGGTCAGAGCGAGTACGATCGTCGAAACGAAGCAGATGGCAAAGAGTTTCAACGCTAAAATCAGAGACTTTTTCATCGCGTTTCACCTCCAAACGGTTTGTTGACGACGTACTTGTCGATCAGCGGCGTCGCGACGTTCATAAGTAAGATGGAGTACGAAACGCCTTCCGGCATGCCGCCGAAGTGGCGAATGAGGGCCGTCAAGAGGCCGGCGCCGATGGCATAGATGTACTGCCCTTTGTTGGACATCGGCGAGGTGGAGTAATCTGTCGCCATGAAGAAGGCGCCCAAGATCAATCCGCCGCTCAACACCTGCTGCGGAAGCGTCGTCGGGTCGAAGTTGCCTTCCGCCAAGCCGAAGATCGACGTGAAGACGACAAAGGAGAGGATCATCCCCAATGGGATGCGCAGCGAGATGACGCCGCGCCAGAGCAAGAAGGCCGCCCCGATGAGCAGCGCCAAGGCGCTCACTTCACCCAGCATGCCCGGCATGTTGCCGATGAACATGTCAAAGAGCGATGGCACCGGGCCACCAGAAAGAGGCGTGGCCGCAGAGATGACGTCTGCTGCCCCCGACGTTTCGGCGGGCATGACGCCGAACGGCCAGGGCAATTTGCTGAGATCCCCCGGCCAGGACGCCATCAAAAAGGCGCGTCCAGCGAGAGCCGGGTTGATGAAGTTGCGCCCGAGGCCGCCGAATAATTGCTTGGCCACGACGATGGCGAACACCGCCGCCAAAGCCGCTTTCCACAGCGGGAACGTCGCCGGAAGGTTAAACGCCAACAGGATGCCCGTGATGATAGCGGTGAAGTCGTTCGTCGTCACCGGTTGCTTGCGGATTTTTTGTACTGCCGCTTCGGCCAGCACGGCGGCCAGAACCGTCACGGCGATGAGCAAGAGAGCGCGAAGGCCGAAGATAATACCCGCTGCCGCCACGGCCGGGAGTAAGGCAATGACGACATCGCACATGATGCGATTCATCGTCACCGGCGTGTGAATGTGCGGCGAAGGAGAAACCCTCAGCAGGCGCTCTTCCGCCTGAATTGAAGAATTGGAATTCATGGGTCCACCTTTCTACTTTGTATTCATCTGCTTCAGCTGGGCTTTGCTCAAGCGAATCCATTCGAGCAGCGGCCGATGGGACGGGCACGCATAGGCGCAAGACCCGCACTCTACGCAGTGATCCGCGTGGAAGAGAGACACGGCCTCCCAGTTGTCCACGCGCGCGTTGTTCGCAATCATGAGCGGCTCGAGGTGCGTCGGGCAGACGTCAACGCAGCGTCCGCAGCGGATGCACGGCTGGATCTCCTGGGGTTTCGCTTCTTCCTGCGTCAAAACCAGCACGCCGTTGTTGCGCTTGTCCAGCGGCACGGAGTCATCGTAACGCGCCACGCCCATCATCGGACCACCCGTGATGATCTTGCCCGGCTGTTCGGAATAGCCGCCCGTGAAGGCGACGAGGTCGTGGATGGACGTTCCGATGCGCGTCAGGACGTTCATCGGCTGTTTCACCGCGTGACCTGTGACGGTCACCACGCGCTCGATGAGCGGCTTGCCATCGTAGACGGCGTCGGACACAGCTGCTGCGGTCGAGACGTTGGAGACGACGCACCCCACACTCGCGGGCAGAGCGCCGGCCTTGACCTTCTGACCGGTGATGGCGTAGACGATGCGCTTTTCATCGCCCTGGGGATACTTGGTCTTCATCGTGGCCACGGCCGCACCCGTCACATCCGCAATCGCTTTCTCCATGGCGGCGATGGCCTTGGGCTTGTTGTCCTCGATGGCGACATAGCCTTTGGTGGCGCCGGTCACCTTCATCAGGATGCCGAGGCCTTCCGCCACGCGCTTCGGTGTGGTCTGCATCATGAGGTCGTCCGCCGTCAGATACGGCTCGCACTCGGCGCCGTTCAAGATGACCGTGTCGACGCTCATGCCCTTCGGCGGCTGCATTTTGACGGCCGTCGGGAAGCCCGCGCCACCCATGCCGACAATGCCGGCTTCTCGTATGTAAGACAACATCTCTTCGACCGTCATCTCGCTTGCCCGACGATCGACTTTCTCGTAACCCGGCGTGTCCAGGTGGTCGTTTTGAATGACGATGGCCGGTTCCAACTTGCCGTTCGCGCCGCGCCGTTCGATGAGCGCCGTCACTTCCCCGGACACACTCGAATGAGCGTTCATGGAGACAGGTCCCTGCGCTTCGGCGATCTTCTGTCCCATGAGGACGTGATCGCCTTTTTTGACCAGAGGCTTTGCCATGGCGCCGATGTGCTGTGACATGGGGATAATCACCTCATCAGGCGCCGGCATGACCTGAATCTCCGTTCCGTTGGAGAGCTCCTTCATATAATCCGGATGAATCCCTCCGTGGAACGTCAGATTTCTTAGTTCCATCACATTCTCCTCTCCAGCGGTCAAGATTGACCGTATTGCATTTGTTCGATAACAAATCGACAGTATTATATCACAACCGCTCCGCCGGGCAGCGTGACGCGAACGTTTTCCGCCGCCACGTTGGCGAAAAGCACAAAAAAGCCGGCCCGAAGCGGACCGGCCGTGATGCAGAAGATGGGATTCGAACCCACACAAGCGATCGCTCACCACCCCCTCAAGATGGCGTGTCTACCTATTCCACCACTTCTGCAAGTGACCTTACCAGTATAAGCATTTTGCCCTTACGTGTCAAACAAAGGAAGAAAAACACCTAAAACACGGGCAGGTAGCGGTTCACGGCGTTTAAGAGGTGATGAAACGCCAGGTTCAAGCGGTCGTACTCCGACGAATCGTCAGGAATTTCATCGGGATAGAAGGTTTCGTAGACCTCTTGCGCCTCGTTGACGCGTTTAACGTATTTGCGCGGCACGGCGTAGGGAATGTTCTGCATGGAGCGGTAATCCCAGTCGATGATCCCGTCTTTGAGCCACTCGTCCACGTTTGACATGCCGGCGTTGTACGCCACGATGGCCAAGTCTTCCGACTGGTAGCGGCTCACGAGATAAGAGAGGTAGAGACTGCCCACACGCAGATTGGTTTCGGGATCCTTGAGATCCCACGTCGACGCGTCTTCGTCGAGGCGATCGGCCATGAAGTCCACGGCGTCTGGCATGAGTTGCATGAGTCCCTCGCCGCCGTCGGAGGCGACCACGTCGGCGTCAAAATTGCTCTCCGACTTCACCACGCCCAGAATGAGATGTGGCGAAAGCCCCGCTTCCTCGGCAACCGCAGTGATGGCGTCTCCGTAATGCACCGGATAGTTTCTCTCCCCGCGATAGACCATGAAAAAGGCCGCCAAAAACGCCAGCACCACCATGAGCACCAAGAAGATCAAGAGGTTTCTGAGGATACGTAGCAGTGTGTGGAAAATCTTCCCGATGGCTTTCATTGGCCTTCTCCTTGTAAAAGGGTGTTCAGCTGACCGATCAGTTCGGCTTCCGTTCCGTCGTTGCGGATGACGACATCCGCCCGTCTCGCTTTTTCCACGAGCGGCATCTGCAAGGCGATGCGCGCCCGCGCCTCTGCTTCGCTCATGGCTTCCCGCGCCATGAGGCGAGAAAGCTGGGTGTCGAAAGAGACGCTCACCACCCAGACGGCGTCCACGTGAAGAGGGGGCGCATGGTAAATCGTCTCGAAGTAGAGCGGCAGATCCAAGAAAAGGCGCTCCAGTCCGCGGCGCTCCCACGCCTCGGCCTCGGCTGCGAGGGCCTCAAAAATGGCCGGATGCGTGATGTCTTCCAGCTTTTTGAGAGCGTCGGGATCGGAGACGACGCGTGCGGAAAGGACCCGTCGGTCGACTCCGCCGCCCGTCGCGAGCACCTCCGTCCCAAAGGCATCGGAAAGCGCCGTCGTAAGCGGCGACATCTGGCCGATCATCCGGTGGTAGATGGCATCGGCGTCCAGCACGACCTCGCCGCGTTCGCGCAAATAGCGCGTCACCGTCGACTTGCCCGAAGCTATGCCCCCTGTGATGACGATGCGCTCCATACCCCCTCCTCCGGGGCCGCGCCCCTTTTCCTGTATTGTAACCTTTTTAACGACGCTTGTCAGCCATCCCTCACGACTTCGCGTCCAGCCAGCTCTTCCCCGCACTCTGATCCGCCACGAGTTTCACGTCGAAGTCGTCGATGGACTCCATGCGCTCATTGAGGATACGCGCCGCCTCTTCGCGTTCGCTCTCCGGCGCTTCGACGATGAGCTCGTCGTGAATCTGAAGGACGATGTGCGCATGGAGACCCGCGTCTTTGAGGCCCTCGGCGACTCGGATCATGGCGATTTTCATGACGTCCGCCGCGGTGCCCTGAATGGGCGTGTTCAAGGCGATGCGCTCGCCGAAACTCCTGAGATTGAAGTTTTTGCTCTGAAGCTCCGGAATGGGCCGCTTGCGCCCGTAAAATGTCGTGACGACGCCGTCGCGCTTGGCCTCTTCCACGACGTTGTCCATGTAAGTGCGGATGGCGGGATAAGTGTCTTTGTACGTCTCGATGTACTCGCGCGCCTCCTGACGGGAGATGCCCAGATCCTGTGACAGCCCGTAGTCGCTAATGCCGTAGATGATGCCAAAATTGACGGCCTTGGCGTAGGCGCGCTGCAGAGGCGTCACATCCTCGGGCGCGATGTGATTCACCTCCGCCGCCGTCTTGCGGTGGATGTCCAGCCCTTCCTCAAACGCCTTTTGCATCGTGGCATCTCCCGAAAGCGACGCCAAAATGCGCAACTCGATTTGCGAGTAGTCCGAGTCCACCAAGACCTGGCCCTCTTCGGCCACGAAGACAGCGCGCAGTTTTCGCCCCTCTTCCGTGCGCACGGGGATGTTCTGCAAGTTGGGGTCGGTCGACGACAGGCGCCCCGTCGCCGCCACATTTTGGCGGAAGGTGGAATGAATTCGCCCGTCCGAAGCGATGTGCGCGCGCAGCCCTTCGATGTACGTGGACTTCAGTTTGGACAACTTCCGATATTCCAGCACGTGCTGCACGATGGGGTGCGCGCCCTTCAACTTTTCGAGTACTTCGGCATTAGTGGAGTAACCGGTCTTGGTCTTCTTGCCATGAGGAAGCCCTAATTTCTCAAAGAGGATGTCGCCCAACTGCTTCGGAGACTGGATGTTGAACGTCTCCCCGGCATCCTCATAGACCTCGCGCTCCACGGCTTCCAATTGCTGGGCGTACTCCTGATCCAAGGCGTCGAGCACGGCCTCGTCCACGGCCACGCCCACGATCTCCATGTCGGCCAGCACGCGCACGAGTGGATTTTCGATGCAGTCGAACAGCAGACGCATCCCTTTGCGCTCGAGTTCATCTCGCAGGAGAGGCCGCGCCTCTTGTACCGTCTCCGCCCAAGACGCCGCATAGCGACGCCGCTCCACCTCGTCCGCTGCGGAAAACGCCACGCGTTTCTTGCCCTTGCCCAAAACGTCGTCCAGCGCCACGCCGGCGTGCCCGAAGATCCGCTCCGTGAGGTGCGCCGCATCATAGCTCGACCGATTGGGATCCAAGAGATACTCCATCAGCATGACGTCTTCATAGCGCGCCTTCACGTCGAGGCCCAAGGCGTTCATGAGGACGAGCGTCGCCTTGATGTCGTATCCCACCAACAGCCGATCCGGATCCGCGAAGAGCGAACCGAAGGCCGCACAAAAGGCCTCCGGATCCTCTCGAAGGTCGATGAGGGCTGTCTCTTGAGAAGGGCCCCGTAAGATGCAGGCCACGGGCTCATGCAAGAGGTACGCCTCGTCGTCTGCCAAGAGCGCCACCACGAGCGTCTCTTCGTCTTGAAGACGCTCGACCCAATTCGCGTAGTCCGCGGGGGCGACGGCGAGAGCCTCGTTCGCCTCCACCGTCCGCGCCTCGCTCTGATTGAGGCCAAAGCGCGCCGCAAGCGAATCGAATTCCAGACGGTCGAAGAGCGTTCTCAGGCGATCCGCATCCGGCTTTTGCGGGCGGCAGTCCTCCAGTGCAAAGGGCAGATCCAAATCGCGCAAAATCGTACCTAGCCGCCGACTCATGAGCGCGACGTCGCGGCCCTCCTCGAGACGCTCTTTAAGTTTTTTCCCGGAGACGGCGTCCAAGTTCTGATAGATGCCTTCAATGGTTCCAAACTCACGGATGAGCTTTAAGGCCGTCTTCTCACCCACCCCGGAGATGCCAGGGATGTTGTCCGACGCGTCGCCCATGAGTCCCTTGACTTCGATGAGTCCCGCCGGCGTCACCCCGTAGTGCACGTCGATGTAGTCCAGGTCCACCACTTCGAGCGAACTGATGCCCCGCTTGGTGTAGAGCACCGTGGTCTGATCGTCCACCAGTTGAAAGTAGTCGCGATCGCCCGTCAAGAGCACAGAGGTCATGCCCTCTGCCGCGGCGCGCCTGGAGGCCGTGCCGATGATGTCGTCCGCCTCGTACCCGGCCATGTCCACGGAGAAAATCCCCATCGCCTCCAGCACATCTCGCGTCATGCCGAACTGCGCGGAGAGTTCGGATGGCGTCTCCTCGCGCGTGCCCTTGTACGCGGCGTATTCCTCCGCACGCACCGTCTTTTCTGCTCGGTCAAAGGCCACCAAAATGTAGTCGGGATGCACCTGCTCCCGGGCGGCCCAGAACATATTCAAAAAGCCGTAGACGCCGTTGGTGAAGACGCCGTCCCGCGTCGTCAAGTGGCGAATGGCATAAAAGGCCCGAAACAACAGACTGGACCCGTCGATCATCAAAAAAACCGGTTTTTTCTGTGTCATCGACTCCCTCCTTTCTTTCCATGATAGAGGAAACGGACGAAAAATCATAGTTGAAAAAAAAGCAAAAAAAAAGAACGGCCGAAGCCGTTCGCGATGCTGGTGGTGGGACTTGAACCCACACGCGGTTACCCACAACAGATTTTGAGTCTGTCTCGTCTGCCATTCCGACACACCAGCGTTTTGACGCGTTCCAATATATCACAAAAAAGGCGATCCTGGCAAATCCTTTTTCGCCTTTTCCTCGCCTGCAGAATCCCTCGGCATCGACTACAATGAAAGCGAAAGGAGCGCCTATGCCATTCACCGAAGCCCAACAACAGGCCATTGACCATCAAGACGGTCCCTGTCTCGTCCTCGCCGTTCCCGGCGCGGGCAAGACGACGGTCATCCTGGCCCGACTGCGCCGTCTCATCGAGGCCGGCGTGTCGCCACGCGCCATCGCCTCGCTCACTTTCTCCAGGCGCCAGGCCCTGGACATGAAAGCGCGCTACGTCGCCCGCTTCGGCGCCACGGATGGCCTCACCTTTTCGACGATCCACGCCTTTTGCTACCGCATCTTACGGCAGGAAGCGGCGCGTCGGCATCGCCCCTTGCAGCTCATCGAAAATTCGGACGCGTACAATAAATACCGCGTCGTGCGGACGCTCTACCGCGATCTCACCCATCGCGCCATGCGCGACGAGGATTTGGACGCGTTTTTTCAAATCGACAGCTATCTGAAAAACGCCCTCATCTCCTACGAGGACTACCGCAAGCAGACCGGCATCTCGCTGGCTCATTTTCCGGAGTTGCAACGGGCCTACCGCGCGTTTAAGAATAGCCACGGCCTCATCGACTACGACGACATGCTCTGGGAAACGCTGACGCTCTTGGATCGCGACGTGGCCTTGCGCACGCGCCTGCAAACACAATTTGCGTATTTTCAAATCGACGAGGCCCAAGACACCTCGCGCCTCCAGTGGCAGCTGATCCGGCTTTTCGCCGCGCCGCAGCACAACCTCTTCATCGTGGCCGACGACGATCAGGCCATCTACAGTTTTCGCGGGGCCGACCCCGAACTGCTGCTGGCCTTCCGGAGCGCCTATCCGAACGCCGAAACCATCGTCATGCAGGACAATTACCGTTCCACGCGCAACATCGTGCGCCTGTCTGCCGGCCTCATCGGCAAAAATCGAAGGCGCTATGCCAAGTTCCCCAGCACCCAGATGAAGTCGCCCGAGAAGACGCGCGTCGTCTTGGTGCGCTCGCTAGAGCAGGAGATGGAGAAACTCGTGGCAGAACTCCAGGGTGACCTCTCGCGTGGCGACGTCGCCATCCTCTATCGCAACAACCTCACGTGTTTTGCCTTGGCCGACGCGCTGGAACGCGCGCACATCCCCTTTGACACACAAACCGATCCTTTTGCGCTGCGCCATCATCCCATCGTGCGCGACATCGAAGACTTCTTCGCGTTGGCTCAAGATCCCACAGACGTTGACGCTTTTTCGCGCATCTACTACAAGCTCAACAGCTATTTGAAGCGCGACTTCCTCCAGGCCATCCGCGCGGACGATCCGAACGAGAGCGTCTGGGACCGGCTCCTGGCCCTTCCCGGTACGCAAAACACATTCTATCGGGAGAAGATCGAGGCGCTCGACCATCAATTTCACACCCTGCTGCGGCTGAAGCCGGAGCAGGCCATCGACACCATCGAGCACCTCATGGGCTACGGTGATTACCTCAACGAACACGCCCGCCGCAAGGCTAAGAGCGCGCGCGCCGACCAGCGCGTCCTGGAGACGTGCCGCTTCATCGCCAAGGCCACGCCGCAGTTCGACGCATTCTTCGCCCGCCTGGACGCCCTCGCCCAGCACCTGATGCTCGCGCAACAGAGCGAGACGCCGCTCACGCTCTCCACCATCCATCGCGCCAAGGGCCTAGAGTACGAAACGGTCTGGATGGTCGACCTCATTCAGACCGAATTTCCTAACATGAACGCCATCGACGCCGAGTTGAACGGCTATCCCCGCCTCATGGAAGAGGAGCGTCGTCTCTTTTACGTGGGGATGACGCGGGCCAAAACGAACCTGAGGCTACTGGGGCGTGAAACCGTGAACGGCGCCCATGTGGGCCATTCGCAGTTCATCGACGAAGTGAGCGAGCAGGCGAAAATCAAAACGAAAGAATAAATTAGCGAACCGCCCCTTGCGGACATTTTGAACGAGCGCCGTCGCGTTTGTTGATGGCGACCAGCTCGTCGAAGGTGCAGGGGCGGAATCCCACGACGTCGGCTCCGCAGTTGAGGGCCTTCGGGAGCGCTTTAACGCGCTCCTGCGTCAGCGACGGGTGATTGTGGATGTGGCCGTAGATGTGCCACGTGCCGTAATAGTAGCCCTCCCATTCCATCATGGGATAGTGAAAGAGGACGATGCGATGTCCGTGATCTTGGATGGTGGCGTACTGCGTCATCTCGCAAAAATGCGCGCGCGCCTCGGGCATGGACTCCAATAGGCGGTCGTGATTGCCCAGAATGAGGTGTAAGCGGCCATTGAGTCGGCGCAGGTACTTTTCCGGATCGTCAGTGCGATACATGAGGTCGCCGACGATGTAGACGTCGTCCGACACTTTGACCGTCCGATTCCAGCGCGCAATCATGGCCTCGTCCATTTCCTCTACGGAGCGGAACGGCCGATGGCTGAACGCAATCACCTCGGCATCACCGAAGTGGCAATCGGCGATATAGTAGTTCATTCCATCCTCTTCCTAATTCTGCATTTCGTTGTGTGTCTTTACGGCGTCTCGGAGCGCCGCGATCTCGGCCTCCGTGAGGGGCCGATAGTCCCCCGGCAAGAGCGAGGGGTCTAAGGCGAGCGGCCCCATCGAGAGGCGATATAGCGCCTCCACGTGGCACCCGCAGTGCGCGAACATGCGCTTCACCTGGTGGTACTTGCCTTCGTGCAGCGTCACGCGATAGACGTTCGCCTCTTCTTCCACGACTTCGGCCGGCTGCGTCACGACGTGCTCGGGCAACAACAAGATCCCGTTTTGAAATTGCTCTTTGCCAAAGGAATCCAGTGGCCGATCGAGCGTGGCGCGGTAGGTCTTGGGGACGTGACGGCCGGGCGAAAGCAGCGCATGGGCGAGCGCCCCGTCATCGGTGAGGAGGACGAGCCCCGTCGTGTCCCGGTCGAGTCGACCCACGGGAAAGAGCTCGCGTCCCCTCTGATCCCGGGCGTCGATGAGGTCCAGCACGGTCTCCCGCCGGTCGCGCGTCGCCGAAATGACGCCCGCAGGCTTGTGCAACATGTAATAGGCGTAACGCCGATAGGACACGACTTGCGCGTCCACGGTGATGGCCGCGTCAGCGTCGACCTGTGTTTTCGGCACGGTGACGACGTCGCCTTCGACCCGCACGCGACCGGCGCGGATCAGAGCGTTGACTTCTTTGCGCGTGCCAAAGCCCGCATGCGCCACGAGCTTGTCCAGCCGAATCCTCACGGCCGCTCTCGTTTGGGTTTCACGGGCGCTTTTAACGTCTCCCACAGTTCCCGGGCCTGATCCACGGGGCGGAAATAGTAGCCAGCGCCCCACTTCGTCTCGATGAGTTCGTCCAGTCCCAAGGCGCTCAACTTATCTCGAATGCGCCTGATATACACGTCCACCGTGCGGTCTTTCGTATCCGGTTCCTGCCACAGGGCAAGCGAGATGGTATCGCGGTCGAGCACGCGGCCGGTCTCCTGCACTAAAAGCAGGAGCACTTCGAACTCTTTACAGGTGAACTGCGCACTCTGCGTCTCCGTCTGCACGAGGCGGCGCATCAAGTCGAATTTGAAGGCGCCCATGTCGTAGATGAAGGGATTCGTCGACTCCGCCTTCTGAAGGCGCTGTCGCATCCGGGCGCGCATGCGCGCCTTGAGCTCCATGAAGTCCACGTCGCCGGGCACGACGTCGTCATAGCCATACTCCAAGAATAAAACGGTCTGGCGGACGGAAGGCTTCTCCGTCAGTACGATGGCCGGTATGTAATCCTGTTGCTCGAATTGCGAGTGGAAGTCCAGCACGTTTCCATCGGGCACGCCCTCGTGAATGAGGCAGAAATCAATCCCGCCTTGTTCCATGCGTTCCCTCGCCTTTTTCAATGTGGAGGCTTGGATCACCTCCCAGCCGTCATAACTGAGCGACTCCGCCAGAGACGCCATCATCGTCGTGTTTGGATGGATCAATAATAAACGCATCCCCGTCTCCTATCTGTTTCTCGTCCCTAGGATAGCATAGAATGCGGAACGGGTGCACGTTTTCATGAACTAGGTGATGATTTGATGGCGACTGAAGAGGTGGTGATAGTGTAGCGCCAAGGTGTCGAGAATTAGGTCGTGCCGACGATAAAACGTACTGCGAGAGATGAATAAGGTCTGACAGACTTGAGAAATCGTGTAACCCTGAAAATAGCGATACGCAATCAAATCATAATCCACATCCGGAAGTTGGAGCATGAGCAGTTTCACCACTTGAATCTCGGCCTTCAGTCGGTCCATCTCCGAAAATACGGCTTTCTTCTCCAACTCCAACACGTCTGTAAGTGGCACCTCGCCGCTGAGTTCCTCCGGCTCCGGCGTCACGTCGTAAGGGGTGAGGCGGGCGAAAAAGGCGCTCGCCCATTCACGCACCGTCTCGTCTGTGTAGTAGCGATGCAATCGTTCTAAATTGGTCTTGTAGTTTTCTATCAATTGTTCGACGCGCCGTCGCGCATCTTCCAGATTCTCGATTGGATCCACTGTCATCGTCTGTTCCTTTCCACTTATGTCATCTTCGTTCCTTCATCTCCTGTTCTTTCACTGTTTCCCAAACCATTTCATCATTGTCCGACCTGTCGTAATTCCATTCTAGCGCAGTTTTCAGACACGCAATGCCACGTTCCGTCCCATTTTGTCCCAGAATTGTGAAACGCGTGTCATAATGGTACAAAGTGACCATTTTCGCTTTCCCATTCCATCGACCGTC
The DNA here is from genome assembly GCA_028726605.1 of Peptoniphilaceae bacterium. GTDB lineage: Bacteria > Bacillota > Clostridia > Tissierellales > Peptoniphilaceae > Murdochiella. The sequence goes on along the minus strand of JAQYPV010000003.1, from coordinate 75,553 downwards.
GAAAGAAATCCTTTCCCACGCTGTCTCCGCGTCGACTCTTCACCCGTTGGCGCAGCATCGGCTGCCCTTTCACCACAAAAAAAGAAGGGATCCCACAGGACCCCTTCGGTCGATGAAAAACGCGATCAATAGGCGCCGTAGCCCGCGCCCGGGTTGGCCGGCGCATCCGGCGTCTTGCTCGGAATGTCGCAGACCGCCGCTTCCGTCGTGAGCATCAACGAAGCGATGGACGCCGCGTTCTGCAGTGCTGAACGCGTCACTTTGGTCGGGTCGACGATGCCGGCATCGAACATGTTGACGTACTTCTCGTTCATGGCGTCGAAGCCCTCGCCGACCGGGCTCTCCTTCACCTTGTTGACGATGACCGAGGCTTCCAGACCCGCATTTTCGACAATCTGCCGCAGCGGCTCTTCGAGGGCGCGCACGATGATCATGCCGCCGACCTTTTCGTCGTTCTCCAGCTCTTCGGCAAAGGCCTGCACGTCGCCGATGACGTCGATCATGGCCGTGCCGCCGCCGGCCACGATACCTTCCTGCACGGCCGCACGCGTGGCCGAGAGAGCGTCCTCAATGCGCAGTTTCTTCTCTTTGAGTTCCGTCTCGGTGGCCGCGCCGACGCGCAACACCGCCACCCCGCCGGCGAGCTTCGCCAGACGCTCTTTGAGCTTCTCTTTGTCGTATTCCGAATCCGTGTTCTCGATCTGCTTCTTGATCTGCTCCGTGCGCTGCTCGAGTTCGTGCTTATCGCCCGCGCCGCCGACGATCACGGTGTTGTCCTTGTCGATGTTGACCTTGGCGGCCGAACCCAGCATGTCGAGAGTCGCTTCCTTGAGGTCCAGACCCAGTTCCTCAGTGATGACGCGGCCGCCCGTCAAGATGGCGATGTCTTGCAGCATCTCTTTACGGCGATCGCCATAGCCCGGCGCCTTGATGGCCACGGCGTTGAACGTGCCGCGGATCTTGTTGAGGATCAAGGTGGCCAGCGCTTCACCTTCCACATCTTCCGCCACGATCAGGAGGGCTTTGCCCGACTGAATGACCTGCTCCAAGAGCGGCAGCAGATCCTGAATGTTGCTGATCTTCTTGTCCGTGATCAAGATGTACGGATTTTCGAGCTCTGCCGTCATCTTTTCCGTATCGGTCGCCATGTAGGGCGAGAGGTAGCCGCGGTCGAACTGCATGCCTTCCACCACCTCAAGGCTGTTCTCCATGGTGTTGGAATCTTCCACCGTGATGACGCCGTCTTTACCCACCTTCTCCATGGCTTCGGCGATCATCTCGCCGATCGACTGATCGCCCGCCGAAATGGTGCCGACGTTGGCAATGGCGTCCATGGTGTCGACGTCCTTGGCATTCTCCTGAATCTTCTCGACGGCAAAGTGCACGGCCTTACTCATGCCGCGACGCAGCACCATCGGATTGGCGCCGGCTGCGAGGTTACGCAGTCCTTCGCGCACAATGGCCTGCGCCAGGAGCGTGGCCGTCGTCGTGCCGTCGCCGGCCACGTCGTTTGTCTTGGTGGCCACTTCTTTGACCAGTTGCGCGCCCATGTTCTCAAACGAGTCTTCCAGCTCGATCTCTTTGGCAATCGTCACGCCGTCGTTGGTGATCGTCGGCGAGCCATAGCCCTTCTCCAAGACGACATTGCGGCCCTTCGGTCCCAGCGTCACCTTCACCGTATTTGCTAACTTGTCCACGCCTTCCTGCATCTTCTGGCGCGCTTCTGTGCTGAAATTGATTTGTTTCGCCATCACGTCCTCCTCTTTTAATAACAGAAACCGTCATGCCTGACTGGCATCGCTCTTCCTCAGTCTTCGACGACCGCCAACACGTCCTCAATCTTGATGACGATGTACTCTTCACCGTCCAGCTTCACGTCCGTGCCGGCGTAGCGCGAGTAGATCACCTTGTCGCCCACGGAAACGGCGTCCTTGTAGTCGTCGTTATTGGCCAGTTTGTCGCTCACGGCAGTGACTTCCGCGTACTGCGGCTGTTCCTGCGCCGACGTGGGAAGCACGATACCCGACGCCGTCGTCTCTTCCTTCTCTAATTTACGAATCACGATGCGTTCACCGATGGGATTCAGTTTCATGATTTCCTCCTTCGATTTATTATCACTCTCTAACACTGAGTGCCAACACGATTATATTACCCCAAGTGCCGATGAAAATCAAGTCATAGCAGAAAAAAACGCCCCGGCTGATGCCGAGGCGCTCGCATGCCCAGAGCAGGAATTGAACCAGCGACACAGGGATTTTCAGTCCCTTGCTCTACCAACTGAGCTATCTGGGCATATTCACTTGTCGTCCAACCGAAGTCGAGATGAAGTGGTCACGGAGGTCATGGGCCATCAGGGACTCGAACCCGGGACAAACCGGTTATGAGCCGGCTGCTCTAACCAACTGAGCTAATGGCCCTCATATAACGGAGATGGAGGGATTCGAACCCTCGCGCCGCTCATCACGACCTACTCCCTTAGCAGGGGAGCCCCTTGAGCCTCTTGGGTACATCTCCCTATCTCGGAGAGAGAGGGATTCGAACCCCCGTGAGCTTGCGCCCTAACGGTTTTCAAGACCGCCCCGTTATGACCACTTCGGTATCTCTCCTCGATGACCCATCGGGGATTCGAACCCCGGACACCCTGATTAAAAGTCAGGTGCTCTACCTGCTGAGCTAATGGATCAAACTGGGGTAGCAGGACTCGAACCTGCGAAATGCTAGAGTCAGAGTCTAGTGCCTTACCGACTTGGCTATACCCCATCATTCATATTCACTTCAGCTGGTAACTGGGGTAGCAGGATTCGAACCTACGAATGCCAGAGTCAAAGTCTGGTGCCTTACCGCTTGGCGATACCCCATCGCAATCGCGCCCACGAGGATTCGAACCTCGGACACACGGCTTAGAAGGCCGTTGCTCTATCCGACTGAGCTATGGGCGCATGTCCAAAGGCCCTGATCCGATCGCCGCGTATAAGGCGAACAACGAAACCCCTTATTCGCTGTAAAGCTGGTGAAAGGACTTGAACCCTCAACCTACTGATTACAAGTCAGTTGCTCTACCGATTGAGCTACACCAGCGTCCATTCGCCCGCAGACGAAAGGAAACGACCCGGATGGGCTTCGAACCCACGACCTCCAGCGTGACAGGCTGGCATTCTAACCATCTGAACTACCGGGCCAGATGTTCCAAAGGCGAGCTGGATGGGCGCTACAGGGCTCGAACCTGTGACCCCCTGCTTGTAAGGCAGATGCTCTCCCAACTGAGCTAAGCGCCCCTGAAAATGACCCTACCGGGATTCGAACCCGGGATACCGCCGTGAAAGGGCGATGTCTTAACCGCTTGACCATAGGGCCTTAACGAAAAGTTACCTAGAAAGTATAGCAGTCAAAAAAGGAGATGTCAAATGGTCGCGCGAACTTTTTATCGCATCGCCCTCGACCGCTGTCCTCACCCGATCCGTCGATGGCGTCGCCCGCACAAAAGCGCGAGAGGCGCCACTCCACGGCATAGCGTCACCGCCTTCCCGCACGCTTCGTCAAAACCGATACGCGGAAATCCAAGCCCGCTCTGCGTCGTCCAGCGCCGTGTCCGACTGCAACGTCAGGATCTCCGGCCCCTTTTCGCGCACGACGAAGGTATGCTCGAACTGGCAAGACTTCCGGCCATCCACCGTGTGCGCCACCCAGCCGTTCTCCTCGATGCGCACGCCATACGCCCCGGCATTGATCATGGGCTCCACCGTGATGACCATGTTCTCTCGGAGCCGCGCGCCGCGACTGCGCGTCACGAAGTGCGCCACCTGCGGATCTTCGTGCATCTCGTCGCCGATCCCGTGGCCCACGAAGTGCCGCACAACGGAAAAGCCGTTCTCTTCCACAAAGGGCTGAATGGCACGGCCGATGTCCACCACATGACGGCCCGGCATCGCCGCCGCGATGCCGCGGTAGAGCGCTTCTTCCGTCACCTCCATGAGGCGCTGGTCCTCGGGCGACAGCGTGCCGATGCCGTAGCTCCAGCACGAATCCGCCAGATAGCCCTTGTAGCGCACGACGTTGTCGATGGAGAGGATATCCCCCTCTTGTAAGACGCGGTCGCTGGGGAATCCGTGGCAAATCTCGTCGTTGACGCTCGTGCAGAGCGCAAACGGAAATCCCTCGTATCCCTTTTGCTCCGGCGTCGCCCCCTTGTATAGCATGAACGCCTCGGCGAACGCATCCACCTGGCCCGTCGTGAGCCCCGGCCGCAAAATCTCCCGAATGGCGAGGTGCGTCTTGGAGAGGATCACCCCCGCTTCCTTCATGCCGCGGATCTGTTCCTCCGTCTTAATTGAAATCATCCGTCCTTCTTTCTGTATGTCAACACGTGACCACTCGCCCGCTCCTGCGACGCTCCCGTTCTCACGAGACGCCTCTCAGCGCAGAGGCGCCAGCCCGATGGACACGGACAGTGCCCGGTCGATCTCCCGCATCGTCTCGTCCGGAAAATGCCCCACGCGCTGCTGCAGGCGCTTCTTGTCAATGGTGCGCAGCTGCTCCAACAGCACCACCGAATCCAGCGGCAAATCCTTATCATTCGAGACGCGCACGTGCGTGGGCATCCGATTCTTGTTCAGATTGGACGTGATGGCCGCCGCAATGATGGTGGGCGAGTACTTGTTGCCCACGTCGTTCTGTAAGACCACGACCGGCCGCACGCCGCCCTGCTCCGATCCGATCACGGGATCCAGATCTGCGTAGTAGATGTCACCCCGCCGAACCTTCTGCATCCGGCTCTCCCTTCTCCTGATCCGCGCGCACCGCATGTAACAGGCGGTAGACCGCGGGAATCTGTGCAATGAGATCTGAGGCGATCATGCCGTCCTCGCCGACCTCCCGCTTTGCCAGGTCGCCCGCCAGGCCGTGCATGTAGCAGCCGAGGCGCAACGCCGTCATGACCGGATACCCGTAGCCCAGCAGCGAAGTCGCCATCCCCGCGAGTACATCTCCCGCGCCGGCGGTCGCCATCCCGGGATTTCCGGTCGCATTTAAGTAGTGGAGCTCGCCGTTGGTGATGACGGTGTCCGCTCCTTTGAGGACCACGAACGTCCCCGTATCGGCCGCAAAGAGCGTCGCCACGCCCACGCGGTCTGCGCGGACGGCCTCGACGGGAAGGCCCGTGAGGCGGCTCATCTCCATCTCATGCGGCGTGAGTGCCACCGTGCCTGCCGCCTCGCGCAGTACCTCCCGATCCCCTTGCAAGGCATTGAGTCCGTCCGCATCCAGCACCACGCGCTGTGCGCAGTGGCGCAAGAGCGCCGAAACCAAGTTTTTCATGTCCGGTGTGCGCCCGATGCCCGGCCCGATAGCTACGGCATCGCACCCCTCGGCCACAGCCAAAATGCCCGGCAAACTGTCCAAGTTGAAATGGCCCGCGCCGTCGTCCGCGACGCCCACGACCATGCCTTCCAGTAATTTGTTTTCGACGACTTCACCGATGCCCGCCGGCACCACCGCCGTCACCAATCCGGATCCCGTGCGCAGCGCCGCTTGAGCCGCCATGGCGACGGAACCGGCCATCCCGCGCGAACCGCCGATAATGGCGACGCGCCCGTATTGCGTCTTGTACCCCTGCCGGTCCCGCCGGAGAAGCGACAGATCCAACTCGCGATTCAGGTGGAGTCCCGTCCGCGACGGCACAAAAGAATTCGATTCGGCTCCCATCGCCACTGCCATGGCCACCTCCTGTTCATGTGTGATCGATACGGCGATTGAAATCATACCCAACAGCGCTGCCCGTTCTCGCGCCCGGCCGCATAAGACGACGACCGGCGCACCGCGCCGCGTATGCCGGATCTCCAGATTAGAGAGTCCCGCCTCCCCCAGACCGATACCCAAAACCTTGGAGACGGCCTCTTTTGCGGCAAAGAGCCCCGCAGCCGTGGCGGCGGGCTGCGCGGCGCGCGCAATGTGTTCCCGCTCGGCATCGGTGAAGACGCGCTGCATGAAGTGCGCCTGCGTCAACAACTCATTAAAGCGCGCAATCGCCACGCGGTCAATCCCCAGACGCACGCCGCTCACCGGAAGGCGCAAAGGCGCTGCCACGCCGCTTGGGCCTCGTGCCGCACCGCGTCGACGTCGAGGTGAGAAAACGCGCCGTCGCGGTAGAGGATCTCTCCCTCCACCATCGTGAGGCGCACGTCGTCCGCCGCCGTGGCGTAGACGAGGGCGGCCTCCACGTCATCCGGAAAGGGCGTGTGGCGGATGTTGTGGAAATCTACCAAAACGAGGTCGGCCCGTGCCCCCGGCGCGATCTGTCCCAAATCGTCGCGGCCCATGGCTCGGGCGCCGCCGCGTGTCGCAAGCTCCAGCATCGCGCGTGCCGGAGCCGCCGTCGCGTCGCCCGAGCGTCCTTTTTGGATGAACGAGCCGAGCCGCATATCTTTGAAGAGGTCCTGCGTGTTGTTCGAACTGGGGCCATCCGTGCCGAGCGCCACGTTCACGCCGGCGTCCCGCAAAGCCGAAAGGCGCATGAACCCGCTCGCGAGCTTCATGTTGCTCGCGGGATTGTAGACCACGCTCGCGCCGGCGCGAGCTATGGTTTCGATGTCCTCGTCGTCCAGAAAGACGCCGTGCGCGAGAAGGGATTGGCCGTTCAACAATCCCTCGCGATGGAGAAGCGCCGTCGGCGAAAGGCCATAGTGCGCGCGGCACTCCGCATCTTCCTGTTGGGTCTCCGCGAGGTGGATGTGAATGCCCACGTGGGCCGACGCCGCAAGGTCGCCTAAGGTGCGAAGCGTCTCCGGCGAGCAAGTGTACACCGCGTGGGGCGCCACCATGTAGTGCACGCGGGGCGTCGACGTCTCGATCATCTCCTGAATGAGCGGCAATTTGCGCTGGAGGGAACGGTCCGTCACGCCTTCGCCCAGCACGGCGCGCATGCCGACGGCTTCCACCACCTCGGCAATGGCGGCTTCCTCGTCGTACATGTCCATGAACGTCGTGATACCTCCGGCGAGCATTTCGGCCATGGAGAGGCGCGCCCCGCACACGATGTCCTCCCGGGTCAAGTGGCTTTCTAGCGGCCAGATGGACTCCTCGAGCCACGTCTGTAAGTTCTGGTCGTTCGCGTAGTTGCGAAAGAGACTCATGGAGATGTGCGCGTGCGCGTTGATGAGTCCCGGCATGAGCACGTCGCCGTGGCAGTCCACGACGGCGACGTCGGGCCGCGCTGCGTCGACGGCCGGCATCGCCTCGTCTGTCGTGACGGCAGCGATGCATCCGTCTCTCACCAGCACGTCGCCGTGTTCCATTATCTCGTGCGCGTCGTTCATCGTGAGCACAGTGGCATCACGAAAGAGTGTGTCCATGGGGCGCCTCCATCGGCGGATTCTTCACGGGCGCATGGGAGCGCCCGGGATAAAACTGGCAAAAACGGTCAAAGCACGCTGGATCGTCGGGCTTCTCGTTGGACAGCGTCACGACGACGTTTCGAAAGAGCGAATTGCGGCCCGTTACGGTGAAGTACTCGGGGCGCGGGCGATTCAGATACGTGTCGAGCGCCTGGCGGGTCATCCGGTCGATCAGGGCCTCGTAATCGCAGACGGAGAGGCCCTGTTGCGAAAAGCCGTGGCGTATGGTGTGTATGACGCGGAAGAGCAGGTAGTCCACAAACGTGCGGAACAAGTCCTCGGGACGCATGTGGGAATTGAGGTCCAACAGGATGTGAAGGGTCAAATTCCAGAGGATGTCCTCGTTGATGACGCACTCCAACCGCGTTCCCAGGTCCGTCGTGATTTCGCTATGATAATGGATGGAAGGCGAAAATTCAATGGTTTCTCCGAAGAGCGCCAACACCCGCTGTCCGGAAAAGGCGTCGTCCATGATGCGCAAAAACTCCGTGGCATACTGCTCCCGCGACTCGTATTCCACGCGCGCAAAGAGGAAGTCCGTGATGAGGTCGATCGACGAGCGGAAGTCGAAGGTGATGCCCGCCTCGTCGCGCAACGGGATGAGGTAGACATCCTGGATGAGCCGACCGATCATGGTCTTGATCTGCTCCTGCGGCTTGAACTCCTTGGGGCGGTCAAGCGTTCTGAGGTGGTCATACATCATCTCCATCTGTCGGTCGATCACGGTGAGATCCCCGTGGATGGAAGTCATGATGTCGTGCACGAATTGCTCTGTGAGGACGTAATTGTAGTTCTTGTAGAGGATCTTGTGGTCGATTTCGTTCCAGAAAACGTTGACCATGCTCTTGATCTGGAGTTCGAAGTTCAGCACGTGCGGCCCCAAAAAGTGACCGTCGATGCGATAGCTGCGCACCCCGTTCTTCTGAGACTTGGGCTGCGGGTCGTCGAGGCGCAGTTCGATGCGCGGGTCCAGATTGCACCGATAGAACCCGTCGGACCGCCGACTCTGGAAGTGGTCGAACAAGGAGCGGTAGATGTCCTCCTCGTCGTGAATGAAGCGGCATTCGATGCGGCACCCGATGAGGTCTGAGATGTGGGAAAACAGCTTTTCCGCGGACACGGCGCTCGTGTAGTTACGCCGAATGATCTTCTCCTTCAAGCTCTCATCCGCCTTGACGCGCGAGGTGTAGTTGACGAAGTTGTCCTTGGACGCGTACTGCGAGAGAAAAAAACTGTCGATGGCGCGCTGCGCCTGGTCGATCTCGAAGCGCAACTCGTGCTTCATGGCAATCGCCTGATCGATGTATTGAAAGAGCGGGAGTTTCATCGAAATCCTCCGTCCCCGTCCGTTCTCTGACTCATCATACCTCATTCCCCTGTCGGCTCTGGGGACACCGGCTTGACGTCAGGGTCCGCCAACACTCGCTCCAGATCGTATTGTGCGATCAGTTCCAGCGCAGACTGCAAAAGGCGCGCCGTCATCCCCCAAATGCGATAGTCCCGCCAGCGGTAGATCAAAATCTTGTAACTGCCGCTGAGCCACTGATATGACCCGTTTTTGCCGATCTCCTCCAGAGGAAAAGCGGGATCCGGCTCCATGTGCATGCGATTGGTGTACACTTCCGGCTCCAGAGTTTGGAGTTCGGCCATCGGCGCCAGGAAGACGTGGTCCACCTCGTCCGTGCTGAACGTGCCCTCGTATTCATTGACGCGGCCGATGAAGGAATCCAATCGACGCCCACCCGGGGCGATGAAGATGTCGTTGGGGCCAAAGATCTCGATGTCGCGGTCGCTCACCAAGAGTTCCTCTGTCGTCTCCCGCCGTGCGGCCGCTTCGGCGCTCTCCCCCTCTTCGACGGCGCCACCCGGAAAGCTGATCTCCCCCGGCTGATGGCGCAAGTTCTGCGCGCGCACCTCGAAGAGCAGCATCGGCCCGTCTTTCGTATTCACCCATGGCACCAACACGCCGTATTCGCGCCACGATAATTCACTGATCAGTCCCGGCTTCCGACGACGAAAGGCCGCCGCGCCGGTTTTATTCCCTGTAGTCATGAAGAACTCACCTCCCGCTTTCTGTATACCCAAACCCTTTCGGACATCGGATAACGTTTTCTGCTCTTGCCGAAAAAAGCGCCGTCGCGCGGCGCTCATCGTGTATCCGTGGCACAGAACGGCTTCGTCGCCATGTCCATGCGAAAACTTTCATCGTCCGTCTGCTCTAAGGTCAGATCCCCGACATCGGCAAACGACACGTCGTTCTTCTTCTTCACAAAGGTGAAGAGCAAGCGTGCAATGCGGTCGGTCGCCTTGACCATCCACGGGTCATCAATGGTCACCGACTCCATGGAGAATTTCCCCTCGTCGTAATTGAGGATGCGAATGGTCATCTCGTCCAGAATGTCGTTGAACTGGAGAAACGCCCAATTCTGCTCCACCGAAAAATGGTCCTTGTGTTTGTGACCGTTGACGTAGATGCCGCGCCCTTCCTTGAGGGCCAACACCGACTTCACCGACAAGTGCGGCAGATAGCGCCCCTCCTGATCGGTCATGCGCACGTCATCGGCCGGATGATGAGCAAACACCATCACGGGGCGCTCGCCGGCCTCCAACAGTTGACTGCTGAACCACCGGGACTGTTCGATGCCCATGAGTGACGAGTTCTTGCGAAACGACGCCACCCGCGCGGTGTCCAGGAAGATGAGGCGCACGCCCTCCGCATCAAACGAGCGAAAGAGGTGATCCAGCCCCATGATGCGTCGAAACGGCTCCTTCTGTCCAAACAGGATGTCGTGATTGCCGATGACGATCTCCAGGTGTTGTTCCGGCCGCTTGGCGCCCTCGATGATCTCGCGAATCTCCCGAAGCTGCCGATGCGTGCCGAAGTGCGTCAAATCGCCCAGGATGACGTAGTAATCCGCATCCACGGCAAAAAACGTCTCCAAAAACCGGCGATAAAACGTCCGGTTCATCTCCCGATGCTTTTTGCCGCGAAAGGCCATGCTGGTGTAGTGAATATCTCCGATGCATGCGATGCGCATTTTCGCCTCCTTCATCTGATCCGCACTCACTATAGCACCGAATTGTGAATCCCTCATGAATCGAAAAAAGACAATGTGTGTCGGTCTGTAACGCGGCTCAAGAGGCAGCTCCCGAAAAAGCAGAGGCAGGCCCAGTCCCATGCGCGCTCCGGAACGAAGAGAGACGACGACATCGCGAAGAGCAACCCCAAAAAGAAGAGGAAAGCAAAGGCCGTCGTCAGCGCTCCGGTGCAGAGGCTCGTGAGGACGGCCCCCACGATCAACAGCCCCGCCGCGGGAAAGTGAAACGACGGGTCGAGGCGCAAGCCCATGGCCACGAGTGCCGTCAACACCACCGCCCAGACGAGGGCGATGCCGAATTCACGCCCCTTCACGACCGCTCCCAGCTCACGAGGCGTACCTCTCCCGACGAGACGCGCCGCTCTTGCCCTCCGACGTCAAGGCGCAAGGCTCCATCCGGCGCCACCCCCAAAATGATGCCCTCAGTGCCATCCGAGAGCGCGCCGCGCTGGCCGCGACCCAGGAGACGGGCCTCATAGTCCTCGAGAAAGTCCGTTCGCGGAAGCACTTCGAGGAGCTGCGTCAAGGCGTCGAAGAAGCGGGTGAAGAAAAAGAGCGCCCGCTCCGGCGTGAGCGTCGCAAAGCCGAGGCTGCCGGCTTTGGCTTTGAGTTCGTCCGGAAAACCGCCCCGCGGCTCCGACCAATTGATGCCGACGCCGCAGAAGATCTCGGCGGGACGCCCAGCGCGCACAATGGCTTCGGTTAAGATGCCCACGACCTTGCGGTCGCGGTAGTAGAGGTCGTTCACCCACTTGATCTCGGTCTCGCGGTCGAAGTCGCGCGCCAAGACGGTCGCAAGTGCCGTCGCCACCGCGGTGGTGAGGATCGTCGGCAGCACGGCATCACCCGGGTTCCCGCCTTTCGTCGTCGCATCGAAGCCGCCCGCTTGTGACCAGGGCAGGGCGAACGTGAAATAGAGACCCGTGGGAAGCGACAAGAAGTCCCGCCGCATGCGTCCATAGCCCGCCGTCTGGGCTTGCGTCACCCAGAGGGTGCGGTCTTTACCGGCGGCAAACGACGCCTTGGCGCGCACCTGCGTGGAGTCCACCCGGGGTTCATAAAAGACCTCTGCGCCGGCAAACGGCCCGCCCAGGCGCGCGGCCAGCGCGTCGGTCCACTCGTTTACACGCATGGCCCTACTCATTCGTCTGCAACATGACCTCGATGTCATGCCGCCCCTCGCGGGCATCCGAGATGAGGTCCTTGATCTTCAAGAGACGGGTGATCGTGGCGCGATCCTCTTCCTCCAACTTCATGCGGATGTACTGGATGGTCTCCCGGAGATCCGGAATGGTGCGGTACTCGAGCGCATTCACGCGCCGACGGGTCGATTCGATCTCGTTGGCCATGAGCTGCGCGCTCTTCTCGATTTTAGCCAGTTCCAAGAGCCGGTCCATCACCCGGTTCAAGGCGTCAAGCGCCAAGTCCAGTTCCGCCGACGTCTGTGCATAGCCATACGGATACGAATCCGCCGACAGGTCCACGCCGGAGCGCTCAAAAGTAAAGGTCGGAATGCGCACGCTCATGACGTTGTCGATCCGGACGTTGACGCCCAGGCGCTGCGTCGAACTCACTAGCGCCTGATCGAGCATCCGGCGGCTCATGACGGCATTGGCCATGGAGAAGGCGTCAAACGCCTCTTGCAGTTCCTTTTCCACTGCCTCGCGCAGCGCGCGGTTCTCCTTGGCCAGCGCGATGAAACGCCGCATGAGCTCGTCCTGCTTGTCTTTCAACAGTTTGTGCCCGCGCTCCGCCGTCTTCAGGCGCTCTTTGAGCGTCGTCATGACCATGCGCGTCGGATTGACGTTGAGGCGTGTCATGATGCCGGCTCCTCCGGTTTCTCGTCCTCCGGTCCCAGGTACTTCTCGATCATGGCGTCTTTGATGCGCTTCAGTTCCTCACGCGGCAACATCTTCATGAGTTTCCACCCCAGGTCTAGCGTCTCCTCGATGGAGCGGTTGGTGGCGTAACCCTGATTGACGTACTCGGCGTCGAAGGCATCCGAGAAGTGCGCAAAGGCGATGTCGGCGTCCGAGAGCGCCGCCTCGCCCAAGATGGTGGAGAGCTCCTTGGCGTTGCGTCCGCGTGCGACCGCGGCGTAGATCTGGTTCATGGTGGCCGCATGATCCTCGCGCGTCTTGCCCTCGCCGATGCCCTTGTCCTTCAGACGGGACAGCGACGGGAGGATGTCGATGGGCGGGTTGATGCCGCGGTTGTAGATGCTGCGGCTCAAGATGATCTGCCCCTCGGTGATGTACCCCGTGAGATCCGGAATGGGGTGCGTGATGTCGTCTTCCGGCATGGACAGGATGGGCAGCTGCGTGATGGAGCCCTTGCGGCCCTTGATGCGGCCCGCGCGCTCGTAGAGCATGGAGAGGTCCGTGTAGAGGTAACCCGGGAAGCCGCGGCGTCCCGGCACTTCCTTGCGCGCCGCCGAGACCTCGCGCAGCGCCTCCGCGTAGTTGGTCATGTCGGTCAAGATGACCAACACGTGCATGTCCTTTTCAAACGCCAGGTACTCCGCCGCGGTCAAGGCGATGCGCGGCGTGGAGATGCGCTCGATGGTTGGGTCGTCCGCGAGATTCATGAACAGCACCGCGCGGTTGATGGCCCCGGTCTTCTGGAAATCCTTGATGAAGAACTGCGCCTCTTCAAACGTAATGCCCATGGCGCCGAACACCACGGCGAATTTTTCGTCCGTCCCCCGGACCGTCGCCTGACGGGCGATCTGTGCCGCCAGTTGATTGTGCGGCAAGCCGTTGCCCGAGAAGATGGGCAACTTCTGTCCGCGCACCAGCGTGTTCAGGCCGTCGATGGCCGAAATGCCCGTCTGAATGAACTCGGACGGATAGAGGCGCGAATAGGGGTTGATGGCCGATCCGTTGATGTCCAAGTGCTTCTCCGGGAGCAACGCCGGACCGTCGTCGATGGGCTCGCCCATGCCGTTGAAGACGCGGCCGATCATGTCCGATGAGACGCCCAACATCTGCGGGTGGCCCAAGAAGCGCACCGACGTCTCCTGCATGTTGATGCCCGAGGATCCTTCGAAGAGCTGCACCAAAGTGGCTTCTTTGCCCACTTCGAGCACTTTGCCGCGACGGATGTTGCCGTCCTGCATGCGCACCTCGACGAGTTCCTCGTATTTCACTCCCTCGACGCCGGTGACGAGCATGATCGGGCCGGCAATTTCCTGTACCGTCTTATAATCTCTGATCATCAAAGTCCTCCTCGTCCCGTTTCATCTCCGAAAAGGCCTTCTGCATCTCCTCTTCGAGAGCGTCCAGCGCCTCCAGCTGATCCTCTGGCACCAGGCGCATCCGCACGATCTGCTGGCGAATGGGCATCTGTTCGATTTCTTTGAGATAGGTTCCGCTCTTCATGGCCTCTCTCGCCCCTTCGTGGAACGCGAGGATGATGTCGAGCATGCGATACTGTTTTTCCGCCGAGCAGTACGTGTCGACGTCGTCGAACGCGTTCTGCTGGAGGAAATCTTCGCGCAGGGACTTGGCCGTAAAGAGCTTCAACTGGTCTTCTTCGGAGAGCGCATCCTGACCGACCAGACGCACGATCTCCTGCAAGCTGTCTTCCTCAGTCAAGAGGCTCATGGCCTTCTGGCGGTTTTTCGCAAAGTCCGGCGCGATGTGGGCGCTGAAATACGCGTCCATCTTGTCCTGATAGAGCGAATAGCTCTTGAGCCAGTTGATGGCCGGGAAGTGGCGGGCGTAGGAAAGATCGTAATCGAGGCCCCAGAACACCTTCACGATGCGCAGCGTCGACTGCGTCACCGGCTCGGACAGATCGCCGCCCGGCGGCGACACCGCGCCGATCGCCGTGAGCGACCCTTCGCGGTCGTCAGAACCCAAACACTGCACGATCCCCGTGCGCTCGTAGAAGCTGGCGATGCGGGAGGCCAGGTACGCCGGATAGCCTTCGTCGCCGGGCATCTCTTCCAGACGGCCGGACATCTCGCGCAAGGCCTCCGCCCACCGCGAGGTGGAATCCGCCATCATCGCCACAGAGTAGCCCATGTCGCGGTAGTACTCCGCAATGGTGATGCCAGTGTAAATGGACGCCTCGCGGGCCGCCACCGGCATGTTCGACGTGTTGGCGATCAAGACGACCTTCTCCATCAAGCTACGCCCCGTGTTCGGGTCGATGATCTCCGGAAATTCGTTCAACACGTCGGTCATCTCGTTGCCGCGTTCGCCACAACCCACGTAGATGATGACGTCCGCATTCGCCCATTTGGCGAGCTGATGCTGAATGACGGTTTTCCCCGAGCCGAAGGGGCCCGGAATCGCCGCCGTTCCGCCCTTGGCTACGGGAAAGAACGTGTCGATGACGCGCTGACCCGTGATGAGGGGCACTTCCGGGTCCATCTTGTGATCCACCGGCCGCGCTTGGCGCACCGGCCAGCGATGCGCCATCTTGAGTTCGACTGTCGACCCGTCCTCGGCTTCCAGCGTGCCAATGACATCATCCACGGTATAGGCGCCGGACGAAAGCGTCCGAAGCGTGCCCTTCACGCGGGGCGGCACCATGATCTTGTGCTGGAGCGTCTCCGTCTCTTGCACCGTGCCCAGGATGTCCCCGCCGATGAGCGCCGCCCCTACCGCGGCCGTCGCCGTGAAGTCCCACTTCTTCTGGTGGTCGATGGCCGTCGCCGAAACGCCGCGCTCCAAGAAGTCGCCCGTCGCTTCCGCGAGGTCGTCCAGCGGGCGCTGAATGCCGTCGTAGATCTGTCCGATGAGTCCCGGCCCCAGTTCCACGGAGAGGGGCATCCCTTGGGAGCGCACCGGCTCCCCCGGCCCGATGCCCGTCGTCTCCTCGTAGACCTGAATGGAGGCGACGTCTTTTTTCATTTCAATGATCTCGCCAATGAGTCCTTTTTCGGAGACCTCGACGACGTCCTGAATATTGGCCGTTTCCATGCCGCTCGCTTCCACAAGCGGGCCAGAAACTTTGGTGATGATTCCATCCTTCAATGCGTCCTCCATTCTAAAAAATGTCCATGCCGACGGCTTTTTCGACATTTTTCGAGATTTCGGCCATGCCGATGCCTTTGGACCCGCGCGAGTTCGGGATCATGATGATCGCCGGAACGGCCGCGGCTTTATAGCGTTCTACGGTTTCCATCGCCCGGGAAGCCAGTTCTTCCGTCATGAAGATGACGGCGTAGTCCTCCTGGGCGAGTCTGTCGACGGTGCGTCGAATGTCGTGCTCCTCGGTCGGTGTGAACACGTCGCAGCCCAGCGCGCGAAACGCCAACACGGAAGCGCGGTCGCCAATCACTGCCACTTTATGCATGGGCTCTCCTCTCTCGTTCCGTCTCGTCAATCGACAGCCGCACATCTCTGCGGATCTCTTCCGGTGATTTGCCCACCGAGACGCTGTACAGGATGATGCGGATGTTGGTGATTTCGGTCTCCACGCGCACCATGTACGAGAATAGCACTTCCGGCCCACTGGTGACGCGGCCGCTGCGCACAGCGGCCTGATAGGCAAACTCGTCTCGCGCCTTTTCCAGCGCCCCGATGTCGCCCGTTTCAAAATACGAACGCACAGCGCGGATCATGTAGTCAGACGCTTCGGCCCGTCGCAACATGACGAGCAGGCGTTGGGCGTCCACGTCCCCGTTTCCCGCGCCTTTTTCCGCCGGATTGAGGGCGCTTTCGCGCAGCGCCGGCGAGCGCAGGATGTCTTGCGTGAACAGGTCTTCGCGACGAATCCGGCCACCTGGATAAAACGCCTCGGCGAGGATCTTACCGGCGCGTTCCACCCGAAGCCCACGGAAATAAGAGAGCAGGTTCGTAAAGTCGATCATTTCACGCACGTACTGCTGAAGGGCGGGGCTGTTCATGGCTTTCACCCGGTCATTCATCTCCTGATACATGTAGCGGTCGACGATGAAGTCCACTTCTTGCGGGTTCTGTTTTTTATTCCACGCCGCAAGCCCTTCGAGGAGGGCTTTTTCCTGATTGTCATCGCCCGCCGACGGCTTCGTTTCGAGGAGGCGTTCGCATTTTGAAATGTCGAGCGTCCCATACGGAAAGAGCAGGTCGTCGTAGCGCTCGGGATCCGTGGTGGATTTGATGAGCACTTTGATGTTGTGGTAGTCGTAGCGCAAGAAGAGAAAGCGTTTCACGTCCTCATCTTGAGTGAGGGCGGCCACCTCGCGCGCTTCGTAGGCTAAGATGTGGGAGAGGCCTTGCGAGAAATCCTCTGGTCGGTTCACTTTTTGCATGAGATCGCTGTAGCGCGTCTCGCGCAAGACGTTAAAGGCGGCCTCCAGCGTGGGCGCCTTGATCATGCGGTCCAGCTGTTCGCCGGTCATGAGGCGCTTTTCGAACATGCGGATGCGCATGGAGGCAAAACCTGCATTGTCCATCATGCCTCTCCTTTCGCCAGCGCCTTCATGACCTCCTGTTCCACATCGTCCTTCATATAGTACAAGACTTCCAGAAAGTCGTCGTTCTCGCGCACGCCCTCGCGCGTGATGCGAAAGCCGCGTTTGAGGTCTGCTGCCTCTTTGACCGTGCCCACGTCCGTCTGAAAGGTCACGTCTTTCGGCAGTTCCACGACATCACCCTCGTTTAACGGATGAGTTTTGAGATAGTGTGTGAGCGTGTCCACCACGGTCTGGGCGGGCAAGCTCTTGAGTTTTTCTTCGGCGCGGTGCATGACCGCATCCACGAGCTCCTGTTTCTTTCTAAGTTTCTCGTTTCGATCGTCACGGTCCGCCTCGGCCTGCACGCGCTCTTCGATGAGCGGTACCTCGAGTTTGGCGCGTTCCAAAATGCGTTGTGCTTCGGCGTTGGCTTCCTTCATCGCGTCGTGGCGCTCGCGGTCCAGCGTCGCCAGCATCTCGCCTTCCAGCGCGTCAATCTCCTTTTTCGCCTCCAGCAGAATTTGTTCCTTGATGTTATCTAAGTTGGACATAGGCCCTCCTTTCCTCACGGAGAACTTAAGCCCGAAGCACCAGGATCAGTGAAATGATGAACGAGAGGATGGCATAGGTCTCAACCATTACGGCGTAGATGATGCCCTTGGTGTACTGTTCTTCGTTTTTTGCCAGCACTTCAATGCCGGAATAGGCGACTTTGCCCTGCGCAATGCCGGAGAAGAGGCCGACGAAGCCCACGGGCATGCAGGCGAAGAGCAGGTGCAATCCTTTGGCGAGCTCCATGTTCGGTTGCAGTCCCAAGAGGACGACCAGGCCAATGACGAAGCCGTAGAGACCTTGCGTGCCCGGAAGTAACTGTAAGACCAGAGATTTACCGAACTTTTCCGGTTCGTCGATGATGACCGCTGCCGCCGCTTCACCCACGTGACCCACGCCAATGGCCGAGCCGGCGCCTGAGAACACCACGGCAATAGCAATACCGATGATTGCGCAAATCATGCCACCATTTTGAATAAAGAATTCCGTCATCATTTCCTCCTTAAGAGTGTTTCACGCCGGAGCCAGTCGCTTCCGGTTTTGCCGTTCTGACATCGATGTATTTGGGTTCGGGGCGCAGACCGCGAAACGGTGTGCCGCCTCCTTCAAAGAACTTGCCGAAGAATTCCACGTAGATCAGACGCATGGAGTGCACGTAGGAAGAGAGCGTGCTCAAGAACAGGTTGAACAGGTGCGCACCAACGAGGATGAGGCCGGCGATGATAAAGCCGGGAATGCCAATGCCCGTCAGGAGTCCCGCAATCATGTTCATCGCAAAGCCGATGTAGGCGCCGGCGAGCATGATCGCCGTCAAGCGCGTGTAGCTCACGAGATCGCCCACGTAACTGGTGGTGCCGTACAGATTGTAGAGGCCCCAGGCAAAGCGCGCGCCGCCTTTTTCGTCTCTCGCGGAGAAGAACAGCACGAGCAGCGCCCCCACGATGGCCATGGCAAAGCCGACGGTGGCGCCCACGGCCGGTAGGCCCAGGATTTTGGTGAGGCCGGCCACGACGAGTCCCACCAGTAAGAGCAGCCACGAGACCACGTCGTAGACGATGTCGATGGTCTTGCCTTCGCGGAAGAGCTGCACACCTTTGAGCATGATGCCGACCAAGAGGTGGATGAGACCGATGATGAGAGAGAACACGATCATGGTCATGAAGTCTTTCGTCGGATCGAGGATCAGGGGCTTCATGGGAATGAGCCCGCCGAAGATGGAGCCGAAGCACGCCCCCACGATGATGGTGGGAATGCTCAAAATCTGAAAGAAGCGCAGCGACTGCTCGGTCTTGGGCTTAAAGTGCATGAATTTGAGCGCCAAGGTCGTCCCCAAGAGCAGCAGCACGCCGTAGCCCAAATCGCCCAGCATGACGCTAAAGAAAAGGATGTACCACGGGGCAATGAGACCGCTCGGATCCATCTCTTTGTAGAGGGGCACCGAGAACGTAGTGACGATGTCCTCAAAGGGCTTCACGAGGGCGTTGTTTTCGAGTAGCGTCGGCACGTTCGGATCGTCGGGATCGGCCGGCTCCACGGTGAGGAGCATGCGCTTGTCGTCGACGACGCGCGCGATGGCGCGCCGAAACGCGTCCTCACGCTTCGTGGGCACATAGCCTTCGAAAAAGGTCAGATAGGACGACGTGAGAAAGTGTTTTTGGGCTTCGATGCGTTTGAGACGCGCCGATTCGGCTTCGTAGGCCAGCGCCAGATTCTGCTGTTCCGCTTGGGCGAGCACGCGAAAGGCTTCGTCGATGGCGTCCACGTCGCGCTTTAGTTCGTCTTCGCGTTGGGCGAGGCGGTCCAGTTGCTCGGGGATGGTCCCTTCGCGATCGAACTGGACGGGCTGGAAGTTCACGTCGCGCAGGAATTCCTGCAAGCTGTCGTGACTGCCAGCGCTCATGATGAAGACGTAGCTGTTCTTCGTATCGCCGGAGATGACTTCCATGTGTGTGCGCCAGAGGTGGTTGGCCACGAATTGACGTGCGTGCTCCGTCCACCGTGCGGGGATGGTGCCCACAAACGTGCGTACGGTGCGTGGCGCGTGGAGCATCTCCACAGGCACGTCCAGCGCCTTCCAATGCGAGAGTTCCCGCCGCTTTTCGACAATGGCATGTTGCGCTTCGTTCGCCTGGCGTTTTTGTTCTTCGAGATCGCGCACGTGAGAGACGACGTCGGCCACGCGTGACCGAGTGGGCGTGTTTTTCAGTGTGGCGCTCCCCGATCGGCTCACAGAGGCGTTGTCCGGCGCATTGGCTTTCTTTTCTATAGTCTGCGTGGCGCCATCGCCTTCCGATTGATCCAGCGCAGCCGCAGCGTCGAAAGCCTCAGCATCGCCCATGTGATAGACAGGCAGACCGTTACTGATTTTTTCGACGAGGTTTTTGGGCGCCGGGCGATAGGACTGAAGCACCTGCAGGGTGTGGTCGAGCCGGGCCAAGTGTTCGTTGACTGCGGCCTCTTCACGTGAGACATCAGCGGCGATGAGCTCGCGCTGCGGGTCGCCTTCGGCGACGGGTTCTTTGGTCGGATCCAGCACGTGCACCTGATCGAAATTCTGGAGCGAGCGCAGGACGGCCTCACTTTCCGCTGAGAAGACGCCGAGACGGAATTTGGACATCTTAACGATCGCCATAGTGCAGCACCTTTTCTACCATTTCATCAGAAAGCCGCTCGATCAACGCCGAATGGTCCCGATGTGGCGCTTCAGAATTCGTCGCGCCCACGCCGGCGCGCGCTTCGGCAAACGTCGCGTCCGAAAGTTCTTTCGCTTCCTGCTTGGCATTTTGCACGACTCGTTCTGCATCACGCCGAATCTGTTCGCGACCCTTGGCCAAGTTATCTCGCGCATTGAGCCGCGCCGTGCGGATGCGCTCGCGCGCTTCAGCTTCTGCTTGGAGCACTTCCTGTAATGCTTCCTTCGCCATCACTCCTCCTTCCTGCTTGCTTTCTGGTAAACGTTTTGCTCTTCCATTATAGCCAAAATGCACGATTCGCGGTAGCGTTACTGGGAGATAAGTGCTTGTCGTACAATGAGCGGAGAAAGGAGCACGTTATGGCAAAAGCACCCACTCAAATTCGCATCGATGCTGAGCTAAAAAAGGAAGCGACAGAACTCTTTGACGAATTAGGGTTGGATCTGTCCGGCGCGCAGAACGTGGCGATTGTGCCCCCGAACTGCCGGCGACAGCGGCGGCCGGCATCGCACGTGGCGGGGTGCGCGACGGAGCCGACATCGCCCGCCGCTATTTTGCGGCGCTATTTTCATATTTGAATGAGCAAACACATTTTGGGGCGACCCCGTTGTCGCTCTTTTCATTATGGCGTTTAGCGCATACCAAAACCGCCGGAAAGATGGTGGCTAATTCCTATATAGGATGAGCACCCAAAAAATCCGCGCCATCGATGGTGGCTATTCTCATTAACGCGAGAGCAACCACATTTTGGACGGATTCGGTAGGTGCTAAAATCGAATATGAAAAGAGCGATAACCCGGTTCTCAAAAATGTCGTGGCTCAGGTCAATATTGAAAAGAACCATCAATTCGCCGCCACCCCACGGCCACCCGGTTCTCAAAAATGTCGTGGCTCAGGCCGATATTGAAAAAAACCATCAAGTCAACGCCACCCCACGGTCAGCCGGCTCTGAAAAATGTCGTGGCTCAGGCCAATATTGAAAAGAACCATCAATTCGCCGCCACCCCACGGCCAGCCGGCTCTCAAAAATGTCGTGGCTCAAGCCGATATTGAAAAGAACCATCAATTCGACACCACGCCACACCGCCGCGCCCGCGCCATCATCGGATGAAAGGGCAATTTCGGAGGCCTCCTGTGCCTACAGCAGCAGAGGGCCTCCGAATCCAATGACGCCAGAGCAATTCGCTTCGGCGTTGATCATTCACTCCCCGTCGCTCACAATCCGCCGATACACCAGCGCCGTGCTCTCAAAGAGCAGCAAATAGACGAGGGCGAGGATACCCATGGTGATGAGAAAACTCGACTCGTACTGGAAGGGGCGGATGACGCTCAGGAGATTGAGAAGTTTCTTGAGAATGGGGCTTGCGACCAGCGAGTGAATGAGCGCCACGAGGAGGGGCAAGAAGAAGAGCCAGAGGATCTGTGTCCGAGTCGTCTTTCGGATGAGGTCTTCGGAGAAGCCCACTTCGCGCAAGACCTGGTACTGACGGCGGTCTTCGTAGGCTTCGGCCACCTGCTTAAAGTAGGTCACGAGCGCGGTGCCGATGAGAAAGAGGGCGGACACGGTAATGCCAAGGTAGAGAAAGCCGCTGTAAAAAGTGGTGTACTCCTGTCGCGCACCGGCTCGTGTACCGATGATGAGCTGGTTTTCCGGCAGCGTTTCCTCCAATGCCTCGCTGATGGCAAGGCCGGCAGAAGACTCGTCCTGGCCTTTTGCAAGTGTGCCATCCCAGTTCATCGACATCGTAAACGTGATGGGTTGCCACTGCGCGATCTCTGGAGGTAAATTTCCTTCGCCTTCTGTAGCGACACCTTCTTCCCCAACACCAGCATCTTGCGATGCCGAGGTGGCGCCGGATCTGGCTTCCTGTGCATCAATCTGAAAAAACACCTCGTCAGAAATGACCGCGCGAAGATAATGAAAAAAACCCTGCGTCTGAAATCCAAAGATGGCGCTTCCCATCGTGAGGGGAAGAGAATTCGACACGTGAAAAGTCCTCCCTTCCACTTTGACCGTCGTAAGCTGGGCTACGTCTTCCATTTCCGTCCCAATCAGCACCTCGTCGGATGAAAGTGTCGCCGCTTCACCCTCTCCCACCAAATCACGATACGTGGAATATGGCATCACGTCCACCAAGACGTCTTCATCCGGACTGACCTCAGCCCGTGACGTTATGATTTCAAACGCATCACCAGAGCGCTTGAGAAAAAACGTCGCTCCCATATATGAATGAACGGGGCCGACCGAATCAAAGATGTCGAGGTTTGCGAGCGCAATTTCGCTCATTTTCTGCTCTTCTTCTAGCGCGACGCGCGACGGCACGGCGTCGGACGATTCGGCATGCACCGCCCGATACGTGGCAGGATATTCATCCCTTAAACGCTCCTCGATGGAACGCATGAGCGTCGTGGTACACGTGAGCGTGACGACGATCCCCGTAAGGAGGATGGCGATGCTGGCAAGGCCTGCCGCGTGCGAACGCATCCGAAAGAGCATCCCCGAGGTGGAGAGAAACGTCGCCGGGTTCTCATAGTAACGACGACTCTTTTTCTTGCGCTTCAAAAACCAAATCGTAAAGCTCGTGAAGAGCAAGTAGGTCGCCACGATGACCAGAAAAACCGCGGGAAAGAATACACTTAGCCTTTCCAGCGGCGACTTTGCATTCACCGCCATGGAATATCCCGCAAACAAACAGATGAGTCCCACAATGAGGCGAATGGGATGCGGTTTGGGCTCGGCCTCGGCAATGCGGTCTGCTTCCAAGAGCTTCAGCGGCTCATTCACGTTCACCGAGAAGGCGTTGCGAAAATAGATAAAGCCGAAGACCAACACGAGTAAGAGCATCATCATGCCGATGGAAGCCAGTGGGATTCCATGGTCAATCCTGGAGAAATCCGTCAATTGCAAAAGACGCGCCACTCCCGCCATACTCAACTGATGCATTAAAAAGCCGCCGGCGATTGCGATGAGAAAGACAACGACCGCCTGCATGGCTGTTTCAAGAGCGAGAATTCCCACAATGTGCTTTTTTTCTAAGCCGAGGACGCCGTAGAGTGCAAATTCGCTCTTGCGCCGCTTCATCAAGAACCCATTGGCATAGACGGCGAATGCAAAGACCAGGCAGGCGACCACCATCTGTCCAATCTTCATCATGACGGCAATGTCCCGCAGGTGCATCTGCACAAACGGCGTTGCCAAGAGCGCATGTGACATCAAGAAGAGAGCAAACATGAGCCCCATCGCCAAGAGATACGGAATTTGCAGCAGACGATCCGCGGTGAAACTCTTCCGCGCGAAGGCAAAGCGCATCTTAAAAGACATGTGGCACCTCACCATCTTCTGCATCGGACGGCGTGGACGCTTCAGGATTCTCCCTTAGGAGCGGCAAAACGTCTGCGATGCGCTCCGCAAAGCGGTACGGCGACTCCATGCGGTAGATTTCGTGGAAGAGCATGCCGTCGCGAATGAAAAGCACACGGCGCGCATACGACGCCGAACGGATGGAGTGCGTCACCATGAGGATGGTCTGTCCGTCGACATTCACGTCCTGAAAAATCTGCATGAGATCGTCCGCCGTGTGGGAGTCGAGCTGACCCGTGGGTTCATCCGCAAGGAGCAATTCTGGCTTCGTGATGAGCGCCCGTGCCACCGCCGCGCGCTGTTGTTGGCCACCGGAGAGCTCATGCGGATAGCGATTCATGTGTTCCGTTAACCCAAGGCGCTTCGCCAATGGCGTCAGTCGCTGTTCCATCTCCTCCTTTTTCTTCTCACTGAGCACGAGCGGAAGCACGATGTTGTCTTTTACCGTGAAGCGCTCTAAGAGGTGAAAGTCTTGGAAGATAAAGCCCAGCTTTTCGCGGCGGAATTTGGCCATTTGATCCGGTTTCATGGACCTGAGGCTCGCGCCGTTTAACGCAACCTCGCCCGTGGTGGGTTGCATGAGTCCCGCCAAAATGTTTAAGAGCGTCGTCTTCCCCGAGCCAGACTCGCCCATGATGGCCACGAATTCGCCCTCTTGCACCTCAAAATTCATATCTCGCAGTGCCGTAATGGGAACGAAACCACGACCCCCGTAAGTCTTTGAAAGATGTTGTACTTGTAACATGTCGCCTCCTTTTTCTACAGCATACCGAGAAACGATTCGGCCTGCATTGACGATGCCTTACAGATGAGGCGAAAGGCTTACAAATTTGAAAGAATCACACGAAAATCCGTCCCGATGCGGATGCTCCAACACGGTACGGCTCCAGCGACGAACACACCGTTTGAGATGAGGACACGGCACCCATCCCGCGTCCCATCCGATTCGGCCGTCGTCATCACCGTTCAAAGCGCGGCGGAAACACGAGCGTGACAGTAGTGCCTTCGCCCCATGTGCTCTCGAGCGTCAGCTGAATGGAAAGCTTCTGGGAGATTCGCTTGGCTAAATAGAGCCCAATCCCCGAGGCGTGCTCCCCCGTGCGCCCATTCCAGCCCGAATACCCCCGGTCAAACACCCGCGGCAGATCACTTTCGAGAATGCCAATGCCGGTGTCCCGCAAGACGAGGACATTCACCTCTGGCGAGACGATCGTGATGCCACCCTTTTTCGTATACTTCAAGCTGTTGGAGAGAAGCTGTTCAAAGAGCAGACTAAACCAGCGCCCGTCGGTGTAGACGTCGTCCTGCATCGGCTCATAGTGAAGCGACAGATGCTGGTCGATGAAAAAGCGCGCGTAGCGGCGCAGCAGCTCGCGAATCAAGGGGTCGAGTGACGTGCGCGCGATGTCGAGATCGCTCGTGGGGCTCGTCACCTTGATGTAACTCATCGCCATATTGGTATAGGTCTCTATTTCCACGAGTCCCTTTTCTAAAGCGCGCTTGTCATGTTCATCCATGGGAGCCTCCTGTGCCGCGATGAGCTGGACCGCCGTGAGCGGCGTCTTCAATTGGTGCGCCCAGGTGAGAAAGTAGTCCTCAAGGTCTTGCGTAAACGCCGCACGCTCCGCTTGGAGGTTTCGAAGTTCCTCCCCTTGCCGCTCGGCGAGCGCGCGATAGTCGAGACTTTGACGAAACACGCTAAAGCGAAACGCGTGGCCCATGCCGAAGACGAAGAGGGCCCATCCCGTGGCCACGCCGAACACGTAGAGTGGCAAACCGTACAGCAAAAAAAGCGCAAAAAAGATGAAAAGCGTGACCAAAAAGCCGATGAAGTCAAATCGATGCGCCCGTAAGTATTCACGAAGGGTGGCCCATCCGTTCTGCTCACTCATGGTCCACCTCCGTCAAGGCATACCCCACGCCGCGCTTGGTCGTGATGAACTCCGAGAGACCGACCTCGTTCGCCTTGCGCCGAATGCGCGTCATGTTGACGGCGAGCGTGTTGTCGTCGATGTAGTCGTCGCCCTGCCAGCAAGCCTGCATGAGCGCCTCTCGGGTGACCACTTCCCCTCGGCCTCGAAAGAGCATGGTCAGGAGGCGAAGCTCCGTGGCGGACAGTGTGACTGTAGCCCGCGGGCCGGAAAGCGCAAATCGCCCCACGTCCAGCGACGCTTCACCGTACGTGAGCCGGGACTCTGGCGCAGACAGATGATAACAGCGGCGCAACATGGCCCCGACCTTGGCCGCCAATACGAGCGGATCCACGGGCTTCGTCATGTAGTCATCGCCGCCCACCTGCATCGCCAGAATCCGATCCGCATTTTCCGTGCGCGAAGAGAGGAAGAGGATGGGGACGTCCGACTCCCGCCGGATGTGCTCACAGACCACGAACCCATTTTCCCCCGGCAGCATCAAGTCCAGAATGACGAGATCCGGTGCGACCGCTCGAAATTCCGCCGCTAAGGCGTCAAAACGCTGTGCGAGCACCACGCGGTAGGACCACTGCGAAAGGCTCTCCTTGAGTTTTTGTGCGATGACGGGATCATCCTCGACGATCCACAGCGTAAACGTTCGGTCCACAGTTCCTCCCTTCCTGCTCTCTTCGTAACCACACACATTGTAACGTAATGACAAAAAAAGAGTCGACGGTGAAAACCGTCGACTCCATACTTCCCTTGGGAAAGTTCCCTTCCCCGTGAAAAGATCGATTATTCAATAACCTTCGAGACGACGCCCGAAGCGACCGTACGGCCACCTTCACGGACAGCGAAACGAAGACCTTCTTCAATGGCGATCGGCGAGATCAGCGTGATCGTAAAGGTCGCGTTGTCGCCAGGCATGACCATCTCGGTGCCTTCAGCCAGCTGAATGTCGCCCGTGACGTCCGTCGTGCGGAAGAAGAACTGCGGACGATAACCCGAGAAGAACGGGGTATGACGGCCACCTTCATCCTTCGTCAAGACGTACACCTGACCCTCGAACTTCGTGTGCGGGTGAATGGTGCCCTTCTGGGCCAAAACTTGTCCGCGCTCGATTTCGTTGCGCTGCACGCCACGGAGCAGAGCGCCGATGTTGTCGCCGGCTTCCGCCTGATCCAGTTGCTTGTGGAACATTTCCACACCGGTGACGACCACGTCACGCGGCTTGTCTTGCAGGCCGACGATCTCAACCGTATCGCCCACCTTCAAGGTACCACGCTCGACACGGCCCGTGGAAACCGTACCACGACCGGTGATGGTCAGAACGTCTTCAACCGGCATCAGGAACGGCTGATCCGTCGCACGCTCCGGAGTCGGAATGTACTCGTCGACCGCTTCCATCAGCTCGACGATGGCATTTTCCCATTCGCCGCCCTCTTCGAGGCACTTCAGCGCCGAGCCCACGATGATCGGGGTGTTGTCGCCGTCGAAGTCGTACTCGTTCAAGAGGTCGCGCACTTCCATCTCGACCAGTTCGATGAGTTCGTCATCGTCCACCTGATCCTTCTTGTTCAGGAACACGACGATGCGGGGCACGCCGACCTGACGGGCGAGCAGGATGTGCTCACGAGTCTGCGGCATCGGGCCGTCAGCAGCCGACACGACCAGGATCGCGCCGTCCATCTGAGCCGCACCGGTGATCATGTTCTTGACGTAGTCCGCGTGTCCCGGGCAGTCCACGTGCGCATAGTGACGATTCGGCGTCTCGTATTCGACGACCGACGTGTTGATGGTTATACCGCGGGCGCGCTCTTCCGGCGCCTTATCGATGTTGGCATAGTCGACGTATTCGCCCGTGCCGTACTTCTCATTCATGACCTTCGTGATCGCAGCGGTCAGAGTCGTCTTACCATGGTCGACGTGACCGATGGTGCCGATGTTTACGTGCGGTTTGTTCCGCTCAAATTTTGCTTTCGCCATTTCTTCCTCCTCATTTCAACGATCGCATCTCGCAATTTCCATTATAGAACAGCCGTCAACAATTGCCAACTGTCGCTTTGCTTACTTCTGACGGGCGTTGGTGACTTCCTCCGCAATGCTGTCAGGCACTTTCTCGTAGTGGTCGAACTGCATGGAGTACGTCGCGCGACCCTGCGTCTTCGAACGCAGATCCGTCGCGTAGCCGAACATCTCGGACAGCGGGATCATGGCGTCGATGACCTGTACGCCCGCGCGCGTCGACATCTGATCGATGCGGCCGCGACGGGACGACACGTCGCCCATGACATCGCCCATGTACTCTTCCGGTGTGAGAATCTCCACCTTCTGCATGGGTTCGAGCAGTGCCGGCTTCGCCTGCTTCATCGCATTCTGCATGGCCAGAGAACCCGCAATCTTAAACGCCGTTTCCGACGAGTCGACTTCGTGATACGAGCCGTCGTAGATCTCGACGTCCACATCCAACACCGGGAATCCGGCGATGGGGCCCGTCGCGCAGGCTTCTTCGATACCCTGAATGGACGGGTTAATGAACTCCTTCGGAATCGAACCGCCGACGGTGACGTTGTGCACCACAATGCCCGTGCCCGGCTCGCCCGGTTTGATGCGAATGCGCACATCGCCGTACTGGCCGTGACCACCGGACTGACGCACGAACTTACCTTGCGCTTCGGCCGGCGCCGTGATGGATTCACGATACGACACCTGCGGATTGCCGATGTTCGCCTCGACCTTGAATTCGCGTTGCAGACGGTCCACGATGATCTCCAAGTGTAACTCGCCCATGCCCGCAATGATGGTCTGGCCGGTTTCGGCATTCGTATAGGTCTTGAACGTCGGGTCTTCCTCGGCGAGCTTGGCCAACGCAATGCCCATCTTCTCCTGCGACGCACGCGTCTTCGGTTCGATGGCCACCGAGATGACCGGCTCCGGGAACACCATCTGTTCCAGGATGATCGGATGCTCCTGATCGCAGAGCGTATCGCCCGTGCCCGTGTCCTTCAAGCCCACCGCCGCAGCGATGTCACCCGCTTGAACGACTTCGATTTCTTCGCGCTTATTGGCGTGCATCTGCAGGATACGGCTGATGCGCTCGCGCTTACCCTTCGTCGAATTGTAAACGTAGCTGCCGTTTTCCAGCTTGCCGGAATAGACGCGGAAGAAACAGAGCTTGCCGACGTACGGGTCCGTCATGACCTTGAAGGCCAGCGCCGAGAACGGCTCGTCGACGGACGCCTCGCGATGCAGTTCCTCTTCACTCTCCGGGTCAGTGGTCGTGCCCTTGACCGGCGGAATGTCCAACGGGCTGGGCATGTAGTCCACAATGGCGTCGATGAGGAACTGGACGCCACGGTTCTTGTACGCCGAGCCGCACATCACCGGGAAGATCTTCTGCTCGAGCGTGCCCTGGCGGATCGCTCGGCGCATCATCTCTTCGGTGATCTCTTCATCCTCGAGGTAGGCCATGGCCAGCTCGTCGTCCACTTCGGAGAGTTCCTCCAGAAGTTCCGCGCGCTTCGTTTCTGCCGTCTCCCTCAACTCCTCGGGGATTTCTTCATCGGTGATTTCCTTGCCCAGATCGTCGTGGTAAACTTCCGCGCGCATCGTCACCAAGTCGATGATGCCCTTGAACTTGTCCTCCGCGCCGATGGGGATTTGAATGGCCACCGCGTTCGCCTTGAGCTTGTCGCGAATGGTGTCGACCGACATGAAGAAGTCCGCGCCCGTGGCATCCATCTTGTTGATGAAGCACATGCGAGGCACGTGGTATTTGTCAGCCTGACGCCACACCGTTTCTGACTGCGGTTCCACGCCGCTCTTGGCGTCGAACAACGCGACGGAGCCATCCAACACGCGCAACGAACGTTCCACTTCAACGGTGAAGTCAACGTGTCCCGGGGTGTCGATGATGTTGATTCGATTCATGACACCGTTGCGCTTCCAGAAACACGTCGTCGCGGCAGACGTAATCGTGATACCGCGCTCCTGTTCCTGCTCCATCCAATCCATCTGAGCAGCACCTTCGTGCGTGTCGCCCATTTTGTGAATCTTGCCGGTGTAAAACAGGATACGTTCCGTCACTGTCGTCTTGCCGGCATCGATATGGGCCATAATCCCGATATTGCGTATATCCTTTAAAGGTGTGTGTTCTGCCACTGATACCTCCCGTGGGCTTTAGTAACGGAAATGCGCGAACGCCTTATTCGCATCCGCCATGCGGTGCATTTCTTCTTTACGGCGAACGCTGGCGCCGGTGTTGTTGAACGCATCGATGAGTTCATTTCCGAGACGCTCCACCATGGTCTTCTCGCTGCGTGCGCGAGCGAAACCGACGATCCAGCGCAGCGCTAAGGTCTGACGACGCTCCGGGCGCACTTCGATCGGCACCTGGTAGGTCGCGCCGCCGATACGGCGGCCCTTGACTTCCAACACCGGCATGACGTTGGAGAGCGCCTTGCGATAGATCTCGATGGCGTCCTGACCGACTTTCTGCTCAGCCAAGTCAAACGCACCGTAGACGATGCGCTCGGCCAGGCCCTTTTTGCCGTCCAACATGACCGTGTTGATGAGCTTGGACACGGCCACGTCGTTGTATTTGGGATCCGGCATGATCTCCCGTTTGGGTATATGTCCTTTTCTTGACACTTTTCTTCCCTCCTCGTCACTCATCAGAATGACCGGTACTCAACCGCGCCGTGCGCGGCTGCCGTGCACAAGAAAACCAAGAAGGTTCGCGTATGCACATCTGTTCGTCACGTGTTACTTGCCGGACTTCTTCGCGCCGTACTTCGAGCGCGCCTGTTTACGACCGTCCACACCCGAAGCGTCCAAAGCGCCGCGAATGATATGGTAACGCACACCAGGCAAGTCCTTCACACGACCCCCGCGGATGAGCACGACGCTGTGCTCCTGCAGGTTGTGACCGATTCCGGGAATGTAAGAAAGGACCTCGTAACCATTGGTCAGACGCACACGCGCGACTTTACGAAGGGCCGAGTTCGGCTTTTTCGGGGTCACCGTACGCACCGACGTGCACACGCCACGTTTCTGCGGCGAGTTGACGCGCGTTGAACGATTCTGCAAAGTGTTGAAGATCGAACCGAGCGCCGGGGTGTTGGATTTCTTACGTTCAGTAAAACGTCCCTTTCGGATCAGCTGATTGATTGTAGGCATACCGTTCCTCCTTTTCCTTGAAAATTTCCGCGTTGCGGATGCGGCCATTCCACTTCTGGCGGTGTCTTTCCTCGCTCCCGCAAAAACAGAATAACCTTAGGTATTTTATAGGTTTCCCACATTCTTGTCAACCACGCGCCTTACGTCAACGCCTTGAGCCACGTCTTCTTCCGATAGAGGGCGATGTAGAATCCCATTTTGATGACTTCTTCCGAGGCGACCAGCGCGTATACCACCTCGATGGGCCAGTGGAAAACCTGCGTGCCGAGGAAACTCAGCGGCATGGCGTAGAGCCAGATCGTACACGCCTCGATGAGAAAGGCGCGCTTCGTCTCTCCGCCGGCGCGAAAGATCCCCACCAGGAACATGGACGTGATGAACCGAAACGGAATGGCAAAGCCGCGAATGACGAGGAGGTTGACGGACACGTCATGAACCGTCGGATCCAGCACCCCGTAGATGCGAAGCAGCGGTCCCGGAAAGAACACCATCACGGCTAGCGAAAAGAGGCCCACGAGCAAGTTGAGCTTCAGAAGACCCACAGACATCCGATCCGCTTCGTGGAGCCGCCCCGCGCCCAGACTCTGTCCCAAGAGGACGGCACTCGCCGAACAGAGCGCCTCGTTGAGAATGAAGAACAAGTTGTTGATCGTATTGGTGAGTTGCACCGCCGCCGTCGCATCGCGCCCGAGCCGAGCATACGCAATGGCAAAGAACAGCTGTGCCGTCGCCCACGACGCCTCCGTGAGCACGATGGGAAAGGCGATGGGGAAGAACTCCCGAAAGAGCGCGCCATCCGCCTTGAGCACGCCCATGGGCCGCACGTTCGCCGCGCGCGGCGCACGCAAGACGACCAACGACATCAGGGCGATGCACTCCACGACGCGCGCGATGACCGTCCCCACGGCGGCTCCCAGCACGCCCAGCCGCGGCGCGCCCCATGCGCCGAAGATGAACACGTAGTTGAAGAACACATTGGTGAAAAACGCCACGACGGTGATGAAAAGTGGCTCTCGCGCGCGGTTGACGCTGCGAAGCGCCGCTTCGAGCACGACGGAGATGCCGAAGAGGGGCAGCGAGAACGCCACGGCGCTCAAGTAGCGCACGCCGATGGCGATGACTTCCGGATCGTCGATCATGAAGCGCAGAATGGACGTCGGGAAGAAAAATGCAACCGCGCCGAAGGCCGCCCCCACGACTAGCGCCACCCGGAGGGTGAGACCGACGTAGCGGCGCAGAGACTTGATGTCCTCGTGACCAAAAAATTGCGCAAAAAAA
Source organism: Peptoniphilaceae bacterium (assembly GCA_028726605.1). Lineage (GTDB taxonomy): Bacteria > Bacillota > Clostridia > Tissierellales > Peptoniphilaceae > Murdochiella. Next base: position 43,704 of record JAQYPV010000003.1, on the reverse strand, counting down.
ACAGCCCCTGCCCCGCCGATGCCAAAGGCGATGATCTGAAACAGAAAGACGAATTGGTTCACCAGACCCACCGCAGCAATAGAGGCGCTGCCCAACGAACTGATCATGACGGTGTCCGCCGTGCTGACGGCCGTCGTGATCAGCGTCTGGAGCGCAACGGGCAAGGCGATGGCGGCCACGCGCTGCAAAAAGCGCCGATTCAGGACAGAGGGTTCTTTTTTTGTTTCGGTCATGTCGCCTCCTATCTCAACCTGCCTTCACTTCCTCCATGAGGGCCGCAAAGCGTGGCATACTCCGCTGAATGACGTCCAAATCCTGACACGTGCTCACACGCAAATACCCCTCCACGCCGAACGTGTCCCCGGGCGTCACCAGGACGTCCCTGGTCTTGGCGAGGTCGCTGAACGCCTTGGCATCCGAAAGAGGCGATTGCACAAAGAGGTAGAACGCGCCCTGTGGCTCCGCCACGCGGTACCCAACGTCGCGAAGGCCCTGGGCCATGGCGCGACTCTGCTTGGCATATGTCGCCGCATCCGTGTGCCAATCCATCGCATCGGCCACGAGGAACTGGAAGAGCGTGGACGCGCAGATGTGCCCGCTGGCGCGCGCCGCCCCGGCGATGGCGGTCATGAGTTCTTCCGACTCTTCGACCGTTTCGGGAACCTGAATGTAGCCGATGCGCTCGCCCGAGAGGGAGAGCGACTTGCTGAATGAATAGGAAATCACGGTATGCGGGTAGAGTGCGGGGAAATAGGGCACCGGGTCGTCGAAGACGAGCTCGCGATACGGCTCGTCGCTCACGAGGTAGAGGGGGCGCCCGTAGCGGCGTTCGGCGTCCGCCATCGCCGCAAACATCCCCTCGAGCGCCTCATGGCTGTAGATGCGCCCCGTGGGGTTGTTGGGGAGGTTCAGGATGACGGCCTTTGTCCGCGGCGAGAGGGCGCGGGCAAAGGCGTCGACATCCGGATCAAACGTCTCAAAATCCGGCGGCACGACGACGAGATCGGCCTCGGCTGACGCGGCATAGACGCGGTATTCCGGAAAAAACGGAGCGAGCACGATGACCTCGTCGCCCGGCTCACAGAGGGCCTTCAACGTATAGAGCATGGACGCCGTCGCCCCGTTCGTCATGAACAAGAGGTCCGGACGCGCCGCGATGCCGTGTCGCGCCGCCAGCACGTCGGCAATCTTTTGACGCACGACGGGATGCCCCGCAGCCGGCGAATAGCTGTGCAGCGTGAAGGCGTCCACGCCGCGCAAGAGTTCCTGCAGCCGCTCGGTCACGACAGCAGGTGTCGGCAGATTGGGCGTGCCGATAGAGAAATCGAAGACGTTCTCCGCCCCTACGATGGGACGACGCAAGTCACCATACGCGGCGAGTTCCCGAATGACCGACGGTTCGCTGCCCAACGCCAGCATTTTATGTGAAAGATGCATTGCTTCCTCTTCTCTACGCCGAATGCGACGGTTCCAGAATGTCCAAAAGGCGCCGCACCGTTTGAATCTCCATCTGTCCCGGTGCGGCCGGCGCGTCCAAACACGCAAACGTCATGTGCGACGTCGAGAGCGACGTCCCCACGCGCGAAATTTTGCCGAACGCACCCATGCTGAGCGCGATGAGCTCTTTTTCGGGATGCCTTTCCCCGGCGATGCTGGCGGCGTTGAGCGCCGTCAAGACGTCCGCCGAAGACCGGGCCATCACGGCCAGTTTCGCCACATCGCCGCCATCCGCCCACATCTCTTCGTACAGGGCCAGTAAGTCCATGAGAGAAGGGGTCGTATTCACGTCGTGCACCGAGAAGAGAACCGCCTTTCCCGCCTCGTGAGCGGCCCGGGCGAGACTGCGCGCCATGAGGCCCGCGCGCTTCCATTCCACGTCGAGACACACGTCCAAAGGCAGGGCGATGAGTTCCTTGAGGCAGGCGATGTACGCCTCGCCCGCGAGAGCGGCCTTGCCCCCCTCCCGCGTCGTCCGCATGGTCAAGAGCAAGGGCTTATCCCCCAACAGCGCGGCGCCCCGTTCGATCTGCGCTCGCCGCGCCGCTGCGTCCTGCGAAAGAAAGGACGGATCTGCGTCCAGACGCCACTCCACCCCGTCGGCAAGGGACAGCCGTGCGTCGGTGAAGAGCGCGTCCATGGCGTCCGCATCTTCCGGCTCCAGCGTCAGCAGGACCGCCGTCTTCTCCTTCGGCAACCGTTCCGTCCAAGGACACGACATGGTTCCTCCCTCCTAGCGTCGCCCGCGATCCACCCCGTCGGCGACCGCGCGCACGAGTGTTTCCGTCTTTTCCCAGCCCAAACACGGATCCGTAATGGACTGCCCGAAAGTCGTGCCGTCCACGTCTTGATGGCCGTCCACGAGGTAGCTCTCGATCATGAAGCCCTTGACGAGATGCTTCACGTCCACATCGCGACGCCGGTTGTGCATCACTTCCTCCACGATACGCGGCTGCTCCAAGAAATGCTTCGCCGAGTTGGCGTGGTTCACATCCACGATGACAGCGGGATTCACCAGCCCTTCCCGGTCGTACAGTTCCGCGAGCCGCTTTAGATCTTCGTAGTGGTAGTTCGCCCCAGAAGCCGAACCCGGCGTAACATAGCCCCGAAGGATGGCATGCGCGTACGGGTTGCCCTCTGAACGATACGCCCAGCCACGGTACTCAAAGTCCTGCGGCTGCTGCGCAGCGTAGATGGCGTTGATCATGACGGAGAGTTCTCCCGACGTGGGGTTCTTCATACCCACTGGAATGCCGACGCCGCTCGACGTCAGGCGGTGCTGCTGGTTTTCCACCGACCGCGCCCCCACGGCCACATAGCTCAAGAGGTCGTCCAGGTACGCGTGGTTTTCCGGATAGAGCATCTCGTCCGCGCCGCTGAAACCGAAGTCCAGGAGCGCGCGCATGTGGATCTTGCGGATGGCGATGATGCCCGACAGGAGATCCGGCCCCTTCGTGGGATCCGGCGATTCCGCCATCCCCTTGTATCCCGTGCCCCGCGTGCGCGGCTTGTTGGTGTAGATGCGCGGAATGATGAGCACGCAGTCCTTCACTTCGTCGCGCAGGCGAGCGAGCCGCTCCAGATACTCCAAGACCGGCGCCTCACGGTCCGCTGAGCAGGGTCCGATGACCAGGAGAATGCGGTCGTCCTTCCCGGAAAGCACGTCTTCGATCTCGCGCACGATGGCGCGCTGCGTGGCGATCGCTTCGTCGGACAGCGGGTAGCGCTTGCGGATGTCGAGCGGCTCCGGCAGCTTGTTCAGTGGCGTGATTTTCATGCGTTCTCTCCTTCTACTTGCCCCTCGACGCGCCCCGTGGGCGTCAGGGGATCCGGCAAGTGGGTGCGGTAACCGGCGCTCACTTCGTCGCGTGCCCGTCGGTTAAAGGCGTCGCGCCGCGCCGTGGACTTTTGCATCAGCGCGCGTAACCCCGCTTCATCGCGTCGTGCGATGGTCTCGCGGATGGTTGCAATCTCCTCCGAAAAGCGGTCGATGTGGCCGAGCAGCGCCTCGCGATTGCGGAAAAACAGGTCGGACCACATGCGGTCGTTGATGTGAGCGATGCGCGTGAGGTCGCGGAAAGAGTCCCCCGTGTAGTCCACGAGTTCCTCCGTGGCGTTGGCGTTCATGAGCGCCATGGCGATCACGTGCGTGAGTTGACTCACATAGCCTATCATATCATCGTGCGCTGCGGGCGTGAGAAAAGACACCTTGGCCACCCCGAGCGTGCGCCCGAGCGCCGCCACTGCTTCGACTTCCTCCGGGGTGTTCTCGGGTGTGGGCGTCACCAGGAAGTTGGCTTCGGTCAAGAGACGCGCCGTGGCGTTTTCCACGCCGGAGACTTCGCGCCCCGCCATAGGATGAGAGCCCACGAACGACACGCCTTCGAGGAGACGCGCCCGGACCGCGGGCACGATCTCCTCTTTGACACCCGTCACATCGGTCACGAGCGTGCCCGGGGCGATGTGCTCTCCGTCGTGCTCCAGCCAGTCTACGAGAACTCCCGGATAGAGGCCAAAGACGATGAAGTCCGCCGCTTTCAAGAGCGCCGGATCGACAGCAGTCGTGCCACGCGCGATCATGTGGTGTGAGAGCGCGTAGTCGATGGATGACGCGTCTTTCGTGATGGCGGAGACGTCGTAGCCGCGCGCGGTCAGAGCATCGGCATAGCTCCCGCCGATGAGGCCCAGGCCCACGATGAGAAAGCGCGTATCTTGGGAAAGCGTCCCGTCTGCCGCGACGCGGACGCGCAGGTTGTCGTTCATGACCGATCCTTTCTCTGCCGACGCTTTCGATCTCTGCGGATGATTCCCACGGCTTCCATGGCCTCGCGGTACCCCGAGACAATGACATCGGCGGCGTCCCGATAGAGGGGCAGGCGTTCGGCGTACAAGGCCGCCAACTTTTCACGCGACGGCGCGAGCGGCCGATCCTCGCTCGGTTCCAGCGTCTCGAGCGGTCGATCCAAGAAGTAGAGACGCCCGTTGGCGCGCAAGAGACGCCGATTCGCCTCGCGGAGCACGGCGCCTCCGCCCGTGGAGAGCACGATACCGCTTTCGCGGGCGACCTTTTGCAGCGCCCGCGTCTCAGCGTCGCGAAACACGGCTTCGCCCCCTTGGGCGAAGAGTTCGGGAATGGAATGACCCGTCTCTTTCACGATTTCGGCGTCCAAGTCGACGAAGCGCCGCCCAAGGCTTCGCCCCAGGAGACGACCGACCGTGGACTTCCCCACGCCTGGCATGCCGATGAGGACGACATTTTCCGTTTCTTCGGTGAGGGCGCACAAGGTGTTTTCGGCCTCGGACACGTCGATACGCTCTCCCGTGAAGTGTTCCATGGCCTTGGCGGCCTGAAAGACGAGCATGCGCAACCCGTTGGCGTGAGGAATTCGAAGGGCGCGCGCCTGTTGTAAGAGAGGGGTGGCGAGCGGATTGTAGATGACGTCGATCACGCCGCGAAGCGCCGGAAAGGCCTGAAGGTCGATGGGCGCTTCGTCAAAGTGCTCTCCCATTCCCACCGGCGTCGTGTTCACGATCCACTGTGCATCGCGATGGGCGCTCGTCTCGTCGTACGTGATGACAGACGCCTCGTCGCCGGGCTCCCGGGAGACGTTCCAAATGGGATGCGCCCCCGCCTCTTCCAGCACGAGACGCGCGGTGCGGCTGGTGGCGCCAGTGCCCAGGATGAGCACTTTTTGTTCGCGCACGGTGGGCGCAACGCTCTGAAGCAAGGCGCGAAAGCCATCGACGTCGGTGTTGAAGCCGAAGAGCGAGTCGCCCCGGCGCACGATGGTGTTGACTGCGCCCAAGCGCGCGGCCAGCTGATCCACGACGTCCAGGTGTTCGATGACGGCGGACTTGTAGGGCATGGTGACGTTGATGCCGTCGAAGTCTCTGGCGTCCAGAAAAGACGCGAGCGCGTCAGCTTCGAGCGGCCACAGACCGTACTCGTAGCCGCCGAGCCGTTCGTGAATGCGCGCCGAATGGGAATGCCCCACGGGAAGACCGATGAGGCCGTAGCGCTCTTTCATCGCGTCCTCCTCTCGGGGCCCAAGGCGTCCGTGCCGTAGCGCTGGGCGATGAGATCTGCCACCACGAGCGCGCTCATGGCATTGACCACTTCCCGCGCGCGCGGCACGATGGCCGGATCGTGACGCCCTTTGAGCGCCAGCGTCGCATTTTCGCGCCTCTTGTAGTCCACCGTGTCCTGTGCTTTTGCAATGGACGGCGTGGGCTTCACAACGGTCTGAAACACCACGGGCATGCCATTCGTGATGCCGCCGTTGACGCCCCCGTTGTGGTTGGAGCGAAAGCGGAGCGATTCGCCGTCCATGACCGGAGCGTCGTTGGCGGCGCTCCCTCGCATGTCGGCGAGGGCGACCCCGTCCCCGAAACTCACGCCTTTGACCGCCGGGATGGCGAAGAGGGCGTGAGCCAGCAGACCCTCGACGGAGTCGAAAAAGGGTTCGCCGAGCCCCGGCGCGAGCCCCAAGATGACCGTCTCGAGGATGCCGCCCACGCTGTCTTTGTCCCCCTTGGCGCGCAGAATGGCGTCCGTCATCGGCGCCTCCCGCTCCGGATCCACCACGGGAAAATCGCGGTCGCGCAGGGTGTCCACGGCCTCACTCAGTTCATCTTCCGTTTTCCCCTGAAGCCGCACGTCGTCGATCCCCGCCAGGCGCAACACGTGAGTGCCAAAGCGAATGCCCTTTTCGCCCAGCGCGCTCTGGAGAATGGCGCCGGCTGCCACCACGGCCGCCGTGAGGCGTCCCGAAAAGTGCCCGCCGCCGCGGATGTCCTGATAGCCGTGGTATTTGGCGTAAGCCGTGTAGTCCGCATGGCCCGGCCGCAAGAGATCGCCCGTGCGGGTGTAGTCTTTGGAAATGGTGTCGTGATTGGGAATGGCGATGAGAATGGGCGTGCCCGTCGTCACCCACCGGCCCGGTTCGGCTTCCAAGACGCCGCTCTCCAGGCGAAAGGCGTCCTTTTCATGGCGCGCCGTCGCAATTTCGCCGCGCGCACTGCGCAGACGCAGACGCGAGGCGATCCACTCGCGCTCCACCACGATCCCCGGCGCGAGGCCGTCCAGCACGGCCCCGATCATCGGCCCGTGGCTCTCCCCCACGATGGTCATGGCGATGGCCTGTCCGAAGGTGTTCTTCATGACCGTCCTCCTTTTGACGCATGCTGCGTTAAGACGTCCCACAGCGCCTCTTGCGACAGTTTTTCCAAGCGATGCGTTCCAATTTCGTCCACGCGAACCACAACGACGCCGTCGGCTTCCGCCTTCTTGTCGTGGAGGAGCGTCTCCATGAGGCGTTTTGGGGCGACGTCCGTCTCCGTCGGCAACTTCTCGCGGCGCAACAAGGCGGCGATGCGCTCGCGCGCCTCACCCGAGGCGAAATAGAGCATGCCCGCGGCGATGCTCTCCCCGTGCAACAGCGCGCTGTTCGCCTCGATGGCGTGCCCCACGGTGTGTCCGAAGTTGAGCGCCCGCCGGAGGCCCTTTTCGGTTTCATCTGCCTCCACGACCGCCCGTTTGATCCGAAGCGCGCCGGCGATGAGCGCCTCGGCGTCATCCGCGGAAAGGCCCGCTTCGATCGCCGTGAAGAAGTCGGCGTCGAACGCCGCGGCCATTTTGATGGTCTCCGCCATGCCACAGGCCACTTGGCGGGCGTCGAGGGTCTTAAGCGTCTGCGGGTCGATGACCACGGCGCGCGGCGGGTAAAAGGCGCCCACGCTGTTCTTGACGCCGCCAAAGTCCACGGCGGTCTTTCCGCCGATGGACGAGTCCACCTGCGAGAGCAGCGTCGTCGGCACGTTGTAGAAGTCCACGCCGCGCATGTACGACGCCGCGGCAAAGCCGGCCAAATCCCCCATCACGCCGCCGCCCACAGCCACCACGCAGTCCTTGCGGTCGAAGTGGTGGTCGAGCAGGGTCTGTAAAAGGCGCGCCCAGCTTTCAAGGGTCTTGGTCGCTTCCCCTTGGGGAAGGCGCACCACGACCGGCTCCCGGCATTGCGCCGCCACGCGTTCAGCGTACGCCTCGGGCACGCCGTCGTCCGTCACCACGAGCACCCGCCGCTCTAGGTCACAGACGCCATCGAGGCGCTCCAGCGCCCCCTGTTCCACCACAATCGGATAGGTGAAGTCCCGCGTCTTCACGGAGAATTTCATCGCGCCACTCCTTCGCTCACGGCAAAGGTGCCGACCACCTTGACGATGTCGCACGTGGCGCGCAGCGCTTCCAACATGTCTCGGCCGATGGCCGTGTTCAGGTTTCCCTCCGTCTCGGCGTAGAAGTAGTAGGACCACAGGAGATCCTTACGCGGACGGCTGCGCAGCACGCGCAAGTTGAAGCCGTGTGAGCCGATGATGTTGAGCGCCCGACCCAGTGCGCCGGCTTCGTTTTTCACCGTGAAGAATAGCACCGACTGCGAACCCGCCTCTGCTGGCGGCGTCGGCGGTTCCGCGGCGCCCAGTACGGCGAAGCGCGTGGTGTTGTTCGCCCGGTTCGTGACATCCGCGCGGACGACCGAGAGGCCGAGACGCTCTGCGGCATGGCGACTGCAGATGGCGGCGAGGGACTTATCCCCCGCCTTGAGCACCGTCTCCGCCGCGCGCGCCGTGTTGTCGGCCACTTCCTGTTTCCAACCTGCTTTTTGGATGAACGCAGAGCACTGACGAAGGGCCTGCGGATGACTCGTGACGGTTCTGATGTCATCGAGCGTCGCCCCCGGCAAACCGGCGACGACGTGCGCCACGCTGAGATCCAAGGTGCGCTCGATGTAGAGCGGCCCTTCAAAGAGCAAGTCGATGACCGACGTCACCTCGCCTGCGTCGCTGTTTTCGAGCGGCAAGATGGCGAAGTCCGCCGCCGCATGGACGACGGCGTTGTAAGCCTCTTCAAAGGAGCCCATCGCCGCCATCTCCCCCTCCGGAAAGAGGACTTCCGCCGCCATGGCGGCATACGCCCCCTCCACACCGCTGAACGCCACGCGCATGCCCCGCATGAGGCGCTTCTGGTACTCGCGGGACAGGGCCATGGTCTGACGGAGGAATTCGCCGTAATACGGCGCGAGCACCTCGTCTTGCAGTTCCTTTGTGTGATGCGCCACGACGGAGGCTTCACGGCCGGGGTCGTAGATGGGCTGCCCTGTCTTGCGCTTCACCGCGGCCACCTCTTTCACGGCGTCCATCCGCTCCCGAAAGAGCCTTGCCATCTCGCGGTCCACCGCATCGATGCGCTCGCGCGCGGCGTCCAGGCGATTGTCCCTCTGTTCCATAAGTTTTCCCCTTTGCAAAAGGCGCAACCTTTCGATTGCGCCTCCTCCGCCCGATAGGCGTTATCTCATTTGTCCGTCGTCAGACGGTTTGTGCGTCCCAGTTCTCGTCGTGCTCGTCCTCGGCTTCTTCATCCTCCGGGACGGCAATGGGTTGCGGCGCAAAGCGCATCGCCTTCAATCCTTCGATGCGTTCCAAGTCGTCAGCCATGCCATCGTAGGTGATGTCCTTCTTCCGGTAGGTTTTCATCCCTGTGCCGGCCGGAATCAGCTGGCCGATGATGATGTTCTCTTTCAAACCGCGCAGGTGGTCCACTTTGCCCTTGATGGACGCATCCGTCAGGACACGCGTGGTCTCCTGGAACGACGCCGCCGACAGGAAGGACTCCGAGGCGATGGACGCCTTCGTAATGCCCAGCACCACGTCTTCGGTGCGCGCCGGGACCTTGCCCTCGGCTTCCAACTTTTCGTTCTCAATGGCCACCAGACGGCGGTTCACCATGGCGCCCGGCAGGAACGACGAATCCCCCGACTCCACGATGCGCACGCGTTGGAGCATCTGCTTGATGATGATCTCGATGTGGCGGTCGTCGATGTCGACACCTTGCAGGCGATACACTTTCTGGACTTCACGCGTGATGTAGTCCTGAACGGCCTTCACGCCCAACACTTCCAGGATGTCATGCGGGTTTAAGGAGCCTTCCGTGAGGCGCGCACCCTTTTCGATGACGTCGCCGTTGTCCACCACGATGGTCGTGCCGAACGGGATGGGATAGGTCTCCTCGTGGCCATCCGTCGACGTGACCACCACGTCCTTGCGCTTTTTGTTGTCCTGAATGGTCACCACGCCGGCGTTCTTCGAAATGGTCGCCAGGCCCTTCGGCTTACGCGCTTCAAAGAGCTCCTCCACACGCGGAAGACCTTGCGTGATACCGGTGCCGGCGACGCCGCCCGAGTGGAACGTGCGCATCGTCAGCTGCGTGCCCGGCTCGCCGATGGACTGCGCGGCGATGATGCCGACCGCTTCCCCGATGTCGACGGTCTTGCCCGTCGCCAGGTTGCGCCCATAGCACTTGGCGCAGACGCCGTTCACCGTGTTGCACTGCAGAACCGAACGCACCTTTACTTCTTTGATGCCCGCTTCGACGATGGCGTCCGCCGCGGCCTCTGTGATCATCTCGTTGTGTTTCACGATGAGGCGGCCCGTCGACGGATTCAAGACGTCTTCAAAGCTCGTGCGGCCCACCAGGCGCGACGTCAGGCTCTCGATGAGCTCGTTGCCCTCGCGAATATCCGACACCGTGATGTAGCGATCCGTCCCGCAGTCATCCTCCATGACGATGACGTCCTGCGACACGTCGACCAGGCGGCGCGTCAGATACCCTGAGTCCGCCGTACGCAGCGCCGTATCCGACAGACCCTTGCGGGAGCCGTGGCTCGAAATGAAAAACTCCTGCACCGACAACCCCTCGCGGAAGTTGGCCACGACCGGAATTTCGATGGTCTCGCCGGTGGCCGTCTGCATCAAGCCGCGCATGCCGGCGAGCTGGCGGATCTGCTTCATGGAACCGCGCGCGCCGGAGTTGGCCATGATGGCGATGGAGTTCTTGGGATCCAGCGACTCGAGAATGGCGTGCTCCACGTCATCCGTCGCCTGTGTCCACGTGTCGATGACGAACTTATAGCGCTCGTCCTCGGAAATGAGACCGCGCCGCGCCATGCGCTCGTGCTGCTCCACTTCCTTGTTGGCCTCCGCCAAGATCTCGGCCTTCTTTTCCGGAATCTGGACGTCCGCCATGGACACAGACAGCGCCCCGATGGTGGAGTAGCGATATCCCATCTCTTTGATGTAGTCCAGGAGGCGCGACGTGCGAATGTTGCCGTGGCGACGATAGCAGCGGTCCAAAATGTCCGTGAGCTTCTTCTTGTCCACCAGCTGATCCACTTCCAAACCGTAGGGATCGGCCTCACGATCGACGTAACCCAGGTCTTGCGGAATGCCCTCGTTGAAGATGAAGCGGCCGACCGTGGACTTCACCATATGGCCGTGATCGTCTTCGCCGTGGTGCATCCGCACCGCCACGAACGAGTGCAGATCGATGTAGCGGTTCGCCAGCGCCTTCTTCATCTCGTCGATGTCTTCGAAGTAGTGGCTCGGCTCGTCCGTCTCCGGCACGGCCGTCAGGTAGTAGGCACCCAGCACCATGTCCTGCGTCGGCGTCGTGATCGGCTTGCCGTCCTTCGGCGCCAGGATGTTGTTCGTGGACATCATCAAGAGACGCGCCTCAGCCTGCGCCTCCGACGACAGCGGCACGTGGACGGCCATCTGATCGCCGTCGAAGTCGGCGTTATACGCCGTGCAAGCCAGCGGGTGCAACTTGATGGCCTTGCCTTCGACCAACACCGGCTCAAAGGCCTGAATGCCCAGGCGGTGCAAGGTCGGGGCGCGGTTCAAGAGTACCGGATGGTCCTTGATGACCTTCTCCAACGGACCCCATACGTTCTCGTCCTTGCGCTCCACCATCTTCTTAGCGTTCTTGATGTTGTGTGCCAGACCCTCGGCGACCAATTCTCGCATGACGAAGGGCTTGAAAAGCTCCAGCGCCATGTCTTTCGGCAGACCGCACTGATAGAACTTGAGGTTCGGGCCGACGACGATAACCGAACGGCCGGAGTAGTCGACGCGTTTGCCCAAGAGGTTCTGGCGGAAACGGCCGCTCTTACCCTTCAAGAGGTCCGACAGGCTCTTGAGCGGGCGGTTGGACGCGCCCGTCACGGCCTTGCCGCGACGCCCGTTGTCGATCAACGCATCCACGGCTTCCTGTAACATGCGCTTTTCGTTGCGCACGATGATGTCCGGCGCGCCGATGTCCAAGAGGCGCTTTAAGCGGTTGTTGCGGTTGATGACGCGGCGGTAGAGGTCGTTCAGATCACTAGTGGCAAAGCGCCCGCCTTCCAACTGCACCATGGGGCGAAGATCCGGCGGCATGACCGGCAGCACCGTAAGGCACATCCACTCCGGACGGTTGCCAGAGCGGATGAACGCCTCCACCACCTCGAGGCGGCGCAGGGCGCGCACGCGCTTCTGTCCCGTGGCGTACTCCAGTTCCTCTTCCAGCTGACGCTGCTCCTCTTCCAGATCCACCTCGGCGAGCAGCTTCTGAATGGCCTCAGCGCCCATCTCCGCCACAAAGGTGTCCCCGTATTCCTCGTAGTAGTGGTCGTACTCTTCTTCCGTCAAGAGCTGCTTCTTGTAGAGTTCGTCCTTGGCTTCACCCGGATCCAGGACGACGTAACTGGCAAAGTAGAGCACCAGTTCCAGCGCCTTCGGGCTCATGTCCAGCAAGAGGCCCATGCGCGAGGGAATGCCCTTGAAATACCAGATGTGCGAGACAGGCGTGGCGAGTTCGATGTGGCCCATGCGCTCACGGCGCACTTTGGACTTGGTCACTTCGACGCCGCACTTTTCGCAGATGACGCCCTTATAGCGAATGCGCTTGTACTTGCCGCAGCTGCATTCCCAGTCCTTCACCGGTCCGAAGATCTTCTCGCAGAACAGACCGTCCTTTTCCGGCTTCAGCGTGCGGTAGTTGATGGTTTCCGGCTTCTTTACCTCGCCGTGGGACCAGGAGCGAATTTTTTCCGGTGACGCGATCTGAATGCGGATCGCGTCGAATGAATTGCTTTGTTTCATATTCCCCCTGCCTATTCTTCGTCTTCGTCACCGGTGGTCAAGGAGAAGCTCATCGCCCCGTAGGCGTCTTCCCCGCCGTCGTCGTCATCGTCGTCGTCCAGTTCATAGGAGCGGTCCATTTCGATGGGATCGCCGTCCGTGGCCTGTTGGATAAAGGACTTGGGCAGCTCCTCCGTCTGTTTCTCGTCGATGTCTTCAATCTGGGAGAAGCGCGTCACGTCGTTGAGGTCGCTCAGGAGTTCCACTTCGTCGCCCTCGTCGTCCAGGAGCTTGATGTCCAGCGCCAGCGACTGCAATTCCTTGATGAGCACCTTGAAGCTCTCCGGCACGCCCGGCGTGGGGATGTTCTCGCCCTTGACGATGGCTTCATATGTGCGCACGCGGCCCGTGACGTCATCCGACTTCACAGTGAGCATCTCCTGCAGGGTGTGGGACGCGCCGTAGGCTTCCAGCGCCCACACTTCCATTTCACCGAAGCGCTGACCGCCGAACTGCGCCTTGCCGCCGAGCGGCTGCTGCGTCACGAGCGAGTACGGGCCCGTCGAACGCGCGTGGATCTTCTCTTCCACCATGTGGTGCAGCTTCAGGATGTACATGTAGCCCACCGTCACGCGGTTGTCGAACGGTTCGCCCGTGCGGCCGTCGCGCAGCTGGATCTTGCCGTCGATGGGATAACCCGCCTTTTGCAGTGCCTCTTCGATGTCGGTATCGGAGGCGCCGTCGAAGACCGGCGTCGCCACCTTCCAGCCGAGCTTCTTGGCGGCCAGACCCAAGTGCACTTCCAGAACCTGTCCCAGGTTCATACGGGACGGAATGCCCAACGGGTTCAAGCAGATCTGAATGGGCGTGCCATCCGGCAGGAATGGCATGTCTTCCACCGGCAGGATGCGCGAGACGACACCCTTGTTGCCGTGGCGACCGCACATCTTGTCGCCCACCATGATCTTGCGCTTCGTGGCGATGTAGACACGCACCACTTCGTTGAGACCCGGCGCCAAGTCGTCGCCGTTGGCGCGCGAGTACTTCTTCACGTCCACGACGATGCCGGACTCTCCGTGCGGCACCTTGAGCGAGGCATCGCGCACTTCGCGCGCTTTTTCGCCGAAGATGGCGCGCAAGAGGCGCTCTTCCGGCGACAGTTCGGTTTCGCCCTTCGGCGTCACTTTGCCGACCAAGATGTCGCCCGCCACCACTTCTGCGCCAATGCGGATGATGCCGTCTTCGTCCAGGTTGCGGCGCATGTCTTCGCCGATGTTGGGGATGTCGCGCGTGATGTCTTCCGAACCCAACTTCGTCTCACGCGCCTCGCAGCTGTGTTCCTCGATGTGGATGGACGTCAACGTGTCGTTGATCACCAGTTCCTCGTTGATGAGCATGGCGTCTTCGTAGTTGTAGCCTTCCCACGTCATGAACGCGATCAAGATGTTCTTGCCGAGCGCAATCTCGCCCTCTTCCGTGGACGGGCCGTCGGCGATGATCTCGCCCTTCTCGACGATGTCGCCCTCGTCCACGATGGGGCGCTGGTTAAAGCACGTGCCCTGGTTCGCGCGGCGGAACTTGAAGATCTTGTACGAAACTTCCTGACCCGACTCGTCGCCGCGCACCACGATGTGATCCGCGTCCACCTTCGTGACCACGCCGGACTCCTTGGCCATGACCACCACGCCCGAGTCGAGCGCCGCCTTGTGCTCGATGCCCGTGCCGATCATCGGAGCCTCGGTCTTGATGAGCGGCACCGCCTGACGTTGCATGTTCGTACCCATGAGGGCGCGCGTCGCATCGTCGTTTTCCAGGAACGGGATCATGGCCGCGCCGACCGAGACGATCTGCTGCGGCAACACGTCCATGAACTGGACTTTTTCACGGGGATAGATGTCGTTGACCGCGTTAAGGCCACGGCCGGAGACGCGCTCATTCAGGAACACGCCGTCTTCGCCGATCGGCTCGTTGGCCTGCGCCTTGATGTAGCGGTCTTCCTGGTCCGCCGTCAAATAGACGATTTCGTCCGTCACCCGTCCCGTGCCCTCGATGACCTTGCGGTACGGGGTCTCGATGAAGCCGTACTCGTTGATGCGGCCAAACGTGGTGAGCGACGTGATCAGGCCGATGTTCGGACCTTCCGGCGTCTCGATGGGGCAAATGCGGCCGTAGTGCGAATCGTGGACGTCTCGAACCTCCGCGCCCGCGCGGTCACGCGAGAGACCGCCCGGTCCCAGCGCCGACAGGCGGCGCTTGTGCGTGAGCTCGGACATGGGGTTCGTCTGGTCCATGAACTGAGAGAGCTGCGAAGAGCCGAAGAACTCTTTAATGGCGGCCGTCACCGGGCGCACGTTTAAGAGGCTCTGCGGCGTCGCGAGATCCGGATCACCAGTGGTCATGCGCTCTTTGACCGTGCGCTCCATGCGCGAGAGGCCGATGCGGAACTGGTTTTGCAGAAGCTCGCCCACGCAGCGCACGCGGCGATTGCCCAGGTGGTCGATGTCGTCGGTGTTGCCCACGCCCTGGTAAAGGTTCAGCTGGTAGCTGAAGGTGGCCAGAATGTCGGCCGGCGTAATGTGGCGCGGGCTGATTTCCAAGCGCTCGCGCTTCAACAGGCGCGCCTTCTTCTCCGGCGTGTCGTAGTCGTCCGGGTGCTCCTCGATCTCGGCGATGAGCTTTTGCATGGCCGGCCAGTACAGTTTTTCTGAGAAGCCCAGCGCCTTGAAATCCACGCCTTCGAAGGCATCGCCGAAGGCTTCGCTGTCCACGAAGTGGTTGCCCACCACGCGCGCCTTCTTCGTGCGCTCTTCGTTGGTGTAGACGTCCACAACGTTGATGCCGGCGAGTTCGATCTCGTGCGCCAACTCTTCAGTAATGAAGTCGCCTTCCTGCGCGATGATCTCGCCGTCCTCGGAGACGGCGTCGCTCGCGAGCGTACGGTTCGTGATGCGGTTCTGCACCGTGAGCTTCTTATTAAAGGTGTAGCGTCCCACTTTGGCCAGATCGTAGCGGCGGGGATCGAAGAACAAGTTGTGGATGAGCGGCTCCGCCGACTCCACGGAGGCGAGGTCGCCCGGCTTCAACTTGCGGTAGATTTCGATGAGAGCATCTTCGCGCGTGGACGACGTCTCTTTTTCAAGCGTCAGGCGCAGCGCTTCGGAGTCGCCCAGCACTTCGATCATCTCGTCGTCGGTCTCAAAGAGCAGCGCGCGGATGAGCGTGGTCGCCGGGAGCTTGCGCGTGCGGTCGATGCGGATGTTCACCACGCCGTGCGCGTCGTTGTCGTACTCCAGCCACGCGCCCCGGTTCGGAATGACCGTGGACGAGATCATGGTGTTCCCGGACTTGTCGAAGTCCTTGGCGTAGTAGACGCCCGGCGAGCGGATGAGCTGTGAGACGATGACGCGCTCCGCGCCGTTGATGATGAAGGTGCCGGATTCGGTCATCATGGGGATGTCGCCCAAGAAGACTTCCTGTTCTTTGACGTCCATGATCTCGCCGTCGTCGATCTTAATGAGGCGGACTTTGACCTTCAATTTGCGCGCGTAATTGGTGTCCCGCTCCTTGGCTTCTTCGACGGAGTATTCGGGTTCATCTTCAAAGTAGTAGTCGACAAAATCCAACACGAGGTTTCCGGAATAGTCGCGAATCGGCGAGACGTCTTCGAGCACCTCGCGCAACCCTTCCTTCATGAACCAATCGAAGCTGTCCTTCTGGATCGCCAAGAGGTTGGGGAACTCCAAGACTTGCGGAATTCGTGAAAAACTCTGGCGCACAGTACGGCCATACAGCGCGGTATGATTGTGCATGCGATCTCCTTCTCAATTAAACTGGGAAAAGTCCGTTTTTGGGACGAATTGAAACAGTTACATATCTTACCACACAAAAAAGCCCCTCGTCAAGACACGCCGGGGGATTCCGACGACTTCTTGCGAAGGTGATCAACTGTGCTCATGATAAACGAAAGCCACGCTTCTGTCAAGGAGAACCTCCCGGATGCGTGGCTTTCATTTTTTGAGATTGTAAAGGTTAGCCTTGTCAAACGGCATCAGAAAAAACGTAAAAATACGATTTTTCTGATCGATGATCCCCTTTTCAGCACCCCTCCGCGCGGGTTACTGACGCTCCAGCGCCAACACGGCCTCGTGTCCGTTGATGTCGATCGCTTCTCCGTCGAGAGACGCCACACGCTCCATCTGAAGCGCCAACGTCTCCGCCTTCACCTGCGCCGCGGCATCTTCCAGTGCGGCCGCCAGTTCCTCATCCGCCGCGTAGCGGATGGCGATGCGGTCCGCCACCTCGTAGCCGTTCTTCTTGCGCTGGTTCTGCACCTTGGAGATGAATTCGCGCACCAGCCCCTCGGCGATCAGGGCGTCGTTTAGCGTGGTGTCCAGCACCACGTACACGCCCCGATCCGCCGTCACGTCAAAGCCCTCCTTCGCCGTGAACTGCGTGAGGATGAACTCCTCCGGCACCTCGATGGTCTCGCCATCCAGCGTGATGATCTTTCCACCCTCCTGCACTTCGGCGATGAACGCCTTGGCGTCCACGTCCTTTAAGTAGTTGGCAAAGGCCTTCATCTTGCCGCCCAGGACCTTACCCGCCACTTTAAAGTTGGGCTTCACCGTGATGTCCATGAACGAGGCGATCTCGTCCGAATAGTGCACGCGCTTGATGTTGAGTTCTTCCCGGATGAGCGGAGTCAGGTTGTCGATGACGTCGGCCAGCGACGCATCCAGGAGGATCTCCTGCAGCGGCTGACGCACCTTGATGCCTGCCTCTTCACGCGCGGCGCGCCCCAAGTTCACGACGCGGCGCACCAATTCCATCTTCTCTTCCAGCGCCGGGTTGATGCGCTCCGGCTCCTTCTTCGGCAGGAATTCCAGGTGCACGGAGTCCATCTCGCGATGCTGTGTGAGCGCGAGATACATCTGATCCGCCAAGAACGGCGTGATCGGCGCCATGAGCTTCGACAGGCCCAGGAGCACTTCGTAGGTCGTGCGGAACGCGGCCTGATTTTCCACCGTCGCCTCAGACGACCAGAATCGCGCGCGGTTGCGGCGGATGTACCAGTTGGAGAGGTCCTCCACCACGAAGTCGGAGAGCGCGTGGACGACGCGGAAGTACTCGAAGGCGTCCATGTCGCGCTCGTACTGTTCGCGCAGGGACTCAAAGCGGCTTAAGAGCCAACGGTCGATCTCCGGACGGTCGGCGTCGGCAATGTCAAACGTGGACGGATCCCAGCCGTTCGTGTTGGCGTAGAGGGCGAACATGGCGTAGACGTTCTTGATGGAGCGGAAGAACTTGGACTGCACTTCTTTGAGGCCCTTGACGTCAAAGCGCGTGGGCAGCCACGGCGGCGAGACGTAAAGGGAATAGAAGCGCACGGCGTCGGCGCCGTATTCGTCGAAGAGCGCAATCGGATCCAGCGTGTTGCCCTTGGATTTGGACATCTTCTGGCCGTTGGCGTCCAGGATTAAGTCGTTGACGAGGACGTTGCGGTACGGCGCGTGGCCCGTGTAGAGCACGGCGATAGCCATGAGCGAGTAGAACCAGCCGCGCGTCTGGTCGACGCCTTCGTTGATGAAGTCCGCCGGGAACAGCCCCTCATCGAACATGTCCTCGTGTTCGAACGGATAGTGCCACTGCGCAAAAGGCATGGAGCCAGAGTCAAACCACACGTCGATGACGTCGGGCTCGCGGTGCATCACGCCGCCGCACTTCGGACAAGTGAGCGTGACGTTGTCCACGTACGGGCGGTGCAGTTCGATGGTCTCGTCGATGTCTTCGCGCGCCTCTTTCACGAGTTGGGCGCGTGATCCGATGGACTTTTTCTCACCGCAGTCGTCACACACCCACATGTTGAGCGGCGTGCCCCAGTAGCGGCTACGCGAAAGCGCCCAGTCGTTCAGGTTCTCCAGCCAGTTGCCGAAGCGCTTCTCGCCCACATAGGGCGGATACCAGTTGACTTTTTTGTTCTCCTCCACCATCTGGTCGCGGAACTGCGTGACGTCGATGTACCACGACGGCTTGGAGTAGTAGATGAGCGGCGTGCCACAGCGCCAGCAATGCGGATACTTGTGCACGATCTTCTGCTTGGCATACAGTTTGTCGTGTTCGCGCAGGTATTGAATGACGTCCGGATCCGCATCGAAGACCAATTTGCCTTCATAGGGGCCGCCCACGAATTCGCCGCGCTCGTCCACCGGGTTGATGTAGGCCAGATCGTAGCGGCGACCCGTCTTGGCGTCGTCCTCACCAAAGGCCGGAGCGGTGTGGACCACGCCGGTACCGTCTTCGGTGGTGACGTAGTCGGCCAGCGTCACGAAGAACGCCTTGCCGGAAATGTCGTAGAACGGCAATAGCTGTTCATATTCTTTGTATTCCAGCTCGCGTCCCTCGAATCGCTCCAGCACCTCGACTTCGCCGAACTCCGGCTTCAAGACGTCGAGACGGGCTTCCGCCAAGATGTAGATCTCGTCTCCTTGGCGCGCCCTCACGTAGGTCACGTCGGGGTTCACCGTGAGGCCCACGTTCGACGGCAAGGTCCACGGCGTGGTGGTCCACGCCAGGAAGTACGTGTTCGCTTCGCCCTTCACGGGGAACTTCACGTACACCGTGGTCACTTCGTCGTCCTGATAGCCCTGCGCCACTTCGTGCGACGCCAGACCCGTTCCGCAGCGCGGGCAGTACGGCAGGATCTTCGCGCCCTTGTAGATGAGACCGCGCTCGTTGAAGTTGTTCAGGAGGTACCACACCGTCTCGATGTACTCGTCTTCCATCGTGACGTAGGGGTGTTCCATGTCCGCCATGAACGCCATGCGATCCGACATGTCCATCCACAAGTCGCGGTACTTGAACACGGACTCGCGGCACTTCTTGTTGAACGCCTCCACGCCATACGCCTCGATGTCGCCCTTGTTGTGGAAGCCCAGTTCCTTCTCGACTTCGATCTCCACGGGCAGGCCGTGCGTATCCCAACCTGCTTTGCGCGCCACGCGGTAGCCCTGCATGGTCTTGTAGCGATTGGTCATATCTTTCAACGTGCGGGCGATGACGTGGTGAATGCCCGGCCGGCCGTTGGCCGTCGGCGGTCCCTCGTAGAAGATGAACTCTTCCCGGCCGTCGCGCTCGTGTACGGCGCGGCTTAAGAGGTCCATCTCTTTCCATTCACTGATTTTCTGCACTTCGCCTTCCCGCACATTGTCGGGCAAGTTTTGAAACCCCATGTCTTCTCCTTCTGTCTTCCCTCAAAAAAAATATGGTTCTATTATACACAAGCCGACGCCTCGCGACCGCCAGATGACGCTGGAGACAGAATGGCCCGCGCCGAGGCCAGGGCGCTCGTAAAGGCCCAGTGCAAGTTGTAGCCGCCGCACTCCCCCTGCACGTCCAGAATTTCACCGGCCAGGTAGAGTCCCGGACATTGTCGGGATTCCAGCGTCTCGGGGTGCACTTCCTCGGTTTTGACGCCCCCGCAGGTCACCTGACCGTGGTCGCGCCGCCGCGTGCCGACGACGGTAAAAGGCCACGATTTCAACCGACGCACCAGCGTTTGAAGCGAAACGCGGTCGCTTGTCGTGATCCCCGCTTCCCCTGCCGCCACCTGAGCGACGGGGGCAAAGACGTACCCGGAGAGCAGAGACGCGGGCGCAGCGCAGGGAAATCGCGCAGAGAGCGCCACGAGCGTCTCCACGAGTGCGTGTTCCTCCCACTGCGGCAGCACGTCCAAGACAAGCGTCGGCCGCTTGGCGTCCAAGAGCGCGTTCGAGAGCCGAAAGATCCCCGTGCCGGAGAGCCCGTAGTCTGTGAAGAGCACGTCGTCCGTGGTGGTTTCCCCCGCTCCGGACACGCACGCCTCGACCTTCACGCCTTGAAGGGCCTCACAGCGCGCCTTTTCTGCCACGCGCAGCGCCACTATCCCCGGATGCAGCGGCGTCAGAGAGTGGCCGAGCGCCTTCGCGAGGCTGTAGCCATTCGACCAGTCGTCTCTTTTGACGCCGAAACTCCCACCCGTCGTGAGGAGAACCGCGTCGAAGG
The DNA here is from genome assembly GCA_028726605.1 of Peptoniphilaceae bacterium. GTDB lineage: Bacteria > Bacillota > Clostridia > Tissierellales > Peptoniphilaceae > Murdochiella. Next base: position 23,214 of record JAQYPV010000003.1, on the reverse strand, counting down.
AAGACGTGTCGCCGGAGGCCAGCGTCAGCGCAAAGCGCCCTTCTCGTTTCGCCAGATCCGTCACGGCGTCGCCTCTAAGCGTCGCGCCCGCGTCCCGCACTCGCGCCTCCAGGAGATCCGCCACGGTCTGCGCCCGCAAGGTCCTGGGGTAGGTCATGCCGCTTTCGAGTGTCACGGCGTCCATGCCGAGGAGTTGAAACCAGGCGAGCATCTCGCGAAAGCCGAAGCGGGACAAGAGCGGCGCCACAAAGGCCGCGTGGTCACCCGTGTAATGTGCGGGGCTCAGATGGGCATTGGTGAAGTTGCAGCGCCCGTTGCCGCTCGCCCGCACCTTGGCTAAGGGCTGCTCCTTTTCGAAGACGACGACGTCTGGCGTCGTCGATCCGGTGGGCGTGAAGGGCGTCATCGCGAGCAGATCCGGGCGGCGAAGCGCCAAGGCCGCCGTCATGCCGGCCGCGCCGGCGCCGATGATGGCGACGCGCATCACGACCGGCCCTTCAGGTAGCGGCAGTGCTCTCGCACCGCACATTCTTCACAGAGCGGCTTTCGCGCCTTGCAGACATAGCGCCCTTGGAAGATCAAGAGGTGATGCGCCTCGGACCAGAGGGAGCGATCCAAGAGGGCGTTTAAGTCGCGTTCTGTCTCGTCGACCGTCTCGGCGTCCGAAAGGCCCAGACGGTGCGACACGCGAAAGACGTGCGTGTCCACGGCGAGGGCCGGCACGCCGAAGGCGTTGGAGAGCACGACGTTGGCGGTCTTGCGCCCCACTCCGGGGAGCGTCATGAGCTCTTCGCGACTCTCGGGAACTTGACCGCCATACGCGCCACAGAGCCTTTGCGCCGTCTTTTTTATGTTCTGGGCCTTCGTCCGAAAGAAGCCGATGGGACGCAAGATCTCTTCCAAATGCTCAAGAGGCGCCTTCGAGAGCGCGGCCGGGTCTGGATAGGCCGCAAACAGGATGGGCGTCACTTGATTCACGCGCACGTCGGTCGTCTGTGCGGAGAGGATGACGGCGATCAAGAGCTCGAAGGGGTTGTTCGCGTTCAGCTCCGCTTTGGCGTTCGGATGCGCCACTTTCAGTTTTTCCATGATCTCCCGGGCTTCCTCATGCGTCATGGATTGCTCCTTTCACTCACGTTTTTCCCATGAAAGTCTTCGAGACAACATTATAATAGATTGTATCATTGAACTGAAAGGCGACCGGATGCGGTCGTTTTGAGAGGAAGGCTTATGTTTAATCGCAGTAAGAAGGTCATGGCGCAATTTGACTGGATTTTGCTCATCACCACCATGGCGCTGTGCGCGATGGGCTTTGTCGTGGTCTACTCCGCCATCCAGTCCACGGGCGGCACCCTTCGGAGTTTGTTGTCGCAGTTCATCGCCACGGCGATCGGCTTTTCGGCCATTCTGGTGTTGCAATTCGTGGACACGGACGCGCTCAAGAAATTCGCCATCCCCTCGTACGCCATCATCTTGGTGTTGCTCGCAGCCACCCTCGTCATCGGCGTCGGCGACGTCTTCGGCGCGCGCGCCTGGCTCTCTCTCGGGCCTATCACCTTTCAGCCCTCGGAGTTTTCGAAGATCGTCCTGATTCTGGGCTTTGCGGTCTTCCTGGAGCGGTTTCAGGATCGCATCAACAAGCCGCTGACCATCGTGCTCATGGCCATAGGCCTGGGCGCGCCGCTCCTCTTAATCCTCAAGCAGCCGGACTACGGCACCGCCGCCGTCATCCTCTTCTTCATCGCATGCATGGTCTTCATCGCCAAAATCCACTGGGGCTACATCGTGGCCGCGGTGGCGGCCGCCATCGTGCTGGCGCCGATCCTCTACGAATCGCTGTCCGACCTCCAAAAAGAGCGCATCCTGAACTTCATCGACCCGTTGCGCGACATCAACGGCACGGGTTACCAGATCTACCAAGGCCTCATCGCCATCGCCTCGGGGCGCGTGTTCGGCAAGGGCTACATGCAGGGCACCCAGACGCACTACGGCTTTATTCCTGAGCGCGACACGGACTACATCTTTGCCGTGCTCACCGAGGAATTCGGCTTCATCGGGGGCCTCGTGCTGATCGCCCTCTACGCCCTCTTGCTCTATCGGATGATTCGCATCGCCTACCGCGCCAAAGACACGTTTTCTAAGACCTTAGTCGTCGGCATTGCGGCCATGCTCTTCATCCACATCTTCGAAAACATCGGCATGACCATCGGCCTGATGCCGGTCACCGGCATCCCCCTGCCCTTCATGTCCAACGGCGGCACGTTTCAACTCTTAAACCTCGTGTGCGTGGGGCTCGTGCTCTCCGTGTCGACGCAGCGCGCGCCCCTCGACTTCAACACGCGCTGAGATCTCTCCATTTTCCGCGCGCAAAGGCCGATCACGGCCTTTTTTGATGCCCCAGACGAGGCCGAGACACCATAAAAACGCATAAGCCCCGTGAAGGAGCGTCACCCCGGCGGGCGACAGTGCGATGAGCCTTCCACCCCGGGGCAGCGGATTGAAGCGATACTGCACGTGGCTCGTCTCGTCTGTGCGGTCGATGCGCGCCCCGCTCTGTCGAAGCCGCGCGAGCGTTTCGGGCGCGGGATGCCCGTAGCGGTTGCCTGCGCCGGCGCTGATGACGGCGCGCTCGGGGCGAATGCGTCGCAAGAAGGCGGCCTCAGTGCCCTTTCGCGAGCCGTGATGCGCCACTTTGAGTAAGGCCAAGGGCGCGTGCACATGACTTAAATCCAGTCCGTCTGTCTCTTCTCGATCGCCCATGAGCAGTACCGCGGCGCGGCCCATGTGAAGGCACAACACCATGGCGTGGTTGTTTTTGTCTTCGTCATCGCCTCGCCCTGCGTCCACGACGTCCAGCGATACGGGCGCTCCCCTGCTGCGAAGCGTCACGCGCTCCCCGGTCGTCATGGCGCGGACGCGGATGGAATCCGGAGCGATGCTGCGGCGCGTGCCCGGCGGCACGCATACCACGCCAATGGGCATCTCCCGCGCAAGGCCCCAAAGGTTGCCCACGTGATCGTCGTCGTCGTGAGAGAGAAAGACGGCGTCGACGCGGGCAACGCCCCGATTCTGAAGTTCCAAGGCTAAATGGTGCGCCTGCGTATTTTCTTTCGTCCGAAAGTCGCGCTTGCCGCCGGTGTCGATGAGGACCGCCTTGCCACCGGCTTGCAGCAGCAGACAGTCGCCTTGACCGACGTTTAACGCCGTGAGCGTCGGCGCCTCGAGCGGCGCGAAGACGAGGGGCAACACGAGTGTGAGCGCCCACCACACGGCACAGGTGTAAAGCGTGTGGTTCCAGCGCGTGCGAAGGCGTCGGTCCGAGAGCCGCGCACGAAGACGCCGCAAGCGCCGGAAACACCCCGTCGATGCCAGCACAAGCCCGATCATGACAAGGGAGTAGAGAGTCAAAAAGGCCGGGGTTGCGTCCAGCGAAAACGTCGGAAGCGGCAGTGCCGCAAGTCCGTGGACGAAGGCCTCGAAGAGCGCGGTGCTCACATCAAAGAAGGCGCACAACAGCGTCCCCACGACGGGCAGCGGGGCCAGGAGGGAGGCGACGAGGCCCAGCGCGAAGAGCAGGGAAAACGCGGGGATGGCCAGCAAGTTGGCGATCACCGTCGCCGGCGTCAGAGTGAAGCCGCGGAGTGCGAGGACGGGAAGTGTGCAGAGGAGAATGCGGACGGTGAAGAGCAATTGATCCGCGATGGCGCTTGCGGGACGCGGAGATCTCTCGTGCCACGCCATTGCCGCGGCACAGAGAAACGAGAGTTGGAGACCCACATCGTAGATGCGCAGAGGAAAGCAGAACAGGACGAGGGCCAGGGCGGTGATGAGGCGTTTCCACGGGGCGATGCGTCGCTGTCGTCGGATGGCGAGTTCTCCGGTGAGCGCATAGAAGATGGCGCGCAGAATGGACGCGGGAAAATACAGCAGCGCCGCGTAGAGCAGAAGCAGCGCAAAGAGCAACGCGTCGCTCTGCCCGCGGGAGAGGCGACAATACGACAGCAGCGCCATCCCCCACGCGAAGATCAGGCTCACGTGCAGGCCGCTCGCCGCCAGGAGATGCGCGAGGCCCAAGCCGTTCATCGCCTCGGTGAGGGCGGGCTTCACCGGCATCTGCGCTCCGAGCACGACCCGCGAGAGCAGCGCACCGCCTTCGCCGCCCAGCGAATTCATGCGCTGCAAGAGGGCGTCTCTGGCCCGTTCTCGCAGGGCGGGGAGCAAAGCCCTTCCCTTGAGTGGCGTCGCTTTCTCAAGCGTTACCTGAGCGGCAATGCCTTGCGTGGCGTAGTACTCCTGGGCGTGAAACTCCCCGGGAAGGCCCGGCGCTTCGAAGGGATGCCAGTGGACACTCACCTTAAAGCGCCATCCCATGAGGGAGAGGGCCTCGTCACGGATTTTCTCGCCGTCCTTTTCGCGTGCCTCTCCCCCTCGATGCGTTTCACTGACTCTTGGCTCGAGGGCCGTCTTCTCACAAAACGGCTCCACTGATGAAGAAATGGGGCGCAACGCGGCGAGGTCGTCGTCCAGCGTCGCGCGCGAAAGCGCCTTGAGGGTCAGCCTCGGTGCAACTTGGATGCGATAGACGAGGCGGGCTTCTCCACCGACATAGCGCAGCCCGTCCACGGTCGCGACCCCGCGTTCCGGAAGCCGGGCGAGATCTGAAGGCGTCTTTCGGATGTCAGAAGTCAGAAAGAGCACGACTCCTAAGAAAAGCGCGAGCCCTGCAGACGGCCGGCGGTGAAAGCAAAGCACCGCCCCAAACGCCCCCAAGAGAGGAAGACCCAGGGCGCTCAAGGCGATTCCCGTGATGAAGTAGACCACGCCAACGCTCCTTCGGCTTCGTGGTACAATGACACAAAGGAGTGACCATGGAAACCGTATTCAAAAACCCCTATCAAAACGTATTGGAGACGACCGTGCGCGCGAAGCGCCGCCAGGGCGAGCACCTGCGCATCGAGACGGCGGACACCATCGTGCCGCCCTATCGGAAACTCCACCTCGCGCCGGAGGCGCTCTCTCTCGACGACGGCGTCGCCGTGACCGCCTTGGATGACGGCGCGCTCCTCGTGCCGAAAGACTACGACAATGAGACACCCGTGCTCTCTGTCCCCTTCGAAGCGCGCCTCACTTTGCTCCGGAATGTGACCGCACGGCTCATCCTCACGGCCATCGCGCAAACGTATTTCTCGCGCACGCCGACATTCGACGCCATGAGCGATGCCCCCGAGGCGTTCACGATGACGCTTGCAGGCGCGTTTCTGCCCCGCGACACCGCTCCGATCGCCGCGCTCTTCCTGCGTCGCTCCTGCCAATGGCAACGCGCGGGACTCAACATTCAGTCCGATGCGCAAAAACGCGAGACCACCATCTTCGGTATGGCGACGCTCCCATGGATGGGGCCGCATCTCTTCCACACCGCCGAGTGCGGCGTACTGACCTCGGAAGACGTTGAGGCCGCGAAAGACGCCTTGCACATTCGCTTTCGCCTGAACGACCCCGTCTGCCTCTCCACGCCATTATAAAAAAGCCATCGTCTCACGGTGTCCCGAAAAACGATGGCTTTTTGTCTCAATTGATTGAAAATTCAGAAAACGGAATCTATTCTCCCTCGACGTCCGCATCCTCGCGTCGCCTCGAAAAGCTCTGAATGAGCGCCGAAAGCCACGCCGTGGCCAAGGCGATGCATCCGGCGACGAAGAAGTAGACGGCCCGCCAGAGGATGTCCAACCCTTCCAGGGTCGCCTTTTGATTCAGCCCCTGCACCAGGAAGATGAGGCCCAGGGCGATGCCGATGACGGCCGGCACGTATTTCACCCAGGGGTAGCGGTGAAAGATGAGGTACAAGAGCAAGGTCGCAAGTACGAAGACGATGAGGGTCACCGGAAGCATCGTCAAGCGGTCCTGATATTGTGAAACAATTCCAAAGATACTGGCCATAGTCGTCTCCTTTTGCTCATGTTACCACAGCACGCCATTTCACGCTATAATGGAAGCAAATTTGAACGGAAAGAAGGGGATCCTATGAAGCGAAAACGCATCGTGCTTTTAGTCTTGTTCTTGGCCCTCGTGCTGACCTCCAATTTCGCCCTCGCCGACGTCGGCGGTGGCGTCGATCACGGCGGCGGCAATTGGGGCGGCGATCTCGGCGGGGGCGTGGACATCGGCGGGGGCTACGGCTCCACCTTCGGGTTCAACCCCTTCATGTTCTTCTATCTCACGGACAACCCCTTCGTCCTCCTCGTCGTCATCGCCATCGTGGCCGTCATGCGCTATTCGAAGCGTCACCCCAACACCGCGGCGCAAGACGCCACGCGTTCCACCGCCAAGCCCTATCAGCCCAAGAGCGTCAATCAGAACTTGGACGAACTCGTAAAGAAAGATCCGAATTTTTCAGAGCCCGCCTTTCTTCTGCGCGTTTCGGACGTCTTCATTGCGTTGCAACAGGCGTGGACAGCCAAGAACTGGCGCGCCATCCGGCCCTTCGAATCTAACGCGCTCTACGCGCAGCACGAGCGCCAACTGCAGGATCTGATCGACAGGGGGCAGACCAATGTGGTCGAAGACATCTCCGTCATGAACACGTTCATCGAGTCGTACGCGTCGGACAGCGAGAACGACTACCTGAACGCCATCATCGAAGCGCGTTACCGCGACTACGTTGTCGACGATGCCACGGGGGAACTGGTCAAGGGCGACCGCAACCGGCGCTATATCATGACGTATCGTATGCAATTCATGCGTAAAAAAGATGTGCAGACCGAGAGCACGACCGAAACCAGCGTCACTGAATGCCCCAACTGCGGCGCGCCGCTTGCCATCAATCAGAACGGCGTCTGCGAGTACTGTGGCTCCGAGGTGACCACTGGAACGATGCAGTGGGTCCTCACGGCACTGCAACCCTTGCAACAGCGCATCGCTTAATCGTCTCCCGTTTCATTCATTCGTATAGTATTGCGCCTGCGCATGCCAGAGCGCATAGTATTTTCCCTGCGTCTCGTGGACGAGGGCGTCGTGAGAGCCTTGCTGAATCACGCGCCCCTCGTCAAAGACGAGGATGGTGTCGCAAAACTTACACGAGGACAACCGGTGTGAGATGTAGATGGCCGTCTTGTCCCCCACCATTTCGTTGAATTTCTCGTAGATTTCCGCTTCAGCAATGGGATCTAGCGCCGCCGTGGGTTCATCCAAAATGATGAACGGCGCGTCTTTGTACAGCGCGCGCGCAATGGCGATCTTCTGCGCTTCCCCGCCAGATACGTCCACGCCTTCCTCGCAAAGCTCTTTGTAAATGACGGTGTCCAACCCTTGTTTCATCTGCATCAGACGTTCCCCGAATCCGGCCTTCACGAGACAGTCGTAAACGCGCTTTCGATCGTAAGACCTCGATCCCGCCACGTTATCCCCCAACGGCTGAGCAATCAGTTGAAAATCCTGAAAGACGACCGATAAGAGGTCCATGTACGCGTTGTAGCGGTAGTCTCGAATGTCCCGTCCGTCGAGCAGGATGCGGCCTTCCTGTGGTTCATAGAGGCGGCACAAGAGCTTGATGAACGTCGTCTTACCGCTGCCATTTTCTCCCACAATGGCGATGCGCTCTCCCGCCGGAAGTGTGAGCGTCACATGGCGAAGCGCCCAGACGTCCGAGCCGGGATAGTGAAACGACACGTCCTGGAATTCCACTTCGTGTTTCATTTCCTCCGAAGCCAGCGTGAGACTCCCCTGGTCGCGCGCTTCCGGCAGATCCAAAAAAGCAAAGGTCTTGTCCAAATAGATGCTGTTGGCCCGCATCGTGCCGACCAAATCCGTCAACGCAAAGATGTTGTTCACCATCGCCGTGGCTGCGCCCACATACTGAGTGATGCTGCCCACGTCGAAGGCTCCGCCCCACGCCTTGAGGCACGTGAACACGTAAAGAAAGCCGGTGATGAGCGTTGTGAGGCACACACTCAAGCTCTTTTCAATGCCCATCTTGCCTCGGGCGAGCTGGCCGACGGGTCCTTCCGCACCAAAGGTCGTGTTGGTCTGCCAGTAGGCAGCGATCAATTCTTGCTGGTGATTCATGCGGATGTCGACGCTGCGCTTTTCGTCCATGCCGATGAAGCCAAAGTGACCAAACAGGCGGTTTCCGAAGGTGGCCGCAGCGTTCACGGCACTCCATTGCTCGGTAAAGGCGGCACTACATTTGCCCGCCAAAACGCTCATGCCGACCATGACCGCGGCCAGCACCAAGACGAAGACCGGATGGTTTAAGAGTTGAAATGCGCCGGACGTTTCGGGCACCGTCGAAGTAAAAAGGCCGATGCTGAGCAAGGCGCCGCTCAAAAGGCCCCAGACGCCGGTCACGCCGTTTTCATAGACTTCGAGTGCGCGCATGAGACCCCAGCCCGACCAGCTTTCACTCTGTTGAATTTGCGTGCGCAAGTCGCGCGTCTCTGGATTGTCAATTTCAGAAAAATCGAGGGCAAACATCTTTTGCACGAACAGGATTCCTTTTCGCCCCCAGAGGTCGTTGGTGAGCGTCTCGATGTGACGCGCGAAAACGGCGTTCCCGAGCGACGTGAGACCCAGCGAGAGGACACTGAAGAGGGCCCAAAAACCGAGGGTCTCCGGGCGGCGCAGCGTCGCCAGTTCTTTCAAGACCTGAGCGGCGAAAAACACAGTGAGATAGGGTGTCAGCGCCTTGACGAGGCATTTCAAGGTGAGAAAGGGAAAAAACGAAGGCGAAACGCGATGCAGTTCTCGAATGGCGCGCCACTGGCGAGAAAGCGCATGGCGAAGAGAGACGGGACCTTGCATCTAATACTCCTTTCCCTCGTGATAGTAACGACTTTGCACTTCGTAGAGATGCGCGTAGGCGCCGCCCCGAGCCAAGAGACTTTCGTGCGAGCCTTCTTCGCGAATCGCGCCGTCGGCCATGAAGATGATGCGATCGCAAAACCGCGTGGAGGCCAACCGATGCGAGATGAACAGCGACGTCTTGCCGTGCGTCATGGCATCGTATTGGACGTAGATCTCGTTTTCTGCCAGAGGATCGAGCGCTGCCGTCGGTTCATCTAAGAGCAAGATGGGCGCGTCTTTGTACAACGCGCGGGCAAGCATGAGACGCTGCATCTCACCGCCGGAAAAGAGGACGCCGTCCAAGTACACTTCACGCCCGACGTGAGTATCGAGTCCCTGAGGGAGCTTCCCCAAAACCGACGTCATGCCCGATTTCTCGATGGCCTCGCTCAGTCTCGCCTCGTCAATGGGGCCGGTCGTCTGGGTGATCTGCTCTCTCACGGTGACGTCCAAAAGCGAGAAGTCCTGAAAGACGGCGCTGAAGAGGGCGTAGTACGCGCGTCGGTTAAAGGCGCGGATGTCCTTTCCATTGAGCAGGACGGCGCCCTCGGTGGGGTCCAACAGACCGCACAGGAGTTTGACAAGCGTGGTCTTCCCCGCCCCGTTTAATCCCACAACGGCGAGCTTCTCGCCGGGCGCAATGGTGAGGTCGACATCGCGAAGCGTATCGGAAGTGGCCATCGGATAGCGATAGGACACATGGTCCAATCGCAGCTCGTAGTGATCTGCGTTGGGGATGGGTTCACCCTCTTCAAACCGAAACGGCTCCGGATATTCCAAAAATTCGCGCAGCCGGGAGATGTCCAAACTCTCTTTGTGAAGGACGCTCAGCTGCTGCAACACGCCCATCACCCACGTCGTGAAGGTGCTGGTGGCGGTAAAGTAGAGCAAAAATGCGGAAACGCTCAGCCCATCGTGAAGCGCCAGGCGGATGAGGTAGAAATAGGCGATGCCGTTGCGCGCCAAGGTGAGGCCCGCTTCCGTGACATCGGCAATCATCTCGACGTGCTCACAGTGTAAGGAAAAGTCCAAATACAAATTGTGGATGTCTTCCAATAAGTCGTTCAGCCAATTCTGTAAGCCGAAGATGCGAATGTCTTTGGCCAGCTCGACGGATTCCGCTTTGCTGCGCAAATAGAATTTCTTCTGATAATACCGCTCTTCTTCGTCTCGTCGGGCGTAACGCCAGTTGATCGTAGCGCGCGAGACGCAAAAGCCGAGACCACACGTCGCCACGATGACAGCAATGAGCCACGCGTCTAACCGCGATAAAATGATGAGGGACGCCAAAAGTCCTCCGACATTTGAAAGCAGCCGCGTCAGCGTCTCCCAAATGTGTTCGGTGGCCTGATCGTTGCCAGAAGAGGACAAGTAGGCTTTGTCTCGACCTTTGATGAATGGCGATTCCAGGGTGTTGGGATATGAGGTGAGAATGGACTTTTGCGTGATGAGACCAATGATGGCCGAGCGCACGTCCACACGAGAAAACATCGCGTTGAGCTGGAGATAGGCTTTGAGGCCTGTGAGGATGAAGAGTGCGGCGGTAAACCCGGCGATCGTTAAAAGAAGCGTTCCGAATGAGGCACGTGATTCGACGCGCGCCAAAATGCCCGGCGCTACGGTCAGCTCCGTGAGGCCGAGCAAGATTTCCGTCGTCGCGGATAATCCTAAAATCAACAAGACGCGCTTGCGGGTCCTCCATGCCATCCGGATCATCCAACTGACATTTTGAAAAATGGAATACTTCGGCTTTTCTCTTTGCTTCATAGGACCTCTTCAAGAAAAAAAGCGCCGGCTGAGAAAACCAACCGGACGCTAGATTGCTCTCAAGCTAACGTTACTTTTTGAGGCCTTGCTGGAACGCCCACGATGAGGCGCAGGCCTCTTTGATGGTGCGCGTCGCCTTCCAGCCGAGGTCTTGTTCGGCCTTTGCCGGATCTGCGTAGACGGTCGCCAAGTCGCCCGGGCGGCGTCCTTCAATCTGATAGGGAATTTCAACGCCCGTCGCCTCTTGGAAGGCATTCACGAGTTCCAACACGCTCGTCCCGCGGCCCGTGCCGAGGTTATACTTGAACATGCCCTTTTGCTCGTACAGTTTTTCCAGCGCCGCCACGTGGCCGAGCGCCAGATCCACCACGTGGATGTAATCGCGCACGCCCGTGCCGTCCGGCGTATCATAGTCATCGCCAAAGACGTGGAGGTATTCGAGCGTGCCGTCGGCCACCTGGCAGATGTACGGCATCAGGTTGTTCGGAATGCCCACCGGCTTTTCGCCCAAAAGCGTGGACTCGTGCGCCCCAATGGGATTAAAGTAGCGCAGTGAAATGCCACAGAAGTCTTCATCGGCCACGGCCAAGTCTTCCATAAAGCGCTCGATCATCACCTTGGTCCAGCCATAGGGGTTCGACGCCCCCAGCTCCATGGTTTCATTAAGCGGACTCTTCTGGTCCGCACGGTACACCGTCGCCGAGGAACTGAACACGAAGACGTTGCAGTTGTGATTTTTCATCGTCTCGAGTACCGTGAGCGCCGAGTCGAGGTTATTGCGATAGTACTTGGTCGGAATGCGCACCGACTCACCCACTGCTTTGTACCCGGCAAAGTGAATGACGCAGTCGATGTCGTTTTCGGCAAAGATGCGCTCCATGGCCTCCGGATCCACACAGTCCCCTTCGTAAAACTTGATGCTCTTGCCCGTGATCTTCTCAATGCGTTCCTTCACATCCCGATCCGCATTGTACAAGTTGTCCACAACGACCACGTCGTGATTGCGCTCCAACAGCGCCACAGCGGTGTGCGAGCCAATGTAGCCCAATCCGCCAGTCACCAATACGTTCATTTTACTTCCTTTCTGGACGCTTAAAGTCCCGCTCGTTTGCCAGTGGTCCACCGGTTCACCAAACGCTTCGTCTGTATGTCGTGATCCCGTTTGGGTTTATCTCACTTGATGAGCATCGCTCATTTTCTGGGTCGAGTCCGTTCTACGATTGAATCGAGCGCTTCAGTTCACGCCGTAGAAGACTTCCATCGTCAGCCCTTCGTTGCTGATGATGGCCGCGTCTTGGACACCGACGTAAGTGAAGATGGTCGGATCGGCGCGATAGCCGGTGATGGATTCACTGCCCGCCGGATAGCGTTCGATGAACCCGTATTCGTTGGCATGTGCGTTCAACCAAGCGTAGGCCTGTGTTTTTTCAAATTCGTTATCGATGCGCGGATCGGTGTTTGGCGCGTTGAACTGCACGCCGTAACCCGTCTGGAAGACGGTGTGCCCCACTTCAGGCGCATGATCCGGGTTGCCTCGCAAGACGATTTCTTTCTTTTCCTCTTCGGCGTTGCGATACGTGGCCGCCACTTCAACGCTGAGGCCGTCCCGCTCCATGGCTTCCAACATGACTCTGAGCGCGGCGGCGGCGTCTTCGTTGAAGACGGTCTCATACGTCTCCGGCAAACCGTAGACGGCGTTGACGATGACGCGTCCATCCACCACTTTGAAGAGCTTCGGATCCTCCACGACGGCCAAATCGCGATTCCGTACATACCCCTTTTGGCCCTTGCTGACCACTCGGGTCCAGTCGCCCTCCGTGCCGTAGGTCTCCACATATGTGCCTGCGCTGAGCTCCGTGACCTCTGTCGACTTCGTCGAGGGGCGCTCGTAGAGTTTCGTGGCGGTGGTGGTGACGAGGAAGGTGTCCAAGGTGTCGCCGAAGTGCTCGGCTTGCGCCTTTTCGCGACGCGGCGCCGACGTCTTGGCTTCCAATTCGTCCCGCGTCAAATAGTCGATGGTGACGGCCTCCGTTGCCTCTTCCGTGGACGACTCCGCCACGACGGCGACGCTGTGCTCCGTCCCGGCCAGGGTCGTCACAGCACTGGACGGATCCATCAGGCGACCGATAATAAAACGCGCCGACAGCAGAAGCGCCACTCCGGCGGCAACGCCCAGAATGACCTGCCGACGATGACGAACTCTTTGACGGTTTTCCCGCCGAGCGCGGCGCTCTCTTTGACGGCTCGTTTGTGTAAAATCTGGTTTCATCGGGATCCCTCTATATCATTTCCGTTGGAAAACGGTCTCATGAAGTCAATCTTTTGTACCGTAGTTATTATATCGAACCCCTTCGGAGAGTTCAAGACGCAGCGACGGAAAATCCCGATTTCTTTTCGTTTTCACTCGCCATTTACGGTATCGATCGACCCTTTGACCACCATATGTGGTGGCGAGGACTTTTGCAGATTTATGAATCATTCGCGCATGGTTTACGCGCCGTCTCAATGTGCAAACCTTTGCTATTCAGCGTATTTGTATTTTTATTCGCTCGTCTACTCCGTCCGTCGTATCATACGGTCTGCGTCAGGTACACGAACGGATAGCGCCCCCGGAAGCGCTGCTCCGCAGCCTCCGCCTCCTCGACGTCTTCGTAGAGGCCGAACATCGTGGGGCCGCTGCCGCTCATGAGCGCCGCCAGCGCACCGGAGTCCAGCAATTCTTGCTTGATCTTCAAGAGGTGCGGCACTGAGTCAAAGGCCACGCTTTCCAAGTGATTTTGCATCAGCGTGTACGCCTTCATGTTGCTGTAAGGCATGGCGTCGATGAGTTCGCTTACGCCCAGCGCGCCGTTGGGCTGAACGCGTGCATAGACGTAGCGGGAGCTGATGGTTTCGCCAGTGTTGATGAGGAGCAGCGGCTTTCCGTAGAACGAGGGCAACTTCGTGAGATCCGTTCCCCGCCCTTGCGCACGCTGCGTGCCACCGCGGATGAAAAAGGCCGTGTCAGAGTCGATCGTCGCGGCAATGTCCATCAATTCCTCATCGGACAGTTCCAGATTCCACAGTTCGTTGAGCCCCAAAAGGGTCGCCGCCGCGTCGGCGGATCCCCCGCCCAGACCGGCGGAGAGCGGGATGTGTTTTTCCAACTCGATGATGACGGCGTCGTCCTCGACGCGATCGCGCAGTGCCTCCCAAGCGCGATAGATCAGGTTGTGCTCGTTCAGTTTTAAGTGCGGATGATCGCAGAACAGGACAAAACCGCCCCGTCCCGTCTCCAACGTGAGCGTGTCGTGCAGTCCGATTTCCTGCATGACGCCGTCCAGTTCGTGGTAGCCGTCCTCCCGCTCTGCCAAGACGTCCAAAGCGAGGTTGACTTTGGCGTTGGCCTGCATTTCAATTTCCATGGGTCCTCCGAGTCATTTTTGTCTTTCATTATACAAAAAGAAGAGCCTTGCGGCCCCTTTTCTAATAGACGGTCAATTGCACGGTCGACGTCAGCACATCGGTGTAGGTATAGGAAACCGTGCGCTCCATGTCAAATGAGTTACTGATGCGAACCGTAAAGACTTCGTCGAAGGCATTTTCGATGACACCCTCTTTCGTCACGATGCGCTTGCGCCCCTTATCCGCCCGCACGACCACTTTGTGGCCGATGTACTGTTCCACTTCATTGCGGATGGCCTGAATCTGATTATTCTCTTGCAAAATCACACCTACTCTCTGCAATAATGACAGATAGACAAAATCTATTATACTGCATGACACAGTAAACCGCAATTGTAAACTCGGGTTCACGGTCGACGATCGCTGACGCTGAGGAATCCGGACGTCGAAATCAGAGGGTGATCCTCTCTTGCAAAAGGGTCATCTCCTGATTCTGTACCATATGAAAAGCGGCCGCCTGTGGCTGCCGCTTCTCGTCAGTTGAATTTTGAAAGAGATCAGATCTCGCCATTTGCCGCGCGGTCCGCACCGATGCCCGACCGCCGTCACACAATCTTGAAAACCGTTTGACGAAGAATGCGCTCACTTCCAGAACGCGCGATAGGCCCGGTAGGTCTCGTAGGCATCGGCTTTGGATGCGAGTTCGATGGGCGCGTGCATGGAGAGCATGCCCGTCCCGCAGTCCACCACCTCGGCCCCGGCGTTTGCCAAGATGTAGGCGATGGTACCGCCGCCTCCGGCGTTGACAGCGCCCAGCTCCGCCGTCTGGTAGATGACGCCCTCGCGCTCAAACACCTGGCGGATATCGCTCAAGAACTCGGCGTTGGCGTCGTTCGAGCCGCCCTTTCCGCCCGATCCGGTGTACTTGCTGATGGACACGCCACAGCCCAACATCGCAGCGTTTTGCTTTTCAAAAACACCCAATGCCTCAAATTGCGGGTCATACGCCGCCGTCACATCCGCGGAGAGCACGCGCGAATGCGCAAACGCACGCTTCAAATAGCGTTCATCGTAGGTCTCGTGCATGGCACCCAGGAGCTCTGCCACAGCGTTTTCAAAAAACGCGGAGAGCATGCCCGTGTTGCCCTGAGAGCCCACTTCTTCTTTGTCCACAAAGAGGCCCACCTTCGTGCGCTTCGTCGGCTGTGCCTCCAGAACGGCCTTGAGGTTGGCAAACGAGCAGATGCGGTCGTCGTGGCCATGACCGGCGATCAGCGAACGGTCAAAGCCCACTTCGCGCGCGGGGCCTGCCGGCACCACTTCCAACTCGGCGGACATGAAATCCGCTTCTTCCACGCCGTATTTTTCGAGCAAGAACTTTCGGACGTTGTCGGCCACGCCTTCGCCATCCTTCTCCTTGCCTCGGCTGGAGTGGCCGATCACCACCTGCAGCTGCTCGCCCTTGATGACGTCGCTCGCCTTTTCTTGCAAGAGCTTGTGTGACAGGTGAATCAACAGATCGTTGATGTAGAAGACCGGATCGTCCGGATCTTCACCCACGTGGATGTCGACCTTCGTGCCATCCTTTTTGAACATCACGCCGTGTAGCGCGAGCGGTAAGTTCAACCAGTGGTAGAGTTTCACTCCGCCGTAGTAGTGCGTGCGCAGATAGGCCATGTTTCCTTCTTCGTGCAACGGCACGGCCTTGATGTCCAGACGCGGCGCGTCGATGTGCGATCCCACGATGTCCATGCCCTCGGCGATGTCCTCGCCCAACACGAAGAGCGCCGCGCCCTTGCCGTGGTTTGACGCGACGATTTTGTCACCCGGCTTCACGTCTCCCTGAAGCGCCTCTTCCAGCGGCTTAAAACCCGCCTCCAACGCCGCCTTCACGATCCAATCGTGCGCCAGACGCTCGGTCTTGGCCTGTGAAAGGAACGCCATGTACTCCTTGTTGTAGGCCTCTAATTCCTGAAGTTCCTCATCCGAGATCTGCTCCCAGACATTGGTTCTCTCGTATTTCATTCGTGCTCCTCTCTGTTTTACAAGTGGTCCTATGATACCCCTTTGTCCAAAACACATACAAATTCTGTCGTGATCTTTTTTCCGAGGATCGCCCTGACGCTGCGCCGTTCGGCCGCTTACCTCAGCGTCGCGACGCCGGAGATTGAGCCTTCTCCCTCAGATATTCGTCGATGCCGCGCGCGGCGCAACGTCCGGCGCCCATGGCCAGAATGACCGTCGCGGAACCCGTCACCGCATCGCCGCCGGCAAAGACGCCCGGCACATTCGTGCGCCCCGACGGCTCCTCGACCACGATGCCGTTGTGGCGATTGAGTTTTAGCGCGTCCAGACCCTTCGCCGCACGGGGATTCGCGTTCGTACCGAGGGCCAGGATCACCGTGTCGCAGGCCACGACGAACTCCGAGCCAGGTATCTCCACGGGCCGACGTCGACCCGACGCATCCGGCGCGCCCAGTTCCATCTTGATGCAACGCACGGCACTCACCCATCCCTTGTCGTCGCCCAGGATCTCCACGGGATTCTGCAATAAATTAAAGATGACGCCCTCTTCTTTGGCGTGCTCCACTTCCTCCGCACGGGCCGGAAGTTCTTTCTCACTGCGTCGATACATGATGCGGCTTTCCGCTCCCAGCCGCAACGCCGTGCGCGCGGCGTCCATGGCCACGTTGCCGCCGCCCACGGTCAAGACGCGCCGCCCGTTCTCCATCTTTGTGTCGTAGCGCGGGTCGTAGGCGTGCATCAAGTTGTTGCGCGTGAGGTACTCGTTGGCCGACATCACCCCGTTTAGGTTCTCTCCGGGAATGCCCATGAAGCGCGGCAGCCCCGCCCCGGTGCCGATGAATACCGCGTCGTAGCCTTCCTCTTCCATGAGTTCCGGAATGGTGACGCTCTGTCCCACGAACACGTCCGTCTCGATTCGGACGCCCAGGCGCTTCACGTTTTCGACTTCATAGGTGACCACCTCGTCCTTCGGCAGACGAAACTCGGGAATGCCGTAGCGCAACACGCCGCCCGCCTCGTGGAGCGACTCGAAGATGGTCACATCGTAGCCCAACTTCGCCAGGTCGCCGGCGCAGGCGAGCCCCGCCGGCCCCGCGCCGATGACGGCCACGCGCTGGTTTTTGCGCGTCACCGTCGGTAAGGGAGCCTGAACGTGGTTTTTTCGCGCCCAGTCGGCCACGTAGCGCTCCAATTTGCCAATAGACACCGGCTCGCCCTTCACGCCGCGCACGCAGGCGCCTTCGCACTGGTCCTCCTGTGGGCAGACGCGTCCGCAGACGGCCGGCAGGCTGGACGCCTCCGACAGAATGGCGAACGCCTCGTTCAAATGGCCGGTTTTCACTTCGCGAATGAATCCCGGGATGTCGATGGCGACCGGGCAGGCCTCGACGCAGCGCGGTTTCTTGCACTCCAAACATCGCGACGCCTCGAGTTCTGCCCCGCGGGAATCGTAGCCGTAGGAGACTTCGTCGAAGTTCATGGAGCGCTCGAGCGGATCCTGTTCCGCCACCGGCACGCGCTTTTGGATGTCGAAGTACTGCGTCTCGCCGTTGGCGTCAACGACGCCATTGGGGCTTCGCCCGGCGCGCGTTCCTTCCTCGCTGTCCTGTTCGCGCAATTTCGCGCGGCCCTCTTTCGTGCGATACATCTTCTGCCGGCGCAGCGCTTCGTCGAAATCGATGGCACGGGCGTCGAATTCCGGCCCATCCACGCAGGCGAATCGGATGGAGTCCCCCACGTGGACGCGGCACGCGCCGCACATGCCCGTGCCGTCCACCATGATGGGGTTCATGGAGACGATGGTCGGAATGTCGAGTCCCTCGGGTCCCGTGAGCTCAGCCACGAACTTCATCATAATCATGGGGCCGATGCACACACACCGGTCGTACTGACGGCCTTCATCGTGCACCAGCTCTTCCAGGCACTGCGTCACCAGCCCGTGACGGCCGTACGTGCCGTCGTCCGTGGTCACGAACACGTGGTCGGCCACGGCGCGCATTTTGTCTTCCCAGAAGATGAGGTCTTTCGTGCGCGCGCCCATGATGACGTCCACGGATACGCCGCGTTCGTGGAGGTAGCGCACCTGAGGATACACCGGAGCGATGCCCAGGCCGCCGCCGATGAAGATGTAGTGTTGCTTTTGAAGGGCGTCGACGGGTTCGTTTACAAAATCGGAGGGATGCCCCAGCGGCCCCAGGACATCGCGCACGCTCTGACCCACGTCATAGCCGCCCAATTTGGTCGTCGAAAGGCCGATGGTCTGCACGGCCACGGTCACGGTTCCCGCCTGGCGGTCGAAATCGGCGATGGTGAGGGGGATGCGCTCTCCCACTTCGTCTGCTTTCACGATGAGAAACTGACCCGGTTCACACGAATGGGCGATGCGCGGCGCCAGAAACGACATCGAAAAGATATTTTCGGCGAGTTGCTCTTTTGCGACGATCTCAAACATAATTCCTCCCATCGTTTTCACATGCCTTCTGCTGAGTTTAAGTGTACCACGTCCAAGGCACAGCCGAGGGCGATTTTAAGATTTTAACGAAGGAGATCGGCCTCGCAAACGTCGTGGCGTCGCCGGGGTTTTGACTTGACGGCCGATCGCAGCCGGCCGTGCGACGCCCCGTTTGAAAAGTGTCAACGTCAAAAGGATTGATTTTTCGCGCATTAAATCCTCTCCCTTTGGCTCCGGAGTGCCTTGGCGTTTTCTTTCAGGTCAAATTATGCTTTATATCCTATTTTAAGTTCAAATGTGCTGCGTTTTTCATAACCCTTGATTGTTATTAAAAAGATTATCATTTTTTAACATATTTAGGGTAATGAATAAGTCGAGAGACCAAACGGTTTCTTCGCGGATTTCATTTCGGCGACTCCCCCGACTCCGGGCGGTCGCCATCACCAAACCGTACCCAAAGGAGGATGACATGGCCTATCAGACGAAATACCCCTTTACGAATGAAGTGTTGCAGGAATATGAAAGCCATACGGATGAACAGGTGGAACAGGCCTTGACAAAAGCGCACGCCTTGTACAAGAAATGGCGCAGAGAAGATCTGCTGGACGAGCGCAAGGCGCAACTCAAAAAAATCGCGGAGTTGCTGCGTCGCGATGCGGATCACTACGCGGAAGTCATGACCAAGGACATGGGCAAGCTGATCGCTGAAAGCAAGGCGGAGGTGTATCTCTGCGCGATGATCGCGGACTACTTTGCCGATCACGCGGATGAATTCTTGAAACCCATTCCGTTCGAGTCGCCGGCCGGCGATGCCTACGTGTTGCGCCAGTCGACGGGCATCATCATGGCCGTGGAGCCTTGGAATTTCCCGTTTTATCAGGTGATGCGCGTGTTCGCGCCCAACTTCATCGTCGGCAACCCCATGGTTCTGAAGCACGCGTCCATCTGCCCAACATCGGCCAAGGCGTTTGAAGATCTGGTGAATGAGGCGGGCGCTGAGGACGGCGCGTTACAGAACCTCTTCATCGACTACGACCAGGTGGAAAACGTCATCGCGGATCCGCGGGTCTCGGGCGTCTGCCTCACGGGTTCGGAGCGCGGCGGCGCGTCCATCGCCGAGGAAGCGGGCAAGAACCTCAAGAAGTCCACGCTGGAACTGGGCGGCAACGACGCGTTCATCATTTTGGATGACGCAGATCTGGATGAGATTCAGCCCATCATCGCGAAGGCGCGCTTGATGAACGCCGGCCAAGTCTGCACCTCGTCGAAGCGCTTCATCGTGACAGAAAAGCACTACGACGCCTTCGTGAAGATGACGGTGGAGGCGTTTCAGCAGATGAAGTGGGGCGATCCGATGGATCCGGAGACGACGCTGGCACCGCTCTCCTCCGAGCAGGCCAAAAAGGACGTATTGGAGCAAATTCAGACGGCGTTGGATCACGGCGCGACGTTGGAATACGGCAATGAACCCATCGACCATGCGGGCAACTTCGTCGCCCCGACGGTTCTGACCGGCATCACCAAGGACAACCCGCTCTACGATCAGGAGATCTTTGGGCCGGTGGCCGTCATCTACAAGGTCAAGGACGAAGAAGAAGCCATTGAACTCGCCAATGACTCGAGCTATGGTCTCGGGAACACCGTCTTCAGTGCGAATCCGGAGCACGCGCGCGCGGTGGCTTCTCAGATCGAGACGGGCATGTCTTTCATCAACTCGGCGTGGACGTCGCTTCCGGAAATCCCCTTCGGCGGCATCAAAAACTCCGGTTATGGCCGCGAGCTGAGCGAGTTGGGCTTTACTGCCTTCGTGAACGAACACCTGATCTTTACGCCGAAGCAGAAGTAAGCGGCGCGCGAGAGCGGAATATACCGATTGTGAGAGGGAAAATCAAGTCATCACAGATTGCCTGATTTTTTTAAACGGTTTTAAGCTGACTGCCAGAACGATGTTGGAAGTCATGGAAGAATAATTGGATGCACGGGGCTGACCCTAAAGTCCCTAAAAAGGAAGCATAATGGCTGCCAAGAGCTGGACTCTCGGCAGCTATTCTGCTTTTGTAGAATGCTCATTGTCATCGCGGTGACTCCGTTCGACTTTGCCATTGTTTCTCGGTGTTTTTGGGCGATGAGAGCGGTCTGTTAGCGAGTCCATGGTTC
Organism: Peptoniphilaceae bacterium; assembly: GCA_028726605.1. Lineage (GTDB taxonomy): Bacteria > Bacillota > Clostridia > Tissierellales > Peptoniphilaceae > Murdochiella. The sequence continues at coordinate 2,591 of JAQYPV010000003.1, read as the reverse complement.
CGTCAAAACGACGGTTCCAGCGCATTAGAGAGGCTTTCGAGATCTTGTAGCGGCGAACAACAAATTGCACAGAATAAGTTGTTTGTTTGGTCACAAATCATCCCACATGAGCCTCGATGACTTTTCCATTGCCTATTCAGCTTTTGCGAACATTATTGTACTCTATCCACGATCTCCACTTTAAGATTGCTCTGACTGGTTAACCCAATGATTGTGCCAAAGTACGTATGCATGACTTTGGCATCATGGGTATGACAGTACCTCATCTTGAGTCTGATCGTTGTGTTAGCTGCGGGGCCTGTGTAAAAGCCTGCAAAAAGAAATCTGTTGAGGCTCTGAAGCCAGTCAACTTCCGTCCTCAACGAGATGAGCAGCGATGCATTGGCTGTGGAGAATGTGTTTTGGCCTGTCCGAATGCTGCATGGACTCGTAGAGATAAGAAATACTATAGACTTACTTTGCTGGGTAGAACTGGCAAAAAGAACCCGCGTCTGGGTGAAGATTTCATCAAGTGGGTGGACGAAGACAGTATTATCAAAATCATTCTCAATACCTACGACTATGTGAAGGAGTACACCGACCCCAATGCTCCCGGCGGAAAAGAGCATATTGGCTACATTGTAGACCGTACTGGTATTGAGGAGTTCAAAAGATGGGCCTTGCGGCATGTCACTCAGCCAGAGATTGCAGAAGTTATGACTCCCATGTATTGGAAAGGTATAACATATTGATATATAACAGCTTGAGAGATTTTTGAAGGACACTTAAAAGTATCTTTTTTGATAAAATAGATCATCAGAAAACATACAATGAATCACTCATACTCTCTATTGAAACATCAAGCTATCTTTTAATAAAAATTGATTCTTGCTGTACTCAATAATTCCGTCTTTTTGCATTTTTGAAAGCTCGTTACACATGGTACTGCGGTCCACATTCAGATAATCAGCTAACTGTTGGCGGTTGTAGGGGATCAGGAAAGAATTGCTCCCGGCGCGTTTGGCGCATTCCGAAAAATAGGACATCAACCGCCCCCGAATGGATTTGGAACTGGTATGCTGGATTCTTTGAGAAAGCTGAAGGTTTCTGTGAGCGCAGACAGTCAGCAGATTTCGGACAAGTCTTGTGTGGAATGGACAGGCATTGGTACAAGTAGCCAGGACACGCCCCACATTCATAAACAATATGGATGTATCCTCCGTAGCGGACACCGTAACCAACATCGGCTCCCCCGGAATGCAGGCATACACCTCGGCGAATACAGAGCCGGGCGCAACATGACCCAAAATACTGGTATTGCCCCAGATATCGTTGCAGGAGATCACCGCCAGGCCGGACAGTAAGATCCCGATATTTTCCGTGATGTTTCCTTCTGAAAGGATTACCTCTCCTTTTTGAAAACTACGCGTTGTGGCATTCAGGCAACCCAAAAGAGATGTAATCTCTGCTTCTTCCAGTCCTCGAAACAGTTGTGTATTGGATAAATTCATACTTTTCACTCCTTGTTGTTATAACAACAGAATTTCATTTCATATGATAGTATACTAAATCCAGAAACGCAAGAGAAAGGATGAAGCAAACATGATTCGGGAAATTATTCAGATAGACGAAAAAAAGTGCAATGGATGTGGGGCCTGCGCCGAAGCCTGCCATGAAGGGGCTATCGGCATGGTAAACGGGAAGGCAAAACTCCTGCGGGACGATTATTGCGATGGTCTGGGCGATTGCCTGCCCACCTGCCCCACCGGTGCGATTTCCTTTGTGGAACGGGAGGCTGCTGCCTATGACGAAAAGGCTGTGCAGGAAAATATGAGAAATAAGAACAGAATGAATTCTCCTTCCGTTGGTGTTCATGCGGGTTGCCCGGGCAGCCGAATGCAGCGAATCCAGCATTCGCAGGAATCTGCTCCTTCTGCCCCGATGCAGGCTGAGTCACAGCTGAGGCAGTGGCCCTGCCAAATTAAGCTGGTTCCAGTAGGTGCCCCCTATTTTGAAGGAGCCAAGTTGCTGATTGCGGCAGATTGCAGCGCATATGCCTATGCCAGAATGCACGAGGATTTTATGCGTGGGAAGGTTACGCTGATTGGCTGCCCCAAGCTGGACAACGTGGATTACAGCGAAAAGCTGACGCAGATTATCCAAAACAACAATATCCAGAGCGTGACCATTGTGCGGATGGAAGTTCCCTGCTGCGGCGGACTGGAGTTAGCTGCTAAAAAAGCATTGCAGGCAAGCGGAAAATTCATTCCCTGGCAGGTGGTCACTATCTCGATTGATGGAAAGATTCTGGAATAACCTCTGATTCGGTTCTTCAGTTTTTGGAATATATCCGACAGATAAAAAAAATTATATTGCAGGAGGTGACTGTTATGAGTAAAAAAATGAAAAACATTGCGCAAGCCGAGGTTCTGACGCTGAAGGAGCAGATCTCCTATCAGGAGGGGCAGGTAGTCAGCAAGACGCTGGCGCAAAATCCGGCAGTAAGTATTACCCTGTTCTCATTCGCAAAGGGCGAGGAAATCAGCACCCATGAATCGTGCGGCGACGCTTTCGTAACCTGTCTGGACGGCGTTGGAAAAATCACCATTGAC
>JAQYPV010000002.1 GCA_028726605.1 Peptoniphilaceae bacterium | reverse complement strand
CAAGGACGGCTCTCCTGTTGTAAACTGAAATCAATTATCCGGAAGGAGAATCGAATGAGCGGTTGTTCATGGGCAAATGTGAATCAGAGAAATCAAAAATATCATGATGAGGAGTGGGGGATTCCGGTGCATGAGGATCGGCAAATGTTTGAGCATCTCATGCTGGAATGTTTACAATGCGGCCTGAGCTGGGATCTGATTTTGAAAAAACGCAAGATTTTCCGGGAGTGCATGGATTACTTTGACTATGAAAAAATCGCATGCTATACCGAAGAGGACGTTGAGCGATTGCTCCATACGGAGGGAATGATTCGTTCCCGGCGCAAGATAGGAACAGTTTGATTACAAGATTATGAATTAACGTTAGGATAAAAATATTTTTGGTACAATATCTATATATAAACCATGGAGGTAGGTATATGAGGTCTTATGAAAGTAAGGAAGAATTAAAGAATGAGATAAAGAAAACTTTTGAAAAATATATTTCAGAGTTTAACAATATACCAGAAGAACTAAAAGATAAAAGACTAGAAGAAGTTGATAGGACACCAGCAGAAAATCTTGCCTATCAAGTAGGCTGGACGACTTTAGTATTAAAATGGGAAAAAGATGAGAAAAAAGGTATAGATGTTAAAACACCATCAGAAAAATTCAAGTGGAATCAACTTGGAGAATTATATCAATGGTTCACAGATACCTATGCCCATAAATCTCCATATGAACTAAAAGAACAACTAACAGAAAATGTAAAAAAAATTTATCTTATGATAGATGAATTAACAGATGAAGAATTATTTAAACCACATATGAGAAAATGGGCAGATGAAGCAACCAAAACTGCTACTTGGGAAGTAAATAAATTTATTCATGTAAATACAGTAGCACCATTCGGAACATTTAGGACTAAGATTAGGAAATGGAAGAAATTAGTTCTATAGATAGAAAAGTATAAATAAGTTTACTTAGGAGGATTTTATGGCAATTGCAAATATCAAAGTTTCATTAAATTGCCCAATAGAAAAAGTATGGGATAAAATTACTGACCTTCGTGATTTTGGTTGGAGAAGTGATATCAAAGATATCAAAATTATTGATGATAAGAATTTTGTAGAGATTACAAAAGATGGGATAGAAACAAATTTTAAAGTTATAGAATGTACGAAACATCAATGCTGGTCTTTTGAAATTGAAAACGCAAATATAAAAGGAACTTGGATAGGAAAATTTTATTCGAATGGAGATAAAACAACATTAGATTTTACAGAAAATATTATTTCTAAAAAATTTATATTTAAACCTTTTGTAGGAGTATATTTAAGAAACCAACAAAAACTGTATCTTAAAGATTTGAAGGAAGCACTTAATTGTGAAGAGGCAAGTCATGTTCAAGTGTTATGAAAATAATGAAATAGATAAATTGGAGTAGCCTATTCATATATTTGTATCTTTTCGATAAGAACTTTGTCGCAGGGCAACTCTCCCAGCTGGAGCACAAGGATATTCCGGCACTTGATGAGAAGGAATGGAACGAATTTGTTCTTGATGACATTTTCACTGTTGGCGCTGGAAAACGTCTTGAGACTCGGAATAAGGTTGATGGGATTCGTCCTTTCATAGGCGCTACTGACAACGGTAACGGAGTCACAGGCTTTGTCGGAAATGACAATGCTTCAAAGGACAGCAATGTGCTTGGGGTGAACTACAACGGCGCTTCGTGTATTGCTTTTTATCATCCGTATGGGTGCATTTTTACGGATGATGTAAAGCGTCTTCACTTGAAGAATCATATTGACGATAAATACGTATTGCTTTTCTTCACTTCGATTTTTGCCATGCAGCGTGTGAAATATAGCTATGGCTACAAGTTCAAAGAAAAGCGAATGCACAGGCAAAAGCTCATGCTCCCTGTTACTGACGCTGGCGATCCTGATTACGAGTACATGGAGCAATATGCTAAGAACATGATGTGGCGAAAGTACGAGCAGTATTTGGCGTTCATTGACTGCCAGAGCGCAGGTGAGGAGGTGACCTTATAGGTGGCAAAGAAAAAGAAATTCGTTCAGAACGATAACAACCTCGCCATTGCCTATTATCGCTACTCGTCAAGCCCTCAGAACGATGCCTCTATCGAGGAAGAGCAGGAACTGGTGCAGCTTTATGCGGCAGAGCACGGCTACAGCATTATCAAAGAGTACGCAGACCGTGCAGTGTCTGGGCAGGACGATAGCAGACCAAATTACAAGCTGATGCTTTCAGAAGTCACAAAGCTGCGTCCCGCCGTTCTCATCATGCGGAAGAATGACAGGCTGGGTCGAGATGTCTTGCAGTTGACCTATGCCAAGATAAAGATTCGTGAAGCTGGGTGCAGCATCGAGTATGTTGCGGAGAATGCGCCCGATGCGAGCACATCACAGGGAAAGTTCACCGAAGCGGTAATGGATGCGTTCGCGCCGATGTGGAGCGATTCGTCGCGTGAGAACATTGAGCGAAAGCTGAGGCATAACGCCAAGAACGCATTGTCCAACGGCCAAAAGATATTGGGCTACAGGAGGGCGGCGGCTAAGCGTTATGAGATTGACCCTGCGACAGCCCCTGTGGTTCAGAGAATCTTTCACGATTACGTTGATGGCAAGCCGATGCGGCAGATAGCTGATGAGCTCAATGCTCAGGGCATAACTACGGCTCTTGACAGGAAGTTCACGGTCAACGGGCTGAGAAGTGTGCTGAAGAACGACAGGTACACGGGCGTCTACAAGTACGCGAACATCGTAATTCCTGATGGGCGCTATTGAGACTGAGAAGGCGAAGAAGGCGCTTGCCGAGGACGAGCGCAGCATCAAGGCGTACTTTGGCAAGTTCTTGTATGCGAACCTTGATGACCATGAGGTGCGAGATATGGTCTTGGGGTATTTCGTCGATAAGATTTACCTCTACGACGACAAGGTCATTCTGACGTGCAAGTATTCGGATGCTGACTATGAGGTGGACTGGGAGGACTTCCAGAAGGCAAAAAAAGCCGCAAGCGGTAAGATTCGACCTTGCCGCGCTCTGCTCCATTTTGCATCAATGCCCAATCCCGGCATCTCGACGGATTGGGCATTTTTCAATGCATTGAGCGCCGTTTTTCACTCGCGTTCCGATTCTCCATTGGAGACCTTCGTCTAGAGCCCGGTCCACGCTGTCGTTTCACATGATTTCATGTCCGACTTTTACTCTCTTTAGGGTAAAAAGATCTTAAATCCATTAGAAGGGCGTGATGAAGTGAAGAAGACAGTTCGCATTATTTTTCTTTTGCTTGCATTGATCCTCGTCGGCTGTTCAGGGCCTGCTGCTGTAGACACGGCGCCGCCGGCTCCTGTGACAGGGGGGACGTCCGCGTCAGAGGCTGAAACGGCGGATGACGCGACGACTTCATCAGGAGAAGAGGACAAGACTGAAGAGGACAAGACTCTTGAAGCGGCGCAGGGGCAATCGGCGAATGACGAACCGAGTCCCCAAGAAGCGGCGATTGAGTACGGTGCGGCGTATTACGACCGCGATGACGTGGCGGTCTACCTTCACGTCTACGGCGAGTTGCCGTCGAATTATCTCACGAAGAGAGAGGCGCGGGAGAGAGACTGGGCGCCGGACGACGGCAGCGGATGGGTTGTCGGGGGCGACCGCTTTGGCAATCGTGAAGGGCGATTACCGGAGGCGCCGGGTCGAAAGTACTTTGAAGCTGACGTGGCGGCCGGGTATACGGATCAGCGCGGGACCGAGAGACTCATCTATTCAAATGACGGGCTGATTTTCTATACTGATGACCATTACGAGAGTTTTGAGCCATTGTATGGACCGGAGGAGTGAGCATGAATCGTTATGTACTGTGCGGGTCGGCGTTTACATCGCGCGACGAGGCCTATCGCTACATGGCTGAACTCTTCGATTTTCCTGAAGGCGCAGGGAGGAATCTGGACGCTCTGTGGGACCTTTTACACGACAAGCCGGGTTCAGAGATCGAAATTGCCGATGCGCGAGAAATCCCGAAGAACTTGGGCGAGTACGGGATGAAGATGCTCGACGTGTTCGGGGACTTACAGCGAGAAGAGGGATTTAGCGTCCATATTTTCTGGTAATGGCTCTGGCGATGGCGCATCCCACGAATCTATGGCGGAACCCTTGAATTTACGGGGCATCCCACGAATCAAAAAAACGGCCGCCTCGAAGAAGACAGCCGTTTTTTTTATTGCGTCGTTTATCATTCCACTCGAGCGGTGCCAGCTCGAAGTGGCCGGAGATGGAGACGTCAGTCGATGGGGCAGACGGGAGGCTCCGCATCAGAGTTCGCTGCGTCAGAAGCCTTTCCCCCGAGCAGGTGTTTTTTCATCCAATCGATGATGTCGTCCGATTCGTACATGATTTTGTCGTCGATGACGAGTGCCGGCACTTGATTCGAGCCGCCGTTTTCTTGCAGCCAATCGCGGTATTCGGGGTGTTCGATCACGTCGTGGAACTGGACTCCGTCGATGCCGTTTTCATCCATGAACTTCATGACCTTCTGGCAGAACGGGCACGTATCCATTTTATATAATTCAAGGGTAGCCATCGCTCCCTCCTTTCTATTACTTCCTATCTACCCGATCGGAACACTCCACAATCCTCTCGCTGAAAAAATCTCATGGCATTTCTCATGGTACAATGATTAAAACGAGGGGAGGGGACTATGAGCGTATACATTGGTGTGGATTTAGGGGGAACGACGGCCAAGATCGGCCTGTTCGACGCCGCGGGGAGCATGACGAGTCACGTCGCCTTTTCGACGGGGCGTGAAAAAGGTTTTGTGGTCATCATGCGCGAGATGAGCGAGCAGATTCGCTCGATATTGGGCGAGAACGGCTTCGACGACGGCGACCTTTCGGGCATCGGCATCGGCGTGCCCGGCCCCGTGGTGCGCCATCGGGTGGTGGATGGCTGCGTGAATCTGGACTGGGATGTGGTGGACGTGGCGGGAGCCCTCGAAGAAAACGGTTTCACCTGTCCCATCGTGGTGGAGAACGACGCGAACGTGGCGGCGCTCGGCGAAGTCTGGAAAGGCGCGGCCGCAGGATACGCGTCCATCGTGTTCGTCACCATCGGAACCGGCATCGGCGGTGGCATCATCGTGAACCACCAAATCATCTCCGGCGCGCATGGGGCGGGCGGCGAGATCGGCCATATGCCCGTCTTCTTCGACGCCTTTGACTTCTCCTGTGGCTGCGGGGGGCGGCACTGCCTGGAACAGATGTGCTCTGCGCCCAACATCGTGCGCGTGGCGGGCGATGTGCTGGAGGCGACCGATGCCCCGTCGGCCTTGCGCCACTACAACGGAGGCTATGACACCCGCGCCATCTTCGACGCGGCGCGACGCGGGGACGGCCCGGCACGCGAGGTGGTCTCTCGCGTGACACAGGCGCTCGGGCGGGGGCTTGCTGTGGTGTCAGCCGTGGTGGACCCCGAGTGCATCGTCATCGGCGGCGGCGTCTCCCACGCCGAAGAGACGCTCCTGGAGCCGCTCCGCAACGCCTATCAGAGTTACGCCTATCCGCCCACGCGCCAGACGCCCATTTTGAAAGCCACGTTGGGCAATCTGGCCGGGATGATCGGCGCCGTACACCTGGTTTTGCAGGAGTGAGCGATGCTGTACCTCTATCCGGCCCGCCGATCCGATGACGCCACGAAAGCCCTCTACGACGCCGTCAAACGCGCGCTTCACGCCCAAAAGCGCGCCTTTTTGGTGGTGCCCAATCAGTTCACCGTCGAGGCGGAACAATCGCTTTTCGATGCCTTGGAGACGGACGTCCTGTTTCGCCTGCAGGTGAAGACCTTTGCCTCGCTGGTGCGCGACATCCTTGAGAACGGGCACGGCTTCACGCGCACCGTTCTCACCGAACAAGGCTCCCGCATGCTGGTGCGGCGCATCCTCCAGCGCCACGACGACTGGAAGGTGTTCACGCCGGGGACGCGCGGCGAAGGCCTCATCACCCTTTTGACGCGCTCCCTGCGCGAATATCGCGCCTACGGCATCGAACCGGAACGGTTCGAAACGCTCGCCGAGGCGTTTGAAGAAAACGACCGCTCGCGCCTGAAATTCCAAGAGCTGGCGCGCCTCTACGCCGCCTACGAAGGGTCCCTTCAAGGGGGCCTCTGCGACACGGACAGCCGCATGCGCGAGGCATTCGCGGAGCTGACAGACTTGGATTTGTTCGACGACGTGACCTTTTTCTTCGACCGCTTTCACTCCCTTTCCCAAATCGAACGCGATGCTGTCAGGGCCTTGTTGCAAAAGGGCTGCGACGTGCACATGGCCGTCCTCTGTGATCCTCAAATGGCCCGCATCCTCCAGAGCGCGCCGCAAAACGCGTCCTTCGAACAGCTCGAAAACGCGTGGTTTGAGCGCGTGCACGACGCGGAGGCGTTCACGCTCTCCATTCGCTTCATGCGACAGCTCATGTCGTTGGGTCCGTATCGTCTCTGTCCCACGCCGACATCCGCGCCCCCGGCGGCCCTTCAAGCGGCGTCGGACGCGGTTTTTTCTTATGCGCCCCCCACGGCGCCGCAGGAAACGACCGACGCCGTCCGATACCGCCAGTTTCGCAACACCGAACAGGAAGTGCAGGCGCTCGTCATGGAGGTCAAGCGCCTCGTTCAAGAAGAGGGACGGCGCTACCAAGAGATTCTCATCTTCTTGAGCGACGCCGCCGAATACGGCGCGCTCGTCAGACGCACGCTCACGGCCGAAGGCCTCCCGTTTTTCTACGACGAACGCCGTGAGATGACTTATCATCCGCTGCTTCAGGCGCTTCGCGCCCTCCTCAGCATCGCCGTGCGCGGCCCCAGATCCGCCTCCATGCTGGCCCTTGCGAAGACCGGACTTCTCGGTGTGGACGAAGCAGACGTGGAGGTCTACCAGAAGTTCGTGCGCCGTCGACGCATCGAATACGACATGTTTCTGAACGATCGCTACTTCACCCCCGATGAAGCGGCGCTTCCGGAAGACGAGGAAAAGCGCCGTCGTCTGATCGATGAATACGACGCGGCGCGCCACGTCAATGACGCGCTCTTTGCCATCATCCGCCCGCTCCTCGACGCCCTGCGCGTGGCAAAAGACGTCAAGGCGCAGTGTGCGGCGCTCGTACAGGCGTTGCGCGCGCCGGCGCTGCTCGAAGGGCTCGTCGCCTATGGCGACATCTTGGCGGAGAACGAAGAGGCTGAGCGCGTGGCGACGCATGAGCAGCTGTGGGAGGCCGTGATGGGTGTCTTCTCCGAGGCGGTCCTGCTCTTCGGTGACGAGACCTTGTCCCTTGAGGAGTTCAGCGCGCTCATCGACGAAGGCTTGAATGGCATTTCGCCGGGGGTCATCCCACCCTTTGCGGACCGCCTCTTCGTGGGCGATCTCAAGCGCTCTCGCGTGCGGTCGCGCGACGTGGTGTTTGTGCTGGGCATGAACGACCTCCACATGCCGGCCGCGCAAAAGGGAAGCGACCTCTTGCGGGAGGACGAAAAGGCGCTGCTCAGCGAGACGGACGAGACCCTGCCGTCCATGCACGCCTTCGCCGTGGAGGAAGAGCGTTTGGATTTTTATGCGGTCATCCATCTGGCCCGCGAGCGCCTCTACCTGTCGACGGCCATGCAGACGAGCGCCAACGAGGCGATGAGCCCTAGCGACTGGCTCATGCGCATCCAGAAGGCGCTGGGCATGCCGCTCCCCGTGCAAGCCGACTTCTCTCTATCTGACGAAGCCTATTCCCATCAACTGCTCTGTGAAGACATTCCGCGCCTGTTGCGCGACGAGGCAGCGGATCCGTCGCTGCGCCGCACCGCGCGACAGATGCTCAACGCGATGCAGCACGAGGACGCGTGGCAGAAAGAGGCGCAGGAGATTTCTCGCGCCATGCAGAGTGGCCTGCGCACCAGGCCCCTTCCCGTGTCCCTCATCGCGCCGCTCTACCCCCAAGAGACCATTTCGCCTTCGGAAATCGAGACGTTGGCGCGCTGTCCGTATCGCTCGTTCGTGCAGAATGGCCTGCGACCTGAACGCGACCACGACATGCCCGTGGGCTTTGACGAGACCGGCCTCTTGATGCACGCCACCTTGGACGCCTGGACGGCGTTCATCTCCCGTCGCCTAAAGCAGGCGCAGGAAGTGGACGCCGCGGCATCGCAAGAGGCCGTCGACACGGCCTTCCAGGAGAGCGTCACGCAGCAGATCGACGCGGTGCGAAGGGAGCGGCCGGAGAACCAATTCGCCTTGGAACAGATGCGCGAGACGCTCGAGGTGACGCACGAACGCCTGTACACGCAGCTGATGAACAGCCGCATCTCTCAGGTCGATCACGAACTCGCGTTCGGGCCGCATCGGGCGCTGCCGGGTCTTGCGCTGGGCGGGCGTCGCCCCATCACGCTCAAAGGGCGCATCGACCGCGTCGACCACGTGAAGGCAGACGGTGTGGATTACCTCCAGGTCATCGACTACAAGACGGGCAAGCGCACGTTCGACATCAACGAACTGATCACGGGGCAGACCCTGCAGTTGCCGCTGTACCTTGCGGTGACGCAGGCGATGGGCGAGGGCGTGGGGAGTTTTTACTATCCCGTGCGTCCGCCGGAGGTGCTGGAAGAGGCGAGTGACGCCGCGCTCACGCTCAAGGACGAGCGCATGCAGGGCTTTCTCCTGGACGCGTCCATCATGGAGGCCTTCGACCCGGAGATTGCGACCGAGGAGACGAAGTACAACCTCGCCAAGCGCAAGGACTGGCGGGACAATCCCAATGTGCTGTCGCGGCCCCTTCTGAACCGACTGTTGCAGGAGGCGACGTCGCGGGCCAAGGAGATGACGGACGCCCGAGAAGAGGGTGACATCGCCGTCCGCCCGCTGTACGTGCAAAAGCGGACGAAACACGGCGAAAATGTGGGCTGTAGCCATTGCCCCTATCAGGCGCTGTGCCATTTTGAAAAGAATCAGCACTTCCGGCATCAGCGCTTTGTGGACCATACGAATTGGAAGACGTGGACGGCACAGGAATCAAGCAAAGAGGAGGCGTCATGACCATCGCGTATACGGATGAGCAACAAAAGGCGCTGGAACCGGAGCGCAAGAGTCGCATCGTCTCCGCACAGGCGGGCGCCGGCAAAACCGGCATTTTGGTGGAGCGCATCATTCGGGAGGTCGTGGACAACGGCGTGGGTCTCGATGCCATGCTCATCGTGACTTTTACGAAAAAGGCGGCCGCGGAGATGAAGAGCCGCATCCGACAGGGACTCTCCGAGCGCCTGAACGCGCCCGATGCCGATCGTCCGAGAATTCTCGGCCAGCTCAATCTGCTTGCCTCCGCCAACATTCAGACCTTACACGCGTTTTGCCTGGAGATGCTCAAGGAGCACTTTGACCGCCTGGATCGCGACCCGGGAAGTACCATTTTGAGCGGCCGCGAGCTCGTTCGCTTGAGTGAAGAGGCCATGGAGAGCGTCTTTACCGACGCCTATACGACAGCGCTTCACGACCCTGACGCTCCGCTCTCGGATTTCCTCTTGCGTTATCGGGACGCGTCCGGCGCCTCGCATCAGACGCTCAAAGCGATGATCCGACAGTGGGCAGAACTCGCGTGGGCCGAAGTGGATCCGACTGCCTGGGGAGAAGCGCAGGTGAGCGCTTACGACGTGAAAGGCGACGCGTTCAACGAAATGGCTTGGCGGGAGCTCATTTGGACGCGAGTTGAAGACGTGCAAGCTCACTTGGACCGGGCGCGCGCCGCACTCTCTTCCGATTTCCCAGAAACGGTCCGCCAGTTCTACGAAAGGGAAATCGCAGACCTCACGCATCTCTTGTGGGGGAGTGCGGAGGTGCCGCCGGCTGCCGCCATCGATCTCACAGAGTCGATGGCGCGTTGGCAGCGTCACGGCTTTCGCTACGACTTCCCCCGCCGCGCGGGCGTGCGAAAGCGAGACGCGTCTTCGGAACTCTTAGAAGCCAGTGAGATGCTGGCCAAGGAGCGCGACGCGTGGAAAGCCGAGGTCCTCGACATGCAGGATGTCGTGGTCCTCCTCGACCGGGCGCACTTTTACGCCGAAAATGAGATGCTCAAGCGCGATCTATCCTTCGTGCACGCCCTCGCGACGCAGTACATGGAGCGCTTTTTGCAGCTCAAGCGGGACGCCGGGGGCATGGACTTCAACGACGTCGAACACGAGATGCTGCGGCTTTTGGCATTCCCAGACGTGGTCCGCGAACTCCGGGAGCGCTACGCGCTCATCTTCTTCGACGAATATCAGGACGCTAATGCCATTCAGGAAGCCATTGTGGAAAAAATGGCGCATCCCGACGGCCTCTTCTTCGTGGGGGACGTCAAACAGTCCATCTACGGCTTCCGCCAGGCGCTTCCGGAGAACTTCATCCGGCGCTATCGCGCCTATCGAGAGAAAGCGAACACTGAAGCCATCGATCTGACCTACAATTTTCGCTCGGAGCCGGAAATTCTGGACTTTGTGAACGCCGTCTTTTCGAAACTGATGACCGAAAAGCGCGGCGGCGTGGCGTACGACAGTGACGCCCACCGCTCGCGGACGCAGCGTGAGGCGACCGGGGCGGGGCGCGCGGAAGTCGTCATCTTGGAGGAAGAAGAGACAGAATCCGAAAAGGCGCCGGGAGTGTTCGACGAGATCTCGTCCGAGGCGTTCTACGTGGCCGACGCCATCCTCGCACACGTGAGCGCCGGCGGTTCCTATAAGGACTGCGCGGTGCTCGCGCATTCGTCGAAGCGGTTTCGGGATTTCGAGGCTGTGTTTCAACTGGCGGGCATCCCGTATTACAACGACAAAGCGACATCGACTCAAGACGCCCTGGAGACGCAGATGGCGCTCCATCTCTTACAATGCGTGGAAAATGAGCGCGCCGACCTGCCGCTCCTCACCAGTCTGTTGTCCCTCGTGGGCGGCTTTCAGGAAGAAGACCTCGCGATGTTGCGCATCGCCCATCCCGACGGGCCGTTTTACGAAGCCTTCCTCGCCGCGGCTGATGACGAGCAGCCGTCGGACGTGCCCGACGCGCTGCGCGCAAAAGTGCAGCAATTTCTCACCTGGCGACGCGACTGGAAACGCCGGCGCGCGGAGATGCCGCTCTCGCATTGGATGGACGCGTTCTTCTCGGAAAGCGGGTTTTACACGTATCTCGCGGGGATGACAGACGGGGCCGCGCGCCGCCGCAACGTCGACCTCCTCGTGCGCTTGGCGGAAGCGTTTGAATCCCGCGGTGGCAGTGATTTGATGACGTTCATCGACGAGGTGCAGCGCAAGGGCGAGGGCGGGGAAGACCTGTCCCCGGCATCGGCGCTCTCGGAATCCGATGACGTCGTGCGGCTGATGACCATTCACGCGGCGAAGGGGCTGCAGTTTCCCGTCGTCTTCTTGGTGGACGCCAACAAGGCGTTCAATTTGAGCGATCGGAACGCCCCCTTGATCTCCGTCAAAGACGTGGCGACGGCGATGACATTGCGCTCGTGGGATGACCGACATCAGCGCCTGGTGGCGACCACACCCGTCGTCAAAATGCTCTTGCAAAAGCAGATGGAAGAGGCGTCTCGTGCCGAAGAAGTGCGCGTGCTCTACGTCGCCATGACGCGCGCGATCTCCCGCCTCGTGATCGTGGGCCATACCCAGGACGCTCAAAAGCTCATGACGACGGGGCCGCTCCAGAAGCAGCTCGACGACGACCACAGTGAACTCGCCTGGGTGGTGCACGCGTTGCAGGCGCAGCCTTCCGGCGATGCGCTGATCGAGGTGCTGAGCGGCTCCGAGGTGCGCTCGCGCGTCGCTCAAGGACAGAGGGGAGAGAGCACAGAGGGCGTTGCGCTCTCCGAAGCGCTCTTAAAGCGGAGGCTTGGCTATCGCTATCCACATCCGGAAGCCACGCGTCAGCCGCTCAAGCGCACGGTCTCTCAGCTCTCTAAAAAGAATCAGATTTTAGACGACCACTTTCGCGCGTGGCCGCGCTGGGAAGAAGCCCCCGCGGAAGAACGGCCTATTGCGGCGCCTGCCGACGTGCTCGCTCACTTTCCCCTGCCCGCGTTCCTGCAAGAAGAGGTGGTGGACGCGCAGACGTTTGGCACGCTCATGCACCGCGCGCTGCAAAACCTGCCCCTTCGCGAGCAGACGAGAGAGAGCATCGCGGAGGAATTGGACGCCATGCGCGCACGCGAACTCTTCACCGAAGCCGAGCGCGCGGCCTTAGACGAGGGGCTCCTGTTACGCTTCTTTCGCTCCGGTCTGGGAAAAGCCGTCGTGCGCCACGCCGACGCTGTGACGCGCGAGCGCAGTTTTACGCTGCGCCTTCCCACGGAAGAAGGGTTCCTCGCGGTGGACGGCCAGGTGGATCTCTTCCTGGAGTTGGAGCACGAGGTCGTCCTCGTGGACTTCAAGACCGATCGCCGTCCGGACCCGGAACGCTACCGCTTGCAGCTGGAACTCTACGCGCGCGCTATCGCGCTGGCCACGCACAAACCGGTGACGCACTGCTATCTCTACTGGTTGCGCACGGGGACGGCGGACGAGCTCATCCGGCGCTCCGAGGAGACGGTGTCATAACATGCCCCCGTCGATGCGCAGCACCTGACCGGTGACGGCGGCGGCTTCTTCAGACGCAAACTGACGCACCCAAAACGCCACTTCTTCGGGGCGGATCATCCGCCCGAGGGGGATGTCGTCGATCACGGCGCGAATCGTCTCATCGTCGTACGTGCGCATCATGTCCGTGTCCACCACGCCCGGCGCGATGGCGTTCACGGTGACGCCACTGTAGCTGAGCTCTTTCGCGCAGGCCTTGGTGTAGGCGATGACGGCGCCCTTCGTGGCTGAATAGGCCGTCTCCATCGAGGCGCCCACTTCGCCCCAGAAACTCGCGATGTTGACGATCCGCCCCCACTTCTGCGAGATCATGGCGGGGACGGCGGCTCTCGTGCAGAAGAAGACGGCGTCGATGTTGACGCCCGCGACGCGACGCCACTCGTCTTCTGTGGTATCCTGAATCTGACGCACGAGCGAGAGCCCGGCGTTGTTGACGAGGATGTCTACGGGGCGCTGGGCGTGGATCGCCGCAAACATGCGGGTGACGTCATCGGCACGGGACAGATCCGCCTGGACGATGTGACAGGAAGCGCCTTGTTCCGCGCAACGTCGAGCCGTTTCCTCTGCGCCTGCTTGCGCTCGGTGATAGTGGATCCACAGGGTGTTTCCGGGAGCGGCCAACGACAACGCAATGGCTCGGCCGATGCCGCGCGATGCGCCGGTAACTAAAATGGAATGCATAGCGACCTTTCTCTGATCTAACGGTTTTTGTCTATTATAAAGGGAAAGAAAAGCGAAAGACAGTTCGGGAGAGTGTATGAATCAACTTTTGGGAAAACTGCTGCACGGCCTTGCGCGGTTCATCGACCTGCTCTTTTCAGGGCTCATCGCCCTGTTGTCCTATCTGGTCGACCTCGTGCAATCCATCCGTCGGGTGTTCGCGCCGATCGTGGGCTGCCTCTTTGCGAGCATCTTCATGGCCCCCATCGCCATCCTGTTCCTTCCCTTTGTGCGCCTGCCGCGGTGGCTGGCCATCGCCATTCCCGTCCTGCTCTTCTTCCCCTTACTGGGCCGCAGCTTTGTGTCCATGTTGGAGTACGGGAAGTACGTCCTAACCGAATACCTGCACGACCGGGGCGATGCCTTCATGGCAGGGCGCGAGGCGCGTAAGGCCTTTTCGTCTTACGGCGCCGACTACCGCCGCAAACTCTGGGAAGAAGAGATGCGACGTCGGCGAGAAGCGCAGCAGCGAGAGCGCGAAAAATGGGACCGCATTTTCGAGGACTACTTCAATCAGGCGGGTTTCACGTTCCACACCACGACGTTTAACGGCTTTGGACCAGGTTTCGGCGGACAGAGTACCTATGGGCAATACGGCGGGCAAGGCGGACGCACCAATGCCGGAAGTGGGCAGGGTTCTCGCGCGGCGAGCGGACTTGGGCCGGATCCCATCCGGCAGTTCAAAGATAAGATTGAGAAGAGCTGCGCCATTTTGGGCGTGACGCCGGACGCCACGGACTACGAACTCAAGCTCGCCTATCGCAAGTTGGCGAAAAAGTACCACCCGGATCTCAACAAAGAGCCGGGCGCCACCCAGCACTTTCAGGAGATCAACGCCGCGTACGAATTTCTATCGAGGGAAAACCTCGACCGTTACCACCGGTTCACATCGTAAAGGGGGGACCGGTGGTTCTTTTCTTTTTGGGCGAGTAGCAGTATCATGTGGAACGTGATCGCCTTCCATGGCGGACGGTTAAGCGAAAGGACAGGAGATGAACGAGACGATTCAGGCGATTCTGGACATCGACCGCTCCACGAAAGAGCTCGAAGAACAGACGGAGAAGACGTTGGCGCAAGAACTGCAGCACACGCGCGATTGTATGAACCAGATGCAGAGGGAATCCAGTGAAATGATGCGCCGCGAAGCGGAAGCGGAGATGCGCGCCATCGAAGAAAACCGAATGGCGGAAGAGGAAGCGCTGAAATCGACTCTCAATGAGCAGATTGCAACGATTTGGCGCTTTTTTGATGCGCATCGCGAAGAGATGGCCGAAGAGTGGTTCAACAGACTCCGAGCAGAAGATGGGATCCTCTAACGCGCTGATCACGAAGCTCCGCGGCCGTTACGGGCAGAACTTGCGACGAGACCTCTTGGACGCCATTCTGGCGGAAGACACGCTGGAAGGCGTGCTCAAGCACATCCGTCGCGAATTTGCTCCGGAAGCCGAAAACGTGAATACGATTGAAGAAGCCGAACTTGCCCTGGAGCGTTGGCAAGTCCGGAAAAACCGAGAACTGTTGCGCTTTATGAGCGGCGGAGACCGGGCATTTTTCGCGCTGTTCTTGCAAGAGATGGAAATTCAGGAGCTACTGCGCTTCTTGCGGGTATTTGCGCGCAAGAACCCTTCAGAACAGACGGCCTTTGTGCTTCACAGCCTCTTCGAACATCGCTTGAAGATGCCGCCGGATCCCCAGATGAGCGTGCGGACGTATCTGGAACGCCTCGTCCGAAAGCCCTATTTTCGCATCCTCGAGCCGCTGATGCAGCGCAGCGAAGAAGCCATCGACTTCGACACCTTGGACCTCAACCTGAACCGCTGGTATTTTCACACGTTGCGGCAGGAGGCGAAGGGATTACACGGCGACGAACGCAAGGGCGTGTTGGCCTTGGTGGGCAGCATGATCGATTTCAAGAACGTCAACCGCATCGTCCACGTGAAGCGCTTTGCCCGCAGCGAAGAGCCGTATTTGCGGCTCCAGATGATCGAGGGCGGTCGGCTCATTCAAGGCCCTGTATTGGAGCGACTTTTGCAAGGCGCCACGGAGACGGTCGAGGGTTATCTCGCACGCAGTCCGTATGCGGGACTCTTAAATGAAGAAGGGCATCTCGACGCCTTTTTGCCCATCCGCGAGCAACAGGTGCGTTACCGCCTGGCGTGGCGCTTCTTCCGCCGCACCGAGAGCGGGCTCTTGGCGGCGCTTTCCTATGCGTCGCTCCAGCAATATCGAATGAACGACCTTCGACGCATTCTGGAAGGCCGAGCGATCGGCATGGACGGCACATCGCTTTGGCCGTACATGACCGAACAGATGACAAAGGAAAGGGGGTGAACGCATGGCGATTCAACCTTTGAAGATGATG
The DNA here is from genome assembly GCA_028726605.1 of Peptoniphilaceae bacterium. Lineage (GTDB taxonomy): Bacteria > Bacillota > Clostridia > Tissierellales > Peptoniphilaceae > Murdochiella. The sequence continues at coordinate 11,790 of JAQYPV010000002.1, read as the reverse complement.
CAATTCGTCGCTCCTTTGGAACACTTGACGGAGAGCATGATCGGCATGTTTCGCGCCGGCGCCATCGAACTGGTGGACGCCGATCGGATGATTGAAACCTACGCGTTCAACATTCCCATGCAGGAGTCCACCTTGGCCAAGACGGTGGATGTGGCCACGACGACGTCGTTTGGCCGAGAAGCGGACGTGGGGCTCGCGCGGCGCAAGGTCCTCGCCTACTTAGGAGAGAGAGAGCGGGACATGGGCTCGCCCTTCACGCGTGACGTGTCAGCTGAACCGACAGACGTCCAGCAGGCCGTGTTCGCGAAACTGGAACACAATGACGCGGAGATCGCAAAACTCGCGCTTCAAAAGGCGCACCTTCTCACGATGACGGAGCTGTTGCGGCTTCTGAACGCCAACGACATCGAACACGACGCCTTGCAGCACCTGGATCACTTTTACGCCGAGTACGGGACGCTCACGGAGATCGGACGTCGTACCATCCGCGCGGGTTATGCCGAGATCCCCGCGGCGGTGTTGCACTTAGGCACGATGGGCAAGGAAGAGGCGTATCTCATCGTCTATCCCAAGAAGGTGGAAAAAGAGATCCGCCGCCTGGAGGGGACGCTCAACTGGAAACGGCTCAACCCCGATTTTCCTGACGGCTTGACCAACCAGGAGACGCTTCACGAAATCCATCACGAATTGGAAGACATCGACCGGGAACTCGCGGGGCAGGAGACGGAGAAGGCGCATACCATTGAGCGCCACCGCACGGACCTCCAAGGGCTCTATTATTCCATGGCCTTACAGGAGTCTCTCACCAACGCTAAGGCGTATCTCGCCAAAGGGCGCAACTACTTCTACCTCAGCGGTTGGGTGAGTGCTGCCGACGTGGACGCGTTTCAACAAGCGGCTGATCGCATTCCGGACAGCTTCGTGCAGTTCCTCTCTCGCGATCGGGTGGAGACCCCGGCGCCGACGCTGCTCCAGAACAATCGTCTGGTGCGTCCGTTCGAAGCCATGGTCAACATGTACGGCACCCCGAACTACCGAGAACTGGATCCGACGAGCTTCTTCGCCCTCACGTATTGCGTCTTGTTCGGAGCGATGTTCGGCGATCTGGGACAGGGGGCAGTGTTCGCGCTCCTGGGCCTCGCCCTTCAAAAGATGCGGCATCCGAATCTGGGCGGCGTCGTGCTGCGAATGGGCCTCGGCTCCATGATCTTCGGCGTGCTCTACGGATCGGTTTTCGGCCTGGAAGACGTCATTCCAGCCCTCCTCATTCGTCCATTCGAGAACATCAACACCGTCCTGATCGCCTCCATCGCATTCGGGGTATTGCTCTCGAGCGTCGCTTATGTCATGGGCATCATCAACAAGTGGCGTATGGACGAGAAGCGCGAAGCCTTGTTCGGCAAAGAGGGCGTGGCGGGATTCGTCCTGTACCTGGCGATGATCCTGCTCGTGGTGAACATGGCGGTGACCCCGCTCGTGCCTTCATTCGTGCCGACGCTGCTCATCGCGCTCTGCCTGGGCGCCATCTTGTTCCAGCAGCCGCTGTCAAACCTCATCTTCGGCAAACGCCCGCTGCACGACCAGGCGCTCTCGGATTACTACGTGGAGTCCGGATTTTCGCTCTTAGAAACGGTGATCTCCATCTTCTCCGGCGTGCTGTCGTTCATCCGCGTAGGCGCGTTCGCCATCAACCACGTGGGCCTCTTCATGGCGTTTTCCACGATGGGCGAGATGATGGGCGGCGCGGGCAACATCGCCATGATCGTCATCGGCAACGTGGTCATCATCGGCTTGGAAGGCCTCATCGTCTTCATTCAGAGCCTGCGTCTGGAGTATTACGAACTGTTCGGCAAGTACTATGTCGGCGATGGAAAGCCCTTTGTGGACACGAAGCGCTTTTTGATGAATCGATAACGGATCTGGGAAATAAAGGAGATAAAAATGGAAATGATTGTGACTTTAGCCGCCATTATCGTGGTGTTGACGATTTCGTCGGGCGTGTACCTGCAATACAAGAACACGGATCCGTCTAAGACCAAGATCCGCCGCGCCCTGCGCTTGAACCTCACGGCGTTCGTGCCCTGCCTCTTGATGGCGATGATCCTCTTTGCGCCGTCCAGCGCGTTCGCGCAGAGTGCAAGCGATGGCATGTCCTCCGGCTTGGCGTACCTCGGCGCGGCCCTCTCCACCGGCATGGCGACCATCGGCACCGGCATCGCCGTGGGCGCGTGCGGTTCGGCGGCCTTGGGCGCCGTGTCCGAAGATCAGAGCATCCTGGGTAAGACGCTCATCTTCGTCGGCCTGGCCGAAGGCATCGCCATTTACGGTTTGATCATCTCCATCATGATCCTCGGTCGTCTGGGCTAAATCATGCACATGATGCTCATTACGACGGATCGCAAACTCGCCTTGGGCGCGCGCTTGAGTGGAATGGCGACCGAACAGGTGGACGAGGTGCACCCGGCGAACGAGGCGTGGCACGAGGCGCTGGACGATCCGGAGCTGGGCGCGCTCTTCGTCTCAGGCGAACTCGCAGAGGAACTCTCAGAGGAGATTGCGACGCTGAGAGAAAGAGAGTCGCTGCCCCTCGTCTACGTGCTTCCGGCCGAGAAGGAGGAATGATGGTCGAACTTTCGAACAAAGTGGTGCTCTTCCGCAACATGATCTGGAACGAGATGAAGCAACAGAGCGAGCATCAACTCTACGCCTACGCGGAACAGAATTCACAGCTCATCGAACAGAAGCGTGAGGCACTGAAGCGCGAGGCGGAGAATTACATCACAAGTCACGTGCAGCGGGCGCAACTTGCTGCACGCGAACAGATCGCCGTGCGTAAGCAGGAGAACCAGCGCGTGTTTTTGGAGACACAGCGCCAGTGTTTTGATGCGCTGACGGAGAGCATTCGTCAGAAGTTTGCGGATTTCGTTACGACTAAGGCCTATCGCAATTCGTTTCAGCAGCGTCTGCGCGAGGCGCTTGCGAGTGTGGGCGAGGCGTCTCGCCTCTACGTGCTGGAACGCGATCGGGCGCTCGCGCAGGAGATCGTCGGCCCGGCGATGCCCCTTTCGGCGCTTCCGCCCTCTGAAATTGGGGGATTCATCTTGGTGAATGCCGACGAGACGCAGCGCGTGCGCCTCACGTTTGAAAAACTCATCGAAGACAACACCTATCGCATCGGGCGAGCGCTCGACGAATGGATGCGCCACACGGTGCTGACTGAAGCCGTGACGACGGGCGGAAAGGAGCGCGCATGAGCGATCAGAACAAAGCGGTCATTTCGGCCATCAACGGCCCCGTCATCCGCGGGGCGCATCTCCAGGGCTTTGCCGTCCACGAGATGGTGCGCGTGGGCGAGGATGGCCGTCTCGGGGAGATCATCTCTCTGGACGGCACGGACGCGGTCATCCAGGTCTACGAACAGACGGAAGGCCTCAAGGTGGGGGATCCCATCGGTTCCACGGGGATGCCCCTTTCAGTGCGCCTCGGCCCGGGGCTTCTCACGAATATGTTTGACGGCATCGAGCGGCCGCTCGAGCGCATCGAAGACGATTACGGCAGTTTCATGCCCACCGGCGTCCAGATGGAGGCGCTGTCGACCGAGCGCACATGGGAGATGCACTTCACCATTAAAGAGGGCGATGCCGTCACGGCGGGACAGATCATCGCGACGACGCAGGAGACCTCGCTCATCGAGCATCGCGTCATGGTGCCGCCCCAGATTTCAGGGGACGTCGTCTCGTGTGGTCGAGACGGGTCCTACCGGCTCGAAGACGTGCTCGCCACGGTGCGCGACGCGAACGGCGTGCTCCACGAACTCAAGATGGTTCAGGAGTGGCCGGTGCGCCGGCCCCGCCCGACGAAAGTGCGTCAGGCTACGAATGAACTGCTCGTCACGGGCCAGCGCGTGTTGGATGTCTTCTTTCCGATCGCCAAAGGCGGTACGGTCGCCATTCCGGGAGGATTCGGCACCGGGAAGACCATGCTCCAGCATCAGATTGCGAAGTTCTGCGACGCTGAGGTCATCGTCTACATCGGCTGCGGCGAGCGCGGCAACGAGATGACGGATGTTTTGGATTCGTTCCCCACGCTCATCGACCCGCATACGGGCGAAAATCTCATGAACCGCACGATCCTCATCGCCAACACCTCGAACATGCCGGTGGCGGCGCGCGAAGCGTCCATCTACACGGGCATCACCATGGCCGAGTACTACCGGGATATGGGCTATCACGTGGCGTTGATGGCGGACTCCACGTCGCGCTGGGCGGAGGCGCTGCGCGAGATCTCCGGCCGTTTGGAAGAGATGCCCGCCGAAGAAGGCTATCCGGCCTATCTGTCTTCGCGCATCGCGCAGTTCTACGAGCGCGCGGGACGGGTGGAGACGCTGAGCGGCGCAAAGGGATCGGTCACGCTCATCGGCGCTGTGTCGCCGGCGGGCGGCGATTTTTCGGAGCCGGTCACGGAAGCCACGAAGCGCTATGTGAAGACGTTCTTGGGCTTAGATAAAGAACTCGCGTATTCGCGTCACTATCCCTCCATCAACTGGATGAACAGCTATTCCGGCTACACGACCCTGCTTGCCAACGACTACATGGATAAATTGGACGTGGACGTCATGGCGCTGCGCAACAAGATGCTGAACCTGCTCATGGAGGAGAGCCGCTTAAACGACATCGTCTCGCTCGTGGGCGCGGACGTGCTGCCGGACGACCAGCGTCTCATCCTCGACATCGCCCGCGTCATACGCGTGGGGTACTTGCAGCAAAATTCGTTTGATCCCATCGACACCTACGTGCCGCTCGAAAAACAGGTCAAAATGCTCCAGATCATCGATCACCTTTACGAGCGGTGCAACGAGCTGGTGGAGGCACACGTGCCGCTGCGCATCGTCCACGACGACGCCATCTTCGACGAGGTCATCATGATGAAGTACCACATTCCTAACGATGATCCCGAGGCGCTGGAGGCGCTCCTGGAGGCCATCGACGCGCGATACGATGCAATCAAAATGGAAAATCAATCGGAGGCGTCCTGATGCGCACGGAATACATTAAATTGGATCACTTGGAGAGCGCCATCCTCACGGTGAGCGGCATTGAAGACGTCTCCTACGGGGAAGTCGTCCAAATCGAAACGCCTGAGGGCCTGTTGATCGGCCAGGTGATGGGGCTCCATGAAGACATGGCGACGGTTCAGGTCTTTGGCGATACCACCGGCACGCGCGTGGACAACGCCGTCGTGTCCTTTACGGGGCATCAATTCCTGCTACCCATGAGTGAGCACATTCTCGGGCGCATTTTCGACGGCATCGGGCGGCCCATCGACGGCGGCGGCGAGATCTACTCCGACGTGATGATGAACATCAACGGCTCTGCTATGAATCCGGTCTCGCGGGAGTACCCGCGCAACTTCATCCAGACAGGGATCTCCGCCATCGATGGCCTGATGACCATCATTCGCGGGCAGAAGTTGCCGGTGTTTTCCGGTTCGGGATTGGATCACGACCACATCGCAGCACAGATCATTCGTCAGGCGCAGATTCGAAACACCGATGACGACTTTTGCTTCGTCTTCGGCGCCATTGGCGTGCAAAAGGACGAGGCGGACTTCTTCGCGGAGACCTTCCGCGCAGCGGGCGTGCAGGACAAGGTGGTCAGCTACATGAACCTGGCGGACGACCCGGTCATGGAGCGGCTCATCACCCCGAAGTGCGCGTTGACGGCGGCGGAGTATCTGGCGTTTCAGGCGCACAAACACGTGCTGGTCATCCTGACGGATATCACGAGTTACGCGGAGGCGCTGCGCGAGATCTCCAACCTCCGCGAGGAAGTGCCGAGCCGCAAGGGATTTCCGGGTTATCTCTACTCGGATCTGGCCGCGATGTACGAGCGTGCGGGGATTCTGCGCGGGGGGAAGGGCTCCATCACGCTCATTCCCATTCTCACCATGCCCAACGATGACATCACGCATCCCATTGCGGACCTCACGGGGTACATCACGGAGGGGCAGATCGTGCTCTCGCGCTCGCTCGCCCGAGAGAACGTCTATCCGGCTATCGACATCCTGCCGAGCTTGTCGCGCCTCATGAAGGACGGCATCGGCGAGGGCTACACGCGTGAGGACCACGCGGACGTCATGCGCCAGATCTACGCGTCGTACGCCAAGGCGCAGGACGTGCGAAACTTGGCGCAGATCATCGGCGAAGACGACCTCTCAGCGGCGGATCGCCAGGTGCTGGCCTTTGGGGACGCCTTTGAGAAGCGGTTCTTACAGCAGGATTTCACGGAGAATCGCAGCATCGAAGAGACGCTCGACCTCGGCTGGGAAGTCCTGTCCCTCTTGCCGGACAGCGAACTCACGCAGATCAGCCCCGAGATGAAGGCCAAGTACATGAAGCGGGTGTCGTAGTGGCCGTCTACAAGATCACGCCGACCAAGGCCAACCTCATGAAGGTGGAGAGCATGCTGAAGCTCATGCGCTCCAGCTACGAACTATTGGACAAGAAGCGCATCGTCCTCCTGCGCGCCGCGCTCGAACAGCAGCGCAAACGAGAAGAACTCGAGGCGCGCTTTTTCGCCATTCAGAAGAAGATGAATGCGGCCTTTTCGCACGCCACCGTCGCCATCGGACGCTATCATCTGAATGAGATCGCCTTGGGCATGCCGGTGGACGAGCGCTTGGAAGCGCACTACCGCTCCTACATGGGCGTGGAAGTGACGGAGTTTTCCCTGCGCGACGACGCCTACGACGCCAATTACGACACGGTGCACTTGACGTTGGACTACGCCACGGATGCGCTGCTGCAGTTCAAGGCGACGCTCCTGGAACTCGCCTCAGTGACCGATGCGGCCGAGCGCCTGCAGCGCGAGATGGTGAAGACGCAAAAGCGGGCGAACGCCTTGGACAAGGTGCAGATTCCGAAATACGAGGCGCTGCAGCGCTTCATCTCCCAGTCCTTGGAGGAGAAGGAGCGCGACGAGTTCTTCCGGTTGAAACTGCTCAAAAAAAAGAAGACCAGAAAGAAAGCGGCATCTTCGTGATGTCGCCTTTCTTGGGCTGAGATGAAAACGATTTAGGAGGAACCATGAAACCGCACATTTTACTCATCGGCACAGGCGGCACCATCGCCTCCGTCCACACGAAAGACGGCTTGAGTCCCGGGGTCTCTGCCGCCGCCTTATTGGATCACGTGGCCTCGGCGACGGATTTTTGCACCATCACGCCGTTGGACTTGTTCTATCTCGATTCCACCAACATTGAGACCCGTCACTGGTTGCAGATTGAGGCGTGCATTGAGGAAAACTACGACGCCTACGATGGCTTTGTCATCTGCCATGGCACGGACACCATGGCGTACACTGCGGCGGCGCTTTCTTACCTCGTGCAGCATTCCCCAAAACCCATCGTCCTGACCGGCGCGCAGAAGCCCATCGACAGCGAGGACACCGACGCGCGGCGCAACTTGATCGACTCGTTGCGCTTTGCGTCGGATCCGCGTGCCCGCGATGTGAGCGTGGTGTTTCAGGGCAGCGTCATCTGTGGCACGCATGTGCAAAAGGAGCGCACGAAGAGCTTTAACGCCTTTGTGAGCCTCAATCTGCCACCCGTCGCGGCCATTCAAGATGAGCGAATTTTCATGTACCTCTCGGCCCCCGAAGGCGAACCGCCCGTCCGGTTTTACCACCACATGGACACCTCGGTGGCGCTGGTGAAGCTCATTCCGTCCATGCAGCCCGAAATACTGAAGACCATTGCCGCATCGTGTCGGGCGCTCATCATCGAATCCTATGGGGTGGGAGGGCTTCCGCAATACGACGCCCGCTCTTTTTCCGACATCGTGCGCGAACTTTTAGACGAGGGAAAAATCGTCGTCATGACGACACAGGTGCCTTACGAGGGCAGCGACTTTTCCATCTACAAAGTCAGCCGCATCATGCAAGACGAACCCAATCTCTGGGAGGCACATGATATGACGCTCGCGTCGGTGGTGACGAAACTCATGTGGATCTTGAGTGAAGCTACGGATCGTGAGGCGGCGCGGGCGCTTTTCGAGGCGCCCGTCAACCGGGACAGCCTCTGGTTCGGCTGAGGAAGGGGAGTGGAGGCGCTGTTATCTATGATTGACTTCTCTTTTCGTGATTCATACAATAAATAGGCTTTGTTTTAATGCTCTATTCACGATGGTATGTCGCAGAAACAGAAAGGAATGAAAATGGATCAAAAGGCGAAAAAGTCGGTCGATCCCAAAATCAAATGGTATGTGCTCGGCTTTATGTGTTTCTCCACACTGTGGGGATTCGGGAACGTGGTGAACGGCTTCATCTACTTTAACGGCGTTCAGGTCATCTTCTCATGGCTCTTGATGTTTGCGCTGTACTTCTTGCCGTACGCGTTCATGGTGGGCGAGCTGGGCTCGGCGTTTAAGGACTTGGGCGGCGGCGTCACCTCCTGGGTGCAGGAGACCAGCACGAAGAAGATCGCGTACTATGCCGGTTGGACGTATTGGGCCGTGCACATCACGTACATCGCGTCGAAAGGCTCGGGCGGATTAAAAGCGCTGAGCTGGATGATCTTCCAGAACGGCGAGACCTACGATTCGTTGCCCACTCTCTACGTCCAGCTTGCGACGCTGGCGGCCTTCCTCTTCTTCAGTTGGATCACGAGCCGCGGCCTGAACCCGCTGAAGAAATTGGCTACTCTGGCCGGCTCGTCCATGTTCGTCATGAGCATTTTGTACATCGTCATGATGTTCGCCGCACCGGCCATCAACCCGGGTGCCAGCTTCGTGAACATCGACTGGAGCCTCTCCAACCTCATCCCGACGATCGACCTCAAGTACCTGACGAATCTCTCCATCCTGGTCTTTGCCGTGGGCGGCATCGAGAAGATCTCGCCGTACGTCAACAAGATGGATAAAAACCCGGCCAGGGAGTTCCCGAAGGCGATGTTCTTTGCGGCGGGTATGGTCGTGGTCTGCGCGCTGTTCGGTTCGATTGCCATGGGCATGATGTTCGACCCGGCCTTGATCAACGCCTCTTCGGAGTCGTTTGATTCCTACCTCTCGAATGGCGCCTACTGGGCGTTCCAACGCCTGGGTGAGTACTACGGCGTGGGCAACCTCTTCATGATCATCTACGCGGCGTGCAACATGGTCGGTCAGTTCTCGACGCTGGTCGTCAGCATCGACGCGCCGCTGCGCATGCTCCTGGAGGATCCGGATGCCAGCTCGTTTATCCCGCGCGCGCTGCAGAAGAAGAACAAGTACGGCGCGTACATCAACGGCATCAAAATGGTCGTCGCGCTCAGCGGCACCATCATCTTGGTGCAAATCGCCGTGCCGGGCGCCGCTGCTGTGTTGCGCCAGCTCACGAAGCTCAACTCCATCATGATGCCGCTGCGCTATCTGTGGGTGTTCTTTGCCTATATGATGCTGCGCAAGGCGACGGACAAGTTCACGCGCGAATACAAGTTCTTGAAGAATAACGGCGTGGCCCTGTTCTTCGGCGGTTGGTGCTTCTTCGTGACGTTGGCCTGCTGCCTCTTGGGCATGGTTTCGGATGATCCGTTCCAGTTGGCGCTGAACATCATCACGCCGCTCGTGCTGTTGGGCCTGGGACTGATTCTGCCCATGATCCGCCGCAAGGAAGACGAGCGTCTGGCCGCACAGGGTACAGCGACGAAGTAAATGAAGTGAAGGAGAACTCATGGATCGTAGAGAACTCAATCAAGAACTGGTCGATTTCATCCGGAAATCGGCCAGCATGTTCCATACCATTGCCACCATTAAGGGCCTTTTAAATGATGCGGGCTTTGAAGAGTGGAGAGAAGAAGAGGATTGGGCGCCGCAGCCGAAGGGAAAGTATTACACCACGCGCAACGGCTCCAGCCTCATCGCGTTCACAGTGGGAAGCGATCTCGACGCCCTCGCGTTTCGCATGACCGCTGCGCATTCGGATTCGCCCACGTTTAAGGTGAAGTCAGTACCGGAACTCAAGGGTCCGGGGGAATACCTCAGGCTCAACGTTGAAGCCTACGGCGGCATGATCGACTCCACATGGCTGGATCGTCCGCTGGGGCTGGCGGGTCGTGTGCTCGTCAAAACCGATGGGGGCGTCGAAAGCCGTCTCTTCAATTCGGAGAAGGACATCTTGCTCATTCCGAATGTGCCGGTGCACATGAACCGCGGGGTGAACGACGGGTATGCCTTCAACCGCCAGGTGGACCTGCTGCCGCTCTTTTCGGCAGGCGAAATGGAAAATGGCGCGCTTGACGCCATGCTCGCCGAGGCGCTGGGCGTTGCGGCGTCGGACATTCTGGCGAAGGACCTCTTCCTCGTCAACCACGAGGCCCCGTCCATCTGGGGTGTCAAGGATGAATTCGTCTCCACGCCGAAGCTGGACGATTTACAGTGCGTCTTCGTCTCGCTTAAGGCCTTCCTGGCGTCTGAGAACGACCGTGGCGTCAACGTATTCGTGTGCTTTGACAACGAAGAAGTCGGCTCGAACACCAAACAAGGCGCGATGTCGACGTTCCTGAAGGACGCCCTGCGTCGTCTCACGTTGGGCCTCGGCAAATCGGAGCAGGAGTTCCATCAGGCCGTCTCGCGGTCGTTCCTGGTGAGCTGTGACAACGCGCACGCCGTGCACCCGAACCACCCCGAACTCTGCGACGACGAAAACCGCACCTACCTCAACAAGGGCATCGTCATCAAAGAGGCGGCCAACCAGAAGTACACGTCGGACGCGTTCAGTCAAGCCGTCTTCTTGAGCGTGTGCGAGAAAGCGGGTGTCCCCGTACAGCATTTTGCCAACCGCAGCAACATGCAGGGCGGATCGACCTTGGGCAACCTCTCCAACACGCAAATCTCCGTCCACGCCGTGGACATCGGCCTGCCTCAGCTGGCCATGCACTCGAGCTATGAGACGGCGGGATGCCAGGATACGGTCGATGCCGTCAAGGCGCTCACGACCTTCTTTAACGCCGCGTTAGAGATTCACGGCGCTGAGTCCTTTCGCCTTGACGCATGAGCCGGCGTAAAAAAGACCCTTCGGGTTTGGATTCGTTGAAGACAGCAGGACAGTCTTCCCAGGAATCGGAAGAATCTCGGGAAGAGCTCGAGGGGCAACTGGTGATGAGTGGCATCACGCTCATCATCAGCGGCACTCTTTTTCTCTACTTCTTGCGCGCTGTCTTCTACAGTGACTTCCTCGTCAACTTTTCGGTGGATGCCATTGTGGGCACGCTCGCTCTGATCTTCCTCGTGCGGAGCCTGCGGACGAAGTATCGACTGCTGAAGCATTCAGCTCTGCGCTCGTACTCCATTCAGATGGATGTCGCAAGCTTCATACTCGCGGCACTCCTGCGTCTGTTTTGGCAGATCCCCTTTGATTTTTCTCTGCCGATTCTCACGATTTCGTATTTTTTTCAGCGGCGTCGTTGGTCTAGAGAGGGCATCTGAGGCAAAAAATGGCATTTCACAGGCCTATAGAGGATAATCCGCTCCCGCGAAAAAACTTTCAGTAAGTGTTGACACATGGATTTTGAGGTGCTAGAATAATCAGGTCACCTCAAGTGACACGAACCTTAACAACTGAATCAATCAATGAACTTTGAGTTCAATAATGTACTAAATAATCGAGCCAAGACAAAGGCTCTCGAAACTTTATTTGAGAGTTTGATCCTGGCTCAGGATAAACGCTGGCGGCGTGCATAACACATGCAAGTCGAACGAGATCATACCGACGGAACCTTAGGGGGAAGATGGTATGTGATAGTGGCGGACGGGTGAGT
>JAQYPV010000001.1 GCA_028726605.1 Peptoniphilaceae bacterium | reverse complement strand
GTAGGCATTGACCTGGGCACCAGCTCGGTCAAGATGATATTGATGGATGACGCGCTGCACATCTTGGCTAGCGTGTCGCGTTCCTATCCCATTTCGTATCCGCACGATGGGTGGGCGGAACAGAATCCTCAGGATTGGTGGCAGGCGGTGTGCGAGGGTCTGGTGGCGCTCGTCACAGATCCGACGCTCGATGCAGCGGATCGAAACGTCACGGCGCTGGGCATTGCCGGCCAGATGCACGGTCTGGTGGCGCTGGATGAAGCGGGGCAAGTGCTGCGCCCCGCCATCTTGTGGAATGACACGCGCACGGATCAAGAGACGCGGGAACTCAATGAGACCATCGGCCGCGATCTTTTGCGGCGTGAAACCGGCAACATCGCCTTTGCCGGCTTTACGCTCCCTAAGTTGATGTGGATGCGGCGCCATGAGCCGGATCTCTATCAGAGAATTGAACACATCCTGTTGCCCAAAGACTACCTGGTGTATCGCCTGACGGGGCAGTTTTCCACGGATTATTCGGATGCGTCCGGGACGCTACTCTTGCAGTGTGGCCCCAAGCAGTGGTCGACGGCGCTCTGTCGGTTGTGCCATGTGAACGAAGCGTGGCTGCCGACGTTGCACGAGAGTGACGACGTCGTCGGGGCGGTTGACGTTACGGTCTTGTCGGAAGAGATCCGCCCCTATTTCCAATCTTGCGCGGTGGTCGCAGGGGCAGGGGATAACGCCGGCGCGGCGGTCTCTGTGGGCGTGTTACACGAAGGGTCGTGTAATCTCTCCGTGGGCACGAGCGGGACGCTCTTTTTGCCGACGGCGTCGTTTCATTTGCCCGAGAGTGAAGGACTGCATTCCTTCGCGCACGCGTCGGGACAGTATCACTTGATGGGCGTCACGCTGAGCGCCGCGGCATCGCTCAAGTGGTGGATGGAAGACGTGCTTCAAAGTGACGACTATGAGGCAGAACAAGGCGATGTGAACCTCGATGGTACAAATTCAGTCCTGTTTGCGCCTTATCTGATGGGCGAGCGCTCGCCCTACAACGACGAAGCGGTACGGGGCGCGTTCTTCGGCTTATCCACCCAGACCACACGCCGTGACTTGACGCGAGCGGTTCTCGAAGGCGTGGCGTATTCGCTGCGCGACTCTCTGCGGCTCGCACAGGAGATGGGCGTGGTCGTAGAGGAAGCGAACATCGTGGGCGGCGGGGCGCAGAGTGCGCTGTGGTGCCAAATTCTGGCGAATGTGATTCAATTGCCCATTCAGCGTCGCGAAGGCGAGACGGGTCCTTCGCTCGGCGCGGCGATGCTGGCGCGTTCCGGTGTCGGGGCGGAGAGCTTGGACGACATGGCAAAGGCGCTGCCACAAGACGGAGTGCGCTTTGAACCGCAGGCCGAGGCGGTTGAGAACTACGAAAAAGGCTACGCACGCTACCGCACGCTCTATGCGCGGCTAAAGGATTTGGATGCGTAGCGCGGGAAGGGAGATCTTATGCTGGTGACGATGCAGTCTCTGCTCGCAGAGGCGAAGAAGGGGCGTTATGCTGTCGGCGGGTTTAACTGCGCCACGCTCGAGAACATCCGCGCGGCGGTGGCCGCAGCGGAAGCGCTCGATGCCCCGGTCATTTTGGAGTACGCGGAGGCCCATGAGCAGTGGATTCCACTCGCCGAGATCGGGCCGATCATGCTGGACTACGCGCGTCGGGCGCGGGTGCCGGTGGCGGTGCACCTGGACCACGGGACAACGTACGCACGCTTTGTGGAGGCCATTCGTCTGGGCTTTACGTCGGTCATGGTGGACGCGTCGGCCCTGCCGTTCGACGAGAATGTGGCGCGGACGCAAGAAATCGTAAAGCTCGCGCACTCGGTGGGGGTGACGGTGGAGGCGGAACTCGGACACGTGTTCAATTCGTCCATCGGCGCGGCGAAGGGCGCGGTGGCGGACGCGGAAGAGGAGCACGAGGACCTCGACGCCATTTACACAGATCCGGCGCTTGCAAAGGCGTTTGTGGAACAGACGCAGGTGGACTGTCTCGCCATTGCCTTTGGCACGGTGCACGGCGTCTATCTCAGTGAACCCAAGTTGGACTTGCCGCGCGTCGCCCGCATTCGCGATGCGGTGGGCATCCCCTTGGTCATGCACGGCGGCTCCGGTGTGAAGCCGGAAGATTACCGCACGGCCATTCAAAATGGCATCTGCAAGATCAACTATTACACCTATGTCAACCAGGACGGCGGTGAAGCGGTGCGCCGCCACGTGGAAAATGGCGGAGATCGGGTCTTTTTCGATGCCGTCTCGGCGGTGGCCACAGAAGCGATGCAGAAGCACTACGAAGAGGCCATCGCTCTGTTTCGGGCGCGGGATTGAGGCGTGATCTCCGCGACTGAGGCCGGTTGTGGCAACACTGCGTCGGG